>NZ_JBQHDB010000008.1:0-306595 GCF_052068135.1 Micromonospora sp. BQ11 | reverse complement strand
GAAGCTAAGCCCTCCAGCGCCGATGGTACTGCACCCGGGAGGGTGTGGGAGAGTAGGACACCGCCGGACAATCTTCCAGTCGAGGGCCGCCCCAGTAGGGTCGGCCCTCGACTGCGTCGCGCCTTCGATGGCGCAATCAGGAAGGATGTACCTGTGAGTTCAGAACCGCAGGGCGGAGACCGTCCGCGTCGTAACGAAGACCGATCCGCTGGACGCGAGGGCGCGCCGCGCCGCGACGACCGCTCGCCCTCTCGGGACGACCGGGGTGGCCAGCGTGGCTCCGGCGCCGGCGAGCGGGGCGGCCGCGAGGGCGGCTACCGGGGTGGTGACCGTCGCGAGGGTGGCTTCCGTGGCGGCGACCGCGATGGTGGATCCCGTGGCGGCGACCGCCGTGAGGGCGGTTTCCGTTCGGGCCCCCGCGATGGTGACTCCCGTTCCGGCGGTTTCCGTGGCGGCGACCGCCGTGAGGGCGGAGACCGTGGTGGTTTCGGCGGCGGTGAGCGTCGCGAAGGTGGCTTCCGTGGCGGGGACCGTCGTGAGGGTGGCTTCCGTTCCGGTCCTCCGCGCGAGGGTGGCTTCCGTGGCGGTGACCGTCGCGAGGGTGGCGACCGTCCCGGTGGTTTCCGCGGTGGTGACCGTCGCGAGGGTGGCGATCGTCCGGGTGGCTTCCGCGGTGGTGACCGCGAGGGTGGCTTCCGTGGCGGTGACCGTCGTGAGGGTGGCTTCCGTTCCGGTCCTCCGCGCGAGGGCGGCGACCGTCCGAGTGGTTTCCGCGGTGGTGACCGCGAAGGTGGCTTCCGTGGCGGTGACCGTCGCGAGGGTGGCGACCGTCCGGGTGGCTTCCGCGGTGGTGACCGCGAGGGCGGCTTCCGTGGCGGTGACCGTCGCGAGGGTGGCGACCGTCCGGGTGGCTTCCGCGGTGGTGACCGCGAGGGTGGCTTCCGCGGCGGCGACCGTCGTGAGGGCGGCTTCCGTGGCGGTGACCGTCGTGAGGGCGGCGACCGTCCGGGTGGTTTCCGTGGCGGCGACCGCGAGGGCGGCTTCCGTGGCGGTGACCGTCGCGAGGGTGGCGACCGTCCGGGTGGTTTCCGTGGCGGCGACCGCGAGGGTGGCTTCCGCGGCGGCGACCGTCGTGAGGGCGGCTTCCGTGGCGGTGACCGTCGCGAGGGCGGCGACCGTCCGGGTGGTTTCCGTGGCGGCGACCGCGAGGGTGGCTTCCGTGGCGGTGACCGTCGCGAGGGTGGCGACCGTCCGGGTGGTTTCCGCGGTGGTGACCGCGAGGGTGGCTTCCGTGGCGGTGACCGTCGCGAGGGCGGCGACCGTCCGGGTGGTTTCCGCGGTGGTGACCGCGAGGGTGGCTTCCGCGGCGGCGACCGTCGCGAGGGCGGTTACCGTGGCGGCGACCGTCGTGAGGGCGGCGACCGTCCGGGTGGTTTCCGCGGTGGTGACCGCGAGGGTGGCTTCCGCGGCGGTGACCGCGAGGGTGGCTTCCGTGGCGGTGACCGCCGTGAGGGTGGCTTCCGTTCCGGTCCTCCGCGCGAGGGCGGTGACCGTCGTGAAGGTGGCGACCGTCCGGGTGGTTTCCGCGGTGGTGACCGCGAGGGTGGCTTCCGTGGCGGTGACCGCCGTGAGGGTGGCTTCCGTTCCGGTCCTCCGCGCGAGGGCGGTGACCGTCGTGAAGGTGGCGACCGTCCGGGTGGTTTCCGCGGTGGTGACCGCGAGGGTGGCTTCCGTGGCGGTGACCGCCGTGAGGGTGGCTTCCGTTCCGGTCCTCCGCGCGAGGGCGGTGACCGTCGTGAGGGCGGCGACCGTCCGAGTGGTTTCCGCGGCGGGGAGCGTGAGGGTGGCTTCCGCGGCGGCGACCGTCGTGAGGGCGGCTACCGTGGCGGCGACCGCCGTGAGGGCGGCGACCGTCCCGGTGGCTTCCGCGGTGGTGACCGCGAAGGTGGTTACCGCGGCGGCGACCGTGAGGGCGGCTTCCGCGGCGGGGACCGTCGTGACGAGCGGCCCGAGGTCGGTGCCGAGGGCACCTCGGCGCCGGTGCTCTCCGACGACATCTCCCCGACCGACCTGGACAAGGACGTCCGTGCCGAGCTGCTCTCGCTGGCCAAGCCGGTCGCGGACACGGTCGCGCGGCACCTGGTCGCCACGGGTCAGCTGATCGACGAGGACCCGGCCGAGGCGCTGGCGCACGCGCTGGCCGCCCGCCGGCTCGCGTCCCGGATCGCCGCGGTGCGGGAGGCCGTCGGGCTCGCCGCGTACCACGCGGGGGAGTGGCAGACGGCGATCGCCGAGTTGCGCACGTACCACCGGATGAGTGGCCTCCAGAACCACCTGGCGGTACTCGCGGACTGCGAGCGGGCACTGGGCCGGCCGGAGCGGGCGATCGACCTGTTCCGGGGCGCGGACCGCGACAAGCTGGACCCCGCCGTCGCCATCGAGCTGCTGATCGTGGCCGCCGGTGCGCGTGGCGACCTCGGCCAGAAGGACGCGGCGGTGGCGATGCTCCAGGTCCGTGACCTGAGCGCCGACGTCCCCGAGCCGTGGACGGCTCGGTTGCGGTACGCGTTCGCCGACGCGCTGCTCGCGGTCGGCCGGCGCGACGAGGCCCGCGAGTGGTTCTCCCGGGCCGCCGACGTGGACACGGAGGGCGAGACCGACGCCGCCGAGCGGCTGCTGGAGCTCGACGGCGTGGTCATCGAGGGCGACGAGGAGGACGAGGCGGAGGAGATCGCCGCAGGTCCCGGTACGCCGGGCGCCGTGCCGACCCGCTCTGACGCCGACCTCACGAGCGACGACGACTCGGACGAAGACCACGACGACCTCGACGACGAGGACGACGAGGACTCCGACGACGAGGACTTCGACGACGACGAAGACGACGAGGACGACGAAGACCTCGAGGACTCCGACGACGAAGACTTCGACGACGACGACGAGGACCAGGACACCGACCGGGACGAGCGCGACGCGACCGCGTCGCACCCGACCGGGACCGCGTCGACCGAGGCCGACGTGCACGGGATCGCCGACGACCTGGCCGACGACGAGCTGACCGACGCGCAGGCGCGGGAGCTGGCGGAGAAGAGCGACGCGGCGACGGACGCCCCCGGAAAGGACGCCGGACAGCGATGACGAGTGACGCCGGGGAGCGGCTGGTCGACGGGTACACCCTGGTCGCCTTCGACCTGGACGGAGTGATCTACCTGATCGACCGGCCGATCCCCGGCGCGGTCGAGGCGGTCGGCCGGCTGCACGCCGAGGGGCGGGCGGTGGCGTACGCGACCAACAACGCCTCGCGTCGCTCCAGCGAGGTGGCCGACCTGCTCACCGGCATGGGCGTGCCGGCCCGACCGGACGAGGTGCTGACCTCCGCGGCGGCCGCGGCCGAGCTGCTGGCCGACCGGCTCCCCGCCGGCTCGGCGGTGCTCGTGGTCGGTGCGGAGGCACTGCGGGCGGAGATCCGCGCCGTCGGTCTCGTTCCGGTCTCCCGCGCGGACGAGGCGCCGGTCGCGGTCGTGCAGGGGTACGGGCCGCAGGTCGGCTGGGTCGACCTGGCCGAGGCGTCGGTGGCCGTACGCGGTGGGGCCACCTGGATCGCCACGAACACCGACCGGACGCTGCCCAGCGGTCGTGGCCCGCTGCCCGGGAACGGTTCCCTGGTCGCCGCGCTGCGCACGGCCCTCGGGCGGGACCCGGACGTGGTCGTCGGCAAGCCCGAGCCGGAACTGTTCGCGGCGGCGGCCCGGCGGGCCGGTGCGGGCCGGACGCTGGTCGTCGGCGATCGCCTGGACACCGACATCGAGGGCGCCGGCCGTGCCGGGCTGGACAGCCTGCTCGTCCTCACCGGGGTCAGCGACGTCGCCGAACTGCTCGCCGCGCCGCCGGAGCGCCGGCCCACGTACGTGGCGAAGGACCTGGCGGGGCTGTTCGACCCGGCGGCCGTGGTGCGGGTGCCGGGGCCGACGGACGCCGCCGGCTGGTCGGCGACGGTACGCGACGGTCGGGTGGAACTGGCCGGAGCCGGACGCCCGCTGGACGCGTTGCCGGCGCTGTGCGCCGCCGCGTGGTCGGCGCCGGAGCCGCTCCGGGTGCACGCCGCGTCGACGGAGGCCGCACAGGCCCTGACCGAGCTGGGCCTGACGGCCTGACCTGGCCGGCCCGTCCGGACCGGTCGGCTCAGAGCAGCTTGCGCAGCTTCATCAGGTCGAACGGGTTCGCCTTGATCGAGATGCGCCGGGACGCGACCGCCCGGGTGACGTCCAGCTCACCGCGGACCAGCGCGAGCAGGTCGTCGCTGGTGGTGCTCAGCGCGATCTTGGCCTTCGGGTCGTCGCCGTCGGTCAGGTCGACCAGACGTCCGCCGGTGAGCCGGCCGTGGAACGCCGTGTCCAGATCGGTGATCCGGCAGGCCAGCGTCCGGTCCAGGTCGATCTTCTCCCGCACCGTCTCCGCGTTGCGGTCCAGCCGGGCGGCGAGATCGTGCAACGCCTGTCGGCACTCGTCCACGCTGGCCACCCGGAGCCTCCTCAACCGCTCGCCACGCCGTCGGAGGCACCGTACCGCACGGGGTGGTTCCGGGTGCCCGGTAGCGTGAGGACCACACACCCCCGCCCCGCGGAAGGACTCCGGTATGCAGGACGCGTGGCGCGCCTACCTCGAGCTGGCCATGGGCCTGACGGAGGCGCCCCGGAAGAAGGCGCAGGACGCGGTACGCCGCGTGGTCGGTCAGGGTGGCGCCACCGCCGGCCAGCTCCAGGCGCTCGCCGAGGAGCTGGTCTCCACCGGCGCCGCGAACCGTGAGGCGCTGACCAAGCTGGTGCGGTTCGAGGTCGACCGGGCCCTCGCCGCGGTCGGGCTCGCCACCGCCGACGAGGTGGCCGAGCTGACCCGCCGCGTCCACGAGTTGGAGCGGCAGCTGCGCGAGGCCAAGGCGACCCTCGGCGTGGCACCGGCCACCCCGGCCACCGCCGGGCCGACCCCGACCACCCCGACCGCCGCCGCCTCCGTGTCGCCCGGTGCGGCGGAGCCCGCCGTGCCGACCACGGCAGCGGCACCCACCGCGCCCGGCACGTCGCACGAAGCGGCGCCGGTCCCGACGAAGGCGATCGCGAAGAAGGCCGTCGCCAAGAAGGCGGTGGCGAAGAAGGCCGTCGCGAAGAAGGCGCTCGTCGTCAAGCCGCCGGCCGACGTCGCCCCGACCGCGCAGCCGGCGGAGCCGGTCCGGCCGGCGAAGAAGGCGCCGGGCGGTAAGCGGCAGCCGGGCGGTGCCGAGTGACGCGCCGCGTCGCGTACCGGAGCGGGTCGTGACGGGGCCGCGGCCCGGACCTCCGCCCGGCGCGCGACCCGGTCCGCCCGGCGCGGCCCGCCCCGGCCCGCCGGGCACCGGGTTCCGTGCGGGGCCGCCGCCGTTCGGGGCCGACGAGGACCTCGACGAGGTACGGCACCCGGCCGTCGACGCCGCCGTGCAGGCGATGGCCAACGCGGCGGGGCTGCCCCCGGCGGACCAGATCGCCCAGTACGAGGCGGCCTACCAGACGCTGCGGGAGACCCTCGCCACCATCGACCAGTCCTGAGGAGCCGAGAACCACCCATGGCACGTCGTAACCGGTTGGACGCCGAACTCGTCCGCCGTGGCCTGGCCCGCTCGCGGGAGCAGGCCGCCGCGCTCGTGGAGGCCGGCCGGGTCCAGCTGCGGGGAGTGCCGGCCCGCAAGGTCGCCGCGATGGTCGACCCCGCCGACCCACTGCTGGTCACCGGCAGTGACCCGACCGAGGAGTACGTCTCCCGGGGCGGGCACAAGCTCGCCGGCGCGCTGGCCGCGTTCGCTCCCGGCGGGCTGACCGTCGCCGGTCGGCGCTGCCTGGACGCGGGGGCGTCCACCGGAGGCTTCACCGACGTGCTGCTGCGCGCCGACGCGGCCGAGGTCGTCGCCGTCGACGTCGGCTACGGCCAGCTCGCGTGGCCGTTGCGCACCGATCCCCGGGTACGGGTCTTCGAGCGGACCAACGTCCGTACGCTGACCCCGGAGGGCATCGACGGGCCGGTCGACCTGACCGTCGCCGACCTGTCGTTCATCTCGCTGCGGCTGGTCCTGCCCGCGCTGGCCGGCTGCACCCGTAGCGACGGCGACCTGGCCCTGATGGTCAAACCGCAGTTCGAGGTGGGCAAGGAGCGGGTCGGCGCCGGCGGGGTGGTGCGGGACCCCGCGCTGCGGGCCGAGGCGGTGCTGGACGTGGCCGCCGCCGCGGCGCAGCTCGGCCTGGGCCTCGCCGACGTGGCCGCGAGCCCGCTGCCGGGGCCGAGCGGCAACGTCGAGTTCTTCGTATGGTTACGCCGGGACGCACCACCCGCCGACGCGGAGCGGGTGCGTGCCGTGGTCACGGCCGGGCCGCAGGGCCTGGCGCCGTCCGGCGGGCTGCCGGGCGCGGCGACGGAGGAGGTGGCCGGGTGAGCGAGCTGGTGGACCGTGCCGGCGCGGGGATGGCGTGCGGGCCGGTCGCGACGGGCGGGACGAGCCGGTGAGCCGGACCGCCCTGCTGGTGACGCACACCGGCCGCCGGCGCAGCACCGAGCACGCGCGGGCGGTGGCCGCCGACCTGATCGCGGCCGGGTTCGAGGTACGGGTCGTGGCCGAGGAGGCCGACGACCTCGACCTGCCGGGCGTGGTCCCGGTGACCGGGCCGGAGGCCGCGGAGGGGGCGGAGATCGTGTTCGCGCTCGGCGGCGACGGCACGTTCCTGCGGGCCGCCGAGCTGGCCCGGCCGGCGAAGGCGCCGCTGCTCGGCATCAACCTCGGCAAGGTGGGCTTCCTCGCCGAGGCCGAGATCGACGACCTCGACACCGCCGTCCGTGACGTGGTGGGGCGCAACTACACGGTGGACGAGCGGCTCACCCTCGACGTGACCGCCGAGTTCGACGGCGGGCCGACCATCGAGTCCTGGGCGCTCAACGAGATCAGCGTCGAGAAGGGGGAGCGGGCGCAGATGCTCGAACTCCTGGTCGACGTCGACGGCCGCCCGCTGTCCCGGTACGGCTGCGACGGCGTGGTGTGCGCGACCCCGACCGGTTCGACGGCGTACGCGTTCTCCGGGGGCGGCCCGGTGGTCTGGCCGGAGGTGGAGGCGTTGCTGCTGGTGCCGATCAGCGCGCACGCGCTGTTCAGCCGGCCCCTGGTGACCGCGCCGACGTCCACGTTCTCCATCACCGTCGACCCGTTCACCACCCTCGCGGTGCTGTCCTGCGACGGACGCCGCGTGTACGACCTGCCGCCGGGGGCGCGGGTCACGGTGCGCCGCGGCGCGCTGCCGGTACGCATCGTGCGGCTGCGCGACCGTCCGTTCACCGACCGGCTGGTGGCCAAGTTCGACCTTCCGGTGCTGGGCTGGCGCGGCAGCCGCCGCTGACCCCGCCGTCGCGCAACCCACCGGACAGCCGCCGGTTCCGCCGACGCCGTGCCGTGTCCACCTGGCGACATGTCGCCGGTGCGGCGGGCCGCACCTAGTGACCCACCCGTGAGCTCCGTCGCAGACTCCGAGCGGTCGATCTCCACACGAGGCCGGCCCCATGGAGCAGAGGAGCGCATCGCATGCACTGGCCCCCACGCTGGCTCAGCGCCGGCGCGGTCGGCGCGTTGGTGGTCGGGCTCGCCGTACCGGCGTCCGCCGACCCGCCCGCCCGGCCCGCCGGCCCGAGTCCGGGCACACCCACCCCCGGCACCGCGCCCGCCCGCGTCACCCTGATCACCGGCGACCAGGTCGACCTCGCCCCGGCCGCGTCCGGTCGGGTCGCCGCCACGGTCCGTCCCGGCCCCGGCCGCGACCGGATCACCTTCCACACCCTGGAGGTCGACGGCGGGATTCGGGTGCTGCCCAGCGACGTCGTGCCGTACGTCTCCGCGGGGGTGCTGGACGGCAACCTGTTCGACGTGCAGGAGCTGGTGGCCGACGGATTCGGCGACGCGGCGCAGGGCGCGCTGCCGCTGATCGTCCGCTACCAGGAGCAGGCCGGTGGGCGGGTTCGTCCGCTCGCCGGGGCCACCGCCGTCCGCCCGCTGGAGAGCATCAACGGCGCCGCGCTGAAGGTCGGCAAGGGTGACCTGGGCGGGCTGTGGACGACGCTGCGCGGCACGCCGCCGGCGCGTACCGCCGCCGGCGCGCCGGCCCGACTCGGCGCCGGCATCGCCCGCGTCTGGCTGGACGGGCGGGTCCGCGCGGACCTGGAGCACAGCGTGCCGCAGATCGGCGCGCCGGCGGCCTGGACGGCCGGGCGCGACGGTGCGGGCGTCAAGGTGGCGGTGCTGGACACCGGCGTCGACGCGAACCACCCCGACCTGGCCGGCCGGATCGTCGAGGCGAAGGACTTCAGCAGCACCGGCAGCGCGCAGGACGGCCACGGCCACGGCACCCACGTGGCGGCCACCGTCGCCGGCGGGGGCGACGCCTCCGGTGGGCTGCGCAAGGGCGTCGCGCCCGGCGCTCGGCTGCTCGTCGGCAAGGTGCTCGACGACTACGGCACCGGCTACGACTCGGGGATCATCGCCGGCATGGAGTGGGCCGCCCGCTCCGGCGCCAAGGTGATCAACATGAGCCTCGGCGGAGGCGCGACCGACGGCACCGACCCGATGAGCCAGGCGCTCAACGACCTGAGCGCCGAGACCGGCGCGCTCTTCGTGGTCGCCGCCGGCAACGAGGGCGCGGCGAACAGCGTCGGTTCGCCGGGCGCCGCGACCGCGGCGCTGACCGTCGGCGCGGTGGACCGCGACGACAAGCTGGCGGACTTCTCCAGCCGCGGCCCGCGCGTCGGTGACGGCGCCGCGAAGCCGGAGATCACCGCGCCGGGCGTCGGGATCGTCGCCGCCCGGGCCGCCGGCACCAGCATGGGCACCGCGGTGGACGACGCGTACACCCGGGCCAACGGCACCTCGATGGCCACCCCGCACGTCGCCGGCGCGGCCGCGATCCTCGCCCAGGAACACCCCGACTGGACCGCCGGCCAGCTCAAGGACGCGCTGGTCAGCACCACGAAGCCCACGCCGGACCTGACCGTCTTCGAGCAGGGCACCGGCCGGGTCGACGTGCCGCGGGCGCTGACCCAGCGGACGTACGGCTCGGCCACCGCCGACTTCGGTCGGCTGACCACCGGCGCCGCGGCGCTCGAACGGACCGTGACGTACACCAACGGCACCGGCGCCGCGCAGACCCTGCGCCTGGCGCTGGAGCTGCGCAACATCGACAGCGACCGGGCGGAGCCGGACGGCGTCGCCGTGGGCGCCACCGAGGTCACCGTCCCGGCCGGCGGCAGCGTGGCCGTTCCGCTGCGCGCCGACCCGGCGAAGCTGGACCGCGGCACGTTCGGCGGTTGGCTGGTGGCGACGGGCGCGGACGGCGTCACGGTCCGCACCGCCGTCGCGGTCACCCTGAGCGGCCCGATCCACACCGTCACCCTGCGCGCGCTGGACATGGCCGGGAAGCCGGGCATCTCGCCGGTGGTCACCCTCTTCGGCGAGCACTCCGACTCCGACTTCCTCGGCTACCTGCTCGGCGACGAGATCCAGGTGCGGGTGGAGGAGGGCCCCTACCTGCTCCAGTCGCTCATCGAGCACGGTGCCCCGCTGGACGAGCAGCTGACCCTGGTCACCGACCCGGAGCTCATCGTCGACCGGGACATCACCGTGGTGCTCGACCCGCGTAAGGGCACGCCCGTGCGGATCGAGACCCCGAAGCCGAGCGAGCAGCGGGCCAAGCTCAGCTTCTACGAGCACCGGGTCTTCGGCAACGGCCGGCAGGTCGACCACGGGGTGATGACGTTCAGCAGCGTCCAACAGCTCAACGTCACCCCGACCCGGCCGGTTAGCGAGGGCGAATTCGAGTTCTCCTCGCGCTGGCAACTGGTCGCGCCGATGGTGGACGCGAGGGTCAGCGGCGTCTCCGGCCCACTGGACGTCAACCTGCTGGGCATGTCGCCGGCGCCGACGGGCCGGCGGAAGCTGCCGCTGGTCTGGGGCGGCACCGGGACCGCCGACGAGTTGGCCGGGGCGCGCGGCGCCGCCGTGCTCCTCGACGGCAGCACCGACCGCTCGGAGAACGACCAGGTCGCGGCGGCCGCGGCGGCCGGCGCCGCCGTGGTGCTCATCGTCCGGCCGGCGGACTTCAGCGCATGGACGTTCTGGCGTCCGGACGGGGAGCGGCTCCCCGTCCCCACGTTGGCCGTGGCCAACGACGACGGGCAGCCCATGATCACCGCGGCCAGGACCGGCCGTGCGACGCTGGACCTGACGCTCACCGTGGACAGCCCCTACCTGTACGACGTGTTCCAGGTGTCCAAGGGCCGCGTGCCCGAGCGGATCGAGCACACGGTGACCGCGGAGAACACCGCCGAGGTGACCGCCCGCTACGGCGACACCGGCGGTCTTGACTGGGCCACCGAGCAGCGCTTCGGCTGGCGTCCGTGGCAGAAGTTCTCCTGGAACGACGACCAGCGGATGGTGCGTACCGGCACGGTCCGGCGGGAGTACGTCAGCGCCGGTGACTCCTGGTGGCAGCACCGAGTGCTGCACAAGCTGATGTGGATGCAGTCGGAGCCGCTTCGTGGCGGACTCACGGACCAGGCCCGCCGCTACGCCGCCGACGACCGGGAGACCGAGACCTGGCACGCCCCGGTCGTCCGGCCGGCCGTGCCGGCCACCGGCGGAGCGCCGGTTCCCACCCGCACGGGGGACACCCTCGACCTGCGGGTCGCCGAGTTCGTCGATGCCGAGGGGCACTACGCCCCGGCCGGCTCCGGTGAGGAGCAGGACGACGTCGAGGCGCGGCTCAGCCGCGACGGGCAGCTGATCGCCGACCTCTCCGACGGTTGGGCCCCGGTGCCGACCACCGCGGCGGCGGCCCGGTACCGGCTGGACCTGACCACCCGGCGCGCCTCGGAGGAGTGGCGCTGGGCGACCCGGACCGAGACGGCCTGGGAGTTCACCTCGTCCCGCCCGGCCGGGGAGGCCGCTCAGCCGCTGCCGCTGCTCCAGGTCGACTACCGGGTTCCGGCCGACCTGCGCGGTGAGGTGGCCGGCGACCGACCGCACCGGCTGGAGCTGACGCTGCGCCAGCCGGCGGGCGTACCCACGCCGACCGGCACCCACCTGCGGGTGGAGGTGTCGTTCGACGGCGGGCGGACCTGGCGGGCGGTGCCGATGCGCGGCTCGGGCACCCGGTTCACCGCCGTGGTGCCGGCCGGGCGCGGCACGGTGTCGCTGCGGGCACACGCCCGCGACGGCGCCGGCAACACCGTCGACCAGACCGTGGTCGACGCGTACGGGCTGCGCTGACTCCGACGGGGGCGGGGCGGCCGGGTGCCGCCCCGCCCCCGTCGGTCCCGACTCAGATCCAGCCCCGCCGGGCGACCTGGAACGCCAGACCGGGCCGGGTGTCCACGCCGGCGAGCGCCATCAGGTCGGCGAGCCGCCGCTGCACGGTCCGCCGGCTCACCCCGAGCTGCGAGGCGATGGACTTGTCCGGCACGCCGGCCACGAAGAGCGACAGCAGCCGGGCCTCCTCGGCGTCCGGCCGGTACCCGTCCTCGTCCCGGTCGACCGGAGGGTCGGACGAGCGCAGCGGCGTCGCCATCAGCCAGTGGCTCTCGAAGAGGGCGAGCAACGCGTCCAGCAGCTGGCTGCGGCCGATCACCGCCGCGCTCGGTTCCCCGTCGCCCCGCTCCGGCACCAGCGGGCAGACCGCCGTCCGACCGTCCACGACGGCCAGCCGCACCGGCAGCCGGTCGAGGACGCGAGCCTCCTCGCCGGCGCGTACACCCTGCTCGACGTCCTCCAGCGCACCCGGTTCGAGGAGCATGTCGCGCTCGTAGATGGCCCGGTAGCGGACGCCGCGGGCCAGCGCGTCGAACTCCTCGACGTTCTCCTGACCGGGCATGGCCAGCGGGTTGGCCCGGCAGAACCAGAGGACCTCGGTCCGGGCGCCGTTCTGCAGGTCGCGCAGGCGCTCGCGCAGCGCCCGCCCGCCGGTGACGACCTCCACCAGATGGTCGGCGTCCTGCCGCCGCATCCCGGCCCGGAACTCCTCGGTGAGCTGGGTGACCGCCGCCCGCGCCGCCTCCAGGGCCTCCTGGCGGCGCAGCAGCGCCGCACCGAGCGGGACGTCGGGCGGCAGCGGCCGCAGCGGCGCGTCCGGCTCCGGCCCGGTCGGCAGCACCAGACCCTTGCCGCGCAGCGCGTCGAGGCGAGCCAGGATCTCCTCACGCGGGCTGCGCAGCCGCTCGGCCAACTCCTCGACGCGGGCCGTGGTGAGGTGCACCAGGCAGCGGTAGAGGTCCTGCTCACCGGGGGTCAAGCCGATCACGTCCAACACGGGGCAGAACTGTACGACGCCGTCGGCCGCGCGACGAGCCGGCCCGCGCCGGCTGGTCAACTGTCGGGGCCCGCGTCTACTGTCGGTTGCTGTGCTGGAAGAGCTGCGCATCACCGGACTGGGCGTCATCGAGGACACCACGCTGCCCCTGACCGGAGGCATGAACGTCATCACCGGCGAGACCGGTGCGGGCAAGACCATGGTGGTCACGGGCCTCGGCCTGCTCTTCGGCGGTCGGGCCGACGCCGGGCGGGTGCGCGCGCAGCCCGGGCGGGCGATGGTCGAGGGCCGGCTGCGGCTCGCCGGCCGGGTGGCCACCACGGTGCACGCGCGGATCACCGACGCCGGCGGCGAGCCCGACGACGACGGATCGCTGCTGCTGAGCCGCACCGTGACGGTGGAGGGCCGGTCCCGCGCGCACGTGGGCGGTCGGAGCATGCCGGTGTCGATGCTCGGCGAGGTCGGCGAGCAGGTCGTCGCCGTGCACGGGCAGTCCGACCAGCTGCGGCTGCTGCGCCCCGCGGAGCAGCGCGCGGCGCTGGACCGGTTCGCCGGCCCGGAGCACGAGAAGCTGCTCGACGCGCTGCGGGAGGCGTACACGCGCTGGCGCGCCGTCGTCGACGACCTGGCCGACCGACGGCGCAACGCCCGCGAGCGCAACCAGGAGGCCGACCTGCTGCGGCTCGGCCTGGACGAGATCACCCGGGTCGACCCGCTGCCCGGCGAGGACGACGAGCTGAAGACGGAGGCGCAGCGGCTGGAGCACGCCGAGGGCCTGCGCACCGCCGCGCAGCTCGCCCAGCACTGCGTCGCCGGCGGCGTGGAGGCCACCGACGAGACGCCGGACGCCACCACCCTGCTGGGTACCGCCCGCCGGACGCTGGAGGCGCAGGCCGGCACCGACCCGGCCCTCGGCGAGCTGGCCGTGCGGCTGGAGGAGGCGGCGACCCTGGTGGCGGACGTGTCCGCCGAGCTGTCCGCGTACCTGGCCGCGCTGGACGCCGACCCGGCCCGG
The DNA here is from genome assembly GCF_052068135.1 of Micromonospora sp. BQ11. Lineage (NCBI taxonomy): Bacteria > Bacillati > Actinomycetota > Actinomycetes > Micromonosporales > Micromonosporaceae > Micromonospora > Micromonospora sp. BQ11. Next base: position 293,224 of record NZ_JBQHDB010000008.1, on the reverse strand, counting down.
TTGCAGACCGTGTACGAGCGGCGTGCCGCGCTGCGCGCGTTGACCCGCAAGTACGCCGACGACGTCGACGGTGTCATCGCCTGGGCCGAGCGGGCCCGCACTCGGCTGGCCGACCTGGACACCTCCGACGACCTGCTGGACGAGCTGGACCGGGAGGCGACGCGGCTGTCCGCCGAGGTGGCTGACCTCGCCGGCCGGGTGTCGACGTCCCGGCAGGAGGCGGCGCAGCGGTTCGCCGGGCAGGTCACCGAGGAGTTGGCGGGGCTGGCCATGCCGCACGCGCGGATCGAGGTGGCGGTGCTTCCCCGCCCGGCCGGCCGGTCCGAGCCCAGCCTGCCGGTCAACGGCAGCGAGGTCGGTGTCGGCCCGGACGGCGGCGACGAGGTGGAGCTGCGGCTGCTGGCCCACCCGGGCGCGCCGTCGCTGCCGCTGCAGCGCGGCGCCTCCGGCGGTGAGCTGTCCCGGGTGATGCTGGCCATCGAGGTGGTCTTCGCCGGGTCCGGTGGCCCACCCACGTTGGTCTTCGACGAGGTGGACGCCGGAGTCGGCGGGCAGGCGGCGGTGGAGATCGGCCGGCGGTTGGCCCGGTTGGCCCGCAGCCACCAGGTGCTCGTGGTCACCCACCTTCCCCAGGTGGCCGCGTTCGCCGACCGGCACCTGGTGGTGGCGAAGGACACCGGTGGCGCGGTGACCACCAGCGGCGTCCGCGTGGTGGAGGACACCGAGCGTGCCCGGGAACTCGCCCGGATGCTCGCCGGTTTGCCTGATTCCGATCTGGGTATCGCCCACGCCGAGGAGCTTCTGGCGGTGGCGGCACGTGAGAGGCGACCGTAGCGCGGGCCATTGTGAGAACAGGCACACCGGCCCGCGCCGTAGTGTGCTTCCCTGGGTAGGCGGCGCTGCCCAGGCATGTCGCGCCGGAGAAGCCTGCCTCACATGCCAGGATGGTCACGATGCGTATACCCACGTTGCGCCGGAACCGGGCCGCGGAACCGGGCCGGATAGTTGGCACCGCGCGCCTGGATCGCCGGACCAAACGCCTGGTCGGACGGCTTCGCCCCGGCGACATCGCGGTGATCGACCACGTCGACCTGGACCGTGTCGCCGCCGACTCGCTGGTAGCCGTCGGTGTCGGTGCGGTCCTCAACGCGAAGCCGTCGGTCTCCGGTCGCTACCCCAATCTCGGTCCCGAGGTGCTGATCGCCGCCGGCATCCCGCTGCTGGACGACCTGGGGGAGAGCATCTTCGACCAGGTCCGCGAGGGCGAGACCGTCCGGATCGAGGGCAACACGGTCTTCGTCGGTGACGTGCCGGTCGCCCACGGCAGCCTCCAGGACACCGAGACGGTGGCCAAGGCCATGGCCGACGCCCGGGAGGGACTGTCGGTCCAGCTGGAGGCGTTCGCCGCCAACACGATGGACTACCTCAGGCAGGAGCGTGACCTGCTCCTGGACGGCGTCGGGGTGCCGGACATCCAGACCCAGATCCAGGGCCGGCACTGCCTGATCGTGGTCCGGGGATACGACTACAAGGCCGACCTGGACGTGCTGCGCCCGTACATCCGGGAGTTCAAGCCGGTGCTGATCGGCGTCGACGGTGGTGCGGACGCCCTCGTCGAGGCGGGCTACACGCCGGACATGATCATCGGTGACATGGACTCGGTCACCGACGACGTGCTGCGCTGCGGCGCCGAGGTGATCGTGCACGCGTACCCGGACGGCCGCGCGCCGGGCCTGCCCCGGGTCAACGGGCTGGGCGTGCCGGCGATCACCTTCCCGGCCGCCGCCACCAGCGAGGACCTGGCCATGCTGCTGGCCGACGAGAAGGGCGCGTCGCTGCTGGTGGCGGTCGGCACGCACGCCACCCTGGTGGAGTTCCTGGACAAGGGGCGCGGCGGCATGGCCTCGACCTTCCTGACCCGGTTGAAGGTCGGCGGGAAGCTGGTCGACGCCAAGGGCGTCAGCCGGCTCTACCGGCAGAGCATCTCCGGCTCCTCCCTCCTGCTGCTCGTGCTCTCCGCCATCGCCGCGATGGCGTCGGCCGTGGCGGTCTCCACCGTCGGCAAGGCGTATCTGGGCGTGGTCTCCGAGTGGTGGAACAATTTCGTGTTCCAGCTGTCACAGCTCTTCTAGCGTGCGCCCGACCAAGAGGATTCTGGTGTGATCAACTTCCGGTACCACGTGGTGTCCCTGACCGCGGTCTTCCTGGCGCTGGCGATCGGCCTGGTCGTGGGCACAGCCGCGCTGAACGGTCCGGTGGCCGACTCGCTCAAGGAGAACGTCAACGGGTTGAGCAAGGCCAACCAGCAGATGCGCCAGCAGGTCAACAGCATGCAGGAGGAACTCGCCCGCGAGGAGGAGTTCGCCGCCGAGATCGCCGAGGTGGTGCTCCCCGGCAAGCTCGCCGGCAAGCGCGTGCTGGTGGCCAGCCTGCCGACCGGCCGGGGTCACACCGAGAACGTGGTGAAGATGCTCCAGCTCGCCGGCGCGGAGGTGACCGGGCGGATCGACCTGCAGGACAAGTTCATGGACCCGGACAACAGCAACAACCTGCTGGAACTGGCCGTCACCGCGGCCCGCCCGACCAGCGCGCCGACCGCCGACCTGCCCGGCAACGGGCACGGCGTGGAGACGTCCAGCGCCCTGCTGGCCAGCGTGCTGCTCGACCGGTCGCCGGGGGCGACGCCGGTCAGCGAGGCGGACCGGCGGGCCGTGCTGGCCGCGTACACCAACGCCAACTACCTGACCACCGAGGACAAGGTCACCGCGTCGGCCGAGGCCGTCGTCCTGGTCAGCGGGCAGCCGTACGTCGACCAGGACTCCGCCCGCAAGGACGAGTCGGTGGTCAAGGTCGCCGAGCAGTTCGACCGGACCGGCGCGATCGTGGTCGCCGGCAACGGCTCCGCCGACGGCAACCTGGTGGCCGTGGTGCGGGGCGACCCGGTCCTCGCGCAGTCGATCTCCACCGTCGACAACGCCAACACGGTCCAGGGTCAGTTGGTCACCAGCCTGGCGCTGGTGCAGCAGCTCACCGGGAAGAAGACCGGGCAGTACGGTGTCGGCGACAACGCCGCCTCGCTGCTGCCTAGACTGCCCCAGTGACCGATGCATCCACCCCGGTGTCCCATCGTCCGGATCGTCGAGGCTTGTCGGGAGGGGGCGGAGTGAGCCTGCTCGGTCGGCTCCTGGTCGCCGGTGCCGGCGCCGCCGCCGCCCGGTACGCGCTGCGTGAGATCCGCATCGCCCCGGTCGGCCCCGCTCTGGAGCGCACCAACTTCCGCGGCCGCACAGTGACCCTCGCTGCCGGTCCGGCGTTCGCCGCGGGCGCCGCGTCGGTCGCCGCGTTCGGCGCGCCGGGTGGGGCCTCGGGTGCCGCCGCCCTGGTCGCCGGGGTCGGCGCCGGCGCGGTCGGGCTCTACGACGACGTCGTCGGCATGCGGCCGGAGCAGAAGGCCGCGAAGGGCTTCGCCGGGCATCTCGCCGCGCTGCGGGAGGGCCGGGTCACCGCCGGCCTGGTGAAGGTCGCCGGGGTGGGTGCCGCCGGGCTCGCCGCCGCCGCGCTGCTCGCCGCCGATCCCACCGTCGCGGCCCACCGCCGCCGCCAGCGGCAGGGCCTCCTCGGGCGCGGCGTGGACGTCCTGCTCGGCGCCGGGGTGATCGCCGGCACCGCCAACCTGCTCAACCTGCTCGACCTGCGGCCCGGCCGGGCCCTCAAGTCGGGCCTCCTGCTCGGCGCCCCGCTGGCCACCGGCCCGCACGGCGGCATCGCCGCCGGCACGGTCGGCGCCGCGGCCGGCCTGCTCCCCGCCGACCTCGACGAGGACGTCATGCTCGGCGACAGCGGCGCCAACGCGCTCGGCGCCCTGCTCGGCGTGACCCTGGCCGCCCGGTCCGGCCCGTTGGGTCGCGCCGGGATCCTCGCCGTCCTCGCCGGGCTCACCGCCGCCAGCGAAAAGGTCAGCTTCACGGCGGTCATTCAGCGGACCCCGGGTCTGCGTGAACTCGACGCGCTGGGCCGTCGCGCCGACTGACGTGACGACCCCGGCACCCCTCGCCGGCACCGGCCGCGTCGCCGGAGCGGCCGCGCTCATCGCCGTCCTCACCGTGGTCGCCCGGCTCGCCGGCTTCGGCCGCACCGCCGTCTTCACCTGGACGCTCGCCCCCACCGACCTCGGCGGCACGTACGTGGTGGCGAACGCCGTGCCGAACATCATCTTCGAGATCGTGGCCGGTGGGGCCCTGGCCAGCCTCGTCGTACCGCTGCTGGCCGGGGCGGTCGCCGCCGGCGACCGGGCTACGGTGGCCCGCACCACCGGCGCGCTGCTCACCTGGAGCCTCGCCCTGCTGGTGCCCCTCGCGCTGGCGGTGGCCCTGCTGGCCGAGCCGCTGATCGGGCTGCTCGGGGAGGGCCTCACCGCCGCGCAGCAGGACAGCGGCGCGCGCATGCTGCGGGTCTTCGCCCCGCAGTTGCCGCTGTACGGGATCGGCATCGTGCTGACCGGGGTCCTCCAGGCGCACCGCCGGTTCGCCTGGCCGGTCATCGCGCCGCTGCTGTCCAGCCTCACCGTCGTCGCGGTGTACCTGGTCTTCACCCTCGCAGAAGGCGCCCGGGCGACGGTGGCCGAGGTCAGCCGGGGCGGCGAGCTGCTGCTGTCGGCGGGTACGACGGCGGGGGTGGTGGTCCTGTCCCTGTCGCTGCTGATCCCGTTCCGCCGGTTGCGGATCGTGCCGGCGGTCGGCTTCCGCTTCCCCGGTGACGCCCGCGCCCGGGTGGGTGGGCTGGCGGTCGCCGGTGCCGTGACGGTCACCGCGCAGCAGGTCGCGCTCGCGGTCAGCCTCAACCAGGTGAGCTACGGCGCGACCGCCGACCTGGGTGTGTTCAACCTCGCCCAGACGGTCTTCCTGCTGCCGTGGGCGGTGCTGGCGGTGCCGCTGGCGGTGGCCGCGTACCCGGCCCTGTCCGCGGCCTCGGCCGTCGGCGACGAGGAGGCGTACCGCGCGACCCTGGCCCCGACGGTCCGGGGCGTCCTGCTGTTCAGCTGTCTCGGCGCGGCGGCCCTGGTCGGCACGGCCGGGCCGGTCGGCCACCTCTTCTTCGACGGCGCCGCGGCCGACACGGCGGCCGGTGCCGTCGCCGGCTTCGCGCCGGGCCTGCTCGGGTACGCGCTCTTCGCCGTGTTGAGCCGGGCCCTCTACGCGCGGGGCGAGACGCGGTCGGCCACCCGCGCCATCGCGGTCGGCTTCCTCACGGTGCCGCCCGCGGTGCTGCTGCTGGGCGCCGCGCTACCGCTGCGTGACCGGGTGCCGGCGGTCGCCCTGGGCAACTCCGTCGGAATGCTGCTGCTCGGCGGGCTGCTGCTGGTCGCCGTACGCCGGGCCGCCGGGCCGGCCGCGCTCGCCGGGACCACCCGTGCCGGAGCCGCCGGGCTGCTCGGCGGCACGCTGGCGGCGCTCGCCGGCGGTACGGCCGCCCGGGCGCTCGCCACGGCCGGTGACGGCACCCCGACGACACTCGCGGCACTCGGTCAGGGCATGCTGTCCGGTGTCCTGGTCGGCGTCGTCTTCCTCGCCGTGGTGTGGGTGGTCGACCGGCCGGACGTACGATCGCTGCTCGCCGGAGTGCTCCGGCGCCTGAGCCGGACGGGCCGGCGCACCGGCGCCCGCGCCGACGGCGGAGCGCAGGAGGAGGGAACACCCCCGGAGCGGGGCGACGGGAAGGAGACGGTGTCCCGGTGACGGAACCCACGTCCACCACCGGCTGGCGCGGCACGGTGGCCCTGCTGCTCGCCTCCAGCACCGGCGGGGTCGGGCAGCACGTCCGCTCGCTGGCCGCCGGGCTCGCCGCCGCCGGCTCCACCGTGCTCGTGTGCGGCCCCGCCGCCACCCAGGAGCAGTTCGACTTCACCGGCGCCGGCGCCCGGTTCCAGCCGGTGGAGATCCCGGCCAGCCCCACCCCGGCCGACGCCCGCGCCGTCGCCGCGCTGCGCCGGGCCCTCACGACCCAACCCGTGGACGTGCTGCACAGCCACGGACTGCGCGCGGGGCTCGTCGCCGTCCTCGCCCGGCCGGCGGCTCCACTGGTGGTCACCTGGCACAACGCGGTGCTCGCCGGCGGGTTGCGCGGAGGCGCGTCCCGGTTGGCCGAACGGGTGGTGGCCCGTGGCTGCCGGGTGGCCCTCGGCGCCTCCGCCGACCTCGTGGAGCGCGCCTCCGGGTCGGGTGCCGCCGACGCCCGGCTCGCCCCGGTCGCCGCGCCGACGCTGCCCGCGCCGCGCCGCCGCCGCGCCGCCGTACGGGCCGAGTTCGGGGTCGCCCCGGACCAGCCGCTGATCCTGTCGGTCGGCCGCCTGCACCCGCAGAAGCGGTACGACGTGCTCGTCGACGCCGCCGCCCGGTGGCGTACCCGGACCCCGCCCCCCGCCGTGGTGATCGCCGGCAGCGGCCCGGCCTACCTGCCGCTGGCCGCCCGCGTCTCCGCCGCCCGGGCACCGGTGACCCTGCTCGGGCACCGCACCGACGTGGCGGACCTGCTCGCCGGAGCCGACCTGGCCGTGGTGACCAGCGACTGGGAGGCCCGGCAGCTCTTCGCGCAGGAGGCGATGCGGGCCGGCGTACCGCTGGTGGCCACCGCCGTCGGCGGTCTGCCCGACCTGGTCGGCGACGCCGCCGTGCTGGTGCCCCCGGGTGACGTGGACGCCGTCGACGAGGCCGTGCGGACCCTGCTCGACGACCCGGCCGGCCGGGCGGACCTGGCCCGGCGCGGTAGCGCCCGGGCGGGCACCTGGCCCACCGAGGCGGACACCGTGGCCCAGCTCACGGCGCTCTACGCGGAGCTGGCACCGGACGCCGCCGGGCCGGCAGCGCCGGGCGCGGACGCCCCGTCGACGGGACGCCGGTGATGCTGCGCCGACTCACCCCGCTCCTGCTGACCCTGGTCGTGGTGGTGCTCGGGGTGGTGGCGCTGGCCGCCCGACCCGACAGCGGCACCCCGGAGCGCTCCGCGGACTTCGTGGTGGTGGCCGGGGTGTCCGGGCTGCGCTGGGACGACGTCGACCCGCAGACCACGCCCACGCTGTGGCGGATGGCCTCCGAGGGCTCCATCGGCTCGCTGTCGGTGCGCTCGGCGCACCGGCCCACCTGTCCGGTCGACGGCTGGCTGACCCTGGGCGCGGGCAGTTTCGCCGCCTGGCCCGGTAACCGGCCGTCCGGCGGTTGCCCGCCCACCGACGTGGCGGTGGAACAGCCGGACGGCATCGGTGCGTACCTGCCGGACCAGGCGAGCGTCGTCCTGCACAACCAGGAACAGCTGCCCTGGGGCACGGTGCCGGGCGCGCTGTCGGAGTCGGTGCGCTGCTCGGTGGCCGTCGGGTCCGGCGGCGCGGTCGCGGCGGCCCGGCCCTTCGGACGGGTCGACCGGTACGCGCCCGCGCTGCCGGCCGATCCCGCGCCCCTGCTCGGCTCCTGCGTGCTCAGCATCGTCGACCTGGGCACGGTCGGCGGCGAGGACCCGGCGGCCCGCGCCGCCGCCGCCCGCGCCGCCGACGCCCAGCTCGCCCGGGTGCTCGCCGCCCGCCCACCCCGGTCCCTGGTACTCGTCGCCGGGGTGTCCGACACCGAGGCGCCCGCCCGGCTGCACGTCGCCGTCGCGGACGGGCCGGGCTGGGAACGCGGCTGGCTGACCTCACCGACCACCGGCCGGGAGGGCTACCTGCAACTGGTCGACCTCGCGCCGACCGCGCTCACCGCGCTGGGCCGGCCGCTGCCGGAGCGTCCCTTCCTCGGCCGGCCCGCCGAGTCCGTCGGTGGTCGGCCCGCCGACCTCGCGGCCGCGATCGCCGCCCCGGCCGACGCCGACCGGGAGGCCGCCGCCCAGCGCCGGATCGCCGGGTGGTTCTTCGCGGTACTCGCCGGCGCCCAGGTGCTGCTCGCGCTGGCGGCCCTGCCGATGCTGCGCCGGGCGCGCCGCCACGCCGGCCCGTACGGCCCCGAGCCGGTGTCCGGGCGGATCGTGGCGGTGGTGGAGCTGCTGCTGATCGCCGCGGCGCTGGCCGTTCCGGCGGCCCTCCTCGCCAACCTGGTGCCGTGGTGGCGCGGCGAGCATGCCGGGGTGTCGTTCGCCGGCACCACGATCGCGCTGGTGGTCGGGGCGACGGTGCTGGTACGCCTCGCACCCGGCTACGCGAGCACCCTCGGGCCGCTCGGCGCGGTCGCCGCCCTGGCCACGCTCACCGTGGGCGCGGACGTGCTCACCGGTGCCCGTCTCCAGCTCAACGGTGTCGCCGGCTACTCCGCCCTGGAGGGCGGGCGGTACGCGGGCCTGGGCACCGTCGGGCTCGGAGTGTTCGTCGCCGGCGCGCTGCTGACCGCGGGGTGGCTGGCCCAGCGGGTGCACAGGTCCTGGCGGCCGATGGTGATGGTGGCGGTCGGTGGGGCGGCCGTGGTGGTGGTCGGCAGCCCGTACCTCGGCGCCGATTCGATCGGGGCGATCGGGCTCACCGCCGGGGTGAGCGTCGCGGCGGCGATCAGCGCCGGTGGCTGGCTGACGGTCAGCCGGCTGGCCTGGGCGACGATGGCCGGGCTGGCGGTGACCATCGGCTTCGCGGTGCTGGACGTGCGCCGCCCACCCGTCGAGCGGGGCAGCCTCGGGCGGTTCCTGGCGGCGGTGGGTGACGGCACCGGTGGGCTCACCGTGCACCGCTCCGGCAGCGCGAACGTCGAGACGCTGGTGAACAGCCCGTTGACCGTGCTGGCCCTGGCCGGCGCGCTGCTGGTCTGGTTCGCCCTGCTCCAGCCCTGGGGTGGCCTGATGCGGCTGTTCGGCATCTACCCGGCGGTGCGGGCCGCGATGGCCGGTACGGCGGTCGCGGCGGGCCTCGGCGGGGTGCTGGGCGGCGCGGCGCTGGACGTCGCGGGGGCCTCCGCCGCGTTGGTGGTGCCGATGGCCGTGCTGGCCTCACTGCGGGTGCTCGGCCACTCCACCGACCGGACGCGGCCCGAGATGCCCCGCACCCGCGACGGCGGTGCGGCGGACGGTGGGCCGGGGCCGGGATCCACCGGACCGGGTGGCGACGGCCCCTCCGGACCGGGTGGCGACGGCCCGTCCGGACCGGGTGGTGATCGCCCGTCCGGCTCCGGTGGGAGCGTCCCGGACGGTCCCGCTCGGGACGGCGCGGGTGCCGCTCGCCCCGGCGGCGGGCCGGGCGACGGGGGAGCGGCGGACCGCGGCGGAGCGGTCGCCCGGGTATCGACCGAGGTCACGGCGAGCTGAGGCGGCGCGGGACGCCCGCGGACGTGCTCCGGGTGCCCCCGGTGGTGCGGCCCGACGAGGTGTTACCGTGGAATCCCGTGGATCGCGTGATCACTCTGCTGATCGCACGGCGGTCTGCACGACCGCGACGGACGACACGGGAGCAGGCCTTGGCCCCTTCAGCACGGACGACCAGGCACATTTTCGTCACCGGGGGCGTTGCCTCCTCGCTGGGTAAGGGCCTCACCGCCTCCAGCCTCGGGAACCTGCTCACCGCGCGCGGCCTGCGCGTGGTCATGCAGAAGCTCGACCCCTACCTCAACGTCGACCCCGGGACGATGAACCCGTTCCAGCACGGCGAGGTCTTCGTGACCGAGGACGGCGCCGAGACCGACCTCGACGTCGGGCACTACGAGCGGTTCCTCGACCGGGACCTGTCCGGCAAGGCCAATGTCACCACCGGCCAGATCTACTCCGAGGTGATCGCCAAGGAGCGGCGCGGCGAGTACCTGGGCGACACCGTCCAGGTCATCCCGCACATCACCAACGAGATCAAGTCCCGGATCCTCGGCATGGCCGACCCGGACGCCGACGGCCAGGTGCCGGACGTAGTGATCACCGAGGTCGGCGGCACCGTCGGCGACATCGAGTCGCTGCCGTTCCTGGAGGCCATCCGGCAGATCCGCCACGACCTGGGCCGGGACAACTGCTTCTACCTGCACGTCTCGCTGGTGCCGTACCTGGCGCCCTCGGGCGAGCTGAAGACGAAGCCGACCCAGCACTCGGTGGCGCAGCTGCGCAGCATCGGCATCCAGCCCGACGCGCTGGTGCTGCGCTGCGACCGGGACATCCCGGACAAGGTGAAGGAGAAGCTGTCCCTCTACTGCGACGTCGACCGCGAGGCGGTCACCGCCGCCCCGGACGCGCCGAGCATCTACGACATCCCCAAGGTGCTGCACCGCGAGGGCCTCGACGCGTACGTGGTGCGCCGCCTCGGCCTCTCCTTCCGGGACGTGGACTGGGCCAGCTGGGACGACCTGCTGGACCGGGTGCACCAGCCCCGGCACACCGTCACGGTCGCCCTGGTCGGCAAGTACGTCGACCTGCCCGACGCGTACCTGTCGGTCAGTGAGGCGATCCGGGCCGCGGGCTTCGGCCACCGGGCCCGGGTGCAGCTGCGCTGGGTGCCCAGCGACGACTGCGTCACCCCGGCCGGCGCGGCCGCCGCCCTGGCCGGCGTGGACGGCATCGTCATCCCCGGCGGCTTCGGCGTGCGCGGCATCGAGGGCAAGATCGGCACCGCCCGGTACGCCCGCGAGAACGGCATCCCGCTGCTCGGCCTCTGCCTCGGACTCCAGTGCATGACCATCGAGGTGGCCCGGCACCTGGGCGGCCTGGACGGCGCGAACTCGCTGGAGTTCGACGAGGAGGCCGTGCACCCGGTCATCGCCACGATGGCCGACCAGCAGGACATCGTCGCGGGTCGCGGCGACCTGGGGGGCACGATGCGGCTCGGTGCGTACCCGGCGACGCTCGCCGAGGGCTCGCTCGTCGCCGAGGCGTACGGCAGCACCGAGGTCAGCGAGCGGCACCGCCACCGGTACGAGGTCAACAACGCCTACCGTGACCAGCTCACCAAGGCCGGCCTGCACATCTCCGGCACCTCGCCGGACGGCCGGCTGGTCGAGTTCATCGAGCTGGACCGGGAGCTGCACCCGTTCTTCGTGGCCACCCAGGCCCACCCGGAGCTGAAGAGCCGGCCGACCCGACCGCACCCGCTGTTCGCGTCGTTCGTGAAGGCGGCCGTCGCGTACTCCGAGGCCGACCAGCTTCCAGTCGACCTCGACGCCGTCCCGACGGCGAAGAAGGCCGGCCGCAACGGCGCCGCGGCTGCGGCGAAGGCGGGTTCGACCTCGTGAGCGCGCCGGGCGAGCGAGCGTTAAGAGGGGACCCTTCCTCTACCGGAGGCGTTAACAGGGGGCCCTTCCTTGCACACCGGTACGAGCTGCGGTCCCGCACCGAGCGGTACCGGGGCAAGATCTTCGACGTGGTCAGCGACGAGGTGACCATGCCGGGCGGGGGCACCGCCGTGCGGGACCACGTCCGGCACGTCGGTGCGGTCGCCGTGGTCGCGATCGACGACGCCGGTCAGGTGGTGCTCATCCGCCAGTACCGGCATCCGGTCGGGCGGCACCTGTGGGAGCTGCCCGCGGGGCTGATGGACGTGACCGGCGAGGACCTGGCCGTCGCGGCGGCGCGGGAGCTGGCCGAGGAGGCCGACCTGACCGCCGGTCGGATGGACGTCCTGGTGGACCTGCACAGCTCGCCGGGGTTCAGCAACGAACTGGTCCGGGTCTTCCTGGCCCGGGACCTGGCGGACGTGCCGGCGGACGAGCGGCACGACCGCCACGAGGAGGAGGCCGACCTCCAGGTCGTGCGGATCGACCTGGACGAGGCGGTCGGCATGGTGCTCGCGGGCGAGGTCACCAACGCCTCGGCGGTGGCCGGGCTGCTCGCCGCCGCCCGGGCCCGCGACGCCGGGTGGTCGGTCCTGCGCCGGCCGGACGCGCCGCTGCCCCGCTGAGACCCCGGGACGGTACATGAGAAAGGGGCCGCGCGGTTCGCCGCGCGGCCCCTTTCCGGTCGATGGTCCGGTCAGTCGCGCAGCGGCCGGCCCTGCGCGTCGGTGCCGCCGTTGACCAGGATCAGGATCCCGTCGATGAGGCCCCAGAGGCCGCCGGCACCGCAGGTCACGAGGCTCACCACGAGCTGCAGGACGGCGATCTTGGTGTGGCCGGTGTAGAAGCGACCGGCACCGAAGGTGCCGAGCAGGATGCCGAGGATGCCCGCGACGATCTTGCTCTTGTCGGAGACGCCCGCCGGGTAACCCGGCTGGTACGGAGGAGTGGTCATGGGGCGACACACTAGTGATCCACTTACCGCCTGTCCCCGGCGTGACACGCCCGGTGGGACGATAATGGTCGAACACTGTCCTGTCGGCTGAGGCGGTCTCCACCGTCGGCCGGGGTGGCACCTGACAGTTCGTCAGGCCGGCCGAGCACCGGATGTCACTGTGCTGGCTCGCGGAGGCGCCAGGCGCGCCTAGACTGCCGCCGGCGGGACCGGTGGACCGTGGCGGCAACGGGGCCGTCGTGGCGCCGAGGCAGTCGGGGGTGAGCGGCCCCGAAGAGAGGTGTCTGCATCGTGAAGGTCGGAATCCCCCGCGAGGTCAAGAACCACGAGTACCGGGTGGCGATCACGCCGGCGGGCGTCAACGAGTTCGTCCGCGCCGGCCACCAGGTCTTCGTCGAGTCCGGTGCCGGTGTCGGCTCCAGCATCAGCGACGACGAGTTCGCCGCCGCCGGCGCCAAGATCCTGGCCACCGCCGACGACGTGTGGGACGCCGCCGAGCTGGTGCTCAAGGTCAAGGAGCCGATCGCCGAGGAGTACCACCGGATGCGCGAGGGGCAGGTGCTCTTCACCTACCTGCACCTGGCCGCCTCGAAGGCGTGCACCGACGCGCTGGTCGACCGGAAGGTCACCGGCATCGCGTACGAGACCGTCGAGCTGCCCGACCGGTCGTTGCCGCTGCTGGCCCCGATGTCCGAGGTGGCCGGTCGGCTCGCCCCGCAGGTCGGCGCGCACCACCTCCAGCGCCAGGGCGGCGGGCGCGGCATCCTCATGGGCGGCGTCTCCGGCGTGTACGCGGCGAAGACCGTCGTCATCGGCGCCGGTGTCTCCGGCATGAACGCCGCCGCCATCGCGCTGGGCCTGCAGGCCGAGGTGCTGCTGCTGGACAAGAACGTCGCCCGGCTGCGGCAGGCCGACGCCATCTACCGGGGCCACCTCCAGACCGTCGCCTCCAACGCGTACGAGGTCGAGCGGGCCGTCCTCGACGCGGACCTGGTCATCGGCGCGGTGCTGGTGCCCGGCGCGAAGGCCCCGACCCTGATCTCCAACGAGCTGGTGTCCCGGATGAAGCCGGGCAGCGTGCTGGTCGACATCTCCATCGACCAGGGCGGCTGCTTCGAGGACTCGCGGCCGACCACCCACGCCGACCCGACCTACCAGGTCCACGAGTCCATCTTCTACTGCGTGGCGAACATGCCCGGCGCGGTGCCGCACACCAGCACCTACGCGCTGACGAACGTCACCCTGCCGTACGCCCTGGAACTGGCCAACAACGGCTGGCGCGACGCGCTGCGCCGTGACCCGGCGCTGGCCCTGGGCCTGAACACCCACGACGGTCAGGTCGTCTACGGCCCGGTCGCCGAGGCGCACGGCATGGCCACGCTGCCCCTGGCCGAGGTCCTGGCCTGACCGGCGACAGCCTGACCACCACAGCGCGTCGGGCCGGCACGGGCGTGGAGCCCGCGCCGGCCCTTCGGCGTGCCGTCCGCGGCTACCTCGACCACCTCACCGTCGAGCGTGGACTGTCCACGAACACCCTCGCCTCGTACCGGCGGGACCTGGACCGCTACGTCACGACGCTGGCCGAGGCCGGCATCGCCGACCTCGCGTCGGTCGGTGCCGGCACGGTCGAGTCGCACCTCGCGCGACTGCGCGCCGGCGACGACGGGCATCCGCCCCGGGCCGCCGCCTCCGCCGCCCGCGCGGCCAGCGCCGTACGCGGGCTGCACCGCTTCGCGCTGCGCGAGGGCCTGGCCGGTGCCGACCCCAGCCGCGACGTCCGACCGCCCACGCCGCCGCGCCGACTGCCCCGGGCACTGCCGGTCGACGCCGTGGTCCGGCTGCTGGAGACCGCCGGCCCGGTGACCGCCACCGGCGACGGCGCGGCCCGTGCGCTACGCGACCGGGCGCTGCTGGAGTTCCTGTACGGCACCGGCGCGCGCATCTCCGAGGCGGTCGGCGCGGCCGTGGACGACCTGGACGTCGACGAGGGCGCCGCGCTGCTGCGGGGCAAGGGCGGGCGCACCCGCCTGGTGCCGATCGGCGGGTACGCGGTCGAGGCGCTGCGCGCGTACCTGGTGCGGGCGCGTCCGGTGCTCGCCGCCGGCGGCCGGGGCACCCCGGCGGTCTTCCTCAACGCCCGCGGCGGGCCGCTGTCCCGGCAGGGTGCCTGGACGATCCTGCGCCGGGCCGCTCAGGGCGCCGGGCTGCCGGTGGACGGACCGGAGGCGGTCTCCCCGCACACGTTGCGCCACTCGTACGCGACCCACCTTCTGGACGGCGGCGCGGACGTCCGGGTGGTGCAGGAACTGCTCGGGCACGCCTCGGTCACCACCACCCAGGTCTACACGCTGGTGACCGTGGAGCGGCTGCGCGAGGTGTACGCGACGGCCCATCCCCGGGCCCGGGGCTGAGGCCGGCCGCCGACACGCCGCACGGGTGCCGAACGGCCTGCTGGACGGTGGCGTACAGTCGGGATCGGCGCGGACCTGGCGGGGCGACGCGGACCCAGGGTGCGCGGCGGCGCCGCGAAGGGACGTCGGTCGACTCCGACGCCGGGTGGTCGTCGGGAGGGGGCAACGAGGACATGGCGGGCAACGGTGACCGTGCCGAGACCTGGACGTCGGAGCTCCGCGAGCAGCAGGCCACGCTCGGGGCGGACCTCGGTCCGGCGGACCCGGCGGCCTACACGATGCGCAAGCCGATCCCCGAGCCGATGCCGACCGACCGGCACGGCCCGGCCCGGATCATCGCGATGGCCAACCAGAAGGGCGGGGTGGGCAAGACCACCACGACCATCAACCTGGGCGCCGCCCTCGCCGAGTACGGCCGTAAGGTGCTGCTGGTCGACTTCGACCCGCAGGGCGCGCTCTCGGTCGGCCTGGGCGTCAATCCGCACAACCTCGACCTGTCGGTCTACAACCTGCTGATGCAGGACGACGTCACCGCCGAGGACGTCCTCATCAAGACCGACGTGGCGGGCCTGCACCTGCTCCCGGCCAACATCGACCTGTCGGCGGCCGAGATACAGCTCGTCAACGAGGTCGCCCGGGAGATGGCCCTGGCCCGGGTGCTGCGCAGCGTCCGCAAGGAGTACGACTACATCCTGATCGACTGCCAGCCCTCGCTGGGCCTGCTGGCGATCAACGCGCTGACCGTCGCGCACGGCGTGCTCATCCCGCTGGAGTGCGAGTTCTTCTCGCTGCGCGGTGTGGCGCTGCTGCTGGACACCATCGACAAGGTCCGCGAGCGGCTCAACTTCGACCTGGAGCTGGAAGGCATCCTGGCGACCATGTACGACAGCCGCACCACCCACTGCCGGCAGGTCCTTCAGCGGGTCGTGGAGGCGTTCGGCGACAAGGTCTACCAGACGGTGATCACCAAGACGGTGAAGTTCCCGGAGTCCACCGTCGCCGGCGCCCCGATCACCACGCTCGACCCGGCGTCGTCCGGGGCCCGCAACTACCGGCAGCTGGCCCGCGAGGTGATCGCCGCGCAGTCCGAGCGGTAGCCGGAACGCCGGGTGTCCGCAGCGTGGACTACGGTTCTCCGGTGACCGCGCCACCCCTCGACCCGACCGCTCCGCCCCGGGCCGCCGACCCGGCCGTGGCGGCGGAGCTGGCCGCCGAGGTCGACGACGTGGTGCCGGCCAGCACGGACGACGCGGCCGCGACGAGCGGCTTCACCGTACGGCTGGCGAACTTCACCGGCCCCTTCGACCTGCTGCTGCAACTGATCAGCAAGCACAAGCTGGACGTCACCGAGGTGGCGCTGCACAAGGTCACCGACGAGTTCATCGCCTACATCCGGGCGATGGGCGACCAGTGGGACCTGGACGAGACGAGCGAGTTCCTGCTGATCGCCGCGACCCTGCTCGACCTGAAGGCGGCCCGGCTGCTGCCTGCCGCCGAGGTCGAGGACGAGGAGGACCTCGCCCTGCTGGAAGCCCGGGACCTGCTGTTCGCCCGGCTGTTGCAGTACAAGGCGTACAAGGAGGCGGCGGCGCACATCGCGGCCCTGGAGGAGGTCGGTGGGCGGCGCTACCCGCGCGCGGTCACCCTGGAGCCCAGGTACGCCGAGGCCCTGCCCGACCTGGTCCTCGGCATCGGCCCGGAGCGGCTGCTGAAACTCGCGATCAGGGCCATGACGCCGAAGCCGGTGCCCGAGGTGTCCATCGCGCACGTGCACATGGTCCGGGTCAGCGTCCGGGAGCACGCGGCGATCCTCACCGAACGACTCCGCCGCGCCGGCACCGCCGCGTTCTCGCTGCTCTGCGCCGACTGCGAGATCACCCTGGAGGTGGTGGCCCGCTTCCTGGCGCTGCTGGAGCTGTACCGCGAGGGCCTGGTGGCCTTCGTGCAGGAGCAGGCCCTGGAGGAGCTGACCGTACGCTGGACCGGCCCCGCCGACGGCGGCCCCGACCTGCACATCGACGAGTACGCCGGCAGCCCCGAGCCACCGGAGGACGGCGTGGCCGAGGCGGCGCCCGCCGACGTGGCCGAGCCGGGTGACGCGGCCCAGCCGGACGGCGTGGCCGAGCCGGAGCGCACGGCAAGGACCGAGGAGTGAGCGCGATGAACGACGAGGAGCGCCGGGACTCCCTGGCCGACCAGGCCGCCGCCTGGGTCCCGCCCTGGGACCGCCCCCGCCCCCCTGCGCCCACCGAGGCCGCCCCGGCGGACACCGGATCGGATCTTGGTACCGAAGCGCCCCTGGAGGGGCCGGAACGTACCAAGATCGGCGCGCCGGCTGACGCGGCGCCGGCTGACGCGGCGCCGGCTGACGCGGCGCCGGCGGGGGAGGGGGAGGCTGCGGGCGTACCGGAGAGGGCGCCTCGACCTCGACGGCGGGCGACGGTCGTGCCGGAGCCGGCGCCGCAGCTCGACGACGCGGAGCTGCGCGGCGCGCTGGAGGCGATCCTGCTGGTGGTGGACGAGCCGGTGAGCGAACTCGTCCTCGCCCAGGTGCTCGAGCAACCGGCCGAGCGGGTCGGGCCGGTGCTGGACGAGATCGCCGCCGGGTACACCGCCGCCGGGCACGGTTTCGAGCTGCGTCGGGCCGCCGGTGGCTGGCGTCTCTACACCCGGCCGGAATACGCGACGTACGTGGAGCGGTTCGTACTGGACGGGCAGTCGGTCCGGCTGACCCAGGCCGCGCTGGAAACCCTGGCCGTGGTCGCCTACCGGCAGCCGGTCACCCGATCCCGGGTCTCCGCCATCCGCGGTGTCAACTGCGACGGCGTGATCCGTACGCTGGTGTCCCGAGGCCTGATCGAGGAGTGCGGCACCGAATCCGACAGCGGTGCCTTCCTCTACCGGACCACCACGATGTTCCTGGAGAAGCTCGGGCTGAACAGCGTCGACGATCTCCCGCCGCTGGCCCCGTTCCTCCCCGACGATGTAGAAGAGCTTGCCGATGCCACGCGATGACCGCGCCCCGAAGTCCGACGCCCCCGTCCACACCGGCACCGAACGCCTGCAGAAGGTGCTCGCCGCCGCCGGCGTGGGCTCCCGACGTGCCTGCGAGGACCTGATCTTCCGCCGCCGCGTCACCGTCAACGGGCGGGTGGCGCAGCTCGGAGACAAGGTCGACCCGGCCACCGCCGTCATCCACGTCGACGGCGAGCGCCTCCAGGCCGACAACCGCCTGGTGTACGTGGCGATGAACAAGCCGCGCGGGGTGGTCACCACCATGTCGGACGACAAGGGGCGCAACGAACTCGCCGAGTTCATCGGCAACCGGGTGGAGCAGCGCGTCTACCACGTGGGCCGGCTCGACGCGGACAGCGAGGGCCTGCTGCTGCTCACCAACGACGGCAATCTCGCCCACAAGCTCACACACCCGTCGTACGAGGTGCTGAAGACCTACCTCGCAGAGGTGGCCGGGCCGATCCCGCGCAACCTGGGCAAGCGGCTGATGGCCGGCGTGGAGCTGGAGGACGGCCCGGTGCGGGTGCACTCGTTCAAGGTGGTGGACACCCTGGGCAAGACCGCCCAGGTGGAGCTGACCCTGCACGAGGGGCGCAAGCACATCGTCCGGCGACTGCTGGCCGAGGTGGGGCACCCGGTGAGCCGACTGATCCGTACGTCCATCGGGCCGATCAAGCTCGGTGACCTGCGTACCGGTCGGATCCGGCGACTGACCAACGCGGAGGTCGCCGGCCTGTACAAGGCCGTGGGCGAGTGACTGACGGCGGCCTGCCGGGGTACGGCTGCCGGTAGGCTCCGTGCCGCCCGGCGACGGGTGGCGGGCGTCGCCCTGCGCGACGGCGCGTGAGGACCCGGCGTGGCGCCGGGCATGATGGAGAACGTGTGGTTACCGCTCGCGGGACAGGATGTTCCGTGAGGTACGGGCTGAGGAGGACGACGGTGGAGGAAAACGAACGGATCGGGCGCTGTGTGGTCGCTGTGGACGGGCCGTCCGGTTCGGGTAAGTCCACCGTCTCCCGGCGGCTCGCCGTCGGGCTCGGTGCCCGCTACCTGGACACCGGCGCGATGTACCGGGCGATCACCTGGGCGGCGCTGCGCTCCGGCATCGACCTGGCCGACGCCGAGTCGGTGGCCAAGGTCGCCGGCGAGGTGGACCTGCGCATCGGCACCGACCCCCAGGGGTACGGCGTGACCGTCGACGGCGTCACCGTCGACGCGGACATCCGCGGGCCCGAGGTGACCGGCGCGGTGTCCGCCGTGGCCGCCGTGCCGGCGGTCCGCGCGCTCCTGGTCGCCCGGCAGCGGGAGATGATCGCCCACGCGGTCCGGATCGTCGTCGAGGGCCGGGACATCGGCTCGGTCGTGGCGCCGGACGCGAACCTGAAGGTCTTCCTGACCGCCTCCGAGGCCGCGCGCGCCGCCCGGCGCAGCGCCGAGGACGCCGCGGACGTCGCGGTGACCGCCGCCGACCTGGCCCGCCGGGACCTGCTCGACTCGACGCGCAAGGCCGACCCGCTCACCCAGGTCGACGACGCGGTCGTGCTGGACACCACCGAGCTGGGCATCGACGAGGTCGTCGCACGCCTGCACGCACTACTGACCGAGCGAGGTGTGGCATGAGCGATGTCGGTGGATGGGTGGAACTGCGCGAGCCGGACGTCGAGACCGAGGAGCAGACCGGCCCGCAGCCCGTGGTGGCCGTGGTCGGCCGCCCCAACGTGGGCAAGTCGACGCTGGTGAACCGCCTCATCGGTCGCCGGCAGGCGGTCGTCGAGGACGTCCCCGGCGTGACCCGGGACCGGGTGCCGTACGACGCGCAGTGGAACGGCCGGCAGTTCACCGTGGTGGACACCGGCGGGTGGGAGCCCGACGCCAAGGACCGGGCGGCGGCGATCGCCGCACAGGCCGAGGCGGCGATCGGCACCGCCGACGTGGTGCTCTTCGTGGTCGACGCCATGGTCGGTTCCACCGACGTGGACGAGGCCGCGGTGAAGATGCTGCGCCGCAGCGCCAAGCCGGTGCTCCTGGTGGCGAACAAGGCGGACAACACCTCCATCGAGATGGAGGCGACCTCACTCTGGTCGCTGGGTCTCGGGGAGCCGATGCCGGTCTCCGCCCTGCACGGACGGGGGTCCGGCGAACTGCTCGACGCCATCCTCGACGCGATGCCCGAGGCACCGAAGATCGTGGAGAACCGGCCGCGCGGGCCGCGGCGGGTGGCCCTGGTCGGGCGGCCCAACGTCGGCAAGTCCAGCCTGCTCAACCGGTTCTCCGGCGAGGAGCGGGCGGTGGTCGACTCGGTCGCCGGCACCACCGTCGACCCGGTGGACAGCCTCGTCCAGATCGGTGGCGAGACGTGGCAGCTGGTGGACACCGCCGGCCTGCGCAAGCGGGTGGGCAAGGCCAGCGGCACCGAGTACTACGCCAGCCTGCGCACCGCCGCGGCCATCGAGGCGGCCGAGGTGGCCGTCGTGCTGCTCGACGCCAGCGAGGTCATCAGCGAGCAGGACCAGCGGATCCTGTCCATGGTCACCGAGACCGGCCGGGCACTCGTCATCGCCTTCAACAAGTGGGACCTGGTCGACACCGACCGGCGCTACTACCTGGACAAGGAGATCGAGCGGGAACTCCGCCGCATCCCGTGGGCGATCCGGCTCAACCTGTCGGCCATGACCGGCCGCGCGGTGGACAAGCTCGCCCCGGCGCTGCGCAAGGCCCTGGCGAGCTGGGAGACGCGTATCCCGACCGCCCAGCTCAACTCGTGGCTGACCGCCCTGGTGCAGGCCACCCCGCACCCGGTGCGCGGTGGACGGGCGCCGAAGATCCTCTTCGCCACCCAGGCGGGCGTGGCGCCGCCGCGCTTCGTGCTGTTCACCACCGCCCCGCTGGACCCCGGCTACCAGCGCTTCGTCGAGCGCAAGCTCCGCGAGGAGTTCGGCTTCGAGGGCAGCCCGATCGAGATCTCCGTACGCCCGCGCAAGAAGCTCGGCCCCGGCGGCCGGGGCAAGGTACACGGCTGACCGCTCGTCCGGATCCGCCCCGTCACCCACCCTCCTAGGACGCTTGAGGGGTCGTGGCGGGGCGCTCCGGAACGGGAGGGGCGGGTGCGGACTGTCGGAAGATCCTGCGCTAAGCTGTACCGGCTGTCGCGGGGGAAATCGCGCGAGGGCATCGGGACGTGGCGCAGCTTGGTAGCGCACTTGACTGGGGGTCAAGGGGTCGTCGGTTCGAATCCGGCCGTCCCGACAAAGAAAAAGCCCTGACCAGCGAGAATGCTGGTCAGGGCTTTGGTTTTCTTCTATGAAGTTTTGAACCTCCCCCGAAAAACCCCCCACTTACGGGGTGCGGCAACCCGGTTAGTCATCGGTGTGCATCGTTGCGTGCTGTTCGTGGTTGTGGTTGGTTTCGGTTGGTGCCGAGCCGTTCGAGGATGCCGGACACGTCTGGGGCCTGTACCGGCTTGGCGATGTAGTAGGTCTCGGTGATCTCCTCGCTGGAGTGGCCGAGCTGTGCCGCGGCGCTCTTGGTGTCGGTCTCCTCCTTGATCAGGGTGGCCACGGTCTTGCGGAAGGTGTGGGGAGTGACCCAGTCGAGGTCGGCGTCGGCACGAGCCTGGCGCCACTGGCGGCGCACGTTGTTGGGCGACAGCCAGGTGCCGCGTCGGGAGGCGAAGATCGCGTCATGCGGGTTCTCGGCCGCCCCGAGCTTGCGGGCCAGGAGCATGCCGACCGCGAACCGCGGCAGGACGACCATCCGATAGCCGGCGTCACTTTTGGTCCAGGGTTGTCGGAAGATGCCCTGGCCTTTGACGAAGACGAGGGTGCCGCAGATCGTCAGGGTGGGTCGTTCGGCGGCGAGATCCAGGTCTTCCCACCGCAGGGCGAGGATCTCGCCGATGCGGGCGCCGGTGGCGAGCATGAGGTCGACGACGTCGGCCAGGTCGCCGGTGTGTCGAGGCCCCGGCTTGCCGGGGACCGGTTCCTGCCATTCGCGGATGGCCGTGCGGACAGCGTGGAGGTGCTCGTCGGTGAGGGCGACTACTGTCCGGCGGGGTTTGCGTAGCCGGCCGGTGTCGCGTACGGGGTTGGTCGGGATCGCGCCGTGGCGTACGGCCAGCGCGAACATCTGGCCGAGGACGACCTTTACTCCCTTGGCCGTTGACGGGCGATCCTTGGCGATGTCGCGTAGGAGCCGGTCGAGACGGCCGACGCTGGCTTCTCGGATCCGGAGGTTGCCCAGGGCAGGCACGATCGCGGTGCGCACGCTGGTCTCGTATCGGTGGATGGTCTGTGGTGCGATCCGTTCCTCGGCAGTGACTTCTTCGACCCACAGCTCGGCGAGTCTGCCGATGCGGGTTTCGCGGGCGATTTCGTCGTTGTTGGGTGTGGCGCGGTCGCGGAGCTTGACCTTAAGAGCCCGTTCGGCGGCCGGACCGGTGGTGTCGGTGGCCTCGATGTCACGGGTCTTGCCGTCGTAGTCGCGGAACCGGGCGCGTGCCCGGAACCGGTTGGGTCCTAGTTTCGCGGTGCGGATCTTGCCCCAGGTGCCGACGGGGAGTTCAGGTCGGGCCACGGCTCACCGCTCCGCGTCGGTGTGGTCGTCGAGCCAGCGTTCGACCTCACTGCGGCGGTAGCGCAGCGTGTTGCCGACCCGGATGGCGCGGGGCCCTTTGCCGCGGCTGTGCCAGGCGTAGAGCGTGTTCTTCGGCTTGCCCAGCCAGGCAGCGAGTTCATCGATGGTCAGTAGTGGGTCTGGCCGCCATTCGCGGGCGGCGGGGCTGTTCATCGCCGGTCCAGGGTGTTGGCCGAACGGGGGTGCCGGCGTGGTGTGACGCGGCCGGCAAATCGCCGGTTGACGCCGACGCCTGACGGTACGAATTCGGGGCCTAGGCGGGGATGGGGTGCGCATGGATCCGGCTTCCTCTCGGGGTCACAGCGCCGCTGTAACCGGTTGTTGCTGCTGCAGTCGCTGCGATGCACGGTCGCGGTATTTGTCACTTGTGGACGTCCATCCACCCGTTGCGGCCGCCAGGTGTCAAGCCTGCTTGCCGTAGCGGTGGTTGCGGTGCGCTGCCGGCTCCGTGGAGCCTTTGAGCAGGGATTCTCGTTCTGGTCCTTCAGACCGTTGGCCCGTGGACGAGGGCGACTCGGCGAGCCGTTTCTCGACGGTGGCGAAACGGCGCGTGCACCCGTACGGGGCTCGGGCGCGCAGGAGCGTGTCGCCCAGGCGGGGGTACTCATTCGTCTCGTCAGGACGATGAGGATCGGAAAGTCCTGGAGTGTCTTCATGGTGCTGGCCTTTCGGAGGGGTTCAACAGGGTGAGGTGCTCGGGGCGGTACTGACCGCACTGCCGCGATAGCGGGAGCGCGCGCGTCCGCCAGCGGCTCGGCCAGGCGAGCCGGCCGACTGGAAGGGCGGAGTGGGTTCGGACGCGGCTGAGCTGAACGTCGTCGTAGCTCGGTCAACGCCACGATGCGATGCCTCCTTCGCTCGACCGGACACGTGCAGATAGCCCGCCGAGCGAAGAGCTCAGCGGGCTGGCTTTCATGGAGTGGGGGCCGCCGATCTGGCGGCCTGTCAGCTGTCAGACGGCCGTACCGGCGCAGGTGATCACGGCGTACTGCACCTGAGCGTCGCTGAGCCCGCAGTCTGACCGGCGACCTTCCGCGCTCGATGCCTGTACCTGGCGGTTTGTCAGGAGTTAGAGCCGCCCATGAGACGGCTTAGCGTCTGCCTCGCGGTGGGGTAGGCAAGTCGCAGGGTATGAGCGGTGAGACGGAGGCCCCACCAGGTGAGAGCGATGAGGTAGCCGACGATCAGGGCGCTGCTGGTGTTGCTGCTGAAGACGAGGGCGTAGCCGATGGCCAGGCCGGGTGCGGTGATGGCGCGGGTTACGCGGCTGCGGCTGGCGGTGAGGGCGGTGGCTGCGCCGAGGAGGGCTGCGCCGATGCTGCCGGTGAGGCCGGGCATGCCGGTCAGGTCGACGGGGGTGGTGATGGTGAGGGCGGCGCGCATGAGGAACATGCCGGCGGCGGCGGTGATCGTGTGGGTGATGACGGGGCGGGTCAGGGCGAGCCAGGTGGGCATGGCCTCGGCGGGGATTCGTGGCGCGGTGACGGCGATCAGGGCGGCGCAGGCGGCCAGGGGGAGGGCGGCGCCGAGGGTCCATTTCAGGTAGGGGGTGTAGTCGAGTCCGACGGCGGTGCCGGTGGCGAGGCCGTAGAGAGCTGCGGCGACGGTGCCGCCGACGGCGGCGGCGAGGTAGCCGCGGCGGATGAGACTGCCGGTGGTGGGCTCCGGTCCTGACGCGGCGGTGGTGCCGGCGAGCCAGGTGGTGGGTGCCAGGTGCGCGACGGCGAGGGCGGTGAGCATGGCGAGCGCGCCGGCGATGCCGAGTTGCGGTAGGGAGGTGCGGGCGCCGATGACGGTGGTGAGGATGGTGGTGATGTCGGCGGTGAGGACGGCTTGCAGGAGCAGAGTCAGGGAGCATGCGCCGATGAGCAGGGCGCCGGTGAGGTCGCTGACGCGCAGCCGCACGCGGGGTAGCCGTGCGGCGGCGGCGCGAGGGTCGGGTTGGTGGGCTGCGGTGAGGTTCAGGGCTCCGTCGGCCAGGGCGTGAGGGTGATCGACCAGAACGGGGCTGAGGCCGGTGGCGTGGGCGAGCCGGTCGGTCAGCGCGGGCAGGGCGCGGGCGGGCCGCAGGATGACGGCAGCCAGTTTCTCCTTGTCCACGTCGGCGGCGTCGAGGAGCTCGATGACGGTGGTGGGTATCTGATCCAGGAGCGGCTGCGCGGCGGTTGTGATGTCGTCGCGGGTGATGACCGCGGGCTGTCGGGGTGCGGGTAGTAGGACCGGTGCGCGGTCCTGGGTCGCGAGCAGGGTTCTGGCCGCGCGGACGGACTCCACGATGGCCAGACGACCGTCGCCGTCTGCGGATGAGTTACTCGCCGTTCGCAGCGGATCATCGTCTGCGGTAGCTGCTCGCACGACGTGCTCGGTGATGAGGCTGTCGAGGTCGGGTACGCCGTTGAGCTGCTGTGTCGCCAGCTCGCGATAGCCGTCGTCGACCGCCTGCAGGACGGTGACGATCGCCGGATGGCGGTCGGCCTGGCACACAAGCACACAGGAGTTCTCGGGCGTGGTGAGGCCGAGCGTCGTGGCGTACGCGGTGAGGGCGGCGGGCGCGGTGACCAGGGCGGGAGAAGGTAGTCCTGCTCGGGTGGCCGCCTCGCTGACGTGTCCGCGGCGGCGTGGCCCCCAACTCGGTGGGATGGTCAGGGTGAGCTCAGCGATCGGCTGGCCGACCTGGTCGGCCGCATGGTGTCCGGCATGTCGTAGGACGGCAGCGAGCAGGTCCACGGGGTCGGGTTGTGTCGGGTCGTCGGGGCCAGTGGGCGTGCCGAGCAGGGTGGTGGGGTCGTCGACGAAGCGGTGGTCCGCGGGGAGTGATCTGACGGCTGCGGTGTCGAGACCGACGTAGATCTGACCCGCGGGTCCGGTGGCGACGCCCGCGGGCATGGCGGGCCGACCGTCGATGAGAACCGGGATCCGGACGCCCTGCTGGGTGACTGTGACGGCGACGGCCGAGGAACTGAGGTCGATCGACGCCCTGACGCCCCCGCTTGGCATGAGGGGCAGTCTCACGCGTGAAGGTGACGTGACGCCAACGTGATCCTCTCCGAGTGATCCTTTGTGCGCGTATGGTGAGAATCCTTCTTGACGGGATGGCGGTATCCACTGACTCTCGTGTATCCGGAGAGGTCATGGATCAACCGGCGAGGAGAGGGGGTGCCGTGAATGTCTCCAGACAACAGCGACCGGATCGCCGAGTACGGTGCACGGGCCACGGTGCACCTACCACGCGACGTACCTCCACCGCGTAGGTCGACGTCACGGTCCTTGGCCGGTCGTGTGCGCGCGGTCATCGGCGCTGTTTTCTTGCTCGTGGTGGTACCGGCGTTGCTCTGGCTCGCAGGCGGCAATCCGGTGCGGCGGCTGCCCGCGTGGTCGCAGATCCCGGAGTGGTTCGAACGCTCGGGCGGACGGTTCACGCCGGAGGTCCTGATTGGCGCGGCTCTCTGGGTGATGTGGCTGCTGTGGGGCGTGTTCGCGCTGCTGCTGTTCGCCGAGCTCGTCGCAGTGCTGACCCGTCGCCGTATTCCCGTGCTCAGGCTGCCGGCGCCGCTGCACCGGCTCGTGTTCGGCCTGGCCGGCACCGCTGCGCTCGCCGTCACCTCCACCGGCTCGCTCGATCGCGCGGCGAACCCTGACGTACCGGCCACTTCTGCTGCCGCGGCGGAGCGCGCTGACGTTCCTCGGCAGGCCGCCGCCCGGGGCCCTGCGGTCATCCACGTCGCCGGCCAGCGCTACCTCTACACCGTTGAGCGGCACGACACCCTGTCCAAGGTCGCTAGGGAGTGGCTGGGCGACGCGGACCGGTGGCCGGAGATCTGCACGCTGAACAAGCACCGCCACTTCCCTGAGGTCGGCGGCAGGCTACGCGACTGCAACCTCATCTACCCCGGCTGGGAACTACGACTGCCCGGTGACGCCCGTCCACCACAGGCCGCACGGCTCGCACCGCCACCCGAGCCACCCTCGACGGTCACGCCCCCGCCCGAGAAGCCGGGCGCCACTGCAGAGCCACCTGGTCCCACCGTGCAGCCGCCCACCACCCGTAAGGAGCCGTCCGCCGTCCCGAGCACGGCACCATCGACAAACCCGAGCGCTTCCTCACCGCCGGCTCGCTCAACGGCACCGCCCAGTGTTGCCGCGCCGCCGCCAGTTGCTCCGACCGTCACCGGCACCGACAGTCCGGCGGTGACGACCGACGAAGACGGTGTGCAGCTGTCGCCCTCTACCTGGCTGCCGTGGTCCCTCGCCGCCGCGATCAGTGCCGCCACCGCATTGGTGTGGCTCCAACGCCGACGCCGCTACACCAGCGAACCGGACACCGAACCACCCATCGACCTGCCGCCACCGGTTGTCCAGGTCCGCCGCGCCGTGGCCACCCACCGCCCTCCGCTACCCGACGCCGACGACGACGGCGAGCCGGCCGACCCCGTACCCCAGCTCATGTCACTGCCGACAGGCGGAATCGGCGTCGTCGGCGACGGCGCACACGCCGCAGCCCGCGCCACGCTTGTCGCGGCCCTGGCCTCCGGCGGCCCGCACCACCCCGATGCACGCGGCGAAGTCATCATCGACTCCGCCACCCTGGTCACGCTCCTCGGGCCCGACGCCACCGCCCTGCAACCGTGGCCACGGCTGCACATCGTCGACAGCCTCGACCATGCACTCACCGCGATCGAGGCCCGGCTCCTGCACCGCAGCCGCATCCTCGACGAGCACGCACTGACCGACCTGGACACCCTGCGCCGGCAGGCCCCCGACGAGGAAGCCCTACCACCGATCGTCGTCATCACCGCGGCCCCGCCCGCCGTCGTATCCATGCGGACCAAGACCGCTCTCACCCTCGGTGCCACCCTTGGCGTGTCCGCCGTGCTGCTCGGCGAATGGCAGCACGGCGTCACCCTCGACATCGCCGCGGACGGCCACACCAGCCACGCCTCCGGGGCGGCCAGCGGGCCGATCCCCCCGCGCCTGCCCGTCCTTGACACCCCCACCGCCATCGGCGTCCTCACCACCCTGCGCGAGGCGCAGACCGGGGAAACCAGCGCACTGCTCACCGACGCGGCACCGGGCCCGGTGGTCCCACTGCACGCGAGTCGAACCGACCCCGCACCGCCCAATCCGCCGGCACCGGTCACCGCGACCGTCGAGCCCATCACTGCCGGCAAGGCGCACCTACGCGTGCTTGGACAGCCGCGCATCGACAACATCAGCCAACCCGGCCGACCACTACGCGCCAAAGCACTCGAACTCGCGGTGTTCCTGGCCTGCCACCCCGACGGCGTCACCACCCGCGAGATCGGCGAATACCTCGAACCCGACGCCCGCCTCAGCCAAGCCGACCAGCGCGTGCACACCAACGCCAGCAACCTGCGACACGTCCTCGCCCGCGCCGGCACCTACGAGGCCAGGAACGCCTACGTCGTCAAGAACGCCGGACGCTACCGGCTCGACCCCGCCGCCGTCGACGTCGACGTCTGGACCCTGCGCGACCTGCTCCGCACCGCCACCATCGCGACCGGCCCACGCCGCCGCCAACTGCTCACCGCCGCCTGCGACCTCTACACCGCGCCCCTGGCCGACGGCCACGACTACGAATGGCTGCCACCACACCGGGAGACCGTGCGCCGCTGGGCCACCGAAGCCCACCTACTCCTGGCAGACGACCTCATCAACACCGACCCACAGGCCACATCCGACCTCCTCGACAAGGCCATTGGACTGGACCGCTACAACGAAGCCCTCTATGCCAAGGCGATGCAGGCCCGCCATGCCCTCGGCGACACCGACGGCATCCGCGCCCTCCTGCGCGCCCTGACCAAAGCCCTCGCCGACCTCGACGCCGAACCCCAGGAAGCGACCATCACGCTCGCCCACCAGCTTCGGAACAACCTTGCCGGCAGCTAATCACCACGGGTACCGGCGCACAGCCAGCCAGGGACTGACGCCGGCTGCCGAAGCCATCCAGAGCCATGGCCGGAGAGATGTCGACGTCCGGACATGCCGAATATAGTGCGTCGTGGAACAGCCCCTAAGGGTGCCATCCTTTCGTGACCTCATGGGAGGGGCGCCTGTTGGGAATGATTAATTCCTAGGTGGCGACTTGCTGCCAGCGGGAGGTGGATGCATAACTCGAAAAGTTTATCGCCTGGTACGTGCAGCCTGTCACGCATTTGTCCGCTTCGCCGGATTGTCGGGTATGCGCCTAGTTGATCGCGAGACAGCTCACTTGTGTCCGAACTGGGGAGGCCGCGCCGATGTCGCGACGCTAGCGGAATGGTGTCCATGCCGGCTTGGAGACAGGAGTGATCGCGTTGAGTGACCCGCCAGAGCTGGCGTTGGACGATCTCGTCGGTGAGGCCGCAGTGCTGCGGGTCTACCGTCAGGTCTTCTCGGTACTTGCTCGCGAGGCCGGGGCGATGATCGTGGATCCAACCACGATCAATGTCGACGAGTCGATCTTGGAAGCCTTCGCCGAGGCGGCCGGCGAAGGGCTGACAGTGGAACAGGCTGTTGCCGAGTGTCGGCAATGGGCTGCTTCGATCGTGAGGCGGCGGTTCGACGTCTTACGCAGCTACGGCGCGATCAGCCGGGTCAATGATCGGCCGAATGAGCTCTACCACCGGGCCGCGTTCGCGCCCTATGTAATGCTGCTGTTCTTGCGGCGTATGGCCGAGCAGGGCGGTCAGTCGGAACTGCATCAGCTGCTGACCTTGGAGCAGTTGAACGTCAAGAGCGCGAACGCCGTTGCGGCCGACGGCGTGGCCTCGGTGCGCCGGTTGACCAAGGTATTCCGATTACTGGGCAATGAACTGGCCATCCTGGCGGCGGGCAGCACAGCCGAGACGCTCGGTAACAACGCCCAACTCTTGTGGGGTAACGAGTCGCTGATTGACCAGGCCAAGGACGTCCACACTGTCGTGCTGGGTAAGTGGCCCGAACTCGACCGCGAGTGCGCGGAACTCCGGGTCGCGCTCGCTGCCTACGCGGACGCGATTGACGCGGCGGCGGGCCGCTTGATCGCACAGGCCGGCACCACCCGCGCGTTGGGGCTGCTTCCGGTGGAGGCGTGGCGCACCTTCGGCCGCGAGTCGAGCCCGGAAGTGCTGGCCGCGGTGCTCGATCGCTTTGTCTTCGACGCCCCCGCGCCGTGGTTTTCACCGCAAGCGCTGATCGAGGCAGTGGAAGCGGGACGCCAGATCAGCACAGCGAGGGTTCCGCCTCCCCGCTCTGATAACGCCGAGCCAGCACCAGAGGCTGATGCTGATATCGCCGACGACGTTGAGAAACTCAGAGCCATCGCAGAGCGGCTGCTGGCGGACGCGAACTCGGTGAGCATTGTCGATGTGCTGGATGACGCCGGTGACTGGATATCGGCACGTCGCGTGCTCGCCGAGGTCACCGCCATCCATCACCACCCTGACCTTGACTACGAGCTCGTGTGGCGCGACGGCGTGCGTATCGAGGTCGCCGCCAGCCCTTCATGGACGTCACAGGGGCGCTTTCGGCGCGCCAGCCGGGCGGGCGGGTAGGAGGGATGAACGAGTCGGAAACGGCACTGTGGTGGGCGCGCATTCGCGCCGCCGGCCCGCAACGCGTGGCGCCGAGCAGCGCCTTCCCAGCGGGAATGCTGCGCCTGGTCGAGCCTGACGTCACGGCGGTATGGCTGTTGACAGTGGTTCCCGAAGGCGCGAGACCCAGCGTGTTGGAGGAGTTGGGATTGCCTGCGCTCGCCGTTGAACAACCCAACGACACCGCGCGCGTGCTCGCTGCCTGCCTGCGCTGCTGCTGGGCGGAGCCGACCGGGTCGATGTGGCCGGGGACACCGGTGTCCAGGCAACAGGTGGCAGCGGTGTTCGAGGAGATCACTAACCGGGACCAGGTTGCCTCCCACCGAGCCTTACTCGCGGCGATCCGGCGTTTGGCTGGTGCCGGCTGGCTACTCTGGGACGAGCCCGGCCAGACGGTGCGGCTCGGTCCGCGAGTCGCCGCATGGGGATCAGCGGATCTGAGTGCCCTGCGTGAGCTGTTGCGGATGTTGCCCTCCGCCGCCAGCATCGGCCACGGCGACCCGGAAACTCGGCGATGACTAGCCCTAACGCAGCGCATCCGGTATTTGAGCCGATCCTTGCAGGGCTGAGCGAACGGCACCGCGACGAAGTCCTTGCCGCGTTCGCGGCGGTGGAACATAGCGCCCACCCGGTCCCCGAGGTGCAGATGTTGGCGTTGCGGGATGCCACGCTACGCAGGGACCTTCAGCGGCTATTGCACCGAATGGGACGGACGCTCGTCCCAGTGGGTGGCACGCAGTGGACCTCGGGGTACCGCGACGACGTCGCTGCCGAACTGACTGGTGCAGGCTGGAATGCCCTCCCGGTCATCGACCGGGCCGTGCTCGTGCTGGTGTTGATTCACTCGGTCGCGATTCCCCGTAGCCAGGGACTACTGTCCGGCGACTCTTGGATCTCCGCGCAACCGACGCCAGTCGATGAAATTCTTCGCTACGCGCAGCCTGGAAGAGGTGACGTTCGTGTCGCTCTGCAGAGGTTACGTGCTGCTGGACTCGTACAGCTCGCTCCCACTCGAGGCAGAGGATCCGCCGGCAGGACTGCTTACTTGCCCGGTCCTCAACTTCACCGGCTGACACCCGTGGCACGCGCGGCGTTGCAGCAAGAGTTGATTCTGGCCGCCGCACCGCACAGCCCGCTGGCTGCCGCGATACGAACGCGCCGCGCGCATCCCCGAGGAGAACAGTGAGCACGGCCCTAACCTGGTCTACGGCGGGTGGCGATTCCGGCCCTGTCGACGTTGTCGGCGAGCGGGTGCTGGTCGGCGTCCAAGTGGTCAATATCTCTCGGTTGTCCACGCACCCGGTACCGATGATCAGCCAGGGCCTGGTCACGGTCGCGGGTCAAGGCCCGAAGGACTCCAACGGTGCGGGGAAGTCCTCATTGATCGCCGCAGTGAGCCTGCTACACGCCGATGAGCAATGGCGGCTGGCCAGTGGGGCGGCCGGGGCTGCGGAGCTGCTGTTCACCGCCGAGATCGCCGCGCAAGAAGGCCGCTGGTCCAACGTCGACTGGGGGTATGTGATCGGCGTGTTCACCGACCCCCGCGCCGACACCTCCGATGCGCTTTCGGCCAGCGCCCTGACCGTGTGGATACGGATCAACCGTAAGGCCTCGCACATTAATCTGCGCTGGAAGGATGGGCTCTATGTCCCATACGGGGCGACCGAGTTCGAACGAGCCGCAGGAGTCGACACATTGTGGGACGCGCTCCCTACCAGCAACGGGCGTAGCGACTTCCACGCGAACCGGCTCGCATCCGTCCTATACGGAAGCCACGTGCGGTGCGTGTCATTCCTGTCGACCTCGGTGCGGTCCAGCCCAGCGGCCAACCTACTCGCCCAGCCCCTCAACGACCTGGACCCGCAGAGGATCTTCGACGCCATCGCCACACTGACCGGGTTGGACCGCGAACTCGAACAAGAGCAGGCCCTCCGGTCGGCTGAGCATACCCACCGCAACAACGTCCGCGACGCCGTAAGAGATCTCGATGGCTGGGAACACGAAATGGCAGTCGTTGAAACCGGCATTGCGCAGCGCGGTCACGCTCGCCTCCTGTTGGGCAATGCGAAGGCGTCGTGGCAGGCCCGCTGCGCTCGACACTTCGTTGACGGGGCCGCTCGCAGCGACGAAATCCGCCATGAACTCAACGCGCTGGAGGTCCGCACCAAGGAGTTGCAAGCAAAACTGTCCGCCGTGGAAGGCGATCTTTCAGGATTGACTGACGACGAGGAGTTCAACCGCAACTTCCGCGAGGTCGAAGGGCGCTGGAAGGAACTCAATGGGCGTGACCAGCAACTGGACACCGAGCATCAGGTGGCCGCCCAGCATCTCGAAGACCTGACTACGACACATCGGGAGCTTTCCGACAAGGCTCGCGCGGCTGACGGACGCAGCGTCGAGACCGCGCAGGCTGAGGAGGCCGGCGCACGCACGGCAGTGGAACAGGCTCTCGGGTCCAGGGGAGTCGCCGAAGAAGCCGAAAAACAAGCGAGCAGGCTGCTGGCCGCCGCCGAGTCCGGTGAGGACGTCGCCGCGGACGAGCTACAGGTGCTGCGCGATGAGGGTATCCCCGCCGCCGCGTTATTGGACGTCGTCCAGCTCAACCCCGACCAGCGACGCAACTGGGAGCCCCGCCTTGTGCCCTATAGCGGTGCCGTCGTGGTCCTACGCGGGCACGTTGACAGAGCCCAGGAGAAACTCGCGGGGCGGCCAAGGAGGGCGACACTGGTCATCGCTGACCCGCCTCGAACGCACGCGCCCACCCACAGCACCAGCCTGCCCGCGAGCGCCGATACCAGGTTCGACCTCACCGCGTTCTTTACCGCGATCCTCGACCGGGCGGGCACCCAACCTGCAGAGATCGACGTGGCCGCCGGGGTAATCGTGGTGGGTGAATTCGCAGATCCACTCGCCGGCCGAGCCGCACGCATCGCCGCAGCCCGCGCTGAGCATCGCGCGAAAGCCGATCTTCTCACCGAAGCCAACAAGCTCCTCGCCAGTGCCCGGCACACGCTGGCCCGAGCCGAAACCCGTACCAAAGCGGCCGAGGCAGGTGAGCAAGCGGACACGACCGAACTGAAGATCTCCGAACTGCGAGCGGCCAACCAGAAGCGACAGGAGCGACGCGATGCGCTGAAGCCCGCGCTGGACGTCGCCCATGCGGCCTACACCGACGCGCTGGGCGCGGGCAAAGCACGCGAGGAACGGATCGAGAACCTGCGCGGCACCAAACAGCGCCTTGAGCGTGAGCAGATCGAGCAAGACGAAAGCACGACGAAGCTCACCGATGAGCGGTTGGCTCTGGACCTGCCCGGCCGCGAGGCGGCCTGGGGAGACTCACCCCAGTCCGCAAACCGGTTCCTGCTGACCCTGGACGCCGAGCAGCAGACCCGTATCACCGCGGCGTGGAACGAGGAAACCTGCTCTCAAGTCAACGAGGTCGTCCGGCGGTGTTTCCCCGAAGGCACACCCCACGACGAGATGCCCGCCGAGATCCGAGAACTGCTCATCGAACAACGTTGGCATCGCGGCGGACTGGACATTCGCGTCGGTCTGGTCCCCGCACTCATCCGCGCGCTGCGTACCCATCTGACCCAGACCGAACAGCACGACCACTACCAGCAGCAGCAAATCGCCACCCAGCGTGCGCAGCGCACCGGTGACCTGCAGGCGGCGCGGCTAGGCTTGAGTGAGGCCGAGCAGACCTCCCGGGCGCACCGGGCATCGCTTGCCCAGGGGATCAAGGCGAAGCTAAAGAAAGTCAGCGAAGAGTTCAACCGCCTCGACGAACGGTACGGCGGTTACGGGGCGAGCCTGGACTACCCCGAGCCCGAGCCACCCGCTGAACCCGATAGGCCGTGGCGGTGGACCGTCACACCCAAGTGGCGGCGCGCCGAGGGACAGCGGATGTCGGGCTACAACCTTCGTAGCAACACCGCCCAAATGGACGAGAAGGCCGTCAAGCTGGTGTGCGCCGCCGCGCTTGCTGGAGGGGGCGGTCGCCCCTTGCTGCTCGTTCTCGATGAACTCGGCCGCAACCTCGGCAAGCAACATCGCCGTGAGGCGGTCGCGCTGTTTGAGCAAATCGGAAAGGACCGCAACATTACCGTGATTGGTGCGCTACAGGATGACATGGAGCGCTACGCCATCGAGGCATCTGGGCTCTATATCAAACTCCGTCGCCGCTCCGACAGCATGGCCTACAACGAAGCACCTGTCATCGTCGGAGACGACGCCAACCGTGCCCGCGTCGAACTGCTCCAGGAGTGGTTGACCTCCTACCGCCCCGCCGCCGACATCGCCAACGAAGAGTCCGACGAGGACGATTTGGATGACGACGCGGCGTGACCGAACCGTCGCACCCAACAGGGGAATTCCCCATGCCCGGCCACCCCGGCGTGCCCGAGGGACTCCGCGCCTATGCGCAGCCCACAAACGCCGACGGCACCTTCGACCACGACCGCGCCGGCCGCCCCAAAGTACGGCGAGTACACCTACGCACGCACCCGCCCACTCCACCACAGCGACCGGACGGACTCGTCAACGACGCCGACTGGAGCTGGGCCACCAGCGCGCCTCGCCGCTGGAACACCATCACGACCAAACTCGGTGATCGTGCCGATGACGTGGCACTCGCCCTGGCCCGAGCAGGATGCGTTGGCCTCGAACACGACTACCGATCAGGCACGATCTGCCATCCACCCCGCGGCTGGACTCCTCATCCTGACCTGCACGCCGCCCGGCAAGAGCAAAACCGCCAGCGCGCCGCCCACCGGGCCGCACAGGCCGACGAGGCACGCCGCCTCGCTGCCGAGCTCATCCACCGTCCGGCCACCAGGCCACTTGTAGCCATGCTCACAGCGCAACGGGGCGGGCCATACCGTGACCACGTCATCGGGGCCGCCCGCGCCCTCCTAGCCGACGGCACCATCACCGACACCAATATGGCCGCAACGTGGGCCGCTGTGCGCTGGCTCAAGCGCGGAACGAAGTCGGACTACGACAGAGACCAAGAGCCGCTCGCTGAAGGAGGTCAGGGCGCGGTCTACAGCGGCATGCACAAATACACCCGCACCCCCATTGCGCTGAAGCAACTCCGCTACGTCGATGAGGACGCCCTACGCCGCATGCGCCGCGAGATCTCCTTCGGGCACCGCTACGGAGAGCACCCGAACGTCATGCCGGTCTTGGACTCCGACCCAGACGGGCGGTGGTTCGTCATGCCGCTCGCGAACGGCAGCGCAGCCAGCCATGCGGAACGCCTCAGGCGGGAAGCAAGAGCACTCCGGGACCTCGTCACAGCCGTCTGCGAAGGGCTGCGCCGCCCACACACCGACGACAGAATCCACCGCGATATAAAGCCAGCCAACGTCCTGCTCCTCGACGGCAAATGGGTCGTAGCAGACTGGGGACTAGGCCGGCAGCCCCGAGGGGAAACCAGCATTCCGCGCCAAACTCGGACCGGCACCGGCTTCGGCTCCGAGGGATTCGCCGCACCGGAGCTGTCGTCCGGAAACCCCCACAACGTCACAGCCGCCGCCGACATCTACAGCATCGGGCGGCTCATCGCAGCCATCCTAACCGGGGGACGACCGGAGCAGAATCTCCCACTGCTGCCTCCCAGCGGACCATGGGTAGCTGTAGTAGCGGAAGCAACCCGGCACAAGCCAACCGACAGGCCACAAGACGTCGACGAATTCCTCCGCCTGCTCAAGGACATCCCGTGACCGCTCCCTCGCCGTCCCGACCGAAAGGATCATCTTGTCGATGACGCGCATTGCGCTCGAGCCGTACTTCCTGCACCAGGACCAGGTTCAGTCCCTACTCGGAGAGCACCGGACGGAATCCGCACGGGCGCGGGCGGCCCGCAGGAGCGATCCCGAAGCAGCACTGCCCTACGTGCTTGCCGCAGAACTCGCCCAGGCGCTCTCCTCGCTGGGAATCGGCGAACTAGCCAGGCACGTCCTGGAGCGGGACCTACGCGCGGGGCAAGTCGTCGGCACCGAGCTGCAGTTTGAGTTCCAGCGAGACCGGGACCGCGACGCCCCAGGCTTCAAGCCAGCCAGCTTCACGGCGGTACTCGACGCGGGCGAGCCTATGCGTGTCACCGGAACATTCAACGCGGTACGAATCGCCAGTTCCTCCGCGGCCGGGAGCCTCGCCGGGAACAGGCGGGTTTACCTGATCGGGACGGTCACCAATCTCAGCGCGGAGCAAGTCGAGCTCAGGCCGGTCTTCATCGGAATCAGGTCGTTCGTCGATGACGAACTTCCCGCCGGAGTTTCAGCGCCGAGAGCGCGGGTCTACCCCAGCGATATCGGCCAGTTCAGCGGCATCGACTTCGCATCTCCCTTCGCCGAGGCCGAGGGTGAAGCGGTGCTGCGTGTGCCGGAGGACACGGTGAAGCGCGCCTTTGCCGAGCTGCTCGGCGAGCCGTACGTTCCGAAAGACTGGGGTGGCGAACGCTCCGACCTCTACACCTCACGAGTGTTCGCCCGTGGGCGCCAACTGTCGGCCGCCTGGCTGTTCAAGGGACCGGGCTTCCCTCGCGCGATGGACGTCAAGGCTCTGGGCAAGAACGGTGACCAGATCGACCGGCTGTTCACCGAGCCCGCGGAGCTACTCGTTCTGCAGCACTGTCATCAGATCAAGCCGAGTGTGGTTGGCATGATGGATGCCTACGCCCACGACGTGCGGCACCCCCGTTTCTACATGATCATTGATGGGGCCGATACCGGACGCATACTGAGGTCTTTGGGTCTGCTCCCTGTAGCCCCCGCACGTCCGCCTCTGTAGATCCACAGGAGCCGGCGGCCGCTCGGCGCGGGTCGAGCGGCTCACCTGGGGTGAACCGTTGCCGCATCGGTGGCATCAGCTGTCACGGGTCAGGGAGTGGTCCTGTCTGGTGGCCTTTTGATCTTCTTTGCGGGCGGACAGCAAAAATCCGTGCTGGTGGTCAGGTGATCTCCGGTTGGGTCAGGTCCGCGCTCACCCCTTTGCCGGCGAGGGCTTGCTGCAGCCTATGAGAGTCGCCCTGAGTGGTACCAGGTGAACAAGATCAGTTGTCTTGGTACGGGGCTTCCGAACTGCGATCGGCATCTTCGTCTGCCGCAACAGGGCGCAGCAAACAGAATTTAGCGGCGCTGACACTGTCAACGGCGGCTGAAATCTGACCCCTGGTGACGCGCGGGTCGCTACGTAAGGGGTCAGTTTTCACACGTCGTCGATATTGACACCTCGCTGTGTCAACAGCAATCGCTCGCCGCACTCTCATAGCCGCGATTCGCGCAGCCATGCCGCGATCCGGGTGGTTGCAGCCGACCGGCTGGCCCTGCTGGTGTCGGCTCCGCCTGAAAGTTCAGCCGGTGTTGACAGCTGGGACTTTCGGGAGCCCGCTCACGACGAGTGGGCTCCCCGGAGCCTGGCCCGACTCGAACGGTGCTGCCACCCCTGGGCTCAGTGACGCGCGGTACCGGCGCCGCGTCGTTGGGCAGGCCGGCCCCAAGCCTAGTGCGCTCGTCCACGATCGGGGTGCCGCACATGCCACCGCGTAGGGCGTACCGAGAGAGATCGACACCTTCCGGGAGTCCTGCCATTGCCGATCGGCGCACTCACCGGCGTTGGATAGAGCTGAGGCTCTGAACTGCGGTGATTTGAGCGAGCGATTCGGCGTGGCGTCCCAGGAGAGACCGAAGTGGTCGGCTGTATGTTTCGCAAGGCGCGGATCGGGTGTCCGCTACGTCCGCCGGCTCATGCGTCGCTGTCAGGCTCGGTATAGCCGTGTGTGAGTAGCACGGCCAGGAGCTGGTTGTGCCACGTCTTCTCATCGGCGTCGCGCCACCGGTGCTGCCGTGGGCACTGCCAGTTCGGTGGCG
Source organism: Micromonospora sp. BQ11 (assembly GCF_052068135.1). Taxonomy (NCBI): domain Bacteria; kingdom Bacillati; phylum Actinomycetota; class Actinomycetes; order Micromonosporales; family Micromonosporaceae; genus Micromonospora; species Micromonospora sp. BQ11. Next base: position 255,562 of record NZ_JBQHDB010000008.1, on the reverse strand, counting down.
GTTCTTCGGGGAGGAGACATCCACCGAGCGCGAGCTGGCCGTCGGTGGCAGCAGCTCTCGCTTCTGGGGCGGGACGGCCGAAGAGCAAAGGGACGCCTGCTGTGTGGCACTCGGGGCAGGCTGGGATCACGTCGCTACGGTACCGAGCCTGCGACCTCTGCGGGGCTCCTGTGGTCGGGTCGGGTCCGGCAAGCTGGCTGGAGGAGCGAAGAGGCCGGGTGCCATGTGCGTCTACGGCATCGGTGGCCGCTCCGTCGGGCCCGGCGTGGTCGGGTCGACCTCCGCACGTGCTGAGACCGGCGCGTGACGCAGTCACGCGCGGAGGCGTGACCAAACTCTGCGGCCCGGGTCGGGTGCAGATATGAAGTGGCGGGCGGGAGCGTTACCGTTGCCGGCGTCCCGACGGTGTGCTCAGCCATTGCTCCGCTCGGCGGCGTTTGTCGTCGTCGCCTGACTCCTCACTGCCACCAGTAGACGCATCCGTAGCTCTGCCGGGACTTTGGCGATGTCCCTCGCCTGGTGCGTGCGTGCCTTCCAGCCGCACAGGTGCCGCACGGCGCCGGCGTCGATGTGAGCTTCCGTGGGGTAGGTCTGCATGGCTCGGATGAGGTGGGCGATCGGAGTTTCGACGAGCGCTGGCGCCGGCAGTGCTTCGTGTACGGGGAAGCCGGTACAGCGCCCTGTTCCCGAGCCATACCAGGCGAGCGTGACGCCAGCCCGCTCGACCGGATCCGGAATCGCTTCTTCGAGACGGCGGGCGACCAGCCGGTGTATCCCCTCGGGAAGAAGCCCGTCGGCGCTGCCGGCGGCCACCGCCACATCAAGTAGGTCATGTACTGCGGCGGGTGCAGCGGCCCTCCACCGCTGCTCGGCGAGCCGCCGCTCGTGGCGTTCGCGTTGCCGCTGTTCCTCCTGCACCAACGGATTTTCGATCCCATGCTCGGCGAGCCAGCGCAGCACCGCACCGCCATCGCGCAGCCTGGCGTCGCCGTCCCAGCCCGACCAGCGCAGGTAGTGGGCGTGATGAAACCCCACGGCTGCAGTCAGCCGCCCGCTCCGGTCGAAGAACTCGAAGGCGAGATCGCCATGACACATGCAGTACCCGTCGGTCGTCTGCGTGACGGCCAAGGCCTGGACCAGCCGGCGAACTGCCACCGGCTCAGCCACCTCCAGCAGCACATCCTCGCCCAGCACCCAGATACCGGACACCCCACCATTGGTCACCCGAACTCGGGCGGCGCTGCGCAGAACCTCGCCGAGGGTGGCTTCCGAAGTCACCCCGCTATTCTGCGGTCGCAACGCCCTGTCGACGAGACCCGCCCCTGGCGATCTCCGTACTGGTGCTGTCCATCATCCGCGGCCGGCCCGACCCCACGAACCTGGTCGTCGCCTCCGGTTCGGTGGCATTCGCGTTCCTGTTACAACACATGGTTGGCTGGACGTTGAACCGGTGAAACGGCATCGGGGTGTGCCTGTCTCCGGCGAGTCGGGCCTCCGGCGAGAGCCGGGCACCTACTGCCGGTCGGCTGACGAGCTGGGTAGGACGTGGTGATGACCGTTGACTGGAGCCGGCTCGGGCACGCGTACGGCCGGGCGACCGATACCCCGGAGCACCTGGCCGCGCTGGAGTTCGGTGACGCCGAGGCCCGGGAGGCCGCACTGGATCACCTCGACATGGCGGTGCTGCATCAGCGTTTCCCGGAGACGGCGACCGCGCCGGCAGTTCGGGCCGTGACCGAACTGCTCGCCGAGGGGCGAGCCCACCCGGACACCGTCGAATCGCTTCTGGAGTTCCTCGGCGACGCCGCTATGAGCGTGACCGACCTCGCCGACGATCGCCACTTCGCCGGGATACTGCCGGACCTCGCCGATGCCGTGGCGCAGGCATACCCCGTGGTGCTTCCGCTGCTCGCCGCGTCTTCGCCGGACCGGGCGCTGTTTCACGCGGAGAACCTCGTGGCGATCGCGCGGATGCCGTCCCTGGTCGACCGGCGGGAGGAACTGGCGGCGCTCATCCTCGAATGGTCGAAACGAGGCGCCGGGCCGCAGACGGGATGGCTGCACTGCCTCGGCCAGCTCGGCGTCGACCTCCGCGACCGGCTCCTCGACCCGGACCCGGCGGTCCGGCTCCGAGCCGCGCTGGCCCACGAGGACGACCCACGCGCCCGTGAGCTGATCCTGACCGCGCTGGCTGAGCCACCCCCTCCGGGAGTGCACCAGTTCACGATCGTCGCCGCAGCGATCCGCATCGCCACCGACTTCGACGAGATCACCACGGCTGCGTGCCAGGTGGCCAGTCGGGACAGTTGGACAGGCTTCGACGACGGCTGGGGAGCGCTGGTGCGGTTCGCCTTCCCCAAACCGCACGCGACGCACCGGCCCCTCACCGAACCGCAGCGCGCACTGGTGCGGGCGCTGGTAACCAACCACGAACTCTGGGACCCGACGAACGGCAGCTGCGGGCTCGTCTTCACGCAGGCCGGACTACCGCACAACCGGAGTGCCTGTCGCCGGCTCGCTCGGTGAGCGCACGAGAAAAGCGCTCAACAGCCAGAGGATCGATGCCTGCGCAGGGTGCAATGATCCACGCGGCGATCGCGGTGGCCGTCCTCATGCTCACGCCACGCCCAACGCCGAAGCCAAATGACGGGCGAGTACTAATGGCTATCCGGACGCCGGGCGGCCCTCCGGTCGGCGACGGCGATCGCCACCGTGCTGACCATCAACGCCAGGAAGTGCGCCGCCATCAGGGCCAGCATGGCTCCCGACCACGATTCGTCCGGGTCCTGCCGCAGCGCGGTGACGGCCAGTCCGGCCGTGGTGGGCGCGAACAGCGCCACCCCGATCACCCTTACCCGGGCCCGCGGGTCGGTGCGGAGGACATGCTCGGCGTACGTGCGCGCGCCCGGTGAGAGGGCGCGCCAGGTGCGGGTCGCCCAGAGCAGCCACAGCGCAGGCGGCAGCAACACCAGCAGCCACATCCACGGGAGCATGGCGAACACGCCGAGGAAACCGGCCGCCCAGACCGACATCATCGCCCAGCCGGCGAGGCCGCCGACGACCAGCCGGTCCAGTTCGGCGCGGGCGACGTCATTAGTCGGTTCGGCAGTGAGTACCGCGCTGACGTGCCCGGCCGCGGTCGCCAGCCGACCGCGGGTGGCAGCGATCTGACCGAGCCCGGTCAGTGCCGCCCGGTGCTCCGGGGCGAGCGCCAGTGCCCGGCGGTAGGAGCGTTTGGCCAGCGTGTTCCACCTGATCGACTGGTACATCGACGCGCGGATGTAGTGCGGTTCCGCCGACTCAGGGGCCAGACCCACCGCCCGCCTGATCGCCCGGAACGCGCGGCGCGGCTGCCCGAGGCCGAGCGAGGCGAGCGCCAGCGCGGCGTGCCCCCGCCAGTCGTCCGGATCGAGACGGACGGCTTCCACCGCGCTGGCCCGGGCCGCCGCCGGCTCTTCCATGCCGACGTGGGCGAAGGCCAGCAGCAGGTGTCCCTCGTACTGCCCCGGCCCGACCGAGACGGCCCGTGCCGCCGCGTCCCGCATGGCCGGAAAGTCGTCCTCCGCCTGGTGGGTGCGCGCCAGCACGTGTAGGGTCTCGACGTGGTGCGGGTCGGCCGCCAGGACCGCCAGGATCTCCCGCCGCGCGGCGTCGGCCCGGCCGACCTCCAGCAGCGCCTCGGCTCGGGCCACCCCGGCGTCGTCGGCCGCCACGTCCTGCGTCACCGGCCCAGCCTAGTCTGGTGTCCTGAGCTGTTAACTCGTCCGCAGTATGTGACGAGGCCGTTCAGGGTCTCGTCGGCGGTCCTGGTCCACACGAACGGTTCGGGTCGGTGTCCATGCCTCGATCCAGGTCTGTACGTCGGCTCCGTACCCCCGCACGACCTGATTACTGCCAGGATCAGCGGCAACCAGCCGGACCGCGCCGGGCGCCTTCGCGGCGCCCGGCGCGGGTGAGCTGCCGGCTCCGCTCAGCGGTTGCCGAGGATGAGATCGGCATGCTCGCCCCGGCCATCCTGACCATCCTCACCGCCCAGCAGCCAGACGCCGGCCCGAACCGGAGATCATCGCGTTGACCGTCGCCGAGATCCGCCGACTCCTCAACGCCTTCTTCCTGGCCGCAGCACTGCCACAGAGCACACCCTGAACTGGTCGATCTGGCGGCGAACATCCCAAGCCCGCGCCCGACGAGCCCACTACCAGCGCAGACAGGCGAAGTGACGTTGGAGTATTAGGCTCCATATATGGTCCGGGATGAACTGCTGCGGCTGCGCGCGAGGGCCGAGGCTGAGGCGGCGACGCTAGCCCGGGATCTGGAGGCGCTGTTCCTGGCATCGCGGGATTCGAATGCTGACGACGAGCACGATCCGGAGGGTGCCACCATCGGCTTCGAACGCGCCCAGTTGACCGCGCTGCTGGCCGGGGCGCGGGAGCGGATCGCCGACGTTGACGACGCGCTGCGTCGGGTGGACGCGGCGACCTACGGCGTCTGCGAACGATGCGGGCAGTCGATCGGCGATGAACGGCTTGCCGCGCGGCCGTTCGCCCGCTTCTGCATGGCATGCGCATAGGGCAAGAGGGTTGGCGAACACTGGGGGCGCTCACCAATTACAGTGAGGCGGTTACGCGGGCTACGACGAGGTGCGCTCAACTGCCGCGGACACGCGTCACGGAGCGCAGCCGACCGCCCAAGGGCGGCGGCGCACGGTCGTGCCGAATTGAGGTTGCCGAGCCGATTGCTCGGGTTGGCTGAGAGCCCCAGAATCGGGGCATGCTGCCGACGGAGATGCCGTGTCTCGACGAGCCGCCAGCGCGCTTGCGGGCGTTTCGGTTGGACGACGCCCCGCTCGTCGCTTCGGTCGCCTCGGACCCTCTCATCCCCCTCATCACGTCAGTGCCGCGCTCCGATGCGGACGAGGACATCGCTGCCTACCTTGAACGGCAGCACCAACGGCTCGCTGAAGGGTCTGGCTACTCCTTTGCGATCGCGGACGCCGAGACCGACGAAGCTGTGGGGAACATCGGCCTCTGGACCAGCTACATCTCCACCGGGCGGGCATCGATGGGCTACTGGATCGCACCGCAGCACCGGCGCCGCGGATACGTCCGGGCCGCTTTGAGCGCCTGCACCGCTTGGGCTAGCTCACTGGACGACGTCAAGCGGCTGGAGCTGTTTGTCGAACCATGGAACGAGGGTTCGTGGCGCGCCGCAGAAGCCTGTGGCTACCAGCGCGAAGGACTCCTGCGCAGCTGGCAGCAGGTCGGGACCGAGCGCAAAGACATTTACGTCTACAGCCTCATCCCTGTCCGCGACTGAACGTACGGATCTGCCGTGATCTGCTCGCCGAGGTCGGTGATATAGCGAACCAAACGGGATCGAGGGTGGAGCCGACGCTGTCACAGCACAACGCGTCTGATGGTGGCGATCTGGCCGGACCAGTCACTCAGTTGCGAGATCTTGACCGTGTCGCCGGTTGTTGGCGCTTGGATGATCAGGTCCTGTCCGATGTACATGCCGACGTGGCGGGGGTTGGCCATGGTGCCGTGGCTGCCGGGGATGAAGACGAGATCGCCGGGGAGCATGAGCGCCGGACTGGCCACCGGCTTTCCGGCGCTGACCTGGTCCGTGGTGACGCGTGGGATCGAGATGCCGGCTGCCCGGTACGCCGACTGCATGAGCGACGAGCAGTCGCACTGTTTGTCGGGGTCACCGGAGCGCGGGTCGGTGCAGGAGCCGCCGAACTGGTACGGCGTACCGAGCTGGCCGACGGCCCAAGCGATGGCGGTTGCGACGGCGGGCGGGGTAGTGGCGGGTAACGCGAACCCGGCGGGAAGTGCGTCGAGCGCATCCGTGGTGCAGTCAGCGAGGGTGCTGGTCAGCTGCTCCACGAGGTGCAGGGCGTCGTCGGTCCACTTGGCGTAGGCCCCCGGATAGGCGGACACCTGGACGGCTTGTGCGGCCTGGGTCAGCGGCATCGTCTGCCAACCGGACACGGTCTGAAGCTTGTTGAAGAATTTTCCGGCTTGGTAGGCGGGTTGGGACAGTTGCGCGATGGTGCCCCAGCCTTGGCTGGGGCGTTGCTGGAACACGCCGATGGAGTCGTGGTCGTTGTTCTCGCCGAGGTGATGCAGGTTGCGTAGACCGGATTCCTGCATGGCGGTGGCGACGGCGACGATCCAGCCCCAGCGGGGTACGCCTCTGGCGACCCCGACATCGATGATCGTGGCGGCGATGTCGAGTTGCTCGGTGTCCCATCGGCCGGCGCCGGGCGGCTGCCCGGAGGGGCGTATGGCCGGCGCGGCGGCGACGGCGCATCCGCCGGAGCCGCCGCCGGTGACGGAGGACAGCAGTAGCAGGGGCAGGCCGATGCAGGCGATGACGACGACGGTGACGACGCCGATGACGATCTTGGTCATGGTGATGGCCTCTCGGGATAGCAAGAAAGGAGCGGTCTGTGTGCGGGTGCGCGGCCGGACGCTGCGCGGCAGGGGTGCGTTCTGGAGGCGGTGAAGAGGGGGAAGCAGTCCGGCGTGGGTCTCGCGGGGATGTCTCCTCTTGTCGTGAAGCACGAAAAGGTCGTGGGCCGCCCACTGGGGCGGCCCACCTTGAGCGGTCGGGGTCAGTTGGGCATTGTGCCGAGGACGTTGGCGGCTTGAGAGCAGGTGTTCGATGACGAGGCCGACGCTGTAGACGTCGGCGCGGGTGTCGATCTCGGTGGCGCGGTCCCAGTCCCAGGTGCCGTTGGCCATGGCCGGGACCTGCCAAAGGTCGCCGCTCCGTTCGAGGAACAGTGCGTGTCCCAGCTGGTTGGTCAGCAAGGTGATTGGCTGGGTGGCGCAGGTGATGGCGCAGGCGCAGCCGTGCTCGTCGTAGGTGAGGCGCGGCAGGTGGTGGTGAACGATGCAGCGGCAGTCGCAGACCCTGCGCCACGGTGGCGTGTGGGTCATGGGTTCCTCCTGACGGGTGTTGTGCGCGTATGCCTCGGTCGCTGCCGGTGTAGGGGCGGCTTCCGAGGCGTACGCGGTGGCGCGAATGTCAGGTCGTCATGGGTGCGGTGGCGGGATGGTGGAGCTGCCGTGGTGGTCTGAGGAGCACGGTGTCCTGGATCTAGCGGGTCTCCTGCACGGTGAGCACGTAGGCCGGTAGCCGCGGTACGTGCTCGCGCCAGGCGCGGTAGAGGCGGTGGGTTCCGTCGACGAGCAGCGGGCCGGTCGGTGCGCCGTCGACGCTGAGGTGCGCCACGATCAGGGGCCTGGTCAGGTCGGTGGTCATGGCGGAGGTCCGGTTGAGGGCGGTGCTGGTCGGGCCGATGAGGCTGGTCGCCCACGGGTTGGGGTGGTCGAGATGGGCGAGGTTGTACGCGGCGGCCCACGCCGGCACGTCCACGGGGCGGGTGTTCCGGGGCGACGCTGCGATCAGCGCCTGCGCGGCGTCGATCGAGAACACCCACGGCCCGAAGTGAAACCACTGGGGTGGTCGGCGCCCGGTCACTAGTGGTCCTTGTTCGCGGTGAGGCGGGTGTAGATCGCGACGCAGCGCAGGATCAGCTCGTGCGACGGCAGGGCCAGCAGGCGTTGCCTTTTGTCGTCGCGGAGTTGGTCCCAGATGAGGACGGTGACGCTAGCCGACCACAGGTCGACGAGGACGCCGTCGATCTTGGCGTGCTGCCGGTGGGCGACGATGCGCCGCAGCGTGTCGATGAGCGTGGGGTCTCCGGGTGGGTGGTGTGCGTCGTCGGGTCGTTGCGCTTCGGGCAGCAGGGTGTAGCAGTCCTCGCAGGTGGATTCGATGCGCGGCGGGTCTTCGGTTTCCCACCGCTGAAGGTCGGCGGCGGGCAGTCCGCACACCGACTGTCGGAGGTCACGGGGGTGACGGATGTGGCGGATCATGGGCGGCCCGCCCGGTCTGATACGCGCCGGGAGGTGCTCGGCAGTGCCATGGAGGTGTCCGTTCTATGCGGGCCGGGGCAGCGGTCCGTGGACCGCTGCCCCGACGGATCAAGGTGCGGTCAGACCTTCAGCAGGTCGAAGGCGGCGACCTTCAGCTCGCCGACGTTGCCGGTGAGCACCCGGTTGGCTCGGGCGATGTCGTTCTTGGCGGGCTGGTAGTGGTCGAGGTATTCGGTGATGGCCTGGTAGCCGGCCCACCGGCTGCCGGTGATGGCCTTCTGGGTGTCGGCCTCGCGGATCAGGTACTTGAGGGTGCCGAGGCGCTGCTTGGCGTTGTTCTTGGTCTGCTCGGATGCGGTGTCCTTGACCGGCCATACCTCGGCGACGACCTTCTCGAACTCGCGCATGGTCATCTCGGTCTGGAGCATCCGCTCGGCGGCCTTCTCGAAGGTCTCCAGGTACTTCCACATCAGGCCCAGCGCTTCACGGGCCTGGCTGATCTGGGAGTTGACGTTGGAGGTGTGCCGGAACGTGTAGTGCCCGGCCGAGTGGGCGAAGGCGGCGCGTTGGGTGTTGGCGCAGACGACCCGGATCGGGCTGGCGTCCACTCGCAGGGCGGCGGTGCCGTCGTGGGAGGTCGTGCCGATGAGGTAGAGGTCCAGGCGGTCCACCCCGGCGATCTCCATCGCCGTGGGCAGCTTCATCGTGACGAACACGCTCTTGCCGCGGCGCAGGCTTCCGGCGGTTTCGAAGTGGGCGCCGCCCACCTGGTCAACGAGGCGGTCGAGCATTTCGGCGCACTGCTCGTTCTGGACGACGGTGTAGTCGGTGCCGACGATGCCCAGGTACTCGGTGGTCCCGGTGACGGGGTTGCGGCGGACGGTCATTCGCCTGTCGTCGGCGGGGATCTGCACCTCGACGCCGTCGACGATGTCGATGCCGACGGTGCGGATGGTGCGCACGCCCCAGTCGCCGAGCCGGGCGGCGGCCATGATCTCCTCGGCCTTCATCGTGTCCTGGGTGACGGTGCCCAGCTGGTGCCAGGCCGACAGGCGGGCGCTGGCGAAGGCGGTCGTTCCGTCGGTGAACGTTTCGAGTTCGTGTGGCACGGTTCTCCTCTTCGATGTGCTGCGGGGGCCGAGCGCATGCGCTCGGCCCCCGCGATGGGTTGGGATAGGGCGGGTCAGGACTGCGAGGTGTCGTCGTTTGGCTGCCCGGTGCCGTCCGCGCCGACTCCGGTGGTGGTGCCGGTGTCGGCCGGCGCGGGGTAGGTGAAGGTCAGCGGCGTGTCGGAGGCCAGGAGGATCCGGCCGGTCGCGGCGGCTTTGGTGCAGTTGTTGCGTACCGCCCCGGAGCTGACCGCGCGGCCGAGCTGTGCGCTGATGGTGGTGGCGATGTCCTGCGGGCTCATCGCCCGGCCCGGGTTGGCGGCCAGGACGTCGAGGGTCAGCTTCTCCAACTCACCTCGGCCGAACGGCTGGCTGCCGTCGGCGTTGACGGTCGCGTCGCTGCGGCGGCCCACGCTCGCGGTGATGCCCGGGGCGCGCGGGGGCGTGCGCCGGGGCAGGGTGACGATGTGGGTGGCGCCGTCGGGCGCGACGACGTGCAGCGTGCCGTCCGTGCGAATCAGGGGCAGCACCGCCGCTGTGGCGCTCGGCGCGGTCGCCAGGCCGCGGATGACCTGGTAGCACAGCGGGCAGCGGGGCGGCTCGGGGTTCGGGTCGACCTCGCTGGCTCTCGTCGGGCCGGCGATCCACCGCTCCGGCAGGCCGGGCAGTCGGCGGGCGGCGTCGGCCTGCTCCATCGCGGTCAGCAGCCGGGAGGCGGTCGGGTGACTGATGCCGCTCTCGGCCACGATCAGGTCCAGGGTCGCGCCGGCGTCGCCGTAGTCGGCCAGGACACCCTTGATGGCCATGACCTTGCGGTCGCCGGGGCGAGCGGGCTGCACGGTAGTGATCGTGGGTGCCTGCTCGTCTTCGCCAGTGTCGGCGTCGTCGGAGTCGGTCGCGTCGTCGGGTTCGGTCGCGTCGTCGCTGACGATCTGGCTGCCGGGCTGGTCGGTCGTCTCGGTTTCCGGCGTGTCGTCGGCGTCGTCGCTGCCGTCGTTGGGTTGGCCGTTCTCGGCGTCGGTGCCGTGGACCGTATCGGTGGGCTGGTCGCCCATCTCGGAGTCCGGTTGGTCAGCGGTGTTGTCGGAGTCCGGGCCTCCGATGTCGGTCTCGTCCACCGTGTCGGCGGGCGTGAGGGCGGTGGCGTCGGTCGGCGCGGCGAGGGCCCACCGGGTGGGGGTGTCCTCGCTCGGGTCGGCGTCGGTGTTCACCGCGACGATGACACCGGCGTCGGCCAGGGTCTTGAGGGCCTTGTCGGTGGTCGAGCGGGCCTTGCCGGCTTTGTCGGCCAGCTCGTGGACGTTGCCCCGGCCGAGATCGGTCAGGGCGTCGAGGACGGCCTGCGTGGCAGGCGTCAGGGACAGGTGTTCCATCAGGGTTTCCCTCCTTGGGGGAACTGGTGGGACGCCTGGCACGCTGGTGTGCCGGGCGGTGGTGCGCCGGGTCGCGGGCAGCGGTCAGCCGGGCAGGCGCGTGACGCGGTGCGCTGCCGTGCTGCTCAGGTATGGCCTGGTGGTCTTGGCGGTGGGTGGTCCCGCGCCGGCCGGTCAGCGGTCGGGGACGGCCTCGTCGTCGGCGCCCTGCAATATGTAGAGGCGGTCCTCGGTCGGGTCGCGGTAGATCCCGGCGTCGGCGTGGGACAGCCGCAGCGGGTTGACGCTGCCGGGCGGGCGGAGCCGGGCGTCGGACGTGCCGACCTTGATTTGGGTGGCGTGTCCGGCGAGGTTCTGTCGGCGGCAGGAGTCGGTGTGCGGCAGGGCGACCAGGACCGTGTCACCGGGGTTGACGTAGCGCCGCCGCAGCGACCGGCCCGGGTTCGCTTCGGCGTACGCGGATCGCGCCTCGTCGCCGATGAGGGTGTCGATCCAGTTACGGGCGTACCGGTACTCGCGGGCCAGCGCCCGGATGGTCTCCACCGGGCCGGCGACCGTGCTGGTGGAACCGTTCAGGTCGTCTTCGTTAATCAGGAGGGTGCGCAGCTGATCTACCGCGAGCAGCAGCTCGGTGCGCAGGTGCCGCAGGGTGGCGGCGGCTTCGGGCAGGTGCGCAGCGGCGGGGACGGGGTCGGCGGCGTGTTGGTCGAGGCTGCGATCAGTCGTCGCGGTAACCCAGCGGCTGATCGTGTCGAGGTGCGGCATGAGGTCCCCCGCGTCAGCTGGTGAGGTGGGCGAGTTCGGCGGGGTCGAGTTGGTTCGGGGTGCGGTTGCGCCAGGTGTCGGAGTGGCGCAGGTGCCACCAGCGCATCAGCGACCGGCAGGCTGCGGTGAGGTCGCCGCACGCGGGCAGCGAATACACCGTGGCCAGTGGTGCCTGATGGGACCGGGTGATGTAGGCGGTGGGCGTCCACCCGCGATCGGTCTCGGTGACCTCGCCGACGACGCGATCCGGATAGGGGATGTCGAACGCGCCAGCGGCCTCGGCGTCGGGCACCACTAGCCAGGTGTGCGGGTCGTTGCGCCGCAGCGTCGCCACGCCGCGCGACGGGTCGCAGCGCCGCAGGAGCAGGTACCGTTCGTCGTCGTCGGCGATTGGCCGGTGGTTGCGCCAGGCGTGGTAGCAGGTGACGAGCGCGGCCCCGAGGACGTGGTGCCGTTCGCGGGCGACCAGCGCCTCGGTGAGCGTTTGCGGATAGCTGGCGAGGTGCAGGTCGGCGCGGGCGGCTATCCCTTGCCGGGCGGTCGCGGCGAGCACACCCACTCGGGCGAGGGCCTGGTCGAGGTTGGTGGTGCTGTCGATGAAGTCGATGGCGGTCTTGTGCAGGATGCGGGCGAGGTCGCCAAGTGGGCCGGGGGTGGCGGTGTCGTGGCGCCACAGGTGCTCAGGCAGGACGTCATTGGTGTCGGCGGCAATGCGCCGCAGCGCGGGATCCGTCAGAAACACCGGGGAGTCTCCTTCGTGGGCGAGATGTGTGGGCATGGCGAGGACCGGTCGCAGTGGGGCTGCGACCGGTCCTCGGGTGTTTCAGGCGGTAGGGGGAGCTAGGCGATGGCGACCGCGCACAGCCGTGCGCTGGAGCGCAGGCCGCGCAGGTAGGCGCAGGCTTCGTTGAGGAAGCGGAATCGGTCGGCGACGGAGTCACTGGCCGGGGTGAGCAGCCGGCCGTCGGTGGTGATCAGCGCGTCGCCGATCAGGGCGATGCGCCAGTACAGCCCGACATAGGTGGCTTCGCCGGCCTGGTAGACGGACAGCTCGTACGGGTCGAAGTGGTGGGCGAGCATCGCTAGGAGCCGGGGCTGTTGCTCGAAGCGGCGGCGGGCCTCGGCGACGCTGACCTTGGCCGGGTCGGCGTGGTGCTGGGCGAGGTAGTCCTCGAACGGGCGGGCCGGACGGGTCGTCGCGGCGATGTGGGTGTTCCAGGCACGCCAGCGCAGCGCGGCGTGGTGGGCGGCCTTGGCGGCGGTGCCGGTCAGGTCGAGGCGACCCTTGCGTCCTCCAGCGGCCACAGTGACCGCCCCGAAGCGGCGGGCGGCGTCGAGCAGGTAGTAGCCGAGGAAGCGGGTCAGCCAGCCGATGAGCCTTTGGTGGCGGACGTGGTAGCGGCGGGCGGGGGTGCCGTTGGCGTGCAGAAGGTCGTTGACCTTCTCGGAGGCGGCGAACCAGTCGGCGTCCTCGCCGGGGGCGAAGCAGACGGTGACCACCGAAGCGGTGAGCGGGGTGGGCGTGGGCATGGCGGGGTGCTCCCTTCGCGAAGCAGTGGGCGTGGAGTGGGGATGCGCGGTGGTGCCACCGGGGCGCGGCGTCTGGACCGGGGAAGCTGCCGTGAAGGGCGCGGGGCGGTGATCACGCGCCGACCGAGGGTGGGCTGTGGTGATCTCGCTGGCGCGGGCAGATCCGAGGAGGACCAGACGGGCGGCGGTGCGAGCAGAGAAAGAAGAAGCTGAACCGTAGCGGCTCGACCTGACAGCGGCAGCGTTGTCAGGAACCTCGACCATGCGTGTGAGCTGCGCTGACAGGATCCGCCGTGGGCGTGCCAGGGTCTGTCAGGGCACGAAGACACCGTCGTCGTAGTTGGGGTTGTCCGCCACGGGCTGCCCGTGGTCGCTGGGCAGGTCGGCGAGCCGGACCCGGCTGGTGGCGCCTACCGGGAGCCAGACGGCTTCGGCCGGGTCGGCGTCATGGGTGGCGGTGGCGACCGGGACGTCGCCGTGCTGGCCGCGCAGGAGTTGGTGAAGGTGCTCTTCGCGTTGCTCGCTGCTCAGCCAGAACAGCACCGGGTAGCGGGGGCCGGCGCGGCGAATCAGCTTCGCGTACCGGTCGAGCTTGGTTACCACCCGGCTCCGCAACGGTTCAGTGCCGGCGTCGGCTTCGAGGAAAAGCCCCACCGTGGCGTGGGCGACGCTCCACAGGCCGTGTCCGTCAGCGGTGATGGTGCGGAACTGCTTGGTGGTCATCGTCTCGGACCACCACCGGTCCAGCCGCGCCTCGGGATGCTGGCGGGCGTGCGCGGTGAGCCTTACGAAGAACTCATTGGTGGTGAGCAGGTGTGTCAGGTGCGGGTTGGCCGACAGCCGTTGCACGGTCTGGCGACTCGTCCGAAGGGTGGGCTCGGACCGGTTGTGGGCGGCGGCTTGGAACCGGTGTCCCTGGTGGCCGAGCGTCCAATGCCACGGTTGGCTACCGCCACCGTCGCGGGCGAACCGGAACCGTTCCAGCAGGCCCAGGGCGGCCAGCTCACCGAGCCGGATCTGGCAGGTACGTCGGGCGTGGAACAGCATGCGGTGGATCTGGTCGGTGGTGAGGACCTGGTGGTCGTCGAGGAGTTGCAGCAGCAGGCGGTCACGACTGGTGATGTGGGGATAGATGGTCAGCAGGCCAGATGAGAGCGATTGCGGCATAGGTCAGGTCACCCCTGGAGAGAGTCCCGTAGGGAGTCTGGATAGATCGATCTTGGTGTCGCTGCCTGTGCCGGGTGGCTTACGGCAGGTCAGGGACCTGACAGGCCGGGTGCGGGGGGCTCGTGTGGGGTCTCGTGTCGCGGACACCCCTAAGCGAGCCCTGAACGCCGCACCCAGACGAGGCCCGGAAGGAGCGGCTTTGATCAGCGTTCGCGTTCGGCCATGCGTCGCTTCATCGCCGTGCGGGCGAGCTGCTGCATCGGCGGCTCGTCGCCGGCTGGGGCGTTCGTGGCGGCACATGCTTGCCGGATCGCGGTCGGTGCACCGTCGGCTGGTGCCGGCGGGTTGGTGACGAAGGTGAACGTGGGTAGTTCCCGGTTGCCGACCAGTAGCCGAGCGCAGGCGGTGTAGACGTCGAGGTGGGCGAGGTCGTGCTCGTCGAGCTCCGGTTTGGTGTGCCGCGACAGCTCCCGGGCGTCGGCCGGGTCGACGTTGAAGAACAGCTTCGAGCGGGCGTTGGCCGACACCGCCGCGGCGATGTCCTTCGGTAGCTGCGCCAAGTCCTGGTGCGCCAGGACGAGGCCGAGCCGGAACCCTCGGGCTTCGGCCAGCATGTCCCCGACGCTGCCGGGCAGCGTCAGGAAGTTGTGGCACTCGTCGACGTACAAACTGGCGTCTTTGCGCTGGTCCTCGGGGATTGAAGCGCGGGCGATGGCGGCCTGCCAGACGCGGGCGACGATGAGCGAGCCGAGGATGCGGGTCGTCTCCTCGCCGAGGATGCCCTTGGGCAGCCGGCACAGCAGCACCCCGCCATCGAGGACTGTGCCCATGTCGAACGAGCTGTGCGCGTTGCCGATGACCGACTTCACGAAGTCCCGCAACAGGAAAGCCCGCAGCCGAGCGAGGACGGGGGCGATGACCTGCCCGCGGAACTGCTCGTTGATGCCGTCGTACCAGACCCAGAACCCGCCCAGGCCATCCGGGTCGTCCAAGCCGTGGGTGAACCTGGCCCGGAACTCCTTGTCCTGCAACAGGCTCGGCACGAGGCTCAGCGTCGGCTTGGCGTGGCGCATCAGCGTCAGGCACGCCACCCGCATCGTGTCGTCCATGCGGGGTCCCCACTGACCCTGGAAGATCTTCGCGAAGATGCCCACCAGGTTGTCCACCGCCAGGTGCGGATCGCCCCGGTCGTCGAGGGGGTTGAAGCAGCCGGGATTCTCCTGGTCAGGGTCGATGATGACGATCTTCTTGGCGTACGACTCGGGTAGCCGGTCGAGGATGTCGGTGATCAGGTCCCCGCGCGGGTCGATGACCACCGTCCCGCGTCCGGCCTTGATGTCGCCGAGGATCATGTTCAGCAGCAGGGTGGACTTACCGACGCCGGTCTTGCCGACGACGTGCACGTGCTGCCGGGCGTCGATCACCTTCAGGCCAACGCTGTGGTGGCCGATCTGCGAGCGGCCCAGCACCTTCACCCCACGCCCGCCGGAGGGCACCTGCACCGGTACCGGCACGGCCTTGGCCCGCGCCCGATCCAGGCCCGGCACGGCGAGGTCTTGCGGCAGCGCCGCGAGGGCCGCGAGTTCCGGCACGGTGGCCAAGAACCCCTGCCGCAGCCGGCGTCCGGCGAGGGTGGCGACCGGTTGGAGCATCTTCATGCGCCGCAGCCGGTTCGGGCCGGTGTACGCGGCGGCGGCCGAGGCGATGGTGTGCCCGAGGCCCACGAGGCGTTCGCGGATCTGCGTCGCGCGATCCTTGTCTGGTGGCGTCTTGTCCGGATCGGTGGCGACGGCGAACCGGACCGAGATCTCGAAGTGCGGCACCCGCACCGCCTTGTCGACGACCGTGCGGGCGTCGGCTTTGGCCACGGGGTCCCGCTCGGCCACCCGCCCCGCCGTGACCGGTGTACGCGCCGATCGGAATGCGCCCGGCGTGAACACCTCGAGCAGCCATAGCAGCGGCTCAATGGCCAGCCGCGCCGCCCCCGACACCGCGCGGGCGGCCAGGTCGGGACGTCCGTGCGGGTGGGTGCTGGTGGTTGCCGCCGCCCGCCGGGCGGCGCGGACGCGGCGGGCGGGTGCCGGGCGGGCGAGGATCTGCACGCACGCGTGTTCGCGGTGGCGTACCTCGGCCCCGGCGGCGAGCAGCGCCCGTAGCGGGTCGGTGTCGTGGTCGCTGCGCAGCGGCAGCCCGTCGGGGTGCTGCGGCCAGTGCGCCCCGCCCACCTGGTCGCCCACGTCCGCCGGGATCGGCGCGTCGGCGTCGGCGGTGGTCAGGGTGGCGGCGGGCCATGCCGCGCGGACGGCGGCTTCGACCGCGCCGGGCGGCACCGTGCCCGGCACCCAGATGCGGATGGTCAGGGCGCGGCCGGTCCAGGTGTACTCCCACCCGACGTGCGGGTAGCCGTACACCCTGCGCCGCCACACCGACGGCGTGAGGACACCCATGAGGGTGGTCCAGAACGCGGCGGCGGCATCGGCGGTGACCTCCGGCGGGGCGGCGATGGTCAGCCACCCCGCGCCGGTGGCGAACCGCCGGTGCCGCCAGGCGAGGAGCTGGTCGTGGCCGAACACGGCTGCGACGATCGTGGTGGCGGCGATGACGCCGATCCACGGCCGGGCGATGATCCAGTGGCCGAGGTCGGCGGGCCAGGTCGGGGTGGTCGTCATTCGGCCTCCCCGATGCCCGTGACGGCGATCCTGTGCTCTGCGGCCGATCCGACGCTGCGAAAGGGGATTCGCGATCGGCCCGCGACGAGCAGGCCCTCGCCCTTGGGCGCCGACAGCAGCAGGCGCGACTCGCCGGCGGTCAGGTTGAACGCCTCGCTCACGGCGTCGATGGACTGTGTCGACTGGCGCATCAGCACCTGGGTGGCCGCGTTGGACACCACGGCGAGACCGAGGTCGGTCGACAGCACGTCGGCGGCGTCCTGGGTGATGACGCACAGTCCGGCGGAGCGTTTGCGGGCGGCTTTGGCCATCCGGAACAGGAACCGGCTGCCCTCGCTGTCGCGCATCAGCAGCCAGGCTTCGTCGACCACGACGAGTTGCCGCCGCCGGCGGGCGCCGGTGGGCGGAGTGTCGATGCCCGACCAGATCGAGTCCAGCGCGAGGAGCGTCCCGACGGTGCGCAGCTCGTCGGGCAGGTGCCGCAGCGACCAGATCACGAGGTGCCCGCGCGGGATGGTGGTGGTCGGCCCGTCGAACAGGTTGGCGAAGTTCCCGACTGTCCACGGGGCGAGCCGGGCGGCGAGCTGCCCGGCGGCGGAGTCGTCGTCGGCGGCCAGGGTGTCGGCCAGGTTCCGCAGCAGCGGCGCGGGTGTGGTCCACGTGGCCGGGTCGCCGGTGATCCCGGCCTTGGCGTAGGTGGCGGTGATGGCCCGGTCGAGCGCGGCGCGTTCGGCGGGCGGCGGGGTCGCGCCGAGCATGACCGAGATCAGGGTGTGCAGGTACAGCCCGCGTCGGGTGAGGGTGTCGGGGCGGTTGTCGGCGGGCAGGTCGAACGGGTTGATGCGGACGCTGGGCTGGCCGAGCTGCACGACGGTCCCGCCGACGTGCTCCGCCAGGGGCGCGTACTCGTCCTCGGGGTCGATCACGCTGACCGTCGTGCCCTGGTACAGGTTGCGCAGCACCTCCAGCTTGACGAAGTACGACTTCCCGGCACCGGACCGGGCCAGGACGACCGAGTTGTGGTTGTCCTGCGCCCACCGGTTCCAGACAACGACCCCGTTGCTGGTGGTGTTGACCCCGTACAGCACGCTCTCGGGCGGGCAGACAGTGCCCGGGGCGGGTGCGGCGAGGTCGGCCGAGGCGAGCGGGAACGCCGCCGCGAGGGCGGTGGTGTCGAGGATGCGGCGCATCCGCAGCGGGTCCACCCCGACCGGCAGCGTGGCGATCCAGCCCTGCTGGTGGCGGAACGTCGCCGGTTGCAGGTCCAGCAGGACGCTGGCGGCGGCGGAGCGCACCCCGGCGGTGACGGCGGCAAGCTCGTCGAGGGTGCGGGCGTGGATGGTGAGGTATATGCCGACGTCGAACAGCTTCGCCGCCCCTCGGGCGACCCGGTCGGCGAGGTCGGCGGCGTCGGCCGCTGCCGCCTCGACCATGGGGTCGCTCAGGCGGCCCTGGTCGGCGTCGAGGCGGCGGGAGGATTCGAGGCGGGCGCGTTGGCGCTTGAGCATCGGCGCGGCCAGTTGCGGCGCGACCGGGTCCAGGTGCACGGCGACGTCGACCCGCCCGGGGTAGGACAGCAGCGGATCGAGCCAGGCGGGGCCGACCTCGGCCGGGTAGCCGCACACCGCGTAGGTCGCGGCGTACCCGTCGCCGACCTGCACGTGCCAGGGGGTGACCGACAACGCGGCTGGAGAGGGCATGCCCTCCCCAGCCGCGAGACTCTTCTTGGGCGTCAACAGGTTCATGATGTGCTCCGTCGGGTGATCGGGGCGCCGGGCACCGCACGCGGTCCGGGCACCGGCGGACAGAACGGGTCGACCGCGCCGGCGAGGGCGGAGGCGACGGCCGGCCCGTCCAGGGCAGCGGCGTGGACGCCGAGCCCGGACAGGGCCCGCACCGCGGCATCGGCCGTGTGCTCCCCGCTGACGACGACGAGGACCTGCCGGCGCAGCGGATCGCGTTCGGCGTCGAGGTCGAGCAGGAAGTTGGCGTAGTCGTTGGCGGCGGCCTGCAACGCGGGGTGCGGCAGGCGCGGCGCGTGGTCGACGGTGGCTTGGGCGTAGGCGGTGAGGTCGTGCCGCTGCGCGGCCACGACGATCTGCGCCGGACCGGTCAGGCTGTTGAGGAACCGGCCGAACCCATCGAGCAGCGCGACCTGCTCGCTGCCGGTGCGCAGATGGATGTTCGTGGTGCCGCAGGCGATCAGCACCTTGCCCCGGCCCTCGCTGGTCAGGACGCCGGTCGCGCTGACAGCCGTGACCGGGGAGCGCAGCGGCGCCGGGAGGCTCGGTTCGCCGGCCACGACGGCGACCGCGCTGGCCCGCGCCGTGCCCGGTGTGAGCGTGCGCGGGCTGCGGGTGAGCGTGACAGCGTGCCGCAGCCACACGTCCAAGGGCAGGCCGTCACGGCGGCCGAGCGCCACCACGACCGCGACGGCGAACACGATGACCCCGGCGACGATCCACACCACCGGCGGTAGCAGGTGACCGAAGGCGCGGTAGACGCCGAACCCGGCCAGGCCGGTACCGCCGACGATGGCCAACTGTCGGAACGTCAACCCGAACGCGATGCGATCCGGCTCGTTGACGTTAGCCGGTACCACGGCGCGTGGGGTGGTGTCCTGGCTGCTCATCGTCCACCTCGCATCGCGGTGCGCCCGAAGCGGCCCAGCGGCAAATTTCGGGTGAGGCCCTGGACGAACACCGTGCGCAGCAGGATTCCGCCGATGTTCGGCGAGCCCCGGCCCGGCGTGTAGCGGCGCATCATGCTGGGGATCTTGAGCGTCACCCAGAGCACGACGATGACGAGCATCAGGTTCAACGTGTCCGAGCCGGGCAGCCCGAGCAGGATCGGCAGGTTCTGCTCCGGATCGGTCAGCAGGTTGATGCCGACCGAAAACGCGACCGCCTGCAGCGTGGGTGTGGCTACACACCCCAGCAGGGTGCGCCACCACAGGCCGGCGGCACCCTGCGTCCACGGGGTGGCGTAGCAGGCCAGCGCCACGGGCGCGACCCCGGCCAGGATGACCAACACCGCGACCCGCACGAGCCAACTGCCGACGAGCAGGAACATCAACACGACGATGAGCAGTCCGATGACGGCCACCAGCAGCGCGGCGCTCTCGTCGGCCGTCGCCGAGCGAATGCGGACCGTGGAGAAGTTGATCGCATCGGTGGTCGGCGCGGATGCCCCGACGAGCGACACCGTCAGGGCGTTGGCGATGTCGACGACAGTCGCTGTCAGCGGGACCGCGAACGCGGACAGGACGAATCCGACGACGAGTCGCGGGATCAGTTCCTTGATGCCGTAGCGGGTCTCAACCGAGTCACCGACCATCGTGGTGATGCCAGCGGCGATGATCGCGAGGATGAAGCAGGCGTTGACGACCAGTGCGCTCTTGTCAGTAATCGCTTGCACCTGCGGCAGGACGGTGACGTCCGGCGAGAGGAAGATCGAGGATGTCAGGAAGGCCAACAGGGCGCCGAGAAGGTCGACGACCCTCTCGGCGAGCCAGGCGACCAGGCCGTTCATCAGCCAGATGACCATGCCCGGTAGCCGCCTCAGCCGCCGATGATGCCCTGCAGCACCTGCAGGATCACCGGAGATAGCACCGCGAGGGCGTATCCGATCAGCGCGGACTTGACGTTCCCCTTGGCCTGCTCGACCTGCGCCGGATCACCTCCGGCGGCCATGTACCGCAGACCACCGATGACCAGGAACATCGTCGCGACTAACGCGATGATGCCCATGATCCAGCCAGTGATGCTGGAGATCACCTCGTTGATGCTTTTTGGGGCCGCCACCGGCGGTGCGGCAGCGGCAAGCTCAGACAGAACTGACAGAGTGGGATGCATCGCAGCGCTCCATAGGGACATTGAGGCCGCCGCGGTGGAGACCAGAGCGAAGCTGCATGTGGTCCGGTTGGGGGCGCTCCTCCTCGCGGATGCGAAGGGCTGCGGTGTCAGTACGCCACGCCAGCCACGCCGAACCGTTGGCTCCGCTGCCTGTGGGGTCCCCACCGGGCGGGCATGCCAGGAATGACATGCGCCGCTCAGATCTCGATTGTCAGGCCGATCGAACCCGCTGTACGCCTGTCACGCACTGACGAGACCGGTCAGCGACTCACCGCTGCGGGCACTGGTGCCGCCGGGAACGGTCGAACCGGCTGGTCGGACGTGGAGCGCTCGATGCGTGACGCCTTGTCCCGCGGGTTCTCCACGATTTCGACGATCGCGACCTTGGGGTCATGCTGTTCGGGCAGATACTGCCCACCCCGCTGCTGCTCGTCCTCCGCGCGCACTGGAACGGGCCGATCGTGCTCAAGGGGATTCAACACTCCGACGACACGTTCCTGGCACTGGAAGACAGGGCCGACGAGCTCGTCGTTCCGTACCACGGTGGCCGTCAGGTGGACGGCGCCATCGCGTCGCTCGATGCGCTGCCCGCCGCCGCCGTCGCCTTCGCCGACGCCGCGGCCAAGCGCCGGTGCTATTCGACTCGGGCGTGCGGACCGGTGCCGATATCGTCAAGGCCCTCGCACTGGGCGCCGACGCGTTGCTGTTCGTCCGGCCTGAGGGGTGGGACCTGCTGCAGGGGGATCGACCACGTCATCCGCGTGTTACTCGCGGAGCTGGACATCAGCCTAGCGCTCGTCGGGCGCCGAAGAGTCGCCTCGCCCGATTGCAGGTTGCTGCGCCGTGATGGTCAGGGCGTCAGTTGACGGACCGGCAGCTGACCTGACGTGCGGACCCAGCGCAGACCGTCGATGTCGGTGAAGGTCACGGTCGGCACGACGCCCGAGTCGTCGCGCAGCACGGAGGCGGAGCCGACCTCGGCGTTCACCACCTGGCCGGCGTCGATCCGCTGGATCGTGACCGGCGTGCGGACCCGAGCCCCGTCCAGGCCTGGAACTACGTCGAAGATCGGGCCGTCGCCGTCGTTGGCCACCTCGAGGCCAAGCCGCAAGCCGCTGCCTTCGCGTACGGTCACTGAGACGCGGCGCGCGTGCCGGGCTTCGAGATCGCGGCGCTCCTGGTCGCGCTGGCCCTCCTCGGCACGCCGAAGGCGGATCTCCCGGAGCAGGGCGGTGCCGAGGAAGACTAGGTTCAGCAACGCCCCAATCGCCGCCAGCCAGTCCGGCATGGAACCCCAGTCGATCTTCGGGTTTTTCGTGGGAGTGGTGGCCGCCAGGAGGTCCGTGGCGGCCTGCAGGCCTTGGGCCAACGCGGTCATGTGGGCTCCTTGGCCGGCGGGGTCAAAGACACGATCTGCTGGGCGACGCGGTGAACCGTCTCGGGAAGCCGGAGGTCGGCCGTGACCCGGCGGCACGGGGGAAGGCGACCGGCGTCGGAGTCCAACGCGGAGCCGAGCAGAAAGGGCAGCGTCGTTCCAATGCTCGCCACGACCACCGTGGGCACGCCGCGGGCGAGCGCCACTCCGGCCTCGATCCACACGCTCGACGTCTCGGCGGCGCCGTCGGCTAGGATCACCAGCACGGTCGCGGAGGCCACTTGCTCGACGTTCCGCTCGGCCAGTCGTCGTCCCTCCCCGTCTCTGAACCGGGCAATCGCGACCGGCTCTTCCACCACGACCTCCGGTAGTACCGTCCAGCCGCAGGCGGTCAGTGCCGTACGCAGGCCTTGGGCGACGGCCGCGATGTCCCCGACGTGCCTGGTTCCGGTGACCGGATAGGCGATAAAGGCAGACGGCGTCATGCGGCGACCCCGGTGACCAACAATGTCTCCTCCGGAGGTATCGGTCGCCGTAGCAGGGCGAGGGCGGTCGTGCCTAAGATCATGAACGCCGCGCCCACCACGAACTCGATGGTGGGCACTAGCTGCAAGGAGGGGAAGCCTCGGGCGAGGACGTTCCGGTAGTACCGCCAGTGACCTCGCACCGGGGTAGTCCGTACCTTCTCGACCACGACATCGGTGAACCCGGCATGATCGAGCCAGGCAACCACATCAGCGCGGTCGGGCATCGCTCTCCGCTCGGCCCGTCGCGCCGCCGGAAAATAGCGCAGAAACCTAAAGCTCGAGATCGTCTCCTGCGCGCCGGTCCGGACACACAGGATGCCGCCCGGCCGCAGCACCCGGCGGATGTCGCGGCAGACCGCAGCTGGGTCGGGGCTGTAGTGCAAGACCATCGAGCAGAGGCACGCGTCGAGCGATCCGGTCCGCAATGGGAGGGCGCCCATGTCGGCGTGGACGGCCAGGCTTCCGTCCCCCGGGATCATCTGATGCAGCATGGGCATCGATCGGTCGATGGCGATCACCCGCTCGGCTCGCCACGCCGCGCGAAGGACCGGAACGAAACGGCCGGACCCCGCACCGAGATCCAGCACGTCGGGCCGCACGTCCGTCCCCGCCACGCGGGCCAGGGCGCCGATCCAGACCAGCCGCAGCTCGGGGCTCAGCGCCCGTGCGGTCACGAAGCGGCTCGCGTATCCCGCCACGTCGTAGTTAGTCATGTGATGCCCACTCGTCCGGCCACGGGGCCGATCCGCTCACGTAGTCGCCGATCAGGTGGCGGACGCGCTGCGGGGTGGGTGCGGCGCAGGTGATGCGCGACGTGGCAATCACGTCCTCGCTCAGCAGCGGAACGCCGTCGTACGGGAGCTCCGCCGCGTATCGCGTCGCGGGCGGCCGGGACGGCAGCGCCGCGAGTTGCACCTGGTCGAAGACCCGAACGCCGGTGGCCATGGCGACCAAACGCAGCGTCCCGGAGACGCGCGGATTGACCTCGATGACAGACAGCGCTCCACCGGAGGCGATGAACTCGACCTCGGCGAAGCCCCAAACATCGAGCAGCTCGGCGACCCGCGTCCCCATCCTGGCCAGCTCGCTCGCGAGGTCGCGCCAGCTTGATGGTAGCGGGCACACGCGCAGCCGGCGCCACGGCGGCAGCAGGTCGGTCCGGGTCTCGCCCTTCCACACCGGCGGGAACACGACTATGCGCTGATCCTCGCGGTGGAGCACGACGGAGAATTCGACGCCGTCGACATACGTCTCCCAGTACCGGTCGTCGCCGGGGCCGGCGGTGGTGTGCGCCCAAGTGAGCCCCTGGCTCTGGGTGCCGCTGCGCCGCTTGACCAGCACCGGCGACGCGACCTGTCGTGGCGGTGCGCCGCGGCCCCAACTCGGGGTCGGCACGCCGCTGTCCTCCAACAGGCGTTTGACCATGACCTTGTCGGTAGCCGCTGCGGTCGCCCGGGCAGACTGGCATCGCACCGCCACACCGGCGTCTCGTAGCTGCGCGGCCAGGCGCCGGTCGCGGAGCAGCGTCTCGTGCGACGAGAGAAAATCGACGGTCGCGTCCCCGGCCTCGAGGACCAGGCGAGCGACGTCGACCGCTGGCCGTGCCGGGTCTTCGCCAAGAAAGATCATCCGACCGGCCGAACCGGCGAAGGCCGGATACCACGAGAGCAGGCTCGCTGGCGACACGGCGGCCAGGCGCGTCAGCCCCATAGCGCCGCCCAGTCGGCGTGCCCGATGCTGGCTGCCAGCTGTTCGGCATACGCGCGGTTCCCGCCGTGCAGGAACGCCGCTGGAAAGCTGATCAACCGGTCGTGCAGATCCGTGCTGTGCGGCAGCCCGTCGTCAGCCGCGGCACCGGCCGCGTGCTCGGCGAGCCGGCGCCAGAGAATCCCGCGCTCGTGAACGGGTGAGGCTGCGACCGCCCGCAGCACTCTGTTCAGCGGTCGAGTGGCGGGGGCACGAACGGGCAAACCGGCCGCCACCAGCCCCCGGACAACCTGATCCCGGTGGACCGCTGGGACGTCCCCGGGCAGGCCGTAGACCAGGTCGAAGTGGGTGCGGTTGGCGGTGCCCGGAAGCACGGGAACCGGCAGCAGCCGGCCGGCTAGCGCCTCATCGATCAGGGCGATGTTGGCTAGTTTCGCGGCGGCCAGATCGTCTAGCTGAGCCAGATGGTCCAAGGCCAGCGCGGCCGAAAGCGGACTCATCCGCAGGTTTCCGCCGAGCCCGTACTCGGCCTGGGCCCGCAGCACCGCGACACTCGTGACCGTACGGGCCCGGGGCTTGAAGTGGCCCACGAGCAGGGCGCTGTCCCGCCACGCCGGATCGTCGGTGAGCAGAACTCCGCCATGGCCGCCAGAGACCATTTTTCGGGCGCCAAGGCTGAATACCGCGATGTCGCCGAAGACGCCGACCGGCCGCCCGTCGATGGTCGACGCGTGGGCGTGCGAGCAGTCTGCCACGACCGGCAGGCCGCGGCTGCGGGCCAGCCTCATGATCCGGGGCATATTGACCGGAAACCCGAAGACGTGAGTGACCACGATTGCCCTGGTGCGGTCGGTGATGGCACGCTCGACCGCCGCCGGGCTCATGCCCGTTTCCTTCTGAGTTGTGTCGCAGAGAATGGGCGTCGCGCCGAGCCACAGCAGCGGGGAGACGGTCGACAGGAACGTCAAGTTCGGCACGATCACCTCGTCACCCGGTTCCAGGCCGAGGGCGGCGAAGCCTGCGAACAGGGCGCTGGTGCCGGAGTTGAAGGTGAGGGCAAGGCGACCTTCATGCCGATCGGAGAACGCTTGCTCCAGCTCGAGAACGGAACCACCCCCGCTGTAGTCGAAGACGGTGCCGGCCTGAATGAGACCAGAAATACGCTCTGCCGTCGCCGGAGAGTAGATCGGCCACTCGGAAGTCATCGTCGCTCCATTCGTCAGTAGCCGATGATCGGATCGACCAGGCTCACCAGGGGAAGGTTCGCGCGGTAACGCTGGATCTCCCGGCCGAAGTGCTCAAGCGCGAGCCGGTCCGTGCGCGGGCTGCGGCTGGCTACGTGCGGGCTGATCAAGACGTTTGACCTGCCCCACAACGGGTGACCAGGCGGCAACGGCTCTGTCGCGAAGACATCGAGTGCCGCGCCGCCGAGGCTGCCCTGGTCGAGCGCATCGCATAGCGCTGGCTCGTCGACGATGCCGCCGCGTCCCGCATTGATCAGCCAGCTGCCGAACCGGAGCCGCGCCAACTCGGCTGCGCCGATCATCCCGACCGTCTCGGCGGTCAGCGGGGCGGTCACAACCAGGAAGGACGTTTCGGGAAGGAACACACGCCAGTCTTCGGAAACTGACACGATCACATCGGCGTTCTCGCCCTCACGCCCTGGTCGCGGCTGCCGAACGACCCCGACGACCCGCATCCCGAGCGCGCCCGCGATCCGTCCGACGGCTTTCCCAATCGCTCCGAAGCCGATCAGCAGCATGGTTGTGCCGGCCAGATCGATCGTGCCGGTCACCTCCTGCCAGGTCCGGCGATCTCCGTGGCGCACCGTCTCGTCGAGTCTCTTCGCCGCGAGCAGTACCGCGGCGATGATCCACTGGCTGACCGGTTCGGTGTAGACGCCGCGCGCGTTGCTGAGCTGCACGCCGCACCGGTGTAGCTCGTTCAGGGGCAGCCGGTCCACGCCCGCCGTGTCGGTGTGCGCCCATCGCACGCTAGGGCTAGCGGCGAGGGCGTCGGTGAACCATCGGGTGCGGTCGTACTGCCGCCGCCACAGCACCTCGATGTCGGCGCTGGGTGCCTCGGTCAGCCTGACACCGGGAATGGCTCGCTCTCCGAGCAGGCGCAACGTTTGCGCCGAGACGCCGACGCCCGTCGCGGTTCTCAAAGATCCTTGTATTCGAGCAGCTGCGGCAGCAGCAGGACGGCGCCGGTCTCGTGCGACGGGACGTCCTGCCGGACGACCGCCACGTCGCCCCAGCCCACCGTGTCGCACGCCTCCAGGACATCCAGGTTGTGTTTCAGCGCCCCAGCGAGTCGATCGTGCAAATCGCCGAGCGTGCCGAGCGGGCTGAGGATGCGGCTGGCGACCTCGAACGCTGCCCGCGCCTCGGCAGTCGAGCCCGAGACGGCCAGCATGACGCCGTCGATTGCGGCGCTCTCGGCCTGCTCGTACGCGAAGATCGGCGCCTTACGAGCGGTGATCTCGTGCAGCGCGCGCGCCTCGGCGATGAGCTTGCGCGCTCCGGTCACGTTGCCGGCGGCCAGCGCCGCGGGGGCCGTGTTGGCCAGCGCGCGGGCGATGAACGGCAGGAAGCGATCCCGGTTGTCGAAGGCCTGGGCTCGCCGGATGCGTACCGCCTCGGAGCCGTGGCGCACCGCCGCCTCGTAGTCTCGCCGAGCGACCAACATACAGGTCAGGTTGTTCAGCGGGGTAGCCTCGGCACCCTTGACGCCCGCGGCCCAGAACGCCAGCAGCGCGTTGGTCGCGTGGTGGAGAGCGGCGTCCAGCGCGCCCATCTCGAACAGCCGGAAAGCGAGGTTGCTCTCCGCTGTAGCGGCCGCCAGCGCGCCGCCGCCGAAGGTGGTGAACCACTCGACGGCCCGGCGCGCGGGTGCCAGGGCTTCCTTCACCCGGCCGGTCTCCCATAACCGGTTGGATAGGTTGGACCGGGCTCGCGCAAGCCTCTCGGACTCATTCCGGGTCGCCTCGAGGTCCTTGACCGCCGAGGCCGCTGCGTTGGCGGCCTCCAGCCCCCAGCCGGCGTCGCTAAACCGGTTGGACGCCGCGAGCAGCAGTTCAGTCTCATCTCGGCTGCGGGCGCCCTCGGGCGGTAATCCGCTGATCGCGACTCTGGCCAGCTGGGCGGCGAGCTCGGCGAGCGCCACGGTCTCGTCGGGGATCAGCCCCAGCATGTCGAGCGTCTCGCCCGGGGTGCGTGCCTGCGTCTGCAGCACGTGATCGAGCTGATCGACCAGCACCGACGGGTCCGGCACCAAAGTGCTTACCTCAATCGCGGCGGCCAGCGTCTCGAAGCGTGCCTGTTCGATGATGCGGCGCAGCTGCGGTACGACGACGGGGTAGGTCGCGGCAGCCCGGGCCAGGATAATCAACGCGCGGCGCAGCTGCTCGGGGCCTACCGCAGACGAGTGCCACAGCGCGTGCCCGCCGATTAGGACAGGATCGTCGGTGGCGACCTGGGCCACCAGCTTCTCGGCCAGCGAATCGGGCTTCACGCCGTCGACGTAGCGGTCCTCGCCCGGGTACAGACGCCGGCATAGCCGGGCTAGCTTGCGCAGCTCGGCCAGGCCGAGGTCGCTGTCGACGGTGGACAGCAGCTCGATGGTGGAGCGCTCGCTGACGGCGCCGAATAGGGTGAGCACGGTGAGGAACCGGTCGAGCTCGACCCCGTCCAGGCCGTCGAGTCCCTCGTCTTCGGCCGCCGCCAGCACGTACCGGCGCTCGTGCGCGAGCAGCGGCAGAGCGGTCCCCGTCCGCTCGGAGGTCATCGTGGTGGCAATCAGGTCGGCCAGCGCAGCCTCGATGATGTCGAAGATGGATCGCTGCCGCCGGTACGTGGCCTCGTCGGCCTCGTCGGCGGGGAGGCCGAGCGCTGCCCGGAAACCGGCCCGGGCGGCACTGTAGATCGCGGTAGATGCCTCCCGGTCTTCGGCGAGCGAGCTCAACGTGAGAATGCCAGCGGTAGAAAGCAGGTCCTCGACGATCGCGCTCCGACTGATCAGCTGGGTCCACCACTCGCCGGCGCCACGAGCCAGGAGCAACAGCCGCACAGCCGCGAACAGATCCACGTCAGCCATGGCCTCGACCAGCTCGGCAACCCTGTCGGCCTGCGTCTCGGCGTAGTCGACCACTAGAAGGCTCGGCCGGTCCCCAAGCTGCCGCAGCGCGTCGGACACCGGCAGGGCCCGCCGGATCTCGATCACCTGCCAGTCTGCGGCGGCGAGACGTCCTCCCAGCTCACGAGCCAGCCGCGACTTGCCCTGTCCGGCGGCTCCGGTAATCAGGCGTACGCCGAACAGATCGTCCCGCAGTGCCCACGACTCCAGCCGAGCGAGCTCCTCGTCCCGACCGATCAGCGGCATCGCCCGGCTCTGCGCCCGCAGCAGGGCACTCGGGGGCGCATCCGGCCCGGCCCAGCCGCCGCCGATCGCGTCCATGGCCAACGCGCCGGTCACACCGCGCAGCCGGCGTCCCCGGGGCGTGACCGCGCGCCGGGCGCTGGTAACCTCGCCGAGGATCCGCCGCACGAGCGCAACCGTCTCGGCGTGACCTTGGTAGGGCTGAACCTCGGCCGGGCTCAGCCAGTACATCCACTGAGGCGGAAGACCCTCCGGGTAGGCGGTGCCCGGCATCGCCAGCGGCACGACGTAGCGGCGCTCGCCGACTGCGAGGGCGAGACTCTCTAAAACGCGACTATCACCGACAGCCGCTGCGGAGAGCAAGAAGACCGCCACATCGCAGGCGGAAAGCGCCTTTATCACCTCGATGCCCCCGTCGGGCCTCGCGCTGGCCTCCGGTCCGGCGATGAAGGGCGTCACTCCATCGCCGAGGAGACTCTCCGCGATCGCGGCGGTCGCAACTTCTTCCTCTCCGGAGCAGCAGATCACCACCTCATGGCGTGCTGGTGGAGTGCGATCCGGTGTCACGTACAGCACACTACAAGGTCACATAAAGCATCGCTACCACCCGAAAGGCGGCTCGAACTGCCACATTCGGCCGCTTCTCTAGTGAGGCGGCTGCGGCTG
Source organism: Micromonospora sp. BQ11 (assembly GCF_052068135.1). Taxonomy (NCBI): domain Bacteria; kingdom Bacillati; phylum Actinomycetota; class Actinomycetes; order Micromonosporales; family Micromonosporaceae; genus Micromonospora; species Micromonospora sp. BQ11. The sequence goes on along the minus strand of NZ_JBQHDB010000008.1, from coordinate 226,551 downwards.
CCGAACGGTGAAGCCCAGCGACCGGCGAGCGAAAGAGGTCATCAGGCTCCACCCCGCCTGGGGGAGGGAGAGCGATAACGTCCACCGATCGGTATGAGGCGGATGCTCCAGCCCTAAATCGCGATCGTTCTCAACCTCGAGTACGGCTAATCCCGCTGGTCCCTTTCGACCTGCTTGTAGGAGGACCATAGCCAGCGCTCGTGGCTCTGCCAGCTTATTGCTGGCCCGTCACGAGGCGATTTACCCGCAGAAGGCCCATCCTCCGACTCGTCGTAATCGAAACTTCGATGATCAAGCGCGTTCTGTGGCCGCGAGTAGTTGCTGTCCAAGGTGAGGTGGGCCGTCGGGGTGCCCAGACCGGGATTCGCTGGTGCGGACGGAGGGCAACAACGTGCCGCAATCCATAGTCAGATAGCGGGCCGAGGTGGGTGTTTCCTCGCGTCGACGATTCGACGCCGGCTACCGGCCGATAGTCGAGGCTGATGTCACCTGCATGCGGAAACTGCCGGCCGAGCTTTACGGCCGGGTCGCGGCCTACTTCGACATCGCCGGCAGCCGGTGGAACCTCCTGGACATCATCTGACGTCGCGACGACCGCCGGCTGAGGCGACAACGTGACATATCCCTATCCAGTCGCGATCCGCGCACACACGACTCGCCAGGAAAACGGGTGTAACCAGGTGTAGCGGGCGCGCGGCTGCCAAAGTCCTCCTGAGCGGTGGCTCTGCGTAAAGCGATCTTCTTCGCTAGCGCGTACCTACTATGCCTGCAAACAGTGTGGGTGGACGCTGTGGTGGCGTCCGGCCGTAACTGCGGCTTCGCGATGATCGCGCGAGCGAGTCGGCCTGGAAAGATCCCCTCGGGTGACAGCGGCAGCCACGATGCGCTCGGCGCGTCGCCGGCGCATCCGCAGGGCCGATGCGGTGACACCCATCTCGGCGGCCAGTTCCTCAATGAACGCGTCGCCGAACCGGGTCGCGCTGATCAGCTCGACGGCCTCGGTGGTGATCAGGCCGACGGCGGCCGCCCGGCCGAGCAGTAGGTCTGGGTGGCCGTAGGGCATCCTCGGTGAACGGGAGCCGGTGGGCAGGTCCAAGGGCAATTCCTCGCCGTCGTCGGCCTTGACGACGGCGGCCCCGGCGCGCCATGCCGCCCAGCACAAGCGCAGCCACAGTCGTGGAGGGGCAAGGTCCGCCGTGCGCAATGCCTGCAGGAAGCTGGCCAGGACTTCGGAGTCGACGTCTTCGGCGTGCCGGGCGAAGCCGCGACTGATCTTCGCGGCCAAGTGCGTCAGCGCGGGTAGCGCCACGCCTATTGCGCCGATGACCCAGGCTGGTCCCCATTCACGGGCGTGGTGGGCCAGCTGCCGCCACAGCTCGTCAGTGGTGTCGCTGTCGTAGCGCTCGCACATCAACAGCTTGCGCAGCTCGTCCAGCGGCATGGTCGTATCGGGCAGGCCCGGCACCGGACGTGCATCAAACACCAGTGGTGCGGGCTCGCAGGTCAGCAGTGCGAACGCCTTCTCGGCGGTGGTCAGCGCCGTGCCGGCGGTCCTCGTTCGGGTGGTCGTGGCCATGGTGATGGTCCTCCTCGACGGGAGCGCCCGCCCAGTGCGAAGGCGCCGAGACGTCGATTGGGACAGCCCGCCCTAACACCAGGAGCTGTTGTCAGGCCGGGACAGGCCGGGTCTGGTTCGCGTCCGATTCACACCTGTCGGGACCGTCGGCACGTCCGCTGATCAGCCGGCACGCGGGGCGGTAGACCGGTGCTGTCAGGTTTAGGGCGGGTTCGATCGGCCTGTCATGGGAGTACTGGGGATTGTCAGTACGTCCGCTGGTCCGGGGGCCACCGCGCCCATGACCGACAGAAATTCGTACCGCGCGCCGGTCCCCGTGGGGGACGTGGTGCCCGGTGAGCCGCCCGTACCGATCACCGTCTGGCCGGTCCCCGCCCCGCACGGCGAGGAGACCATGTCTAACGCGATGGGTGTTCGGCTCGTCCACAACCTCACCCACCCGTCGGCCCTCGTCGTCGACTTGGCCGTGGGGCCGCAACTGGCCCGCGCGATTATCGCCTCGCGCCGCCGCAGCCACCTGCAGGCACCCCGGCAGGTGGGCTGGGGTCCGGAGGCGGCGGCTTTGATCGTCACCGGCTGGCCGGTCGACGATGCCTCACCGGTTCAGTTTTTCGTGCGGTGCTGCGCCAGCCTGGTGCCGGGCGGCTGCGTGGCGGTGCTGCTGCCGCATGGAGATGTCGTCCTGCCGGTGGACGTTGTCATCGCCGCGAAGCGGGCCGGTCTGGCGTACCTGCAGCACATCGTGGCGGCCGACCGGCCGCCTCGGCGTGGCCAGCAGACGCAGCTGGACATCCACACCGACGTGCTGATCCTGACCCGCAGCTCCACGAGGGCCGGGGGCAATGATGGCTGAGTCTCTGCCGGTAACCTCGGTCTGGTTGACCTGCCAACAGCCCGCCCGTGACCAGCGGCGAGGCCGCTACGTCCCGCGCACCTCCAGTCACCCGGGCAAGATGCTGCCGCATTTGGCCGCGCACGCGATCAGCTCGTACACCGCGCCAGGGGATCTGGTGTTCGATCCGATGTGCGGGTCGGGTACCACTCTGGTCGAGGCCATGCACCTCGGCCGGCAGGCGATCGGAATCGACATCGAACCTCGCTACACCGCACTGGCCCGGGCTAACGTCGCCCTCGCCGCGTCCCAGGGTGCCGCCGGCCGTGCGACGGTACTCACCGGCGACGCCAGCGGCTTGCTGGAGCTGGTACCCGCGTCGGCTGTCGGCGCCGTCAGCCTGGTACTGACTTCTCCGCCATACGGGCGTGGGACTCACGGCCTGGTCCAAACGACCGGCACCGGGGTACGCAAACGAGATCACCTCTACGGGGACCGCAGACGCGGCAACCTCGCCTACGCGGGATGGTCCCGTCTGTTCGACGGATTCGCCGCAATCCTCGCCGCCAGTCATCAGCTGCTTCGTCCTGGCGGTTTCGTCGTGATCACTTGCCGGCCGGTGCGCCGGCAGCGGGACGACCTGATCGATCTACCCGGCGAGCTGCTCGCTGTGGCGCAGTCAGTCGGGCTCCTTCCGGTGCAGCGCTGCGCGGCGATGCTCGCCGCGGTGCACCAGGGGCAGATCGTGCACCGAGCCTCCATGTTCGGGATGATGGCGGTCCGACGCGCCCGCGCCGAAGGTATCCCGGTGCACCTGATAGCGCACGAGGACGTGTTGGTCCTGCGGCGCGGCTGACCGACCACCGGATCCGGCTTTACAGGACCGGCGGAGTTCGCGCCCTGGTCTGCCGTCGACGCATCGCCCGATGGCAGACCAGGGTGGACCGTGCAGCTCGGACCACGTGCCGCTGCGCACGTGAGCGAGGATGTGCTGGTGCGCCATGAGCATCACGTCTTCTACAACCCGCCGCCAGCAACACCGGCGCAGGTCAATTCCGCGCTCGATCGCGGCGACCTCTCGGCGGCGTTGGATGCCATGGTCGGAACGGCGTTGTACGGCGACGGCGACTGGAAGGAACTGCAGGAGCTGCATCTTCGGTTGCTCGATCATGAGGACCACCAGGTCAGCGCCCTGGCCGCGACCTGCCTCGGGCACCTGGCGAGGGTCTACCGCCAGCTGGACGAGGATCGGGTGGTCGCCGCCCTGCGCCGTGCCCGGACGGTGCCCCACACCAGCGGCACCGCCGACAACGCCCTCGATGACATCGAGACCTTTCTGCACCCCCGTCGCATGCGGTGGCGCGGACGCGTACGGACAGCTCTTCGGCCATGGACCTGGATCTGAAGCGCGCCGTAGCCGTCGGCGGTGAACGAGATGGATGGCCCACCGTGCATTCGGGGTAATGCACAGCTCGTGATGCAAGGCGTACCCCGGGATAGTCGGGGTGACGTCATGACAGCGGTCTGACTAGGTGCGGGGGATGGGCTGCAGGGCGCACGGCATCGGTGAGCCCGCTTGCTGTATGGCTGCGGCAGCCGGGGGAGAGAGCTCCCTTCGCAGCGGCTGACCTGGGCTCGCACGCATCCTGATGATGGCAGACGTCTGGTCCGCCCTGTCGATTCGTCGGTCGCCTGCGCGAACACCACCCAGCGACAGCACCGGGCTGGCGGCGCTGTCAGGTTCGGCCAGAAGGCAGAACCTGACAGCTGCGAGCGCACCTGCATCGGCCGGGGCTAGCCTGATGGCTCTCCCTGTTCTTACCCCTGTCTGCTGTTGATCCGACGCCTCGTGCGACGGCATCGTGCCCACCACTCCGCGGTCGGCCGTCGTTGCCCGGTCTCGGATCCGGCACCCACCAAGCTCCACGTCCCTCGCGAACGCGGTCGGGGCGCGGCACCTCCATCCCTTCAGGCGGCCACCGCGCGGTGGCCGCCTTTTTCTGTCCTGTGGAGGACAGCATGTTGACGAACACCTGGTACCTGTCCGACGAAGACTGGTTCGCCCAGCTGTCGAACGCGCCGCGCCTCAGCGACCACGGGCAAACCGTGATCGGTGAGCTCGCCACGTTGTTCGGCGACGAGGCGCGCTTCGACCCGGCCGGGACCGTTGCCGCGACGCACGTGCTCCTGCTGGCCGTGGAAAACCTCGGCGACATCATGGCGCACGCCGCCGAAGGCCACGACCGGACCGAGCTGGCCCGACTGCTTTGCGGGCTCAACCTCGCCCAGGCCCGCCTGACCCAGACCGTCCAGCGCATCTGCGGGCACGTCAACAGACGAGCCTTCACGGGTCTGCCGACCGCGCCCACCGCGGTCGTGCAAGCCCTCACCGACAGCCTCAGCACCGCCGGCGCCAACGGCGAGGTCCTCGCCGGTCACCTCAAGGAAGCGCACCTGATCCTGCGGACCCTGGCCGCATAGCCGTCCCTCGAACGAGACAGGCACGAAACCCGCCACCCCGCGCTCCTCACACCGGCCAGATCACCTCGCCGATGGAACCCGCGCAATGACCCACGAGCAGGCCGCGGTCTCCGTCCACCTGCGCACGCATCCAATGCCACACCCACGGCGTCGCCCGACGGCTCGCGCAGCATCCGTCGCCGTACCACTGCCAGCTTCGACATCCCGGTGCTCCTGAATCGCACAGAACAAACAAGGCTTCCGTGGCTCCGGCTGTCCCGCTGGCCCCAACCCCGATCCGAAGTGGAGAGCGCCATGTCTACTCCCCAGAACACGCTGACAGTCCGATCCCCGGCCGACCTGGTCGCGGCGGTGCCGTACCTACTGGGTTTCCACCCCCACGACGGCAGCATCGTCGTGGTCGTCTTCAACAACCGCCGGGTCACGTTCGTCGCCCGAGGCGATCTCCCAGACCATGGCGCCCCCACGGCCCAGGTGCAGAACCTGGCCGCTCACCTGGCCCGCGTCGTACGGCGGCAACAGCCAATCACCGACGCCGTGATCATCGGCTACGGCGACACCGACCATGTCGAGTCGCACCTGGGCACCATCGACCGCACGTTCACCGCCGCGGACGTGCCCATCCGAGACCTGCTGCGGGTCACCGACAAGCGGATCTTCAGCCTGCGGTGCGACAACCCCGCCTGCTGCCCACCACACGGCATCCTCTTCGATCCACGCACCTCGTTGATCAGCGTGCAAGCGACCGCCGCGGGGCAGGTCGCGTTCCCGGACCGCGCTGCGGTCGCGGCTCGCTTCGCGCCCGTCCGGGGAGCAGACCGCGACGCCATGCGCCGCGCCACCGGTGAGGCGATCACACGGGCGGCCCAGCTACGCGACGCCGGAGACGCCGCCGTGCATGAGGCGGGGGCCAGAGCCGTTCGTGCGGCACTACGGCAGCACGACGACGGCAAGCGCCTCGGCAACGACGAGGTGGCATGGCTAACCGTGTTGCTGACCCGCCCCTCGGTCCGAGACCTCGCCATGGAACTGACCGAGCCGCACGACCGGCACGTCACGTTCTGGGCCGAGGTCACCCGCCGCGCCGAGCACCCGCTGGTGCCGGCACCGGCGACCCTGCTCGCTCTGGCCGCGTGGCGCTGCGGCGACGGCGCCTTGGCCCTGCTCGCCGTCGAGCACGCCCTGGCCATCGAGCCCGCCTACGAGCTGGCGGCTCTGCTGGCGCAGGCGTTGCACGCCGGCCTCCCGCCGTCGGAGTTCTTCGACCAGCCGTAGCTCCACAAGCGGGCACCTCTCACCAACCCGGACGCGACAGACGCCCCGATAACCCCTGCACGCACTCCGACATCGCACCTCCGACCGTTCACCCGCTCCCTGACGCCATCGTCGGGGAGCCACCCAGAGCAGGAGTAACCCATTCATGGATCCCGTACGCCGCATGCTGCTGGCCCTCGCCGCCCGCTCCCAAGAAGCCCGGCTGAGTTGGCACGCGGCCCGCGCCGCCGTTCGCGCCCGGGGCGACAACCCCGGCCGTAGCGAACTGTGGGCTTACGACGTGCAGGCCGGGTTGTGCCTGATCACCGCGATCAGCGCCGCTGACCTTCCCGCGACCTTCACGGTCTACGACGTCACCCTGTCCCACGATCCGCTCGCCGCCGCCGAGCAACTCCGCGAGATCGCCTACGGCCACGACCACAGCGGCCCGATCGAAGCCCCCCACGAGGCAGCCCGACTGGCCTACAAGGCGGCCTTCGCCGAGCCGCTCAGCGAACAGGAACACCACCTGGTCGCCGTCCTGGCCACCCTTCCGGCCGCCAGACGAGACAAGATCGCCGACCTGGTCGAGCAGCGCGCACGCCACCGCGGCGCATGAAAACGACTGACCGACATCCCGCGGCCCTGCCCGCACGTCTATCGCCGCGCTCGCACCAGCCGCCTGTTCCTTTGCCCAGCCCACCAGTGGGGCGAGCCGGATGGCTCGCCCCACTGGTTTTTGAACCACCTGACCTCGGAGGCGACTCGATGACGCCCAGCACCGCGCCGTACGACGGCCGCTACGACACAGAGCACACCACAACCAGCAGCGCCGACACCTTCGCCAGACAGGAGGCCACCGCGTGGCGATGCCTCACCCACGGCCTCGGCGTCGAACTGCGCCGCCGACTGATTCACCTCGTGCGCACTAACCTGGTTGCGCTGGAGACGGCCTGCCGGGTCCTGCAGGCCGTCGGCCTGTCCCCGCTGCCCCGAATCTGGACCCTGCACCTCGCCCTGAGCTGCGCCCGTCCCACCGACGCCACCGCTGTGGTGCAGCTCTTCACCGCCGACCCCGGCAACCAGGAACAGGGGGCACGGCAGGCGCTCGACCCAAACGTCACCATCACCGTCGACCTGCCTCCACACAGGCGTGCGGCAGGCCCCGGTGACGGCCCCGTTCACAGCACCTACGAGGCCAGCCTGCTCGTGACACTTACCGCGCAGGTGCGCGCCTGCACCGGCGACGACGCCCGCACCCAGGCCGTCGCGGCCGTCCACCGCGCCGTCGCCGCGCTGCCCGCACCCCTGGTCGAATCTCTCACCGTGCAGGCGGTGACCATCGATCCTGATCCGCGCGACCCGACCGACTTGAGCGTCGAAAGAGACGCCCCGTACACGCCCTACACCGCCGCCCTCACGCGAGGCCAGCACGGAGGCGACCACGGCGCGGTACCTCTCCGCGCAGGCGTGGCACCACCGGGTACGGCAGATCCGCGCGGCGCTCATCGAGGCGCTGCGCACCGGTGACCTCGACGATCGGCCCGGCGCACACGGCCCGTACCAGCTCGTCGATGACCTGCTGCGCGGCCTCGGCCTACCAGGATTGCCCACCGCCCACCTCTACGAGGTCACCGCCGCGATTCCCCTCACCGTCGCCGCCGACAACCCGACAGCGGCGCGTATCGCCGCCTACCACCTGGCCTGCGACGCCTTCGCGCTGCAACAGCAGTACGGGTTGCCCATCACCCTCAGCGCCATGGTCCGCGAGCCGACCATCACCGCCACTGGTAGGGGTACGTTCCAGGTCACCTGGCATGAGACCTACCTGGTGTGCTTACGCGCCGCCCACTCGCCTCGACTGGCCGAAGAAGCCGTACGGCTGCAACTCAGCGTCCTGACCGACACCGTGCCGGCCATCGCCACGATCGGCCTCCACACCGTCTACCTCGGCGAACACGCCAACCACCGCCTCCAGGCGCACCGCGACTGACGCCAGGCACCAGCACCACCTGATCCTGCGTCCGCAGCGCCCCTGGGCCTGTAGCCGACGAAACCCCGGCCGCCGCAGCCCCCGAGCCATGCCGGCGGCCTTGCCGTCATCACCGGCATCACACACCCACGGCCCGCCATCGGCGGGCCGTCGCCGTTAAGACCCGGGGCGCCCCGCCTACCAAACGACGGCGCCCCGGGTTCTCCAACCGAATGGAGGACCTCAGTGTTCACCACAATGTCCGTGACTGCCACGACCGCCGTGGCACTCGTCGCCGCAGCCTGGGCCTGCTACCTGATCGCCGCACTCCGACGCACGCGCGCCCACCTCGCCGACGCCCTCCGGCAGCTCGCCCGTGACCCGCTCACCGGTCTGCTCAACCGCACCGGCCTGCTCGCCCTGCACGCCACCCTCACCGCGACACCACACCCGATGCTCGTCCTGCTGATCGACCTGGACAACTTCAAGGCCGTCAACGACACCCACGGCCACGACGCCGGCGACCACATCCTCACCGAGATCGGCGCCCGCATCCACGAGATCGCCGCCCTGAACGGCGGCGCCGCCGCGCGGCTGGCCGGCGACGAGTACGCGGCCCTGCTGCCCGCGCACCGCGGCACCCCTGCCCGGGTCGCCGGGCTGGTCGTCGCTCTGATCGCTCAACCCCTCGACCTGCCCGGTGACGGTGAGCCCACCACGGTCGACGTCGCGGCCAGCGTCGGAGCCGCCATCGTCGACAGCAGCGACCCCCTCGAAGACGTGGCCCTACGGCGCGCTGACATCGCCATGTACCACGCCAAGCACTCAGGCGGGAACCAGCACACCCTCTACGCCCCCGGCATGACCATGCCGGCCACCACACCGCGGCGCGGGCGGCGCCTGCGCAACCTGCGCCCCACCCGGCCGGAGGCCGGCGCATGAACCTGGCAACCCTGATGGCCTGCGCCACCTGCGGCTACAGCCTCACCCACCACCACGACGGCGACCAGGTCGTCTACCGGCACCCGGTCAGCGAAGACGGACGCCACCAGCCCGTGCCCGTCGCCGCCGACCTCATCGGCGACGTCTACGACCGCTGCCACATCTGCAGCGGACCCCGACCGGTCTGGAACTACCACACCGCGGAACTCGAAGCCCAAGGCATCGGAGGCCGCCGCGAGATCATCCAGACCTACAACACCCGATGGCATGTCTGTGCGCGCTGCGCCCAGTACTTCGAAGCCGACGACCCCGCCGGCCTCACCGCTGCCAGCGCAGCCCACATGGGCTGGCACCCCACCAGCCCCCGCTACGCCATCCTGAGCATGGTGCACCGCGCGATCGTGCTGACCCGTGAAGGCCGCACTCTCCTCACCACCACCGACTGGCCACCGGCCACCCTCACCCCGGACATGCTGCCGAAGATCCGCGACCGGCTCACCGGACTCCTGCGCGGTCCCGCCGGCCTACCCGACCCCCTCAATGCATTAGAGACCCGCCGCGTCCTGGCTGAGCACCTCGACCGGGCACCGCTGTACTGGATCAACCACGAGTTCACCGACCTGATCAACGAGGTCACCCGCGACCAACCACCGGCACCGGTGACCGACCGGATCACCCCGTCACCCAGCGGACTGGTCGTCTGGGCCCACCCCACCGGCACCCGCGGTCGCATCGCCGCCGTCTCCTGGACACCCCACCCTGGCGGCTGGCACCTGCTCGGCTACCGCAGCATCGGCGCCGGCCTCGACGCCGACCTGATGCCGACACTGCGCCGCGACATCGGCTGGCTCATCCCCGTCCACACCGACCACATCCCCCGCACGACGTCCATCAGCGGCAGCCACCCACTCGGGCCGCTGATCACCACCTGGCTGCTCATGAACCAACAGATGACCGACACCACCCCCGCCACGCTGCCGAAAGCAACCCGCAACACCTACCACCGCAGCCAGCGACCCGCCCCCGACGTCCGACTGGTCCGCATCAAGCCACCCTCCACCACACCCGCCGGCGACCCGCCCACACCCACGGGCGGACGAACCCGCAGCACGCCCGATCACCGCTACTGGGTCTCCGGCCACGAACGCAACCAGGCCTACGGCCCCGGCCGGAGCCTGCGCAAGAAGATCGAGGTCGAGCCCTTCCTCAAAGGCCCCGACGACAAGCCCATCAAACTCAGCACCACCGTCCGCGTCCTCGGCCGGCGCAACCCCGAACCCCCGACCGGCGACACCCCGCAGTAGACCGGGCCGGCACAGCGCGGTGGCGGGACCCAACTCCCGTCACCGCGCCCCACACCCATCACCGAGCCTTCATCAGCGGTCATGACGTCCGAGCCACCATCGCCGCGCCACCACGACCCGTGCTGGCGGTGCCTGCGCATCCTGAAGGTAGATCCGATCCAGCCCCTCAACATCAGACCCCGTAAGCGATCGCCCTCCGCGGTCTCACCGGCAGCCCCTGCGAGGCAGATGGGATACGACATGGACCCGACGACAACCACCCCCTTCCCAGCAACGGACCAGGTAATCCGACGGTGGAGGACAGCAATCCTCACCACCGAGCCCGCCGACCGGCCACGGGCCGAAGCCGCCGTGCGCGAGGCCTACCGCACCGCCGACCTGCCCGAGCCGACGGTCATCTGGTGCCCCTCACCAGAAGCCGCCATCAAGCACGTCCGACACCTCATCGCCCGCGGCCACCAGTCGCACGTCAACACCCTGCGCCGTACACCGCTCAACGACGCCCTGCACGCCGTACGAGAACCGGTGTGGCAGCAGACCAACGACATCGACCGAGTGACCGCCTTCGGCGACTTCCACTACTTCTTCGAAAGCTCCGGCTACTACGGCGAGCAACGCTACGACGGCATCGAAGAACGCTACGACCTGATGGAGCACCCCTACCGGTGTCACCCGGTCACCGACGCTGAACTCGCCGCGCTACGCCCCGTCGTCAGCGCCGTCTGGCAGAGCTACGAGGGCCTCATCATCCCGTCGTGGCGCCTGATCAACCCGCACCTCAGCCACGACTACCACCTCCAGCCCGCCTGGTACTGGGACGACAACCCCTACATCGTCAACCAGAACGACGAAGCCCGCGCCGTCGTCCGCTACGCCCTACCCGACTACAACGACCAAATCGTCGAGGCCGCCTGGCGCTACTGGCCCGACCCGATCGTCTTGGCCACCATCGACAGCTACCCACCCCCACCTGCCACCCACCAACTCTGGCGACACTGCCGGGAGATCGCCATGGCCAGTGGCCCCTGGTGGCCTCTGACCCGAATCTGCGTCATGACGGATCGGCCCCCGCACCATCCCGCCGGACGAGCAGTGCCGCCCGCCGGCATCTGACTGTCAGGGGAGAGGAGAGATCATGGTCCAGGCCTTCGTCGCCAAACCGCCATGCGCGGTATGCGCGCGACCAGCAACACACGTTGAACTCGTGGCAGCCGATGCGCTGCCTGCCGACTGGCTGCAGTGGCCACCGGAACAGCGCGACACCTTCACCGCTGCCCGACAGCGCCACCCAGACCACCAGTGGTGGCTGCTGTTCTCCGGCATCGAAGCGGGCAACGGCACCGGCCAGCCGGTCGACCCGGCGCAAGTCCAGAAGATCGCCGACGCCTTCGTCGAGCCCTACCGGTACGCCGCCGTTGCCACCGCAGGTTTCTACGACGACGCCGGGTTCTGCGGCCCATGCGACGCCCCTTACTGCTACCACCACTGGAACGTCTCCCGCACCGGCTACGGCACCTGCCCCCACGGCCACGGCAAAAGCCTCGATCCCCACTGGTGGCCTGACGATGAGTAGTCCCATGGAATCGACCGGAGGCTACGCATCGCCTCGGGGCGGCTGTGCGACGACGAGGATGTCACAGGTCCGGGAAACGCTCACTCCAGAACGCTCCGTGCCTGACAGCCGTTTCATGTCCCGGCTCCGCCAGGACACGGAGTCGCGGTGAGGGCGGCTGCCAAGCCTCAGCTGATGGGCGCAGCCCCTGCGTTCACCGGCGGCGCATGAAGGCGTGCAGTGTTTTGTTGCTGCCGATCTGCGTCACGTTGACGAGCTCCCAGCCGCTGTAGCTGAGGTGATCGGCAGCGGCGAGTGCCTGGCTGATGCTGTCGCCGCCGGCGGCGTAGGCGACCACCGCGAGGTGCCGGTGAGGATAGGCGCGCAGGTCGATCTGCTGCTGAAGGACAGCCGCAGCGGTGACAGCGCGAGTACGGGCGACAGTTTCGATGGTCTCGGCGGGCATCTGTCGACGATACGGGGAGTGCGCACCGGCGGCCGGCGGGGCGCGGCTGCCGGTATGTTCGACGATGTGAGCGCTCAGATCCGGACTCGTACCTGGGTCGTTTCCGCTCTTCTGATGACGCTCGCGGCCGTCGGAGCGTGTGACGGGGGAGCGGCGACGCCCGCCGCCAGCATCACACCTCCTGCCGTCAGTGCTCCCGCGACCGGAAGCCCGACACCCGCCGCCGGTGTCTCCTACGACGCGGCGAATCTCGACCTGTGCCGGGATACGGATCTCAGACCCTTGGCGGACCTGTCGCTGCGGGTGGCGCGTACTGATCCGAAGCCGCCGGTGGCGCGGCAGGGATCGGCGTGTCTGTTCGAGATGCGTACCGCGGACGGCCATCAGGCGAATCTGCGGGTGGAGGCGTCCTCGTTGGCGAGCGCTGAGGAGGCCGGGCAGCTGTACCAGGCGACCCGGCAGGTGACCGGAATGACGCCGGACGGTCCGGTTGCCGGGGTGGGGGAGGAGGCGGAAGGATTCGTCAAGCGATCCGATCCCGGCTTCAAGTACGCCGAATACCTGGTCCATGCCCGCAGCGCCAACCTGGTGGTCCAGGTATGGCTGGCAGTCGGCGGCGACTCCTACCTGCCCGAGGACGTGCTCGCCGCGAGGGCATTGACGATCCTCAAGGCGATCCACGTTGCCGTCCCACGCGCCTGAGCACGCCGCCGGCCCACCCCTAGCCTCGCACGGCCTCAGGCCAGCGGCCGCCGGGAAGCTTGGAGTGGTCTCCGACCTGCGTCGCGATGTCCCGGACGTTGCCCAATGCATCGACGAAACGCTGACCGATGTGCAGGAGAGTGTCGAGACCGGCGGTGACGATGTCGCCGACGGACTCGGCGAGAGTGTCGATGGCCCAGGGGATGTTGATGACAGTCGCCGCGTCGGTGGCGGCCTGGGCGAACTTCCCTGCCAGGCTCGTGACGATCTTAGCCAGCTCGACAGCGTAGTCGACGTTCGCCTTGGCGATCTTAAACAGCCACTGGCTGATGAACTCGGCCTTGAGTACAGACTCGTCCACGGCGGCCTTCTGCTTCGTGGCCTTGTCGGCGTAGGCACGCGCCGCGTCGCCGGTCCACTTCGCGAGGTTCTGATCCACCGGCTCGGTGACGGCGAACGACAGCTGGGACACGGGCGTCTTCACGTCGGTGACCCACCGGAAACTCATCGAGATCAGCGACAGCACCGGCATCTGATGCTCCACCGCGTGCTCGACCCGATCCAGCACACTGCGCAGGCCACCGCGCACCGCGTCGAGGTTGCGCTTGATCCACAGCAGGGCCGCCGGGCCGAGGAGCCACGCCCATTCGTTGACCTGCGCGACGATGTCGTTGAACCCGCCGACGGCGAGGTCCACGCCGGCGCGGATCTGCTCGAAAGCCTTGTTGAACGGCTCGCTGTACTCCAGGTCCGGCGGTGCGGGCTGCATCGGTGTCGGTGTCCTCTCCTGGCTGCGGCGTCCGCGCTCAGGCGCGGTAAATGGCGTTGAGGTCGAGCGAGACCACCTCGTCGGCGCGGTCGTACGCGTCGGCGACCCGCCGAAGGGCCTCACCCATCTGCTCGAACTCCACGACCGCGCCGGCCAGGACCGTGACCATGAAGGTGTGGAAGTCGCGGTACGCCGTCGAATGGACAACGACGTTGGCGTCACCGATGTAGAAGGCCGAGGGGTCCAGGGTCAGGTGCTCGGTGGCGCCCTTGACGGCCGCCACGCTGTCGGACAGGTTCAGCCACTTGCTGCCCTCGGCGCGCAGCGCGTCGGTGATGACGTTCAGCTCATCCATCTGATCACCCCTCGATGTCGTGCCGAGGCCCGTCGGCCAGGTCGAAGGAGCGCAGCAGGGACGACGCCTCGAACTGCAGCTCACCGGCGTCGGCGCGCGCGATCCGTCGCGTGTCGCCGGAGATACCGACGATGCTGCCCGCGCGAATCCGCAGCGTCAGAAGGCCGGTGGTGCTGGACATCGTCTCCTCGACTACGGCATCACGAAGACCCGCCACCCGGGCCAGTTCCGCGTCCAGGCCCCGCAGGGTGCGCCACGTCGCCCGCGACCACGCGTCCTCATCGGCTTCCACGTACGCCTCAGAGGTCGTCGGTCGGCGCGGCGTCGAGGGGTCGTGACGCTCCTCCTGGAGCCTGACCATGGCAGCCTGTTCCAAGGCGGCGCCAAGGGCGTTGGTGTACGCGTCGAAGAGCGCCGCCGGAAAGCCGGGTCCGCCCACTTCGCTCCGCCACTCCCGGCCTACGACGACGCTTTCGACGCGACGTGACGCGTCGACGACCACCGAGACCGACCCGGTGACGTCGGCGCCGTGACAGCTGCCGGCCTGAAGGGGAATGCTGGAGCCCCGCAGCGTCCGCTCTACCTGCTCCCGTAGTACGGACTCGTCACCGAGGAATTCCAGACTCGTCAGCGATAGATAGCCGTGTTGGTCCTGCATCCGTCCCTCAGTTCCCCCACGTCGACGATCAGTGTCGAGCAGTACGAGCAGCACCACCGTACGTGAGACATCGTCAACGTGCGGTACCTGGATGGGGAGCCCGTGCGTTGCCGCCCGAGGCGACCTAGGTGCCGCTGTTTGCGGCACGTGGTCCTTTAGTGCCGTAGGGCATGGGAGCCGGCGCCGCGCATTACTTGCCTCCAACTGGGAGCGACAGGACCAGGATGTCCATGGACGGCCCCCACGGGAGCACGGACGTGGCGACTTGCTTCCACCCCGCCCGTTCGTACACGGCTCTTGCCGTCGAGGCGGGGTTGGAAGCGAGGGTCGCATAAGGCTCCGTACGGCCGGCAAGTAGCCGGCGCATAAGTTCTGCGCCAATGCCGGCGCGCCGCCGCTGCGGGTGCACGATCCACTCCATAACCGCGAACTTGTCGGCGTCGCGTACCTCCGAGGGCGGATCCCGGTCGGCGCGAGACCACCAGCTGCCAGCCGGCATCCTCCACCCATATGCTGCCCCGACTAGGAGCCCGTCGTCCTCGGCAACGATCAAGCTGAACCCTGGCCGCGTGGCCTCCTTGGGTAGGCCGTCACGAAATCTGGCAACCTCCTCCGGTCCTTCGTTATATGGCGGCTCGGCGTACACGAGACCGTACAGGTCCCCTAGGACGTCGAAGAGCTGGCCGGCAGCGGTGCTGGCGATGGCGGTGTAGGTAAGCATCCTCGGATGCTACGGGCGAACCTAAACAAGTAGGGGCGTCGCAGTGCACGCCTACACATCGGCGACGACCGAGGCGAAGCTATGGCCTCACTCGCTCGAGCAGCTCGTCGTACGGCGGACGGCTGCGCTCCTTGTAAGGCACGGCGGCAACGACCTGCCAAGCCACGCTACGAACGAGTTCGTTGTGATGACCCGCCGGTAATCCGTCGAGCAGATCAGCGGCCAGCCGCAGCCCGTCCGGGATATGGCCGGTACGGATCAATGCTGCCGCGCGATGTAGTTGTACCTGTGTGCGCAGCCGAATCTGCGACGCAGGGTATAGGGCAAGCGCTCGATCCTGCGCTTGGTCCGCTCGGCGGTAGCTGTCGGCGTGCGTATAAACCCACGACTCGGTGTGTCGAAGCCGATGCTCCGGCCAGCCCCACAAGCTCTCGACGTCGTTGACGACGGGCGCTGGCAGCTGCTCTGCCAAGCTGGCGAGCTGCTCCACGGTGCCGATCGCCTCGGAATGCCGGCCAGCTAGGGACAGAGCCTGCGCCCGCCCGGCAAGTAGCCCGCAGGCCGCGGCGGACGCCCGCCCTTGCAGCAGCGGCAACACCTCATCCGAAAGCGCAACTACCTCACCAGCTGGACGACCGTCGTAACAGCCATTCACCACGTCCCAGGCGTACACCAACACCTTCGTCTCCGGGTCGCCGGACTCGTCCGCAACTCGTCGCGCCGTTTGCCACCACCTACGGGCCATCATCGCCTGTCCGGATGCGACTAGTCCGAGGGCGACGATGACTGACAGTCGACCAGCAGCCTGTAGAAGTATGGGGCGACGGTCGCCACGGTCGGCGGCGATCTGATGCTGCAGGACCGCCATGTCTCGACTTAGCTGTGCCATCACCTGGCTGTGTGGCTGCTGGTAGTAGCCGCGGCCGTAGGAGGCGACGATGTCACGCCACTCATCGTGGTCGACGTCTACTGCAGCACCGAGGCCGTGACGCAGCGCTTCCAGCCCAACGAGGTGGTCTGCGGTCGGTGCTGCGGCGAGGGCTCCCATGGCCTGAAGGACTGATCGTCTACGCATGTCGGTATCGCCTGCCTGCTCATGGAGGAACGCCTCAGCAAGTTTGCCGCCAGTGGACAAAGCTCGTTCGCAGGCCTCCGCCATCGCCTTCGTAGGGCGGCGTACTTCACGTTCCACCTGGGAGATGTGGCTGTACTGAAAGTTTATTCGGGCGGCAAGGTCTCGCAGCGATAGGCCAGCTGCTGTGCGGTGCTGCCTGAGAACCCGCCCGAACGAGTCCACCTGGCCTCCAATGGTGTGTGCAGATGCGTGTGCACACGGTGCACGCCTGTTGCTCCGACAGTATATCGGTGACGCTCTACTTGCCGTGAAGCCCTGTTGCGGGCTCGAGTGCGACACGTGATAGGGAAGGAGTGTCTTATTGTGTCGCTCAAAGTGCGTTGGTTGCAACCGGTGTCCAGATGGAAGCTTACGAGTGGCGCCATTTCAGGAGATGTACAGCCATCGTCCAGTTTGTTAGATCGCTTGTCTTTCAGACGCTTTAGCGTGCATCTCGGTGCTTCGGCGACACCCGATCACAGCCGTCCTTTGGCTTGCGTGAACGCGGCCAGTGCTGCCTGGCCTGTTCGGGAGACTTACAGGTTGATGATTCCGGCACGGACTTATCGTGTCGGGGATGGCTGCTGTGATGACTGATCCTGCGAGACAGGTGGCCCTCGTCCTCAGTGTTCATGAACGTGCCGCTAACCATTTCTGGTCATTCATGGAGGACCGAAGCGTGCGGTTGCTCCCGCAGCAGTTCGCGCCGATGTTCTTCTCCACCCTCGGGCAGGTGGTCACCGGCCGGGGCGACCCGGCGGGGCGGCGTGCTGCACTGGTGGTGTTGGGGCGGATGCACCGGCGTCTCGGGCTGCATCCGTACCACGGGACCGTGGTCGCGGCGGCAATGGCAGACACGGTTCGTCAGTTCTCGAGCGTGAGCTGGGAGCCAGCAGTGGCGAGCTGGTGGGAGCGAGGTTGTCGCCGCGCCCTGCATCTGGCCGGAAGGGTAGCGGCGGCCCTGGGTGACGGGCCTCAGGCCACGGTCGGTGAAGTGGTGGTCCGCGACGCGACAGCCGACGGCGTCGCCGTCTTGACCGTCCGGCCGATGCGGCGTCTTCGCTACCTGCCGGGCCAGGCGATGCCGGTGTGCACACCGCGCCTGCCGGGGCAGTGGCGGTGGTACTCGCCTGCGAACGCTCCTCGTCCGGACGGGACGGTGGAGCTTCACATACGGGCGCTCCCGGACGGTGTGGTGTCGCCGACGTTGGTCGAGCGGGTGGTGCCGGGGGAGTTGCTGTGGTTGGGGCCGGCAATCGATGTGGGGCTGTCGTTGGAGGCAGCCGGGGACGCCGATCTGCTGTTGGCGGCGGGCGGTACGGGTTTCGCGCCGATGCGGGCGCTGGTCGAGCAGGTCGCCGCATCGCGGAGTAGACGGCGTGTGACGTTGGTGGTGGGCGCGCGAGCGTTGTCCCACCTGTATGACGCGGTGGCGCTGACCAAGCTGCGGCAGGCACACGGTGACTGGCTGACGGTGGTGTTGGCGTTCTCCGACGACCTTGATGCCGAGCCGGCCGCTCAGGGTGACGTGCTCACCCTGGCCCTTCATCACTACGAGGAGGGGCAGGGTTTCTACGTCTGTGGTCCACCCGGGTTAATCGACGCAGCGCGTCTTCGTCTGCCAACTGCGGGAATCAAATCAGACAGCCTACACCTCGCCAGAACTTTTCAACCGGCGATCGATCCGGTGCCGTGGATGTCGCACGAACAGGCGGTGTGCGTGGACGAGTCGTGGCCAGCGCTGGACATATCCGAAGGCAACGGCATTCACCCAGCACGGGGGGACGCGACATGAGGCACGTGGAAGCTGTGATCCGCCAGGCGACCGCTGACGACGTCGATGCGTTGTCCTCGGTCATGGCGGACGCCCTGATAACCCGCCCCGTGAGCACCTGGCTCGTAGCGGATGCCGCCAAGCGTCGCGACGTGCTGCGCTGCTGGGCGCGCCTGGTGTTGACGCAGGGATTGGCGCATGGCCAGGTCGACACCACTGACGACCACACCGCTGCGACGGTCTGGTACCCGCGACCCGAACCGCCCCCGCCAGCCGCAGCGTGGATGTACGACCTGCAACGAACACTCGGATCGCACGCACCCCGGTTCGCGCTGCTACACGCCTACGTCGATGCGGTGCTCCCGCATACGCCGCATCACTACCTTGCTCACCTCGCGGCTCGTCCCGGGCAGAGTGGCGCCGCTCGTGCCTTATTGACCAGCTACCACCGCAGGCTCGATGCGGAGGGGCTGCCGGCGCACGCGGAGCTCAGCGGCGTCTGGCCCCGGGAGAGCGTGTTCGCTCGACTCGGGTTTGAGCCGCGGTCGCCGGTGTTGTTGCAGCCCGGCGGGCCGGTGCTGTGGCGGTTGTGGCGGTCCGCGCCTGGCGACCGACGGTCCGCCAGGTTGCCGTGCCGGATGCGCGCGCATCGCTTCGCTATACCGCTGCGTCGTCGTGCCGTGCCGGCGTCACCTGGTTATCCCTGACCGTCCGACCACCCCGTTGTTAAGCACCTGCTGGCGATGACCTCGCGGTGGATCACCCTTTCCCGCCCTGCTCTTGAAGGAGACACCCCTCGTGCTGTCTGCTCTGACCCGTATACAGGCTTTGACTCCACCTCGTTGGCGTAACGCCGCACGGTGGTTGCCACCAAGGCCGTCGTGTGCGCGTGCCGACGCCGCCGTCACGGACGCGGGAGACGTGACGTCGGACGAGTTCGCGTGGGGCTACGCGGTGCGGCGGGAGTGGGCCAATGGCTCCCACGATCTGTTCGGCTTCACCCCCGATGCGGGGACCGCCCGGCGGCGGCTCGAACGTGACCACAGCTACTGGCGTCTCGGTCCGGTACGCCCGGCGGCGGTGTATCTCGTCGCGGCGACCGCGGCCGACGTGGACCGGCATCCAGTGGATGGCTGCCAGGGTTCGTGCTGCCCGAACTCGACAGATCGGGGGCAGCGGTGAGGTCGATGCATATGCAAGTGGCGCTCGCACGGCGGACGCTGACGCCGACGGGGTTGTGGGTGTTCGGGGCGGCGGCGTCGGCGCCGATGGTGGTGCTCGCCGGAGGCATCGTCGCCACCTACGCGACCACGCAGGTGACGGCGCTTCCACTGGTGTTCGTGCTCGTCGCGGCGGTGGTGGCGTTGCTGACGGTGGGGTATACGGCGATGGCCCGCCAGGTGGGACACCCGGCGGCCTACTACGGCATCCTCGCCAACAGCCTCGGGCGTGGTTGGGGCGTCGCCGCCGGCCTCGTTGCTTTGGTTGCCTACAACGCTATTCAGATCAGTCTGTACGGGTTGGTCGGAGCGACGCTGGCTGGGCAAGTCGGTGGGGCGTGGTGGGTGTGGGCGGGCCTCGCCCTGGCCGTGATCGGGGCCTTCGGCGTGCGAGCGATCGTGCTGTCCACCCGGGTTCTGGTGGCTGTGCTGGCGGTGTCCCTGCTGATCGTCGCCGCGTTCGTCCTCGCCGGTGTGGGGCAGCCGGCTGACAGCGGGCTGTCATGGGAGGGCTTTGACGCCTCGGGGCTGGCGGTCAGCGGCGTCGGCGGCGCGGTGGCCTTCTGCGTGGCGGCGTTGATGGGCGTTGACAGCCCGGGATCGATGGTCGAGGAGGCCGTCGACCGCCGATCGCTCGGCCGGGCCACGATCGGCGCGGTGGTCGTCCTCGGCGGCGTGTACGCGCTCGCAGCGTGGGCGATGGGCGTGGCCGTCGGCCCCACCGCCGTTGGCGAGGTGGCTGCCGATCCGGCGGCAGGGCTGCCTTTCTCGATCCTGGAACGCCTCGGCGGCTGGTGGGTGGTGCTCGCGGAGCTGGTCCTGATTCTCGCGATCCTCACCTCGAAGCTCGTCTTCCACAACGTTGTCGCCCGATATGTGTTCGCCCTGGCCCGTGAAGGCGTCCTGCCCGCCGGGCTCGCGCACACCGGCAGCACGACCCGGGTCAGCGCGCCGCGCGGCGGCTCGTTCACCCAGACAGCTATCGCGTCGGTGGTGGTGGGCGCGTTCGCGCTGGCCGGCGCTGACCCGATCGCGGTCATGTTCACGTGGCTGTCGACGCTGGGTGCGATGGGCCTGCTGTGCCTGCTGCTGACCGCGTCCGTGGCGGCGATGACCGCACCGGCGAGCGTGCGCGGCCCGCAGGCGGGAGCGTGGGAGTGGCGGCTCGCACCCGCGTTGGGGGTGCCGGGTGGGCTGGTGCTGCTGGCCCTGATGGCCGGCAACGCCGGCTCCCTGCTCGGTGCCGCGCCGGGTTCGCTGTATCCGTTCCTGCTGCCCGCGATCCTCGCCGCCACCGCCGTGCTCGGCGGGGTGTGGGCCGGGCATCTGCGGCAATCCCGTCCGTCGGTCTACACCGGTATCGGCCGCGGCACCCCAACCACACACGCCGTTCCCGACGCGATCAATGTCTCGATCTGACAAGGGGGCGACGATGATGACCCACGCGGCCATGCCTCCTGCGGGCAGGCACTACGGCGTCGAGCACGTCGAGGCCGGATGGCGGCCAGAGCACCCGTCGGCGGTACCGACCACCCATCCATCGGAACACCCGGCCTACGGGCCCGGTCCTGCCGCTCACCTGCCGGGGCCTACCGCCCAGGAGCCGGGCTACGGGCCGGCGCGTATGCCGGCCGACTACCCGCGAGCGCCGGAGACGGCGCTTCCCCCGCCCCTGCCGCCCGTGCCGCCGCCCGTTCCGGCCTCGCCGTACGAGCAGGTGCCCGTCGATGACCGGGTACCGCCGGAGGTTCGCCGCTGGGTCGACCTGCGCAAGCAGGTCGCGTACCGGTGCAAGCGGATCAACACCGGCCACATGGTCGAGGCCGATCAACGGTTCGGTGGACGTGAGGCGCTCGGCCCACACGGGGTGGTGTTGTTCTTCGTCTCCGATGCGCCGGCCGAGCCGCACGGATACCGGCTGCACACCGCCTACCGGCTGTGGCTGGCCTCCCCGGACTCCGACGACCTTCCTCGGCTGCTGGCCGACCTCGACGGCGTGGCCCGGGACAACATCACCCGCGCGGCCTCCGTCCGGCGCCGCTGGCATCCCCTCGGCCCGGACGGCTCGATGGTCAACGGCGGGGACATGAGCCTGCCCGAGCACGCCGTCTACGTCGGCGTCGGGGTCAGCACCCTCGACTCCGACCAGGGCCGCTGGTACCAACTCGCCCACACCCTGCGGGACCTGCCCGCCACCGGACACCGCCTGTCGGTCTTCGACCTCAAAGGCCAGGCGTACGTCCTGTTGACCGACGGCACCGCCATGCACATCGACCGCGACCCACACGCTCGCCTGGGCGTAGACGGCATCCGCTGCAACCGCACCCTCGACGCGGACCGAGTCACCTACTACAACCGGCACGAACACCTGACCGAGGACGGCGACGACGCCACCCGGGCAGTGTGGCGGCACCTCGGCGCGCTGCACCACACCCTCACCGCGCACCTGCACGGCGGGCGGCCGGCGTGAGGCACACCCTGAACCTCGCCGACGCCACGGACCTGAGCCGCCCCGCGATCGACGTCGCGGCCGTGCTGGACCACCTCGTGCGCGAAGCCGACATCACCGCGGCGACGAGCATCGGGTTCCCGGGCGCCGTGGACCTTGACCACACCGAGGTCATGACCCGCCTCGGCAACCGCTTGTGGAACAACATCGGCGACCCCGCCGACACCGGCGGAGTCGCCCACACGCGGGCGCTGGAACGCGCGGTGATCACGTGGGTCGCCGACCTGCTCGCCATGCCCGCAGACGACCGGTGGGGCTACGTGAGCAGCGGCGGCACGGAAGGCAACCTGTCGGCCCTGCACGCCGCGCACCGGCGGGACCCCACAGCCCGCATCTACTACTCGACCGCCGCCCACTACTCCGTGCCGAAGGTGGTGCGCCTGCTCGGAGCCCAAGGCGTCCCGGTCAAAGCGCAGCCGGACGGGGAGATGGACTACACGCACCTCGCCATACAGCTGCGTAGGCGGCGCCGGTGGCCCGCCATCGTCGTCGCGACCGCCGGCACCACCATGACCGAGGCGGTCGACGACACCGGCCATATCCGCGCCGCACTCGACGAGCACGGCGCGGCCGGATACCTGCACGTCGACGCGGCCCTGTCCGGCATACCCCTGGCCCTCGACGGCCTGCTCCGCCTGGATGACACCAGTGGCATCAGCAGCATCACCATCAGCGGCCACAAGTTCCTCGGCACGCCGACGCCCTGCGGAGTGGTGCTCATCCGCGACCACCTGCCTACCCACGGCAGCCGCGTCGCCTACACCGCAACGGCGGACACCACCGTCACCGGGTCCCGATGCGGGCTGGCCGCCGCGCTGCTGTGGAACACCATCGCCACCTACGGCCGCGAAGGGCACCGGTGGCGGGCCACCCAAGCTCGCCGTCTCGCCGCCTACACCACCGACCGACTCAACGCCGTCGGCTGGCCCGCCTGGCGACACCCGCATGCCTTCACCGTCGTCCTACCCACCCCACCCAAACAGGTCAGGAAGAAGTGGCTGCTCGCCACCGACAGCGGCACCAGTCACCTCATCTGCATGCCCGGGGTCACCCACGGCCAGGTCGACGCCTTCGTCGCTGACCTCGCCTCCGCCGCACCACCGAGGCCGATCCCGCGCCCCCGGCAGCGACCACAACACGCACCAATCCCAAGCAGGACGCCGTGAGCCCCGTACCCACCGGCCCTCAGCGCCGTCCAGACGACGCCCAGGCCGCGCCGCGCATGATCCTTTCCTGCGGTGTGGACACCCGCATCCCGCCGCTGCCCGCCCTCACGTCGGGCAGGCGGGGGGTCAGTCGTCCCGCCGTCGCAGTGGCCGCCCTCGCCGCAACCCTCATCGCCGGCCAGCTTTCCCCGCCGCCTGCCAGACAATCACCGCTTCTCGTCGCCGCACCCCGAGGCTGCGGGGTGCCGTCACCGACCGAAGAACTGTCCGACACCTCGCACCACCCTCCGCCGACGAGGCTGCGATCTGCCCAGCCGGGCCGCCCGATCCTGCTTGGCTTGGCTCGCCGCATCACGACCGACGCCTGCGATACGGCCGAGGGCCGATATGACGCGGTGCACCACCGCGTCTGGACAACTCGCCGGGGCAGAGATGTCACGCGGGACGTCGTGCGCTGGTACGCCGACGACGATTCCGGCGCGGAGCTGATGACGGAGCACCCGGACCCGCGTCCCGGTGTCGCGCGCGACTTCTGGCCGCCCGGCTGGCTTCACGACAAGAACCTGTTCCGTGCCTACCAGAGCACCGATTGGCTTCGATCCCAGGCGGACTTCCACGCCGGGCAGGTCAACAAGAATGGGGCACTCATGGCAGGTCTCGCCTCGCTCAACACCTGGCACAACCCTGGCCCACGGCAACGCGCCCTCACCGCGCAGGTCCTCGCCGACGCAGCCGGGCTGACCGCGCATCCCGGCACGGTCGACCGCGCCGGTCGCACCGGCCTCGCCGTCGCCTCCTTCAACGACGACGGCCGCGAGCGGCACCTGCTGATCCTGCACCCGCGCACCAGCGCCGTCTTGGCCTACGAGTCCGCCATTCTCACACCAACCGGCTGGCGAACAGGCACCTACCTGCTGCTGCTCACCCGCACCCGCGCGCCGGACCGCTGGTGGGAGCCACCCACCGACAGCAACCCACCCCCACGACACACCGACCGCCGGGAAATGCCCAGCGAAGCCGGGATCCAGCGCTTCCGCACCTTCGAGCCCTGCATCACCACAGACCAATCCATGTAGGAGCACCGCGATGACGACAACTCACCACGAGCAGCTACGCCCCGCCCGGCTGCGCCCCGCCCGGCTGCGCGCACTGCTCGACCCGATCATCCGGCAGGAGCTGGACCGCCTCGACATCAAACCCGGCCAGCGCGTCCTGGAGATCGGTGCCGGCACCGGCGAGATCACCGCCCACCTGGCCCGCCTCGTCGGCCCCCGGGGCAAGGTCAGCGCCGTCGACACGGACACCGGCTACCTGAACCCGACCGGTGTCATCGACGTCTACCAGCGGGACCTGAACGGTGACGATCTTCCCGGTGAGCCTGGCGCTTTCGATGTCGTCATCGCGCGGTGGCTGCACGGTACGCTGCCACATCCAGCCGAGGCGTTGGAGCAGATGATCGCCCGGCTGCGCCCCGGGGGCTGGCTTGTCCTAGCCGACGTCACCGCCACCCCGCCGCGGGTCTTCCGGGCGGCCGGAGACGACGCCCGTCTGATCCACACCGTCATGCGGCGCGTCTTTCGCACCATCGCCGGGCTCAATGGTCCCGGCACCTGGCCAATCGACACCCCCGGCCTGCTCGCGGACAAGGGCATGGCGCAGCTGTGCGCCCACGCATCCACCGAGACGTGGACCGGTGGCGGTCCCGGTTGCCGGCTGCTCGCCGACGTGGTCGATGACCTTCGGCCCGTCCTGACCACGTCCGAGGTTACCGACGCCGGCCTCGACCGGTTCGTCACGCTCATGGCCGCCCCGAACGTGCTCCTGGGCTCCTACGAACGCAGGGCTATCCATGCCCGCAAGGCGACCCCAGAATCTGTCCGCCGCACGCGGGCGGGCGAGGCGCTGCCGCCGACCATTCGCGCGTAAGGCCAGTGGAAGGCGCCGCGACCTTCTGCGTCAAAGACCTGAAGCGCTGGGAGGCTGTCACCTCCCATCAGCCCTCACCTGGTAGTCGCCGCGCGGCGACTGCCCGACCGGCCGCCGCTCATGGGGATGGGCGCGGTGGCCGGTCCTGGCCGGCGGCAGGGGCACCCCCGTCCCCCTGCCGCCGGCCACCCGGCCCGACACGACGCGCGCACCGTCGGTGCGGGCTCGACCGTTGCGGACCGGGGACGTTGTGGTGACCGATCCGAGCAGGAGGAGATAGCGAGTGGGCCAGATAGCTGAGACAGGATTCGCCGCCGGCCGTGCCGCCGAGTTGCGGGCCGCGCTGGTGGACGAGTTGCGCACGAAGGACATGATCACGTCCGAGGTGGTGGAGGCGGCGGTGCGCCGGGTGCCGCGCGAGCGGTTCATGCCCGCCGGTACCGATCTCGCCGTCGCCTACGGCTTCGACAGCTCCGTGGTAACCAAGCGCGACGAGCACGGTGTGGCGATCTCGTCGGTGTCTGCGGCTTACATCCAGGCGCGGATGCTGGAACAGGCCGAACTCGCGCCGGGCATGACGGTGCTGGAGGTCGGCTCGGGTGGGCTGAACGCCGCGTACCTCGCCGAGATCGTCGGCCCGGAGGGGCGGGTGGTCAGCGTCGACATCGACCCGGAGGTCACCGACCGGGCCGCGACGCTGCTGGAACGCAACGGCTACGGCAGCCGGGTCCGGGTGGTGGTCGCTGACGCCGAGCACGGCGTGCCCGGTGAGGGAACGTTCGACGCGATCATCGTCACCGTAGGCGCCTGGGACATCGCCCCCGCCCTGCTCAACCAGCTCCACGAGGGCGGCGTCATCGTCCTACCGCTGATCATGAACGCGGTCACGAGGACCATCGGGTTCCGCCGCGACGGCGACCACCTGGTCAGTACGTCGGTGGAGGTCGCCGGGTTCGTGCCGATGCAGGGCGACGGCGCGCACTCCGACCGGGTGTTCCTCCTGCCCGACGCGAACGGCCAGAACGTCCGGCTGTTGTTCGACACCCACGTGCCCGACCAGATAGACCGGCTCGACGGCGTCCTCGCCACGGACCGCACCGAGCAGTGGTCCGGCGTGACGATCGGCAACGGGGTGTCCTTCGCCGACCTGCACTTGTGGTTCGCGTGGTTCCTGCCCGGCTTCTGCCGTGTCGCCGCCGACGAGGGAACCGAACTGGCCAACGAACGCCGCTGGTTCCCGTTCGGCGTCGTCCACGGTGCGGGCTTCGCCTACCTCACGGTGCGGCCCGCGGGGGAGGGGTTCGAGTTCGGTGCCCGCGCCTACGGCCCCGACGACGAACGGGCAGCCGGCGCGATGGTCGAGCAGATCCGGGCGTGGGACCGCGACGGTCGCCACGTCGAGCCTCGCTTCGGTTACTGGCCCGCCGACAGTGACCACTCCCGCATCCCCGCCGACGCCGCCGTCATGGACAAGACGCACGGCGTCATCTCGATCTCCTGGTCCTGACGACCAGGTGGCACCACCCCAACCCCTCTACGGAAGGAGAGTGATGTCGATGTCTCCGCCGAACGCGGTCCTCGACGCTCCGCTGGCCGACGCCGAGGTCGTCACCGACGACGACTTCGTGCTCGACATGCGGGTGATCGAGGCGACGACGCCGCTGGTGATCATGGCTTGCAGTACGAGCGACGGCTGCGGGAGCACCTGCAGCACCAGCGCCTGCGCTACCTCGTCGTACGACCCGGCCTGACCACCAGGCCCTGCAACACCTCTTTGCCGCCGGAGCCCGGTGCTGCCGGGCTCCGGCGGCCCCTCACCCATCTCTGCGGCAGGAGGCGTCAGATGCTTCCCCAGCGCACCTTCCAACCGGTCGGTCCGGTGCTGGTCCGGGCCAGTACGGACCCCGGCAACCTCAGCCCCGCAACCGGACCGGACCTCATCGGCCCCGCGGCGACCACCGAGGCCGGCCTCGCCTGGCTGACCGAGCAGTGGAGCCGACCCGATGTTCGCGACGCGATCTCAATAGCCAGCCCGCACCTGGCTCGACGCATCGGCCAGCTCTTTACCGCCGACGCCTGTGGCACGACGGCCGCCGCCGTCCGTCGGGCGGTCCTCGCTACTTGCGGCTACCTGCTGCGCTGGCAAAGGCGGACCACACCGTTCGGTGTGTTCGCCGCCGTCACGACCGCCACCGTCGGCCCGGCCATCGCGAAGATAGGGCAGAGGCACCGTGCTTACGCGCGGGTGGACGGCGAATGGCTCACCTGTGTCGTTGACCGCCTCGACGCGCATCACCCTCTGCGGCGGCGGCTGTTCGTGGTGGCCGACAGCGCCGCTACCGTCCGCGATGACCGCGTCATCGTCGCCGCCCGGTCGCCGGTCGGGCAGCGGCGGACGCTTGAGCTACCGCGCGAGACGTCCACCAGGAATACGACAGCGGTTCGGCTGGCCTTGTGCCACGCGGCCCGGCCGATCCGCTTCAATCAGCTCGTCGCGCGGATCGCGCACCAGGTGCCCCGCGTCGCGGTCGCCACCATCGAGGCGATGCTGCACGGCCTGGTCGACGGCGGCTTTCTCATCACGAACCTTCGCCCACCCATGACCGCCGTGGACGGCCTGAACCACGTCATCACCGCCCTGGACAGCGCCGAGGCGACCGAGCTGCCCGAGGTGACGGCCACCCTCGACCAGCTCCGCGCAATCCGCAAGGAACTGGCGCGGCACAACACGCAGGCGAAAGGCCCGGAGGCAATGCTCGCCCGGGCCGCCGTGATCCAGCCGATGACCGTGCTGGCGCCGGACGCCGAGCATCAGCTCGCGATCGACGTGCGCCTCAACGCCCAGATCAGCATCCCCCCGCCGGTGCTGGCCGAGGCCACGCTCGCCGCCGAGGTGCTGCTGCGCCTGAGTGTGCAGCCGTTCGGGTCGGTGGCGTGGCTGGACTACCACGCCCGCTTCCGTGACCGCTACGGCCCCGGAGCGCTGGTGCCCGTCCGTGACCTGCTCGCCGACTCCGGTCTCGGCTATCCGACCGGCTACCTCGGCGCACCCCGCGCCCGCCCCGCCTGGCGGGTCATGACCGAACGCGACGTGCACCTTAAAGTGCTGATCCAGAAAGCGATCCTCGACGGCACCGGCGAGATCCACCTCACCGACGCCGACGTCGAGGCGCTGACCGTCGGTGACCACAGGACCGCCATCCCGCCGGCGCGGATCGAGCTGGGCTTCGCGCTCTACGCAGCCACCACCGACGCCGTCGACCGTGGTGATTTCACAGTGCAGGTCACCGGCGCTCCGCGGACACCGACGAGCATGGCCGGGAGATTCGCCTACCTCCTCGACACCCCCGACCACGAGCAGGTCGCCGCCTCGTTCAATGACCCGGGCCGGGACGCTGACGAGGCGTTGGCGGTGCAGGTGTCGTTCCCGCCCCGTTTACCGCACAACCAGAATGTCACCCGCGTCGGTCGATTCCTGCCCCACGTGCTGCCGCTGTCCGAGCACCCGGACGGGCTGACGATCAGCGTGGACGACCTGGCCGTTACCGCCGACAGCGAACAGATGTACCTCGTGCACCAGCCGACCGGTCGCCGGATCGTCCCACACATCCCGCACGCCCTCGACACCATCGTGCAGACACCGCCCCTGGCCCGGTTCCTCGCCGAGGTCGCCGAGGCCCGCAGCGCCGCGTTCGGCCCGTTCGATCACGGCGCAGCCGCCCGCAACCTGCCCTACATACCCCGCATCCGCTACCGCCGCATCATCCTCGCCCCGGCCCGCTGGCTCCTTGCCGCCGCCGACGTCCCGCACCCCACGTCAGCTGGCGCAGACGCGTCCGAGGACCTGTGGGATGCGGCCCTCGCCCAGTGGCGGCGGCGGTGGCGCGTACCCGCCCGCATTATGGCCTGCCACAACGAGCTTCGCCTGCCCCTCGACCTCGACCAGCCGCTCGACCGTGCCCTCCTCCGCGCCCGGCTGCGCCGCGCTGAACGGCTCGAACTGCGCGAAGACGCCCCCGCGGACGGCTACGGATGGGCCGGAGGCCGCCCGGCCGAGTTCCTCACCGCGATGACGCCGACCTCACCACCAGCCCGACGACTACCCGTCACCGCACCCCCGGGGGACACGCTCCGCCCCGGCACCTCCACCGTCATTCACGCGCAGCTGATCGGCAATCCCGCTCGGTTCGACCAGCTACTCACCACACACCTACCCCGGCTGGCCGCCCAGCTCGCCGGGCTCGGCCTCACGCGCTGGTGGGTCAGACGACACCGCGACATCATCCGCGTCGAAGCCGACCAGCACCTGTCCCTGTTCATCCGGCTCAGCGAATCCGCCGCGTACGAACCGGCCTGCGCGATCCTGGCCGAGTTCGCCGCCGACCTCGCCCGGCGGGCACTGCCCGCTGACCTCATCCTCGCCCCGTATCACCAGCACCCCGCCCGCTACGGCCACGGTCCCGCACTCGACGCCGCCGAAAAGGTCTTCGCCGCCGACACCACCGCCGCCGTCGCTCAACTCCGCACCGCCGAGCACGCCGGCATACCCGCGCAGGCGCTCGCCGCCGCGTCCATGGCACGCCTGGCCGCCGCCTTCGCCCCTGACCCGCAGACCGGATACGACGCCCTGCTCGCCTGCCTTAAACAGGAGAGCGCGCCAGCGGAGCGCACGATCACCGGCCTGGCCCGGCGGCTGGCCGACCCCACCGCCGACTATCACCGCTTGCGGATGCTGCCCGGCGGGGACGCCACCGCCGCCGCCTGGCGGACCCGCGACCACGCCCTGTCGGCCTACTACGCGTCTCTGCTGCCGCAGCGCGAGCCCACCACCGTGCTGCGGACCCTCCTGCACGAGCACCACGTTCGCGCGGTCGGCGTGGACCCCGACTTCGAGCGCACCACCAACCACGCCGCGCGAGCGGCAGCGATGCGCTGCCTGGCAGCGACAGGTACCCGATGACCGCCGCCACCGAGCAGCCCACCACCGGGGCGAATGGAGCCGGTGGGCAGTCGCTCGCTACCGGCAGCGTCGGGCCTGCGCTCCTGGCGATCGAGCAAGCGCTCACTAGCACGGGCGACTGGACAGCCGCACGCCACCTCGTCGCCCAGGCCACCGGCGGTCCCGTTGACGCCGGCCGCCACGCGGGTCTGTACTACGGGGCACCCGCCGTCCTGTTCATGCTCAACGCCGCCACCGCCGACGGCAACGACCGCTACGTCGCCGCCCGGCAGCACCTCACCTCGCACGTCCGGCGGCTCGTCCGCGACCGCCTCACCGACGCGGACGACCGCCTGCGACATGGCCAGCCCGCCACGTTCGCCGAGCACGACCTGTTCTACGGCCTCACCGGGTTCGGCGCACTCCTACTCCAGATCCTGCCCGACAGCGACGAACTCGGGGACCTGCTGACCTACGTCGCACAGCTCACCGAGCCCCGCATGTACGGCGGACAGCTACTTCCCGGCTGGTGGGTCGACCATGACCCCGACCCGACCCTGCCTACCCCCGGCGGTCACGCCAACCTCGGTATGGCCCACGGCGCCGCAGGCCTGCTAGCCCTGCTCGCCCTCGCCACGCGCAACGGCCGGCAGGTCGACGGCCAGACTGAGGCGATCGAGCGTCTGTGCGCCTGGTTCGACCAGTGGCGACAGGACACCGCCCAGGGACCGTGGTGGCCGCAGTGGCTAACACGCGACGAACTCCGCACCGGCCGCTCCAAACAAGAGGTACCTGGAAGGCCGTCGTGGTGCTACGGCGCGCCCGGCATCGCCAGAGCCCTCCAACTCGCCGCCATCGCCACCAACCAACCTGCCCGCCAGACAGCGGCCGAGACCGCACTCACGGCCAGCATGACCGGCCCTCAACTCGACCGGCTCACCGAACCCGGCATCTGCCACGGCCTGGCCGGGCTCCACGCCACCGCGCACCGGGCAGCCCAGGACGCCCGCACAGCCGACATCGCCGCGCAGCTCCCCGCGCTCGCTGCACGCCTCACCCAACGCAGCCCCAGGCCCGACCACGCCGGATTCCTCACCGGCCACTCCGGCTGGTCCCTCGCGCTAGAAACCGCGCGCACAAGCACACCACCCCGCACCAGGTGGGACACATGTCTCCTGATCGCCTAACCGATAGCCCCTATCGGATGGCCGCTCTCGTGGAGGCGATCCTCGCCGGCACTCCGATAACCACCGCAGCAGCCGAGACCAACATCGACGTGGACGACCTCCACGCCGCAGTCCAGACCTATCGCACCGGTGGACTCACCGCCCTGCAACGCCGCCACGACGCCACCTGGCTGCATGCCCTGATCAGGCCAATCGACTGGAACACCGCCGAGGCCATGTTCCGGACGGCAGTTGCCCCACACCTCGATCAACTCAACGGCGGGCACACCGGCTGGTGGTTCCTGCGCAAACACCCGTACTGGCGGGTCCGGATCCGCACCGCCCATCACGAGGCCGCTCGGGCATTGCTCGACGACCTCACCACCAACGGCGTGATCGCCGGCTGGAAGCCAGGGATCTACGAACCCGAAACCGGAGCGTTCGGCGGAGACACCGCCATGGCCATCGTGCACGACCTGTTCTGCGCCGACAGTCGAGGCGTCCTCAACTACACCCGGCACCGCCCGCCACCAATCGGCCGCCGTGAGCTGTCAGTGATGCTCATCCGAACCCTGCAGCACCACGCGGGACTCGACTGGTACGAGGCGGCAGACGTGTTCGACCAGGTGACCCAGATGCGCCCCGCCCTCGCAGCCGCCGAGGCGACCCGGATCGACCAACTCGCCGCCCAGATGCGGCCCCTCCTCGCGCTTCCCGCCGACGCGCGCACGGCGTTGTTCATTCCCGGCGGACCCCTCAATGACGCCAGCGGTTGGCAGGCAGCCTTCGCCACCGCGGGTCAGCAGTTCGCCGACGCGGCGCACGCCGGACGGCTCCGCCGAGGCATCCGCGCCGTCCTCGCCCAGATCGTGATCTTCCACTGGAACCGGCTCGACCTACCAGCCCACGCACAAGGAATCCTCGCCCACGCCGCGACCGCCGCCATCCTGCCCAGGAGCTGAACCATGTACCACGCCAGCGTCGCCGCCGCCCTGCGCTACTTTCCGCTCCTCGGCCGCCCGCGCCCCGACTGCCCGGCCCTGCCGCTGCGCATCAAGGAAGTCGCCGACGCGGCCGACACCGCAGTCCAGAAGCGCGAGCACGGGATGCCCGACGCCGCGCACGCCTTCAACAAGGCAGCCCTCATCGCCAGCGACGCTGGAATGCCTGACCTCGCACGACAACTCTGCTGGCAACACATCGACGCCTACCGGCGCGCGGCCCGGCCACTCTCGATTCTCGAAGCCCGGTACATGCTCGAACCCGTCCTGAACCTGGCACGCCTCCAAATCCGCGCTGACCACGGCGCACCAGCACTACGCCTCCTCGAAGACATGTACGACGCCGTCACCCACCGCACCGACCTCATCCTGGATGAACACACCCTGCCCACCGCCACCCTCGACGGCGAAGCCGGCGAACGCCGCAAGCTGCGCGAGTGGGTCTGGCTGCAACTGCTCAGCGAAGGCATCCGCATCCTGGCCATGAGCAACCGCTGGGCCGACGCTGCCGAATACGCCCGAAAGCACAACGGCATCGGCGATCACCTGATGGAAGGACGACAAGCCGCCGTCATCGCCGCCTGCATCCAGGGCAAACCCGATCAAGGACGCGAGATCCTGGGCAGCAGCACCCTCACCCAACCGTGGGAGCGCCAGGTCGCTGCCTGCCTCGACGTCATCTGCGCGGGCCCGACGGGCCCAGGCGTCAGTCACCACCTCGTGACCGCCACCGAACAACTCGCGGTGCCCATACCTTCGCCCAACTACGCGTCCTACAGCACACGACTTGGACTCGCCACCGCGATCCTCGCCAGCCCTACTCGGCCCGAACTCGCGGCAGACATCCTTTACCAGACCGCCCACCAGGCCCTCGACACGACCGACGGCTACGCCGCTCGCGACGTCCTCAGCTTCCGCGAGCCCTTAAGCGGCATCACGCCAGACCAGTACACCGATCTGCGCCGCACCGCCGCCGACGCGGGCCTCACACCTGCAGAGCTGCCGAGATCGGCCGTGCAGGAAGTCTTCAGAACAGCTGCGCTGGCCGAAGCGGCACTGGGAACCGCGCTCCATAAAGCGTCGAACGGTCGTGCCTCACCGCGCACCCACGACGCAGCGCCGGTAGCCCTCAGCCTTGCGCCGAGCGTTCCCAACCCATCGCCGCCGACCAACCCCGTGGACCTCCACTGAGCCTTTTCCAAATTGATCTTGCAGGTCGTAGCGGGTGTGGCTCGCCGACACCGCGGCGAGAGCCGGATAGGCCACCGAGCTCGCCTGAGCGCACAGGTCCTGTCACTTTTCGTTGCTCGGGAGCTGCCGTGCGTCAAGGTCGCAGTCTTACCGTGATAGCAACGCGGGGTAAGGCGGCTGCCCCGCGGTGGCCGCTCTGCCCAGCCGACGAAGCGCCATGGCATTGCCGTCATTGCGGAGCTCTCACCTCAGCCGGCGCCTCGCGGCTGTGTCGCAGGCAGGTCCCCTATCACGCCGGCCACGCGGGGATAGCCCGACTCCGGCGACGCGCCCGCGATCTGCTCGCGCAGCAGGTCAACAGGGTTCACACTCTCTGAAGCGGCCATCGCGTTCTCTCTTCCTTCTCTGACTTGGTCGTCTTGAAGGATCGACGCGATGGCCGTCTCTTATCTACGCAACACGCCCATCACGGGCAAGTCGTACACCACTCTCGTGGACGCAACCCGGCAGCCCGCCGGGCACTCGCCGTGCGCCGGCAGTGGGTGAGGGTGACCGGACGGGCAGGCGGCGGGGGCCTACTCCTGCCAGGCCCGCGCGCCGCCACGCTTGCGTACCCATCGTCCCGACACCAGGCCGGCGAGCGTACGGGAGATCGCGCCTGCCGATTCCGAGGAGTCGGTGAGTTCGGTTGGACCCTCCCCGGGGTTGCTACGCCTGCACGATCAGCGACTCTTGGACCTCGCGAAGCACCGATGCAGCGAACATCGTCGCGATCACCGCGTTCACAGGCGTGTACTGGACACCATCGACCGTGTGCGCCGTCGCATGTCGGTTCGGCCGGTCGGGTACTCCATCCTTGCCGGGGCTGAAGTGCGTGAACAAGCGGAGCAGCGGCCACAAAGTTGCTGAGCGCCGGAAGTCCTCCAGATGACAGTCCCGGGTCTTCTCGATCCTTTTGATCACCGGTCCGTAGAACTTGAAACCCGACACGTCATCGAAGAGGACGCCGCGTAGGGCTGCGTCCACCACGTTCATCGCTAGCGCCTGCGCCGGCTTGTGATGGCCGTCGCGCAGCGCGGCGATGACATCCTCCGCCGCCTCCCGGTATTGCTTCAGCTCTGGCGCCAGCACCTCGCCGAGCGCGACCGCACAATCCTCCAGGACATCCTCGCAGTGCTTGAGGAGCACATCCCGCCGGTCGACGGGGTCGGCGATCCGGAGAGCGTCGATCACCTCAGCGCGTGGCACCCAGCACAGCGGGATGCCTTCCTCGTCTGCCAACTGCCTGATCTCTCTGATCCGAAGGTCAGCGGGCCAGTTCGGCGGGTAGTAATCGAGCCGGAGAGAATCAACCCACGCACCGACGTCGGGGACGGGGGCGATGTCAGCGACAAGGCTGCGGAGGCTGCCACTGATCTTCGCCCAGTTGGCGAGGGCCGAACTGATCCCGGACAGGTTCTGCAGCGGGTAGCCCTGAATGGCCGCTAGATTCGCCCCGATCTGCGGCAGGTTCGCCCGGATCTGCAGGAGTGGCAGGGTTGCGGTGATCTTCGCGTAGTTTTCGATCATCGACGAGTTCAGTAAGGTGCTCGCGGCGCGGAGCTGCTGCAAGAACGCCGGGCTGCTCAGCATGCGCTGTTCGACGCTCGAGATGTGCTGTGCGAAGCGAGTCGGGTCGTACGGCTGCCACTCGTTCTGTCGCCACTGCTGCTGCTCGCGTGGCTTCTCACTGTCCGGCTGCAGATCGTCCTGATGGTCGTCGTCGGGCACCTCGTCGGTCATTCTCGTCCTCACCCTCGCATCGCGGTCATGATCGCACCTCAGCGACCAACTGATCCACCAGGTTCCTCGCCGAGAGCGGCGACGACGGCCAGGATCGCGCGGGAGGTGGTCTTACCGGTGCGCGGGCCCCAGATGCCGACGGCCATGTCTTCCCAGGACTGGCGCAGCGGCATCCCGCTGGCGACGGTGTAGGCGATCAGCACGCCGAGCTGGTCCGGGCTGGGCCGGTTGAGGTCGGCGAGGCTGAGCCGCTGTCGGCGACGCCCTTGGGGCCCAGTTGGGCGAGGTCTTTGGGGGTGGCCATCCGGCGGGCGGTCGCATCGACCTGGGTGCGGCGTCGGCTGCCCACCAGCGACGGCGGCCACAGCCTGAAACTCGGCAACGGCCAGGACACCGTGCAGTTCGATCATAACCTGAAACAGTTGCGCGAGCTGCGCGAAGCGCTCACCGTCACGATCACCGCCGACGACTTTGCCGACCTGCCCGGCGCCTACTGGCCCTGGGAGAACGACGACCGGTATATCGACTGGTCCGACTTCGAATACGAGGGTGGCTTCGACCTAGCCTCGATGATTCGCGCCTGACGTCGGTTCCTTTGGGCCGGCAGGTCCGATCACCGTTGATCGATGTGGTTTGGGTTCCGGGCATGGTGGTGGGCCGTCTGTCGCGGCGGCGGGCGTGGTCTCCTGGGGTCCTCCGGTCGTTGGGACAGCGGCTGTGCTGGTCAGTCTG
This sequence comes from Micromonospora sp. BQ11, assembly GCF_052068135.1. Lineage (NCBI taxonomy): Bacteria > Bacillati > Actinomycetota > Actinomycetes > Micromonosporales > Micromonosporaceae > Micromonospora > Micromonospora sp. BQ11. The sequence goes on along the minus strand of NZ_JBQHDB010000008.1, from coordinate 190,447 downwards.
GGGCGGGGATGGCCACGATCTGGTTGAACGCGGTGATGATCTGTTCGGCTCAGGGCCAGGTGTTGGGGATGCGCAGCCAGCGGCGGCGTTGCCCTCGCACGAGGCGGGCGGCGGTGTGCAGGATCTGGTAGCGCAGCCGTTTCGGCTCGGCTTTGGCCAGGTCGCCGTCGAAGGCGGTGAGCTGGAGCCAGGCGATCAGGTCGGCGGCGATCGCGGCAGAGCTGTGCACCAGGCGGCGTTGATGGCGAACTCGCGGGAGGGTAGCCGCCCCAGGCCGGTGTCCTTGGCGCAGCGGATCCGGTCCTCGGCGCGGGGCGTGGGCGCGGTGGCGGGCCTCCAGCCACTGCACACCGCCTGCACGGGCCTGGTCGCGCTGCTGGAAGAACCGCTGGGCGGCGGCGGCATCACGGCGCCCGGCCGGGTGGTGATCACCGTAATAGTGGGCAAGTCGCATACAACTATGCATATCGGGAGAGTCCTGCACGGTGCGTGGCCCGACGCGCGCAAGGTCGTACGATAGCCGGACACAGAGTGGTCGAGGTAGAACTGGGGCATATCCGCAGACGGGGGTATATGGATGACGCCGTGGCAGCCGCTACGGGACGTCGACCCGACGGAGTGCGGCGGCTTCCGACTTACCCACCTGCTCGGTGAAGGCGGATTCGGTACCGTCTTTCTCGGCTTTCGCCCGGACGTTTCCCATGCGGCTGCAGTCAAGATCTTCAAGTCAGAGTATGGGCAGTCGGACATATGGCGGCAGCGCTTTCGCCGCGAGATCAAGCTGATCGAAAAGATGGCAGGCGTTCACACTGCTGACCTACTCGCCGCCGGAGGGTCGGACAATCCTCCGTGGCTTGCCATGCGATACGTGCACGCGCCGCCGTTGCACCGACTGGTGCACCAGTACGGAGCGTTCGACGTGCTGCCGGCCTGGTGGTTGGCGACGGGTTTGGCTGAGGCGTTGGCCGAGATTCACGCCAAGGGGATCCTGCACCGCGACTTGAAACCGCAGAACATCCTGGTTGAGCAGACCGGACTGAAGATCATCGACTTCGGGATCTCTCGGTCGGTCAACGAGGACGGGATCACCGTCGAGCCGAGGTTCTTCGGCAGCGACCAGTATTGCGCGAACGAACATCTGCTTGACCCGCGAGCCGCGACGGAGAAGTCCGACGTCTTCGCCCTGGGCGTGGTGCTGGTGTGGGTGACCACGGGAAGGACACCGTTCCAGGCCTGCACGATCAGTGAGCGGCTGATGGGCATGCCGCCGGATCTGGACGGGGTGCCGGAGCCGCTCTACGAGCTGATCGAGTCCTGCCTGGCGAACGACCCGAAGAACCGCCCGACGGCGCTGACGGTGTTCCGCACCGCGCTGAATCATCTGACCGACTTCGCAGTCCCCCTGGCGAGTGTGGCCGGCCTGCCGTTACCGGCGGAGATACGCGACTATGTCGAGGACTGGGCGGCCGAGCCGATTCCCGAACTCGCGCTCGCCGCGACCGGCGGAGGCAACAGCACGGGATCTGAGCTGAGCGCGGGTGTGCCAAGATCCAAGACAGCTGGCTCGCCCCCGAAGCGGACAGACTTCAGCACTGACTGGGTCGCTCGTTGGCACAATGCGGCACGTCGGCGACGGGACAGTTACGGAAGGTAGCGAAATCGGGTGTTCGTGGACGGGAAAAGGAAATGAGCGAGTCTGTCGTCAGTGTGGCCCCGAACAACCCACCCCAGTTCGCCTCGGGAATGACGGTACTTGCCAGGGACGAGGAGTGGCTCGTCACCGAGGTCAGCCAGACCCGCGACGACGGAACCCGGCTGGTGGTGACCGGGACCTCCCCGCTGGTACGGGACCAGACAGCGATCTTCTTCCACCACCCGGAAGGACCCGGCCGGCTGGACCGGGTCGAGCCCCTGCTCGCCGAGGACACCCACCTCGTCCACGACACCTCGCCCGGCTTTCGGCGGTCTCGACTGTTCATCGAGGCGTTGCTACGGAAGACCCCTCTGCCGCAGGGCGAGCAACGGTTGGCCACCGCCGGCACGCACCTGGCCGACGACCTGCTGTATCAGCGGGAGCCGGCGAAGCGGGCGTTCATGAGCCTGCGGCCCCGGCTGCTAATCGCCGACGCGGTCGGACTCGGCAAGACCTTGGAGATCGGGCTGCTGCTGTCGGAGTTGATCCGGCGAGGGCGCGGAGATCGGATTCTTGTGGTGACGCCCCGGCACATCCTGGAGCAGTTTCAGCACGAGTTATGGACTCGCTTCGCGATCGGGCTGGTCCGGCTGGATTCGACCGGGGTGGCTCGAATGCAGCGCAAGCTCCCCGCCGGGCGGAACCCGTTCGACTACTACCAGCGGGTGATCGCATCGATCGACACGTTGAAGAGCGCCCGCTACCGGGAGCAGCTCCGTCGGGTGCAGTGGGACGCGGTCGTCATGGATGAGTCGCACAAGCTGATCAGCAAGACGGCGTTGAACAACCAGCTCGCCCGGGTGCTCGCGCCGACCACCCACGCGTTCATCCTGGCCTCGGCCACTCCGCACAACGGCGACGACGAGTCGTTCAACGAGCTGATCAGCCTGATCGAACCGACTGCCATCGTGGATCCCAAGAAGCGTGCCACTCGGGAGGAACTCCAAGACCTGTACGTGCGCCGGCACAAGATGAGCCCGGACGTGGCGGCCGAACTGGGCGCCGAATGGGCCGAGCGGGCCAAGCCGCAGTTCGTCGACTGCCTGGCAACCCCACCGGAGGAGGCGGTCCTCGACGAGCTTTACACCACCTGGATTGCTCCACCGGAGGGCCGGACCGCACCGGTTACCGGCCGGGGCAGCAGGTTGTTCCCGGTGAAGCTACTCAAGGAGTTCCTCTCCTCCCATGAAGCGCTGTTGAAGACCATCGACAACCGCCTCAAACGCCAGGGAACCGAGCCGAGGGATCCCCGTGAGGTGGAAGCTCTGCAGCGCCTCGCCGAACTCGCCGGGCGGATCACCGACGACGACGCCGCCAAGCTCACCGCGCTGGTTCAGGTTCTCCGACAGATCGGCATCGGCCCGAAGTCAGCGACTCGAGTGGTGGTCTTCTCCGAGCGCCGCGCCACGATTAACTGGCTTTACCGGCAGCTTCCGGCGCGCCTGGGGTTCATCCAGCAGGACCCGCCGGGGCAGGCCGAGGAAGGTGTCAGCGGGCCGGTGCGGATCCTGCACGGCAGCCAATCCGACGAAGCCCAGCAGCGCATCGTCAAGGACTTCGCGCTGGAGGGCAGCGACGTACGGGTCCTGCTCACCAGCGATATCGCCGCCGAAGGCGTCAACCTGCACCGCCAGTGCCATGAGCTGATCCACTACGATATCCCCTGGTCACTGATCACCATCGAGCAGCGGAACGGCCGGATCGACCGCTACGGCCAGCACATCTCACCGCAAATCCGGGTGCTGCTGCACCAGTCGGCCGACCCGGCTCACGCGGCCGACCAGTTGGTGTCGAAGAAGCTCACCGAGAAAGAGGACAACGCACACCGCACCCTTGGGGAAGCCGCCGCGCTGATGGGACTGCGCGACGAGGAGGCCGAGGAGATGAGTGTCGAGGAGGCATTCCTCGCGGGCCGCGATATCGACGACGTCGTGCCCGATCAGCCGCATGACGACGATGACATCTTCATGGCCGGCGGCGGGTTCGACGATGACGATGACGATGCCGACCGTCCCCCCGGCGGTCAGCCCGACGACACGGTCCGGCCACCGAGGCTGTTCGGGTCTACCCGTGAGTTCGTCGAGGACGCCTTCGCCGAGGCGTACGAGAATCCGGCCGAGGCGATCGGCCTGAGCTGGCTGGATCCCGCCGACTATCCCGATACCTTCGAGTTCGAGCTTAACCGCGACGGGCACCGCCTGAAGGACCTGCAGCGTCGGCTCACCGTCTTGCCTCAGCCATACCTGGACGAGCGGCGAATCTTGGAGCGAATGACACTCACGTTCTCGCCGGACCTCGCCAACGCCCGCCTGGAACTGGCCCGTAAGCACAGCGGTGAGCGGCCGAAACGCCGGGGCGCGGCGACTAGAGAGCAGAAGTACGCCGAGTCCGGCTGGCCGGACATGTCCTATCTCACCGACCAGCACCCGGTCACCGAGTGGCTGGTCGACAAGGTTCTCGCCCGCCGGTCGGCCGACACCACCCAAGCTCGGCGTCTCACCGCCCCGGTCATCGCTGCCGAGGTCACCGCGCCGGTCTTCCTGGTCAACGGCCGGTACTCCAACAAGCAAGGGAAGCCGACCGTGCTGGCCTGGCTGGCGCTGCATTACGAGCAGGACGCGATGCGCATCGACGAGCGGGAGTTCGTCCAAGTGCTGCACGACGCAAAGGTCGACCGGGAGATGCGGATGCGGGACGTCGGCGATCTCGCCGCCCTGCAGGCATTGGTCCCGCAGACCGTGGAGACCGCCCGCGCCGAGATGCGCAGGCGCCTGGACGACGAAGAAGACAGGCTGATGGCTCCCCTGATCGCGTACGACCAGCGACTCCAGGACTGGAAGCGCAAGACCGGTGCCCGCTACGAGCAGCTCACCCTCCTTCCCGCTGCCCGGAATCGGGCCGAGCAGCGAGTGCGGCACACGGTCACGAAGGTCAAGGAACTGATCGACGAGTTGTCCACCGCCGGCGAGCCGATGATCCGCGTCGTCGGCGTGCTCGTCCCCGAGCGGAGTGTGTGAGGCAAGCCATGGCATTCAACTCGATCACCAACAATGGCGAGTACATCTCCGATCACTACCTGGCCTCGCTGCTCAAATACGACCTCGAGGGGTTGCGGAAGCGCTGGAGCACGGCGCAGAAGGCCGCCGCCCTCAACGGGCTGCCCGCCGACGTGCCAGCCACCTCCGCCCACGGCATCAAGGCCCTGGGCCAGCGCTTCTACACCCGCCGCAACGAGATCACCGAGCAGCTCGGCGAAGCGCCCACGGTCGCCGTGCTCACCGACGCGCGGATCGTCGATCAGACCCGCGATCTCAACGATCTAATCCTGCGGGCACTTGCTTTCGACGCGCCCACCAGCGACACCACAACGGAGCTGCTGCGCCGGACCACGCTGGACGTGGTCCAGCTCGACCAACACCGGCAGGTCGAGGTCGCGCTCGCCGCCACCGGGCCCGGCGGCCTGGAACTCGTCGCGCTGGACGCCACCTGGGCTGAGAGCGCGGACGGCATCGTCGACACGACGGGCGGCTGCCGGCTGCTGTCCCCGATCAAGCTCGACGGCGGCGCCGAGATCGACCACGCGGGCAAGGCCGTCGAGTTCCTGTTTGCCGGCGAGGACCCGCCCCGCTATGTGCTGCTGCTGACCGGCAACGTCGTGCTGCTCGCCGACCGTAGCACCTGGCCCCGCAGCTACCTCGCGGTTAACCTGACCCAGGCGCTGCACACGAAGGACGACACCCCCGGCGGGGAACTGGAGACCATCGCCGCCCTCTTCGGCGCCGAATCGCTCATCACGTACGAGGGGCAGAACGCCCTCGCCGCGCTGGTCGATCAGGGATACAAGCACGCGGTCAAGGTATCCCGGGAGCTACGCGAGGCGCTGCGCCAGTCCGTCGAGCTGATTGCCCAGGAGATCCTCGACCGCATCCGCGAGCAGGGCGCCGACCCCGACGATCTGGGCGACAAGCTCGCCCGCAGGCTGACCGAGCAGTCGCTGCGCTACCTCTACCGGATCCTGTTCTTGCTCTACGCCGAGGCTCGCCCGGAGCTAGGCATCCTGCCCAGCAAGAACGAGGCATATCAGCAGGGGTACGGGCTGGCTCGGCTCGCCGACACGGTCAGCGTAGACCTGCCCGAGGAGGCCAAGGAGGGCCTCTATTTCCACCACTCGCTGAGCCTGCTCTTCACCCTCGTCGACGAGGGCCACCAGCACCGGCCGGCGGAAGTCGTCCTCGACGACGACGGCAACGAGATCGCCCTCGACACCGACGGCATCCGGTTCGAGGCGCTGAAATCGGAGCTGTTCTACCCCGACCGCACCGCGCTAATCGGTGAACGGGTGCGGGTCGGCCAGTGCACCGTCGACACCCGACTGCGCAACGAGTGCCTCTGGCAGGTGCTCAATCTGCTCATGCTGTCCCCGGAGCCGACCGGTCGCCGGGGCCGCGGACGATCCTCCGGCCAGCGGGGTTTCATCTCGTACGCGCAACTGGGCATCAACCAGCTCGGCGCCGTCTACGAAGGGCTGATGTCCTACAGCGGCTTCTTCGCCACCGAGGACGTCTATGAGGTCGCGAATACCGTCAAGGTCGCTGCGCGGACTGCCGACGGCGAGGAGAAGGAGAAGGCCGACCCGTCCAAGGGCACCTGGACCGTCCCGGTCGCCCGTTCCGGCGACTTCGACCCGAAGTACTTCGTGATGGACACCAAGCCGATCACCGGGGAATCCGGACGGGTCATCCATCGCAAGGGTTCCTTCGTGTACCGGCTGTCAGGACGTGAGCGGCAGCGATCCGCCTCGTACTACACACCCGAGGTCCTCACCCAGTGCACGGTCAGACACGCCCTCGCCGAGCTGCTGACGGAGCAGATCTCTGCCCGGGACATCCTCGACCTCACCATCTGTGAGCCGGCGCTGGGCTCCGGCGCATTCCTCAACGAGGCGATCAACCAACTCGCCGATGCCTACCTCGACCGTGCCCAGCACGAACGCGGCGAGAGGCTGCTGCCCGATCGGTTGGAGGTTGAACGGCAGAAGGTCAAGGCCTACCTGGCCCTGCACAACTGTTACGGCGTCGACCTCAACGCCACCGCGGTCGAGTTGGCTGAGGTCTCGATCTGGCTCAATGTCATGCACGCCAAGCTCGAGGCCCCCTGGTTCGGCCTGCACCTGCGCCGGGGTAACTCCCTGGTCGGGGCTCGCCGCGCGGTCTATCCCGCCGCGCTGCTGAGTCGCGGAGTCTGGCGCACCACCCCGCCCACCGACCGCTCGATGGCCTGCGACGCCAACGGCCGGGTCATCGACCGCCTCGCCGACGACGAGATCCACCACTTCCTGCTGCCGGCGCAGGGCTGGGGCGCCGTCGCCGACACGTCACAGGCGCGGGAGTTCGTCCCCGCCGAGCGTGCGGAACTGCGGATCTGGCGCCAGAAGATCCGCAACCTACCCAACGACAAGAAGACCAAGGACCGGCTTCTCGCCCTGGCCCAGCGAGTGGAGCGGCTCTGGGAACTGACCCGCAAGCGGATCGCCATCTCGGAGCAGGAGATCCGCCGTACGATCGACGTCTGGGGTGTGGACCCGGCGAGGCCGCTGCTGCGGCCGCCCTCCGGCGCTGTGGCCCGCGACGAGATCACCATGGCGCTCTACGCCGACCGCGAGTCCCCCTACAACCGGCTGAAAACCGTCATGGACGCCTGGTGTGCGCTGTGGTTCTGGCCGGTGGGCCAAGGAACCGAACGGATCTCCCCTCCCACGATCGACGAGTGGTTGTCATTCTGCGAAGCCGTGCTGGGGATCCAGCCCACCAAGGCGAAGTCGACCGGCAGGAAACTCGACAAGGGCGTCGACCGTGACGATGTGCTCGGCATCTTCGGTGTCGACTATGCCTTCGCTCAGATGGCGCTGGAAGAAGACCTCGACCGTTCCATCGCTCAGTGTGTGCCCGCGGGGCGGATCGCTGTCGACCACCGCTTCGGCTGGTGGGCAGTCCTCAATGAGATCGCTGAACGCGAGGGCTTCTTTCATTGGGAGCTCGAGTTCGCTCAGATCTTCGCCAAGGGCGGATTCGACCTTCAGGTGGGGAACCCGCCATGGGTGCGCCCGGAATGGAGCGCCGAGGAGGAGTTCGCCGAGTTCGACGCCTCGGCGATGTTCGGTTCCTCGAGCATCAGCAAGATCCGTGAGACGGTGCTCTCCCGCAGCGAGAATCTGCAGACCGTCTGTGATTCGTTTACCGGATTGGAGGTTGTTCGCGCTTATACGAGTGACCCGATCTACTACCCACAGCTGGGGAAGTCGGCCGCGAACCTGTACAAGAACTTCCTAATCAACATGAGGCGGGCCGTTAAGCGCAGCGGCGTGGTCGGCTTCGTGCATCCGCCCGGTCACATGACGGATGTCAAGTCGGTCGAACTGCGACGGTACCTCTACCCCCAGCTCGTCCGGCTCTGGAGCTTCACGAACCAACTCAAATTGTTCGAGGAGATCGGCAATACCCGGCCTTACGCGATCGCGGTGTACCGTCCGGGACGCGAAGGTCATATCGATTTCACGATGGCGACGGATCTGTTGGATCCCCGCACCCTCGAGGACAGCTTGTCGCTGAAGAAGGCCGGCGGTGGGAGCGTCGGTGAGCCCCCGGGTATGAAGCTGCCCGACGGGAAATGGGACCTTCGCCCGCACGCGACACGCATCGTCGAAGTCCGGGATGAGCAGCTCAGAGCTTGGTCGGTGTTCTCACATTCTGACGCATCATCCGCGGGGCTGCGTCTGATGCAGCCGCACACGACGATCGACGCCGGGGTGCTCGAACGGATGGCCGCCTGGCCGCACAAGCTGAGAGGTCTGTCCGTCCGGCTGTCGCCGGGCCTGATGGAGGGGGCGCTAGTCGACGCCGGCGTGCTTCGCAAGCAGGCCGGCTTCCCCTCCTCCCTCGGCCGGGTCTTTCTCCAGGGCGCGCACTTCAATGTCCATGATCCGTACTATCAGCAGACGCAGCCCGTCTACAAGAACCATCGAAGCTATGAGCGGGTGGTCGTAGCCGACATCCAGGGTCGGGGCGGGGTCAGGCGTACCACCTATCAATTCCACGAAGAGGACCTCGGGATGGAGGTGGGCGTCGGGGGATTCCGGGTGTTCTTCCTCCGCTGGGTCGACCTGAATGGTGAGCGGACCCTGCAGGCCGCGCTCATGCCACCGGGGCCGAGTCACTCCGACGTGATATCCGCGCTCTCGGGACCGGATGACGAACTCACGTTGTGTCTCGTTTCCCTCAACTCGGTCGTCCTGGACTACCTGGCCAAGTCCGGAAGTGATGTGGACGTTCGAGACGAGATCCTGTTCGGTCTGCCGGTGCCGCGATTCGGGGCGCTCTGGGGTGCGGTGACGCTTCGTGCCATGCGCTTGAACTGCCGTGGGCCGGAATATGCCGAGTATTGGAACAGGAACTACTCCTCCGGCTTCTTGAATGACACCTGGACTACCGAGAGCCTCGAACTCCTGCCCCTCGGGGAGGTCCGCGAGTCGTGGAGTCTGGAAACCCCACTAAATGACCCGGCGGCGCGAAGGCAAGCCCAGCTCGAGCTCGATGCGCTGGTGGCGCTCGGGTTCGGATTGTCCAGCGAGGAGCTCGAGATGCTCTATCGAAGCAAGTTCCCGGTCCTGGAGGAGAACGATCGCCGGTTCGTCTCCAGCATGGGGCAGGACTCCGCCGAATCCGAACTGACACGCATACGGCTGATGGGCTCCGCCCATCGCGAGTTCCAGCGCCGGCTGGACGCCGGAGAGTACCCGGATGTGATGCAGCCGTGATCCCATCGCTGGCGGTCGAGGACCTCAAGGGCAGCCTGGTCCAGTACCTGACCACCGCTTTCGCGCTGGCCGACGACGACGTGCACGACGTGTTGGAGTCATTCCTCAACGACGAGCGCACCGGCGTGTTCCGCGGGCCGTATCTGCGGGTGCGGCCGGGTTTCAAGCCAGCGGTCGGCACCTACCGCCGGGTCCTGGACTGGTTCCCGGACGGGTTGGAGCCGTTCCTGCACCAGGAGCGGGCGTGGATGCACCTGTCGTCGAAGGGGCAGCAGCCCAAGCCGACGATCGTGACCACCGGGACAGGCTCGGGCAAGACGGAGTCGTTCCTGGTGCCAGTGCTCGATCACTGCCGCCGGGCCCGTGCACAGGGGCAGCCCGGCGTGAAGGCGCTGCTGCTGTACCCGATGAATGCCCTCGCCGACGACCAGGCCCGGCGCATCGACGAGCTGCTGCGCGACGAGCCGGCGCTGCACGAGGTGACCGCAGGAATCTACATCGGTGGTGGCCATAAGGGCGATGACGACGAGGACAGCCCGGGCTCGTTCGGCCGTGAATTCGGGTCGTCCGCGTTGGACGACGACCCGTTGGTCAGCCGTGTGCTGCGGGATCGTGAGCAGATCCGGGAGAACCCGCCGGACATCCTGCTGACCAACTACAAGATGCTGGACCTGCTGCTGCAGCGGGTGCCGGATCTGCCGCTGTGGCAGGACCGGTCGCTGCGGTATGTGGTGCTGGACGAGTTCCACACCTACGACGGCGCGCAAGGCACGGACGTGGCGATGCTGTTGCGTCGGTTGGGGGCGGCAACGGGACTGGCCGAGCCGGGCAGACCGTTGGGGCAGATCACGCCGGTCGGGACGTCGGCAACTCTCGCCAGCGACGGGGCTGCTGACGCCGGGGTGGGTGAGCACTCGGCACAGGCGGATCAGAAAAAGTTGCTCGACTTCGCTACGCAGGTGTTCGGAGTCGAGTTCAACTCGGACTCTCTGGTCGGTGAGGACCGGCAGACGTCGGCGGAGTTCTGCGGAGAAATCGACTTCGAGCTGCCGTTCCCGACGCCGGAGCAGTTGGCGGGGATCCCTGATCCGTTGGGTGACCCGGCGGACCTTGACGAGGTGGCGCGAGCGACGGTCGGGATCGACGCGCGGGATCCAGTGGCTCTGGGTGAATTGCTGCGTCACCACATCCTGGTGAAGGCGTTGCTGGATTCGGCCGCAGAGGGGCCGTTGACGATCGAGCAGATTGCTAAGCCGTTCGCGGTGCACGGTGGTGGGCCGGCGTGGGCGCCGTCGCGGACGGATGCGCCGAAGCCGGCGTTCGCCCCAGCCTTGCTGCGGCTGCTGGCGCTCATCTCAGTCGCGCGTGTCGAGGATCGGAAGGGTCGGCTACGCCCGCTGTTGCGGGTGGAGGCTCAGTTGTGGGTGCGGGAGATCCGGCGGGTTATCCGGGCGGCCACCCATGAGCCGCACTTTCGCTGGTTCGACGATGACGGGCCAACCGGGGACAGCCATCCCAACTGGTTGAACCTGGCGGTCTATCGGCCGAAGGAGCACGATGCGGCGGCCGAGGACACCGACGCCGACACGTCGGCGCCGCCACCGGCCGCGCTGCGCTGTCACCTGCCGGCGGTGTATTGCCGCCATTGCGGGCAGTCGGGATGGGCTGCGTTGTCCAAGGATGCCGCGCTGGATTGGCGGGACTTGAAGACACGCCCGCTGGAGATCTACCGTGCCGCCGGGCGGCGGGAGAGCCGGGTCCGGTGGATGCTCCGTGCCGGCGAGCATGACCCGCTCGTGCAGCATCTCGACGCCGAAGGACGACAGTTACTCGCGAATCCGACCGACCGGACCGTACCGGTGACCACGGTGGTCGGAGCGGTTGAGCCGGGTAGCGGCGATACCTGCCCGGCTTGTGGTCTGGATGACGGGATGCGGTTCCTCGGCGCAGGAACGGCGACGTTGGCGTCGGTGACCACGACCCAACTCTTCTCCGAGCGACACCTGGCCGCCGGCGAGCGCAAACTGCTGGCCTTCACCGACGCGGTGCAGGACGCCACTCACCGAGCCGGGTTCATCGCGCATCGCTCGTTCGGGTTCACCTTCCGTGGGCTGTTGACGGCCAACGTGTCTGCCGACACGGCGGTGGCCGTACACGATCTGGCATTGGACGCCGCCGAGTCGGCGGTGAGTGAGCAAGCGGGAGCCTCTGATCGCGAGCGGTTGGCCTCGCTGGTCCCGCCGGACCTGCGAGAGGATCCGGACGTGCTGCGGTTGCTCGACGGTGAGCCGGTGACCAGCGCGATGGACATGTTGCAGGACCGGCTGGTGTTCCAGACTCAGTTGGAGTTCGGGCTGCGTTCCCGGATGGGACGGACCCTGGAGTTGACCCGCACCGTCGCCGTCGATGTTCAAATCCCGGATACCGACGTACTGGTGACCCAGTTGCGGGACGCGCACCAGCGCATCCCCGGCGCGGTGATGCTGCCAGCCGACGAGCGTGCCCATCTTGGGTACGCCCGAGGGCTGCTGGAGCGGATGCGGCTGATGGGTGCGATTTACCACCCATGGCTGAAGACGTACGTGGACCAGGCCGGCGTCCGTCGGTGGCCGATCTGGGGTGGGCGCCCGACCGGGATGCCCGCCTTCCCCCGAGGGCTGGCCGCACCGCGCTTCGTGATCAACGGTGGGCACGGGGAGACCGAGTTTGATGCGCTGGCCCGGGGGCGTACGGCGACCTGGTTGACCGACTGGGCACAGCGTAGCGGCGTCGCGGCTAGTGCGGAGGAGGCCGCGGCGTTGAACACGGCGGCGTTTCGAATCTTCACGCAGCAAGGTCTGGTCGCCACGTATCAGGCCGGTAATGGCGCTGTCGTGTACGCGCTGGTGCCGAGCCGGATCCAGGTGCATTCGCTGGTGCACGGCAAGGCCGCCGAGGAGGTGGCAGAGTACGGGGTGCGGTGTTCGGAGTGCACCTGGCGGCAGACCGTGGCCCCCGGGCTGTTGGATGCCTGGGTGGGGGTGCGGTGCCTGCGGTTCCGGTGCACCGGTTTGTTTGTCCAGGATGTACGAAACCGGGCGGGTGAGGACTTCTATCGGCGACTCTACTACCGGGACCGACCCGGAGACGTGCTCACCGCCGAGCACACTGGTGCGTTGAGCAAGCCGAAGCGGCAACGGGTCGAGCGGGCCTTCAAGCACCGCACCCACCCCTTCGACCCGAACGTGCTCACGTGCACACCCACGCTTGAGCTGGGCATCGACATCGGCGACCTGTCGGCGGTCCTGCTGACCTCGATGCCACCGGGCCCGGCGCACTACGCCCAGCGGATCGGACGAGCCGGGCGGGCCACCGGCAACGCGTTGGTCATGGCGTTCGTGCCGCGGCGGGCCCGCAACCAGTACTTCCTCCATCGGCCGACGGCTATGCTGGCCGGCCGGATCGTGCCGCCGGCTTGTTACCTGGACGCGGTGGAGATCCTGCGCCGGCATTACCTGGCGTACCTGTTCGACCGGGCGGCCGACCGCTCGCTGTGGGAGGGTACTGCCGCTCCGAGCGCGCCGATGCCCCGGTGGATCGGAGAGCTGTTCCAGTCCGGCCTGGACGACGCGGGTGGGTGGCTACGGCGGCTGCTGGAGGTGTCCCGCAGCCGGCACGATGTGCTGTTGGCCAGGTTCATCGCGCTGTTTCCCGGGATCGGCGACGACGCCCGGGATTCCGTCGAGGACTTTGCGCGGCAGGACATCGAGACCGAGGTCGGTAAGGCGGTCAGCGCATGGCGGCGGCGGCGAGCGGAGCTGCAAGAACGGCTCGCCAGCATCAACTCCGCGTTCGACGCGATCCCGATCGAGACCACCGACACCGAGCGCCGTGACAACAGGCGGGCCCTGTTTGCCGAGCTAAAGGCGGTTCGCCGCCGGTTGGATGGCCTGGTCAAGGAGAACTCGGTCAACGCACTGGTGCGCTTGGGGTTGCTGCCCAACTACACGCTGCACGACGACCCGACATGGCTTGACGCTGCGCTGTGGTGGAAGGACCCTGACGGGGAGTTCCAGGAGACAACGTTCGAGTACGGGCGCGGCGCGGGCCTGGCCTTGACCGAACTGGCGCCGGGCAACACGTTCCATGCCGACCGTTCGAAGTATGTGGTCGACGGCCTCGATGTCGGCACCCCGGCTCGGGCCGCGTACACGACGTGGCGGTTTTGCCGGGCCTGCGGGTATGTACTGACCGAAGGTGCCGAGGTGGTGCTGCAGCGCTGCCCACGGTGTAAGGACGGTGGGATAGCCGACCCGGCTGCCTCGTCCCGCCAGGTGCTGGTGCCCGAACGTACTCGGGCTCGAGAACGCCGGGAGGACGCGCGAATCACCGACGACCGCGACGAGCGTGACCAGCGGCGGTACGTGACGGAGACGTTGGTGGACATCGACCCGCAGCAACCGCACGGGCTGCGGGCATGGCGTAACGCCGACCGGTTCTTCGGGGTGGAGTTCGCCCGGGAGGCCGTGATTCGAAAGATCAACTTTGGACCCGACGGTGTGCCCGGCCCGGACTTCGACGTAGCCGGAGAGACGGTGAAGACGCCCGGTTTCCAGGTGTGCAGGCTTTGCGGCGCGGTTCAGGGGGTGCACCCTCAGGCGTACGACCGGCAGGCCCGTCGGATTGGCACTCGGCATGCGCTGTGGTGCACCCAGCGTCCGCTCGGTGTGCACAAGGAGGAAACTACCTCCCTGATCACCGGTCACGAGCTGCGCACCCACGCACTGCGCCTGTTGCTTCCGTTCTCTACGACACTGGTGCCCAAGCGGGCAGTTTCCTTCCAGGCCGCGTTGATGCTGGGGATCACCAAGTATTTCGGCGGCGAACCGGATCACATCCGGGCGGTGACGGCCACCATGCCCGGCGACGACCGGGATACCCCTCGACGGTTCCTCGTGCTGCACGACACCATGCCCGGCGGCACCGGCTACCTTGAAAACCTTGCAGATCCGAAGGCGATGGAGCAGGTGCTGCGCTTGGCCCTGGCCCACGTGCAGGCCTGCCCCTGCGGCAAGGAGGATCGCCAGCCCTGCCACCGCTGCATGCTGCCGTTCGTCCCCTCCAGCCAGCACGAACTGGTCTCCAAGGAAACCGCGATCGAGCTGCTCTCCGACATCCTGGAGGGCTGGCACCCCCAGAGGATCAAGACGCTTGCTGACATCCAGATCCACGCCCTGGCCGACAGCGAGCTGGAGCGACTGTTCGTCGAAACGCTGCGGGCCAAGGCCGACAAGGCCCAGGACGACGAGGCAGCCCGAGACCGGTTCTCCCTGGCGCCCCGCGCTGGCTCCAGGGGCGTGGAGTTCGAACTGAAGCTCAAGCCTGCCGACGGACCCGCAGTGCGTTGGCGGATGCGCGACCACGTTGTGCAGGCCGGCGCGGTCCGCAGCGAACCCGACTATCTGCTCAGCGCCGATAACGGGGCGAAGATCGCCATCTTCCTCGACGGCTACGCCTTCCACGCCAGTGCAGAGAACAACGAGATCGCCGCCGACGCGGCCAAACGCTCATCCCTGCGTGACGACGGCATCTGGGTCTGGCAGCTCACCTGGGACGACGTGCGGTCCTGGGCCGCGTGTGTCGAGCAGAACCTCGACACCCATGCGTCCCGCCCGATCCTGCTGACCGACCAGGGCCTGGCCAAGGCCCGCGACCACTACTTCACCAATACACTGAAGGACAATCACGCCGCTGGACCGCTGGACGGCGCCCTGGCCAACCCGGTTGAGGCCCTGCTGGCGTTCCTCGAGCGCCCCGATCCGGAGATCTGGGCGCGGCGCGCGGTGTCGCTGCTGACCGGGCTGGCCACCACGGGAAAGGCTGGTCCGGTAGACCGCACTGCGATCGCCGACCAGCTTCCCTCCATCGTCACCGGGACAACGCGAATGCCCACCGCATCGGGAAAGCCGGCCGAAGCGGCGGCGCTGGTGGCTGCCAGCCCGGCTGGCTGCCGCATCGTGGGTATCCGCGACAACCGCGCCACCCCGGCGGGGAAGGCCGATCCAATGGCCTGGTCGGTCTTCACCTGTCTCGACGACCGTCCGGAAGCGCTGAGCGACCAGGAGCACCGGGCCCGCTGGGCGCAGTGGCTGGCCTGGTCGAACCTGTTGCAGTTCCTTACTGGGCCGAGCCGCTTCTTCGAACAGACCGCATGGTCGCAGGTCGCGCTGCTCGACCCGCACCGGGTGCCGGTACTCGCCTCGGCACAGTCCGTCGCGGCCGAGCCGATCCTGCCAGCAGCCTGGGCTGAGGCGATCGACCTCTCCTCGCCGCAGGTGAGGTGGCTGCTGAAGGCGCTTGCCCACGCGCACGCACCACTGCCGCAAGTCGGCTACGAACTCGGTGACGAGGCATGGTCGGTGGAGTTGGCTTGGCCCAGCGCCCGCTTTGCAGTGGTTATCGATGACAGCATCGACCGGGATGACGCCTACCTCGCAGCCGGCTGGCACTTGCAGCGTGCCGACAAAGACAATGCGATACCTGAGGTCACTGATTTGATCAGGAAGTTGGAGGCAGCGCGTGGCTAAGGTCAACGTCCTGTTCGCGGATACCTTCGACAAGGCGTACCAGAGCCTCGATGCGACTATTCAACGCCGAGTGGTCGACTTCATGCTGAAACTCCGCAAGGGCCCCGATGCCTCCGGGCTAAACCTCAAACAGCCGCACGGCGCTCAGGACAAGCGCGTCTGGACCGCGCGAGTCAACGACAACTTCCGAGCCGTGCTCTGGCGACCCGACCGCACAACCTTCTACCTGGCCAGTATCAAGCCGCATGACGACGCGTACACCTACGCCGCACAAACCGTATGGAACGTCAACAAAGTCACCGGCGGGGTTGAGTTCTACCACCACGGCGCGATCCAAGAAATTCTGCTGCGGACAGGTGACAGCCTGCCCACCGAACACAGCAAAGCTGGCTTCTTCGACGGGGTCTCCGACGCCGACTTCGTGCGGCTCGGCATCGCGCCGGCGCTCGTTCCGACGCTTCGCGAGATTCGTAGCGAAGACGCCCTGCTGGGTATCGCTGAGCAGATCCCCAAACTCGCCAGTCAGGTCATTCTCGCGCTTGCCGACGGCAAGACCACCGACGAGGTGTGGGAAGAGATCGTCACCCAGTCCAAGGCCGAGGGCGACGTCGACCCCGAAGACGTGTCTGCTGCGGTCGACCGGCCGGCCACCAGAGAGTCGTTCGCTGTGGTCACCGACGACTCACAGGAGCTGGAGCGGATGCTCCTCAAGCCTATGTCTGAGTGGCGGATCTTCCTGCACCCCCAGCAGCGCCGGCTTGCCTACCGCACCAGGCCTTACAACGGGCCAGCTCGCGTCTCCGGCGGCCCCGGCACCGGCAAGACCGTCGTCGCACTGCACCGGGTCAAGGCTCTCGCAGCCGGCCTACCTGCTGATCCCGACCGGAAGATCCTGTTGACGACGTACACCAACGCCTTGTCCGACCTACTTCAACGACTCCTCGATGATCTTGGTGGTCCGGAACTGACTGCCAAAGTCGACGTGCTCAACATCGACAAGGTCGTCCGCGACATCCTGCGTGGGGACACCGAAGCCCGGTGGGCCAACGTGGAAGTGCTCGGCGATGCCGCCATCGCTGCCCGCTGGGAGGATGTGATCACCGAGCTGTCCACGAACGACTCACTCGACCGACCTTTCATGATCAGTGAATGGGAGCAGGTCGTCCTCGCTCAGAACATTCGGACCCGAGAGGAATACTTCGCCGCCCGCCGTTCTGGACGAGGGCGCCGCCTGACCCGCTCCGAGCGGGCCACCATTTGGGCGTTCATCCAGGAATTCGAGCGTCGTTTGGACCGCGACAAGGCACTCGGCTTCAAACAGGCCGCTGTCCGCGCCGGGGACATCACAGCCACCTGGACCGACGTCGACCGGCCATACCGGCATGTCGTCGTCGACGAGGCCCAAGACCTGCACGCCGCCCACTGGAACGTGCTCCGCGCCCTCGCCCCAATTGCTGCCGATGACATGTTCATCGTCGGTGATACCTTCCAGCGCATTTACGACAACCGAGTAACCCTCGGCAAGCTCGGCATCGACATCCGCGGCCGGTCCCATCGACTGACCTTGAACTACCGCACCACCCGACAGATCCTCCACGCAGCGATCAACGTCATCGATCCCCACAACCCTGATGGCTACGATGACCTCGACGGCGGTTCCGATAGTCTGCGTGGCTACCGCTCCATCTTGCGCGGCGGTAAACCCGAGGTCGTCGGATACGCCTCACCTGCGGCGGAAATAGCTGCCCTGGCTCGCCGTATCCACAGATGGCACGACGGCGGTATCCCGCTGGACGAGATCGCCGTCATCGCGCGTACCAATACCGTCGCCACTGCTGCGGTGACCGCGCTACAAGCCGGCGGGTTGACCGCAACTCTGGCCAAGTCCGGGCAGATTTCCAAGCCGGAGGCGGGCGTCCAAGCGATGACCATGCACCGCGCAAAGGGGCTGGAATTCCGTGCCGTCGCGATCATCGGCGCCGGCGCCCGCTACCTCCCCCTGCCCGCCGCAGTCACCTCGGAAGAGGCAGACCACCTCGACCACCAGCGGGACATCCAGCGCGAACGTTCGCTGCTGTTCGTCTCGGCAACCCGGGCGCGTGAAGCGCTTTCCATTACATGGTCTGGCAAACCCAGCCAGTTCCTTGCCGGATTTGTCGGCAAGGCCTCATGAGCTCATACCGTACTGCCGATCGCCTCGTAAGCTGATCAAACGTCCCGACACAGAGGCTCGCCGCTTGGGATGCCCGCGTACACCCCGGCCGGCGTTATCGGACGACCTTCGCTCGCGAGCGCTGACAAGGGGCGCAAGGTCCTGGGCAGCCTCTCATTTCATCAGCGTGACCACTGGGTGCCGAGCCTTGTAGCAAGGGTCTACGCTTGAGGAGGATCGATAGGATGGGCGGGCCGCGAACCGACGGACCTCCCAAGACTTATCGGCCGAGGTCGGAGTTGAGGTACTGCGTCGTAGTCCACGCGATCACCACCAGGTCGCGAATGTGCTTCCATCCAGTACCACACCAAAGGGACGTCTCGTAACTGGGTGAAGGCGTTGGCTGGTGCGGCGTCTGTGGTCACCAGGTCAGGGCAATGTTGTGGAGGTTGGCGATGCCGGACGCGGCGGCGGTCAGAGTGCGGGCGGCGCGGCGGTAGTCGCGAAGGATCTTCCAGTTCTTCATCCTGGCCAGGGTGTGTTCGACCTGCGCTCGGACGGTGCGGTGCTGGGCGTTCAGGTCCTGCTTCCAGGCCGGTAGTGGGCTGCCGTCGCGGTTCTTGCGGTAGGGGATGATTACCTCGGGGTTGCCGCGGTAGCCGCCGTCGGCCATGACGGGCCGTCCGGCCAACTTCTGCTCGATGCCGGAGGTGCGGTAGACGATCGTGTCGTTGCGGTTGCCCGGCTGGGGGTCGCCGACGCCGATGACCAGGCGCGTGCTGGCGTCGATGGCCACTTGCAGGTTCGTCGAGTACCGGTAGTTCTTGCTCGGCGCCGCGAGGCGGTGGTCCCGCGTCGGGATGAGGGTGCCGTCGACGATGGCGATCTGGTCGACCGGCCGGCGGCGCACAGGTGCGAGAACCAGAAGCGGGCCGAGTGTGTCGATGACTCGGTGCGCGGCGGAATGCGACACTCCGAACAGCGGGCCGATCTGCCGCATGGTCAGGTTCGTGCGCCAGTAGACGGCGACCAACAGCACCCGGTCGGGAAGATCGAGGGCCCACTGTCGGCCCGGCCGGCCGTCAGCGATGCCGTCCCCGCCACGCTCGGCGACGAGACGGACCAACCTACGGAACTGGGCGGGGGTCAGCCCAGTGAACGGGAAGATCCACTCCTGGCGGGCTGCGGAGATCACCTGCACCCACGCATCCTCGATGATCGTCCTTAGCGGACAGACGCTGGGGTCACGAGGAGTGCACGTCTATCAGAGAGGACGACGTGAGCAGCCAGTACATCGTCATCACCGGAGGACCCGGAGCCGGCAAGACCACGCTGATCGACAGCCTGCGGCGCGCCGGCTACGCCTGCGTCGACGAAGCGGGACGACAGATCATCCAGGACCAGCTGTCGATCGGCGGCCAGGCGCTGCACACCGGCGACTCACGACTGTTCGCCGAGATCATGCTCAGCTGGGAGATCCGCTCCTACCGCCAAGCCAGCCCGCATCCCGGGCCCGTCTTCTTCGACCGAGGGATCCCGGACATGGTCGGCTACTACCTCCTACTCGGCCAGCCCGTTCCCGCCCACGTGACAGCCGCAGCGCAGCTGTTCCGCTACCACCAGCGTGTGTTCATCGCCCCGCCCTGGCCGCAGATCTACACCACTGACAGCGAACGACACCAAGACTTCGCCGAAGCCGTCCGTACCCACGACGCCATGGTTACTGCCTACACCCACCACGGCTACGAGCTCAGTACCCTGCCGCGCAGCGATGTCGCCTCCCGCGTCGAGTTCGTCCGGCAATACGCAGCAGCCATCGATCACGGATCTCCCGGATCACCTCGCCCAAGCTGCCCCGAGTTACGGGACGTCCCTAAGGCAAGCCGGGCGGCGCGCTGCACCGATGCCTTGCCGGTCATCGGTTCGAGGAGTTCCACGACATGGACGTAGAACTGCCAAGTGGTCAGGATCCGTTTAGCCTCGCGGACGGATAGCTGTGGAAGGGCGGCCACCCGCTCCGCCAGAAGCGCCCGCACATCATCGTCGAGTTCCAGGGTTCGAACAATCGTCGCCGTGACGAGGGCGGTCGCGGGCGTAGCGCGGGCTGCGGCGGCCCCG
Source organism: Micromonospora sp. BQ11 (assembly GCF_052068135.1). Classification (NCBI taxonomy): domain Bacteria; kingdom Bacillati; phylum Actinomycetota; class Actinomycetes; order Micromonosporales; family Micromonosporaceae; genus Micromonospora; species Micromonospora sp. BQ11. The sequence goes on along the minus strand of NZ_JBQHDB010000008.1, from coordinate 170,105 downwards.
GTTATCGGATCGGGCGCGGACGGACCCTGCGGAATCTCCTGGACCGGATCCGTTGCCCCGTATTGTCGGTCGGCCATGGCGACAGGCGGCTGGTCGCCCACACTTTCGGTCTCAAGCAGGCTGGCGAGGACTGAGGGCACGAGGTCGTCCGGGATACCGGGAACTGGGACCTGCAGCTGGATCAGCTTGCGCAAATAGCTCCATCCCACGGAGGGGTCTGCGTCGCTGCGGATCTGCTTCTGATTGGCCATGGCGCTATAGGTGTCGTCGAGGTGGGCGACCACAGGGGGTGTTGTCCATCCCGGCTTCGACCCTTCGCTTCCGCGGCGACTCGTCGTGGCCACCACCGGGCGGCTCAAGGGCGGCGCAGGTGTGGAGTTCCAGAGCTACAACGAGTACCACCAGAACCGCGGCGAGAGCCCCGCCGAGCTCTGGGACGTCGACTGGCTAGTACCAGGGCTCGTGCAGGTTCTTGTCGAGGGTGTACCGGCGCTAGACCGCGCCCGCACGCTTGAGATGCTCGGCAGGCTCGGATGCGGGAGTGGCGACAGAGCCGAGCTACGGAAGGTTTCCCAAGGCTGGTTCCGGGACGGCCTGACAAACAAGGAGCGCTGGAGTCACGTGCTCGGCGCCGCGTTCTTGGCGAAGGAAGCCGCCGATCGTGGTCGGGAGGACCTGGCGTGCCAGGTCGCCTTTCTTCTCATTCGTGCGGCCTGGGAGACCCCCGTCCTTGACGAGGGCCAGAGGGCAGCCGAGCTCGATGTCGCCAGGCGCCTGTTCTCGGCGCACGCCGAAACCTTCTGGGAGACCGTCCGGAAGCTTGACCCTCTCCACGTGACCTTTGAGAGCAACTCCGGCATCGACCTCTTCGTCGTGCACAACGTCAAGGTCGCACGGCTCTGCGAGTGCCTGGCCCTGCTAGGCATCTGGCGGTTGTTACAAGGTGACGATGCTGGCGCCGCCGAGCTCGGCGAGTACGTTGCCGACGTCGTCGCGGCGACCACTGGCTGCGCGCACCCGGCCTCAGACGAATGGTCGTTCTCGCTGCTGTGCACAGGCCTGTTCCTCGCCATGACCGGCCGGCGAGACGCCGCCGGGGCGCTTCTCGAGCAGGCAGCCGTCTGGTTACTCGACAAGATCGAGTATGGCAGCGGGATCGCAGGCGTCGGCGCGTCGCCGCATGACGCTGTCCGGCAGTTGCTCGGGCCGCCGTACTCCCACCTTGATGTGCCTCGTGAGCCCGCCGCGTACGGCTTCGCCGTCGCCCTTGACCTCGCCCACGTCCCAGGGCGGAACCATCTGTACGGCAACCTGGTCAACGACCTCGAAGCTCTGAGCGCCATGGCGACGCTCGTCGTCGAGCAACAAACGGGGATCGCCCAGCTCGTGGCGCGAGCTGACTACGCGAGCGTTGTCGGTCTGCCCGCCGCGCACCATGCCATACCGATCGACGCGTTGCCCGCCGCCCGTGAAGGTGCCTACTTCGACTGTCTCGCCGGGTGGGCGACGACGCGCGACCGCCACCTGCCGTCGATGCTGCGCCAATTGTGCGGCCCCAACGACCCGGAGGAACGGGCGGGCGCCTCGACGGCGGCAGACGTCCGGCCACGGATGGACAGCAGCAGTAGGAAGTCCGTGCGCTGACGGGCCAAGACAGTGCCGGCCGCTCCCCTGTTGGTTGCCAACGAATCCTTCGACTCGACGGCGCTTTTCCGTGGCTACCGGAGCCGAGTGTCCTACGACAACTCGATACGACCCATTAGGCGGAGTGGGAGGTGCGGCCGGACTGGTAGGGGCGACCGCGGACGCCGCCTGAGCGGCGGTAGGAGACGGAGCCGCCGCCGTTGGCCGCAGCCGGCAGGTCGGCGGGACGGTCGAGGCCCATCGCGGCCCGGCGTACCACCTCGCGCTGGGCCGCCAGCCGGCGTTGCGCCTCCCGGCGGGCCGCCGCCCGCCGGGCCTGCTCCCGCCGCACCTCAGCCTGACGGGCGGCCAGCCAGGCCGCCTCTCGAACCTCCGACCGTCGCCGCCGCCGTTGAGCCAACGCCCGCCCCCGCAGGTGTGCGACGTACACCACGAGCAGGGTGACGGTGGCCGAGAAGCTGATCCAGAACCCGGGGCTGACCACGATCACGCCGATCAGCTCGACGAAGTTGAGCAGCAGCAGGGCAGCCAGCACCCGGCGCCGCCGGTAGATCGCCGGGGTGTGGTGCCGGCGCTTGGGCGATGGCCGGCGGCGGGACCGCTTCGGGGCCGGCGGCACGGCGCGCAGCCGACTCGGCCGGCGGGCTGCGGGCGGCCCGGACACCGGCGCCGCCAGACGCCCCGTCGCGGAGTCTTCAGTCAACGTGACGATGAGGGCACGGGACGGGTTGACCGGCCGTCGGCGCGGGACCGTACGACGCCGTCGGCGGCGCTCGAGTACCCGCGCCGTCGACTGCGCCCGCTCCGCCACCAGCCGCTCGGTGGCGTCATACCGGCGAACCAGCGCCGGGGCCAGAGCGAGCAGGCCGGCAGCGGCGAGGACGGCAAGGAGCACCGAGGTCGGCACCCTCACCCCTCCCGTCACCGAATTCGGAGCAACCACCACCCCACCGCAGGATCTTCCGCCGAACAGCTCGGCTGCGTGGATCGGCCGGACGGGCAGCGCCTGCCGCAGCTTGCAGTTACTTGAGGTTACGGCGCACCGGCGGCGATGCCGCCACGCCGCGCCGATCCCGCCCGTGGGACGGCTCACCGCCCGGCGGCACGCACCCGATGCCAACGGGCCACCCTCGGCGGCGATCTCCTCACAGGTCATCGCTTATCGAATGTGGTCCAGCCACGCACCGTCAATGTGCATGTAGCGCACGTGGTACGCGTCCTCGCGGAAACCCAGCTTCTTCACCACCCGCCGAGGCGGCCGGTTCTCCGGCCGGATGTCGACCTCGACCAGGTGCAACCCGGCCGGCTCGAACGCCTGGTCCACCGCAAGGACCGCCGTTGATCAACGGGCTGATCGATGTGCCGGCTGCCGCCACGCGCCTCGTGCGCGACGGGTTGGGTTAACTAGTAGGCCGCCTTCGCCGCTATCGCCATCACCGCCGAGGACGAGTACGGCTTACGCGGGAAAGGCTTGCTAGGTCAACGGGATCGCTGGGCGGATCCGCATGGTGCCGAAGTCGTCGTCTGCCGCGACCTATGCCGCGTAGTGGGCGTCGCGGAATGCGGTGGCGATCGTGAGCCAGGCCAGGAAGTCGCCGGCTCCGCCGCAGACCGCGCTTCCGCCGTCACCACCGCAGACGACGCCTCGCTCGGCGGTGCGCTCTTCCTGGTAGGGGTCCTGGCCGATGTGGAGACCGAACAGGTTGGGCACACGGTGGGGTCCCGTTTTCGCTGACCATGGGTCACTCGGCGGGTTGGCGTCGCCCCATCGGAACAGGGTCGTCGCTCCCGCACCGCATGCGTGTTCCCATTCGTCTGGCGTCAAGAGCCGCTGCCCGAGCGCGGCCAATCGGTCGATCTCGCCGTCGTACGAAGGGGAGTCGAGCAGCCAGGCCGCCTCGACTGTCCAGTCCGGCCGCAGGATCACGCGACCGGCGCCCGACCACTCAATCTGCCGCGGCGCGGACCCCTCGCGTGGTCCCGGCCGCCGTCGGCTCTGGTCGACCCAGCGCACGATGTCCGGGTGATCCGGCGAGACCGGTACAGCGCCTGCCTCGACCGCCTCCACAGCGACCAGCAGCGGTGGCAGGACGACGGTCCGCGCCGGTGAGGTCATTGAGTCAGTGAAGTGCCGGATGTCACCTTCGATGCCGTACTCGTCCGCGCTCTCGGCGAAGCTCGTCTCCTGCTGCGGCGTCGGCGCGAACCGGTCGCCGTCGAACCCGACCATCACCTCGCCGCCGGGCACGAACGCGAACTGCTCGCCGCCGACCGCGAACGTGGCGATCGGAGCGCTTCGCCCCGCGTACTCGTGTGCTCTGACCTCGAGCAGCTCGGCGCCCGACCCTTTGGCGATCGATCTGGCTACCGACTGTGCCGTGTCCAGGTCGAGGCTCCACCCTCGTGCTGCGTCGACGATCATGGGCGGCAGCTTAACGCTGCCCGGCGACACGTCCGGGCAGACAAATCGCCGTGCATCCGCGCCCAGATCACAGCACGACGCTCTGGTGTCGGCCTCCGTGATCGACACCCCCACGACGACTCCAGGCCTGAGACCTCCGCACGCCATCCGTGCCGCTGGCCGAGCAAGGCCGCCGGCGGTACAGGCGACAGTAGCTGCGCGTCCGGCTGCCGTGATGCGGATGCCGTCAGCCGTGATTATCGAGTGGGGGCACGTCGGTGGCGGACAGGTCGAGTCGGGGGCGCACGTATCGGACGTGGTGTCGCCACCGGTGGTGCTCGTAGGCGGTGTCGACGTCGATTTCGGCTACGACCGTTGGGGTGATCTGGGCGTAGGGGAGTGGTTGTGGCTGCTCAAGTTGTCCGGCCAGGCAGCGGGCAGGGGTTGCGGCCAGGGGTGTTTCGCCTCTGACGTCGGGTCGTGAGGGGTGAGCAGGCTGGCTAGTTCGGTGCGCTGTGGTGGCCGCAGAGGGCTGGTGCGGCCGGTGTATCGGAGTCGTCCGTGCTGGTCGACGCGGCCGAGCAGGAGGGTTTGCGGGTTGTCGATGGTGGGGGTGACGCCGCCGATGATCGCTTCGGTGGTGCGGTAGGCCCGGAGTTTCTGCCAGCCGCGTCGGCCGGGCTCGTACCGCCCATCGAGCCGTTTGATCATGAGTCCTTCCATGCCGGCGGCTGTCCAGGTGTGCAACCACTCGACGGCTTGCTCAAGGTCGGTGGTCTGTGGCGACAGGGTGAGTGAGACCGGCGCATCGGCGAGCAGCTGCTCCAGCAGGGCTCGTCGCTCGATCAGGGTCGTGTCCAGCAGCGGCCGGCCGGGCGGAGCGCGCAGGAGGTCGAAGACGACGTAGTGCGCGGGATGACGCCCGATCAGTGCCGGTAGCTGTGCGCCGGCGGTGACCCGTCGTTGCAGCTGGGAGAAGTTGGTCCGCTCGCCTTCCCACACGACGAGCTCCCCGTCGAGGACCGCCCCTGCTGGCACGGCTTCGCTCACCGCTTCGGTGATGTCCGGGAAGTAGGAGCTGAGGTCCCGGCCGGCCCTCGATTGCAGGTACACCCCGTTCGGGCGGCGGAACGCTATCGCTCGCCAGCCGTCCCACTTCGGTTCGTAGACAACGCCCGGTGCTTCGGGCGCGGTGTCGACGGACTTCGCCAGCATCGGTGCGAAAGGCGGGTGCACCAAGTCGGTGACGGCCGTGCCGGCGCGCCGGCGAGCCGGGGTCACCGCAGCGCACGCCACAGACAGTAAGCGCGAACAACCCTCACCTCCCTTCCTGATCGTCAGGGACTTCTCGGGGCGGCCGCTGGAAGATGCCGGATGCTCGATGCCCCACGGCGACGACGAGGCGCGAAGGACTCTGCGGGACTGCCGTCGGCGGTGCCGGCGCCTCGCCGGCCGATGTGAAGTCGTCGAAAGGGCCCGTGTCTGGGCGGGTCTCGGCGCCGGGTTCGTCCCGGAGAAGCTGCGTCTGCTCGAATCTCCGGAGCCGCTTCCTCACCTCTTCACAAACATGCCCCTCGATGGACATGATCGTCAGAGACGGTGTCCGTCCACCCACGGAGGCCGAGGAGGCACCCCATGCGGATGACGCGACTTCCTGCCCGTTTCCCCCGCGCCACACGTCACACCGCCGCAGTCTTCCTCGCCATCGCCGCTAGGCCGTGTCTTCAAAGAGTCACAACCATTGGAGTAGGGCGGCGATGGTGACGGTGGCCTGGTACGAGGTGGCGGTCTTGTCGTAGCGGGTGGCGACGCTGCGGCACTGCTTGAGTCGGTTGAAGCAGCGTTCGACGACGTTGCGCCGCTTGTAGAGCTGCTTGTCGAAGGCTGGCGCTCGACCCCCGCGGTGGCCGCGTCGGCGGCGGTTGGCCTGCTGGTCGGCGCGTTCGGGGATGGTGTGCCCGATGCCACGCCGTCGCAGGTCGGACCGGATCGCCTTCGAGCTGTAGCCCTTGTCGGCGATGACGTGATCCGGCCGGACCCGAGGTCGGCCGGGCCCAGGTCGCTCGACCCGGATCGCGGCCATGACGTGGGTGAAGCGGGTGCAGTCGTTGACGTTGCCGCCGGAGAGCACGAACGCCAGGGTCCGGCCCAGGCCGTCGCAGGCGAGGTGGATTTTGGTGGTCAGTCCACCTCGACTTCGACCGAGGGCGTGATCTTGTGGTTCGTCCGTTTCTCGCCGCCCCCTTTAGCGCCCGCGGCGTGTTGGTGGGCCCGCACGATCGTCGAGTCGACCGACACCAGCCAGTCGATGTCCCCAGCCGCGTCCGCGTCGGCCTGCACTCCGGCGAGCATCCTCTCGAACGTGCCGTCCAACGCCCACCTGCGGAAACGGGTGTAGATCGACTGCCAGGATCCGTAGCGGGCAGGCACGTCGCGCCACGCCGCCCCGGCCCGGATCTTCCACACGATCCCGTTGAGCACCCGCCGGTCATCGGCCCGCGGACGACCACCGGTCGCCGCCGATGGCAGATACCTCGACAGCGCTTCCCACTCGACGTCAGACAACTCGTAGCGACGACCCACGCGCTACATCATCCGACACCAAGATCCTTTGAAGACACCGCCTAGCGCGTCGTTACTCGGCGTGAGCGCGCAGCCGGCGTCAGCCACACCGCCGGGCATCCCGTCGAAGGCCACCGCGCAGTCCCAGCTCAACGCCCTGACCGTCGCGATCCACGGCTCCACCAGCGGCTACTCGCGTGACCTGTTCCCGCACTTGATCACCACCAGCGGCAGCTGCAACACCCGCGAGCAGGTCCTCAAGCGCGACGGCACCTCCGTCGTGGTCGACAGCTCCTGCGCGGCCACCTCCGGCCGCTGGTACAGCCCGTACGACGGGGCCACCTGGTACGCCGCCTCCGACGTCGACATCGACCACGTCGTACCCCTGGCCGAAGCCTGGCGCTCCGGCGCCAACTCCTGGACCACCAGCCGCCGACAGAGCTTCGCCAACGACCTCACCCGCCCCAGCTCATCGCCGTGACCGACAACGTCAACCAGGCCAAGGGCGACCAAGACCCCTCAACCTGGCAGCCGCCCCTGTCGTCCTACCGCTGCACCTCAAGCAAGATGTGGATCACCGTGAAATACAGCTGGGGCCTGACCCTGCAGTCGTCGGAGAAGTCCGCCCTGCAGACCATGCTCAACACCTGCAGCTCCTGACCCTCCGGTTATCCCCGACCGGCCGGTGACCTTCGCCGGACGTGCCGCCGGTTGGGTACACGCCTTACTGCGGTGGGAACGATGCGGCATCAACGTCTTGCTCGCGCCAGCTGCCGCCCGCGTCGACGGCGAGGAGCCGTTTGACCATGGCGAGGGCCTCGGGCATGCGGTGGCGCACGGTCCAAACAGGCTGCGGCCGATGTTGACGTCGTCGCTGGCATGCCGCAGCTGCACCGGAGTCGTGGCGGCGCAGATGTCGGCGCAGTTCAGGCTCGTTCCCACGCCCTTGGTCGCAAATGACGTGGACCTCGTGGTCGTGTTTCTGCCACTGCGCGGGCCGCCCGCGCTGGTCGTGGTGGACTTGCCCGTGACAGCGGTGCCTTACCGGCCAGGTCCTGGAGGCGACCCATGATCGAACCCGTGCAGATCTTCTGGGCAGCGGCGGGGGACAGCATGCCGTCGCTGGGCTCCCGCGCCCTGGTCGACGTCACCGACGGCGACACCCCGAACCTGCGCATGCCCGTGCGGATGCTGTCGGTGGACACTCCCGAGGTCACCGCCCGCAGCGCGCAGCGGGCCAGCGAGATCGACCAGGAATTCGCGCAGCTCGTGGATTGGATCCGCCAGGGCAAGGCACCCATCGACCCCGGTCTGGCCGAGTTCCTGCTGCCGAAACTGGCGACCGGTCGAGCGGGGAGCCTGCACTTCACCCAGGGCCAGGCGGCGTCTGCGTTCGGCAAGCAGAACATCACCACTCGCCTGGCCCGACCGGACGGCAAGCCGCGGGCCATCTTCATCCGCACCGCAGACAGCCCGTTCGACACCAACCACCGCCTGCTGGCCTACGTCGCCCCCGACTACAGCGAGAAGGAACGCCGGGAGATCCCCAAAAGCCAGCGGCCCACGTTCAACCTCGACCTCGTCACCGCCGGCTGGGCCGCGCCGTTCGTGATCTACCCGTCCATCCCCAGCGCCGAGGACCTGGCCCTGCTGATCCAGGCCGCCGCCGACGCCCGCACCGACCGCCTCGGGATCTGGGCCGACCCGGAGACACTGCTGGCCTATGAATACCGAGCCATGGAGAAGCTGTTCCAGATCACCCGCAAGAAGGTCACCGATCAGCCCCTGACCGTCCACCAACGATCCTGGCGCGAGCGGTACTGCGCCGACATGCGCAACCGCACCCTGCACGGCCCCGAGGACTACTTCCGCATCGATCCGGAATACCGGCTGTGGATCTGGCCTCCAGACCTCCGCGACGCCATCACCCGCCTCAACCTCACACCGGCCCCGCAACTCGTCACCACGACGTAGCACCTGGCGTTTCGGGGGAGCCCGTTCACGACGAGCGGGCTACCTAGAGCGCGTGCAGGGGCGGGTATCGCGCCTCGGTGGTCCGGCGCCGGAAGCCCCCGTGTCGCGCAGAGGCCGTCCACGTGGCCGCCGAGCTCGTCGCACGTCTTATCGCTGGCCACCGGGCCTCAACGGGCCTGCGCTGATAATCGACAGGGACACGTCCAGATGGAGGAGAGCGTCCGGCCGCGGTGGCCGCCAAGCTACGGTCACGGTCGATCCTCGGTCCGCACCTCGACCGCCCCCTTGAAGGCGCACCCAGCCCCACACAGCGCCCTGCTCCTCGACCCGGGCCCGCAGCAGATCGAAGAAGTCACGACCGCTTCTGGTCATGTCGGTGACGATCTCGTCGTTGGCGGTGGCGACCAGTGCACCGTCGAGGATCTCGTACCGTACGTGCAGCAGGTCCGCCTCGCTCCGCCCGTGCCCTTCCGAATACAACCTTCGGGCGAGGTCGGTCAGGGGCGCGTAATGGCCCACCCACGGCTGCTCAACGTCGGGCTCGGCCGTACGAACGACCTCAATGGCCGCCCGGTGGACGTCCTCCCACTGCGCGATGCGGAGACGCAGCCCTGCGTTCGACTTGTCCCATCTGCGGCCTGACCACCAGTATGAGGCCGTTGCAACCGCGCCCACGTAGGCGTTGGTCGCGCGCATCAGCGATGCGACACGCGGCTGAAGAGTCGCGCATCGCCGGTCGGGGAGCCAGCCGATCTGGTTCTCGAGCCGGACAGAGCCGTCCTCCTCCAGCAGGACCACCGCGAGTGCCTGCCCGTTGTAGTCATTATCGAGGACCGGAACAATCGCGGGCGCAACCTCAGCCACCCGGACCCGGTCGCCATCCTCGGACCGCTGCTCCACGCTTGCCTCGAACAGCCGAAGACTCGCGGTCCGGTTCGCCGACCGAAAGTAGTCTCGACCCACCACGCCGCTGGCGTACTCCGGTTCGCAGGTCGGGAGCAGCGTCAGCGCCTTGACGATCATGGCTGCATTGTGCCCGGCCGAATGCCGGATCTCGCCGGTGGGCGCCGAAGAGCCGCTGCCGCAGGAGGTCCGCTAACGATTCTGCTGGTCGGGGACGGATTGCCGCAGGCGCGGTGCTGCTGGCGGCAGCGGAGCAGCTGTGGCGCGGCCTTGTCGGCTCGGGTGATCGTCGGGAGCGGTGGTTCGTCTTCGACACCGCAGGGTCGACCACCCATGACCAATTTCAGAAGGTGCCGGACCCCGCCGAAGACTTGTACCTGCGCCTAGAGCGTATCGACGGCCAAACGGTGGCGCTCTGGCCTGGCCGAGGGACCAGGCGGCGGAGGACTTCCTTGTTGCGCTGGCTGAGGCCGTGGTGCGGGCCGGGGAGTACCCCGGTGACAGGTCATTCGAGGCCGGACGCCTGTTTAGCGACCTCCGTGACCTACTGGAGCTGGCGCATGAGTCCAGAACGAGCGGAAGCACTGCTGCCCTGAGCGGCGTGATCCTGTACTGCCCACCGCAATGGGTGATAACGGAGACGGCCCTGGTCAGCGTCGGAAAGCCAGCCGGCTACTCTATCCCGTTCTCCCGCATCCTAGAACCGCACTGTCGTCGCACATGTCCGGCAAGTCGTGGCTGGACCGGGACTCCTTCGACGACGCGTTCGAGGCGGGATTCGCGCTATACGAGGCGAGAACTTCCGCTGCCACACAGGCGGGACCGGACGACGAATCGCCGTCTAATCTTCGTGTCGCTCGACACCGGCTGCCCACAAGTCGAGGACGGATGGACCGGACTCGCCCCCACGCAGCTCCTACAGAGCGTCCCACGGTGTTGCGGCGACCGTGTAGGCGGCAGTGGTTCCGTCGTCTCGCTGTCGGTATACGTCGGAGATCTCGAACGCTCCGAGCGCGGAGGCATCGCGTAGGAGGGTACGACGCCATCGCGTGCGCAAGTCGTCCGTCCAGGCGGGGTCAACGTCCGAAGCGAACGCGAGTAGGCCGTCGACATGGCGGGCGAGTCCCAGCACCGATGTGAAGCCTCTCGAAAGTTGGTGCTCTCGCAAGCCGAACTTCTCCGCCGCGTGTACATGCGTGGCGATTCTGGATCTCATCTCGCGTGGCAGTCTCACCTTGTCACCGTCGACGAGAAGGCCGAGGACGATGCGTCGCGCGCCGGGTGGCGTCAGACGGGTCTTCTTGTCGTGGGCCGCAAATCCACAGGCCGCGATCTCGTGTCTGGCCTTGTACATTAGCGATGCCGCCGCGCGGCGGTCGAAGGCTTCAGCGCTGGAGAAAACGATGTCGTCGGCGTACCGCGTGTAGACCAGCCGGTGCGCCGAGGCGAGCGCGGCGAGCGCTTCGTCTAGCGGCCGGACTGCGAGGTTCGCTATGGCGCCGCTGGTTGGAGCGCCCTGGGGAACGAACCCGATCGCGTCCGCGGAGTAGGCAGTGATGACTGAGTGCCGGTGATGCCGGACCTGGAGACGCGTGGGATGCGGAAAACCGTCCCAGGCTTGGCGGGTGCACAGCCTTGCTAGCTCAAGAGCCAGCAGGGGTGCGTAGCCAAGGTCGGCGAAGACCTTGAAGACCTGGCGCTCGTCGATCGTGTGGAAGAAATTGTGCAGGTCCATCTTGATCAGCCAGCGCGCCCCGAGATGCTGCTCAGCGCACATCCGGATCGACACGCCGCGCCGATAGGCGTAGCTGGCTGGATGCGGCGTCACGTGGTCCAGAATCCGCGCCAGAATCCATCGCTGCACGTCCATCAGCAACGGGCTGGGCGAGGAGATGAGCCGCGGCTTTTTGCCGGCGCGCCGGTTGATCGCAAAGGCGTGGTAGGGGTCGATGGACCTTTCGACGACCTTCCGGAGGAAGGGGTACGGCGCGCCGGTTCGCCATGCGAGGTGGCCCAGCGTCAACACCACAGCCACGCCATGAGCGCGCAGCCGCGCGGAGGCCATCTCGACCGCGTCGATGACCTCGTTGGACAGGCCCCGCCGCCGTCCTTCCAGACGGTAAAGGTGAGGGGAGTCGGTGGGCATCTACCTTCGATTCTCCGCCCGGCAGGGCCGAGTGGCGTGACGCCGAGGCCCCGAGGGAACAGGCACGCTACTCGTTCCAGGCGCTTGCGCGGGCTTGACCAACACCGGCGCCAACGGCACCGGCTAGCTGTGTCGGGGCCAACGGCCCCGACGGTATCTAGATCGCACCGACTCCCCTCAATGACGAAGGGTAGTAGGGATCATCGTTGGGGCTCAAGCGCGAGCGAACCCGCCGGACCTTCGACTTCCCTGCGCGAAGCGCCTCGTGTCCCTCGTCGGTGAGCCGGCGGCGATCATCGATCATGTGGAGGCGCCGGGCGGTCGCCAGCAAGAACTGAAGCTCGAAGATCTTCAGCTGCAGCACAGCCATCAGCCAGTCGTCCGTACGCGGTGGGCGGCTCAGCGCCGCCAAAACAAGAAGCAAGCGCTGCGCGTTGCGCCAGTCCTTGAAGCGCCCCGAACTCAGTTCAGGGTGCCTCAAAGCCTCCGCGATTCCGTCGAGGTCCGGGGGCATTCGATGCCCGGCCAGTGTTTCTTGTTGTTCCGGAGTCAACCGGCGATGCCCTCTGGCGAAGAAGCCCACCCATGGTCGTCCCAAGGGCTCGCCTGCCCACAAGATGTGGGGCAGCGTGTTCGGTAGGGTATGGCCGATGATCAGCAGTGATTCGCTGCGCTTGTAGCCGAGCTCGAGGGACCTCTTGGCGGCGTACCGGCTGGCGAATCGGAGGCAGAGGTCACGGACTTCGTCGCGTTGCGCGCGAGTCCAGTGCGCGGTGCTGAAGTCATGGCCAACCTCGACGTATCGGAGATCGTCGACAAGCCGGTGATGACGGACCGCGAATTCCCCTGGCCGTGAGCAGGCGTAGGTGACAATCACGAACCGGATCAGCCCATAGGATCGCCAGCTTCGGATGGACGGGTTCTGCCACCATTTGTCGAGATAGGCCTTGATGGTGCTGGAGGAGGCGATGTTGTCGTCGACCAGCACGATCGTGCGTACCCGCCGCTCCCGCAGTTCCTCCAGCGTCGGCGAGGCGATGACCGATCCCAGATACCGCAGGGTCTTGGACACCTCGCTGACGATGTTCGCGGCGATGTGCTCACTGCCGTCCAGCTGACCGTAGGGCCGGGCTGGGAACGGCTCGGTGTAGGTCAGCTTGTCGTCCACGGGGCGCACCGGATAGAACGCGACTGGGCCCGCCTCAAGGGTTTCCTTCGCTACGTCGCGCATCAGCTGCTTCACGCCGGCGCGGTACTCGTCAGACGAGACGAACCGCAGAGCATCGAGGAGCCGGATAGCCGCAGGCCGATAACTGGGCGGAAAGTTTTCCAGCCAATCCCGTCCCTCTCGTGTTTCGCTGAGGCGAACGGCCGTCACGCGGCCAGCCTACCTTCGCCACTGGGCCAAGTCACTGAGCCAATCCGCGCCACGTACAACGAGATGTCCGCGCTGTCGCGCTGGGTGGGCCGGACTGCGGCTGGTGCGGGGCAGCGCTGACCGTGCGGTTGTTGTTCGGGTGCGGCTCTTCGCCGGTCCGGCGCACCACTGCCGTCGGCTGGCGCCGCACGCAGGTGCGAATCCCCTTCGACGACTCCGCCGAGGTCGATGGAGTGCTCCAGGGGCCGGTGAATGCGCAGTTCAGCGCCGAGACACCGGGCGGGCGCGCAGGGTGGAGTAGGGGCAGGCACGAACCTGCGCCACCGGGTGCCCGAGCCTGTCGGGACATCCGAGCGGTGCCCCCGTCTACCCCCGTTACCGAAAACCATCCGAAGGGCTGACAATCATTGACAACTGATGATCGCAGACAGGTGCGTTTGTGCAGACCAATGCAATCATCTGACGACGAGCGACTAACACGAGACCGACGCACTCGTAATGCGTCGGATTTCGTGCCATCTGGTGGGTGAGGGCGCAGAAGTCCTTGTCGACGGCGGCATCGACAGTAGCGAGTGCTGGTTCGTGGGTGCCGGGCAGAGTGGCCCGCCGGATCTGCCGGGCGTTGTTCGCGAAGCCGTTTGGTTCTCTCTGCGGCTTTGGACACCGGTTGAACGTCAGTCTCAGCATCGCATGATGGTCTGACGATTTCGTGTCCAGGAGTTTCGACACCACCACAAGGCTGCTGCTCCGATGCCGGTCAGGCGGGCTCGATCGGGGGTGTGCTTATTGCGGAGTGAGCTACAAACCGGTGATCATGAGGGCCGGTCCGTGTCTCCGCTGGTCGGCGTCGCAAGCGGCATTCATGGGACAGCTCCAGGCGGCGCCACTCGCTGCGGGAGCCGCATCGCAGCTGGCCAGGGCCTTCTCGGCGATCCCCCTCAGAAAGAAACACACCCCTCTTCGGCCAGGCCCGCACCGACCTACCGGCTACCTTAACGCGGGAAACGCCAGCAGCGCCGACCGGATGAACTCGACATTCTCGTCCCCGTCTTCCCCGACCTCCATGAGCGCCTCGTGCGCACCCAGCCGGTTGTCGTCCGCGAATGTCCAGTTGTTCTCAAAGTCGCCCGCCACCCAGAACAGGACAGCCGCGTTGTACTTCACCATCGCCAACCCGGCGAACGTCAGCGGCTCGGGGTGCGGGTTGCCTTCCTGGAGCATGTCGATCAGTTTCGACTCCGCCTCCTGGCAGGCCGCCAACGCTGCCTCAAGATCTCCAGTGCAGATGTGAACCGCTGCCAAGTTGTTCGCTGTACGCGCGGTGCCGTACTGCTCCTGCCAGTCGTCCCTGTTGCGGCGGGCGTTCAGCACGGTCTCGATGGACGCAGCGTCAGGGAACAGCTCAGACCTCGACTCGACGTACGGCGGCCGGCCCTCGCCAGTCAGAAGGAACTCGCGGTGGCCGTTGATACCTTCGATGATGGGAGCAGGGCCAGTCATGGCTCAAGCCTATGGGCGGTGCGCGTCCACGATGTCACCGGCGGCCACGGCTGGCTGATCGACATGCTCGCGCTCACCCGACTGTGCCTGCAAACCTCCGACGACCCCTAGGCATGCGACGACTCGCGTCACAACTAGAGGAAGTGCAGCGGTGCTGTTGGGTGCGCTGGGCCTCGTCGCTACCAGCATCGGCGGTAGCAGCCTTGATTCCACTGGTCGCGGCTCCGGGCAGGCTGCGCCTGTATTGAAGGACGGTTTGAGTAGTTGTCTATCGTCACCTTGACGGGAAGATGGCGGCCACGTCGTCTGCGGTGATAAGCCGTCCACGAGAGGGTGCGAGCAGCTTGCCCAGCCATCCATCCTCCTGAGGCAGGAGCGCCTCGATCCTCGTCCGAGCCGCACCGCGTGCTTCGGCGTTGTTGTCGCCGCACAACGCGTCGTACTGGCGAAGGCGGTCGGCCAAAACGTCGTAAAGCCGTACGGCCGCGCCGTGGTTGATCAACACGATCTTGTCATGAGCCGCCTCGGCGGCGTCGTCCTTGGTGGTAGTGGCGGGAGTTAGTAGGCAGCCGAACACGCGGGTCTTCGCCGATCGCCTGGTCTCGACCTCAATCTGGCCAAGCAATTGGTTTACGTCGTCGCGGATCAGCGGCTTGGGTTCGCCCTTCCGGACAGTTTTTACCTCCCAGACGCGGCGCTCGGCGCGCTTGACGGTGGACCAAGTCCAGCGGCAGTCCGTAGCGCTCTGCTCGGTCTTGGGCGGGCGTTCTCCGCTGGCCCCTGCGAGGCGAGCGAGCCTGATCAGGGCCTCGCACTGTTGGTCGTGGTTGCCGGTGAGCAGGGCTCGTCCATCGGAAAGGACGCGGTCAAGCCGAGCACCGGTCTCGCGGCGCCACTCATCCCAGGCGAGGAAGAACCGGTCGGTGTCGTCGGCGGTCTGTTCGTAGCCCTCGAGGTCGGCGACGGTTCGGGCCAGTCGGCGGAACCACGTGGTGCGCGGGCCGCCAGCGGTGGCGTCCTCGAGTGCCTTGCATGCGGCGGCCAGGTCTTGGGGGCGTCCGCGATCGAAGTGGGCATGGGCTTCCACGTAGCGCCAGAACGCGCTGTGTTCGGTTTCCCCGGCTTCGGCCAGTTGAGCGGCAGCTTCACTCGCCTTCTTGGCCGCTCCTCCGTGGTCGCTGAGCCACAGGTCGGTCGCTGCGGAGACTTCCGCGCTGGCGCTGGAGACGTCGCTGGTTCCGCCAATATTGCGGCCGGGCCGCGACTTACGGCGAGGACTCTTCGGTGCGGCGGTCTCCGTGGAGGCCGGGGCTTGTGTGACTGGTTGCCAGAACGAGGTGCAGGCGTGCAGGGTGCCCTCCCAACCCTGGTCATAGATCTCCAAGGCGGTGCGGATGCTGGGTTCGGTGCCTGCGGGGATCGACTTACGGACGGCAGGGTCGGCGAGCATTTGCGCGAAGCTCGGGTCGAGTCCGAGGTAGAGGGACCGGTCGGTCTTTTCGCGATTGGCACGGCCCAATGCTTGGGTGACGCGCTGGCCGACGCGGTGGCGCATGAAGCTGGCGTCGCCGAGGTAGGCGACGACGAAGCGCTCAAACTCGCTGCTGGCCTGCGGGACGGTGGTGATGATTACCAGCTTGCACAGGTCACCCGCGAGGTCGAGCCCGTCGTAGCGGCCGGCGGTAATCAAATGTCCGTTGGCGACGCGGCTCCAAGTGTCGACCATTGAGTCATCCCCAGGGCGAAGACGGTAAACCTGCTGTCCGTGGGTGCTGAGCGCCTCCTGGAGGGTGTCAGCTTCGGCGTGGCTGGCACACAACCAGGCTGCACGGCCGCCGGCTGCCTGAGTTTGGGTAAGAGCCCAGCCGAGAACGTGCCGGTCCAATGCGGACTCGGCACTGGGGTTGAGCACCAGCAACCGCTCGCCCGTTGCGCCAGGCGGCAGTGGTGTGGCGGTGGTGAGACGGGTGATCGGCCCGCCTCCAACTCGGCGCTGGAGATCATCCATTGATCCCAGAGTGGCCGACAGGTAGATCCGCTGCTTAGCGCGGCTGTACTGCGGGTTGAGCGTAGTCGGCGGGTGGTAGGGGCGGACCTCGATGCCGGAGGGACCGATCAGAACGCCGCACTGCGTGAGGTGGTCGCGGACCGTAGGCCAGACGTATCTAATTTCGTCCTTGAGGTTGCGGTCCGTAACGAGCGGCGATGCCGCGATAGCGTCGTGCGTTTGGCCCACGATTGCGGCCCAGTCGCTGAAGGACAGCAGCTCGGGAGGGGTACTAGGCCGTGCGGTGCCGTCCAACATTGCGCGTAGGCCGGGGTAGGCGTCGGTGTGCGCCACCACCAGCTCGCAGATCGTCCGATAGAGCTGGCGGGCAGGGCCGAGCTTGTCAGGGATGCGCAAGGTCTGTAGCCCGCTGAGGGGCTGCTCTGCAAGGTGAGCATCATCGAAGATGACCAGGTCTGCGGCTCCGACCTTCGGATCGCTATTGAAGTAGACCCAGTAGTTCATTACGCCGACGGCCTGGGCCTGGTGGTAGTCGTCGAGCTTCGCGCCGCCATAGTCCTTAGCGGCGAAGCGGACCACGTCCAGTCCGAGATCTTCGGCTTCCTTCTCAACCCGCTCGGCGAGCTGGCGGGTACCGGTCAAGTAGGCCACCGACCAACCGCGGCTGAGGGCATGATCGGCGATCAGCAGGGCTAGCAGGGTTTTGCCCTCGCCCGTAGGCATCTCAATGGCTAGATCCGCGGTATCGAGGTGTTGGTCCGCGTAGGTGGTGAGAACCTGATGCTGACCGGGCCGTAGCTGGGTGAACCTCGCCGACCCGAAGTCCACCAGGTTCTGCTCGAAGTCCAGCTCCGCCGCGTCGGTCACCGCTCACTCCTCATTCGGAAGGTATGAACTTTACGGCGCGGAGCGCTTCTTGGGCTGCGCCATCTCGGCCCGCCAGCGCACGTGCGTAGCGACCGCCGTCAGACGACGTGCTGGAGCTGCGGGTGGAGTCCGATGGTCTCGGGACGAACCCGGCGATCATGCCCTGGCGGCGACCCTTCCAGTCCGCGACGTTGGCGGGGCGGCCAGTTCCCGGATAGGGCGCGCGCCCGGTGGGGCCGTGAGTGTTCCGGCAACCGGCCGCAGTGCCGCCTTTTGCCCTGCAAGCCCCTGCTAAGGGTCGACTACGTATCAGTGACGAGCGTTGACAGGCTGACGATTGCGCCTGTGCAGGTCGGTGATGGTTTCTGTTGATCACCAGCGCCGCACCGGCACTGAATTCGATCGCTGCCACGCCCGTGCGGCCGTAATGTTGTCGGGTGCCTCATGGTCACCCGAGTCACGCGGCTCTCCCGTTCGGGTTGCAGACGCTGATCGCCCAGGCCGCCGCGTCGGAGGCCGGGCCATCCCGGCAGCGTAAGCATCACCTAGTGCCGCGCTCCTACCTGGAACGGTGGGCTGACGATCGCACCGTCCGGGTGACCCGGGTCGACGACAGGTACAGCTACCGCGCGACGCCCGCCAACGCGGCGCGGGAGACCGACTACTACCGCATCGAGGCCAACGACGTCGACCCGGCGGAGATCCCGCCGCTGATCTTCGAGACGATGCTCGGTAGCGCCGAGGGATACGGCAAGCGCGCGATCGACGAGCTGCTGGTGAAGCACCCGAGCCAGATCGACCCCAAGCTCATGATGGGCTTCGTCTGGTTCTTGGCGTTCCAGCTCACCCGAGGCGAGGCATTTCGCCGCCAGCAGCGGCAGGTTGCCGCCGACTTCTTCCGCATGGACACGGAGGACCTGACCGACCAGCAGCTCGCCACACGGCTTGGACGCGACCTCACCGAGGCCGACCTCGCCGAGATCAGGGAGTTTATCGGCCAGGTCCAGGCCGGAAAGATCATCGCCCAGCCGCAGACCGCCATGATCCTCGGCAACGCGGCGGCCACGGCTAGCGAACTGTGCCGCCACATCCTGTTCCGCGAGTGGTACGTCGTGCGAACCCCGAACGTGCTGGTGACATGCGATGAACCCGTGGTCGTGCTGGGCGGCCCGGATCACGATCGCGCCGAACGCGCGGGCGTGGAGTCTGCCGCCGTCATCCTGTATCCGCTGGCCCCCCACGCGCTGCTGGCCCTGTTCCGCCAGGGCATGCAGGTCGAGCCGCCGCTCGCCGAGCTAGACCATGCCGAGACC
This sequence comes from Micromonospora sp. BQ11, assembly GCF_052068135.1. Taxonomy (NCBI): domain Bacteria; kingdom Bacillati; phylum Actinomycetota; class Actinomycetes; order Micromonosporales; family Micromonosporaceae; genus Micromonospora; species Micromonospora sp. BQ11. Next base: position 151,409 of record NZ_JBQHDB010000008.1, on the reverse strand, counting down.
GCCGAGGTGAACCGGGAGATCATCGCCAACGCCAGCCGGTGGGCGTTCGAGCGCGGCTCTCGCCGCGCGACACTCGCGCTGACCGTGCCGCCGCTGCCCGCCGCTCCCACCGTCATGGAGGGCCCGCTTCCCGGCATCGGATCACCCGGTCAAACCGTTCATCGCGTATACCGTCCATCCCGGTGGGCCAACGCGGAGCATGTACCGCCGCTGCCCGTCGCGCGTTGGTGGCAGTAGGGGCGGGTTGGTCACACGACGGTGGGCTCTCGGTGCGAGGGCCGGCACCGGGCGACTCCCACAGGTGCTGGGTAGCCCGGTAGCCCGGTAGCCCGGGGCGTCAGGCATCGCGGCCCGAGACGTATCGAATCGCGGTGAGGACGAGGGCGCAGCAGCCGCTGAAAGCGACTCCGCCCGACAGGAGGGCTTGGCTGATGCTCGGCTCGATGACCCACGAGATCCAACTGATCACCGTGGCGGTCAACCCGCCCGATAGGATGGCGATCGTAAGGCACAGCAGCCGAACCAGAGCGCTACTCTCCATGCTTCAACCCTCGATAGGCAGACTCCTCCCGATGGAGGAGGGCTGACGTTCGAGGCATGCATGGAGTTTTCCACCTAATGTGGCCGACCGGTGGACATCCGCCAAGCGTTTGTGATGGCCGACACATTGAATGTGGCTGGTGTCAGTCGAGGCGCTCAGGACTTCGCGGGTACCGCCATCGAACGGCTCGGAAGCCACATCTGAAGCGGCATCTACCGGCCGTTTTCTTAAGCTGCGGCATGCTGCTTGTCGCGAAGATCGGAGGACAACCACTATGACAACCGAGGAATCGACGACACCGGTGGTGGTCATCGACGGCGAGCCCTGGGAGGTCATCGGTCATGCTGGCCGGGCCAAGCTGCTCGTCGTGCTGGTCCGGCGTGGCCGGCTCTCGACCATCCTCGGCCTCGACCCGGACGTGCTGACCGTCATGGGGCACATCACCTGGACTACTGGCTCTAACGATCACGTCGGCGAAGTCAAGGACACCCAGGTCCGCAAGGACAAGACGGCGCGCGGCGTCGGCGTTGTCCTGTGCCGTGCCGCGAGGGAACTGGTCGGTGTCGACGCCTGGACGGGGCTGGCGATTCCGGACAGCGAGGACCAAGTGTGCTCGTTGCAGGATGCCGACGCCATCAGCACGCGACAACCTGATCCGTTCGTCGATCTAGTTGATGGGAGTTCGGCGGCGGCGGAGGAGGTGCACGTCGTGTTCCACCGGGAGGGCAGCGCGGTCGTTGTGGCGCTCGCGGCCAACACCCTCGCCTGGATCGGTCACCTGGCCTGGAGGATCACCCGGCCAGGCGGGCGTTTCGACGGCCCTGAAGCCGGGCTGGCGGTGGGGGAGATCAAGCGCGTCGACACGCGCAAGGAGTTCCGTAAGAGGGGCGTCGCCGACCGGATGTACCGCCGGGTCCGCGAGGTGGCGGCCGGACAAGGCTGGCCGGTCGAGGTCGACCACAACCCGGACCGAACGGAATCGGGTGACCGCTGGGCGATGAAGGTCGGTGGCTGGCGGCCTGCGCTCTCTAATGGGGGGAGATACACGCCGGACTTCAACGACTTTATGCGCACGTGGGGGTGTCCAGGCTCCGTGGACGGGCGCATCGGCAGTCACTGAGACGGTGTGGGCCGCCATTTGGACAGGGTTATCAAGCCAGATCGAATGCGCTCTCGTCGACATGGCGATGCGCCGGGATGGCCGGCTGACGCTGTCGCCTGGGTGATCTAGGTGAGTGGTGTTGTCACGTGGGTTCAGGACGACGGTGACGAGTTAACCGGATCGCCGCAAGACCCGGAACCCGGCGGACGGCACCCACATGCGCCCCGATCTAGTGATCCATCGCAGGGGGCGGGGTGGCCGCACCAACAACCTCCTCTTCCTCGAGGTCAAGCGCTTCCGCGGCCCTCCCTCGACAGCGAGGACGTCGACAAGGCGGCCGTCGCCGTCGAGCGCCACAACTACCAGCTCGGCGTGGCGCTGGCGTTGAGCCGAGGGGATGGTTTCGCCCCGTCCTGGTGGGTGTGGGTGCCGGACCCCCATGCCGGCGTGCTCCGTGGGGTCGGCGCTAAGCCGCTCCATGAGGGATCCGCAGTGTTCGGCCTATCGGAGATGCTCCGGATCATCTCCTCCGGCATCCGGCGGCTCCGGCTCGCCGCCGCAGCCTTCGGCGTCATCGGCTCCGCGACCATCTCGCTGATCCTGCATGGCGCCTGTCCGAGTACCAACACACCGGCCGCAACGAGAAGAGGTCGAGATCCCTCTGGTGGGACGGGCCTCGGGGCGGCCAGCTCGGGTTCCCCGGTCCGCCGCCGGGCTTACGGGGTGCAGCGCGTACGGCGAGGCATGCGCAGACGGCGGCCATGACAGCCACCGCCAGGACGGCAGCGGCGCGGACCCTGACCCGCTACCGCCTTGCCTGGCTCAGTCACCTCGAACGGGCCACCGGCCGGCCGATGTCGATCCTGCTCACCCCCGGCCAAGCCGGTGACAACCCGCAACTGTTGGCGTTGTTGGACGCGATCCGCGTCAACGGCCCGGCCCCGGACGGCCCCGCAAACGCCCCGAGGTGCTGATCGCGGACAAGGGCTACGTCCACGACTTGACCCGCCGGGCACTGCGCCAACGCGGCATCCGACATGTCATCCCCGAACGCAGCGACCAGATCGCCCGCCGGGCCGCCAAAGGCAGCAACGGCGGCAGACCACCAGCCTTCGACAAGGCGACCTACTGCAAACGCAACGTCGTGGAACGCTGCTTCAACCGCCTCAAGCAATGGCATGACCTGGCCACCCGCTACGCCAAACGCGCCTCCCTCTACCGGGCCAGCCGGATCCTCATCGCCGCCATCATCTGGCTTCCATGATCGACAGGACAGGCCCTAGACGCCGGCCGGCCTACATGTTGTGCCAATCCATGGCAGAACAGTAGGCGGGCGGGCGGCTATCCGGTGGGATTCGATCCCTTGCACGCTCCGCACCGCTGAGCCGACGGCAACCGCGATTGTTGTCGATCTCTACAGTGTGGTTGCCGGCGGACAGCAGAGGAAGGCCAGCCATGAGCGTCTGCGTCGCCTGTCGAGCGGACCAGCGCGTCGTTGTTCGCATCGACAGCCGGGGCGTGCCACACGGTAGCCGCGGGCACCAGGTCAACTACGGCTGGACCAGCCTGTCCGTCTGTCCCAAGTGCGAGGCCGGCCTCCTCGTGCACTTCGATCACGACTGCTTCCACCAGCCCTGGGAGGAGCCGTGAGACATGGACTGGTCGTGGCCGGTCGCCGCTGACGGGGTTCAACGGTTGAAGGCCGCTCTCGCCCAGTGCTCGGACCCGCTGCAGCCGTCGTGCGAGTGCCTCGTGCACCGGTCGTTGCGGGACAGCACCGAGAGGTCACCGTCGCGTGAGGTTCCGGTGACGATTGTGCTGACCGAGGGCGGGCTGCCGCAGGTGCGGTCAGTACGCATGCTGTGAGGCGTGCAGGGCCCGGTGGCGGGGCGTGCGGACAGGCGGAAGCCCGCGCGGGGCGGAGGGCGTGATGTCCAGGTACGCCAGTCGCAGCAACATGAAGCGGCATCATCGCGTGGTCATCGGTGACACCGGGTGCGAGCGACGCCTTCGATCAGACCAAGGTCAGGCCTGGACGTCATGAGGGCCAGCGACCTGCAGGATGCCGTCTTCGGCATGTACGGCGTTGAGTGCAGCGAGGGCAGGTGGGAACATGATCGTATGAGGCAGGCGCGGGTGTGGTTCTTCCAGTCGAACCCAAAGTTGTATGACATTGACGCCGCGCTTACTGCTCTAGATCGAATTTGGTGGCGGGTTCCCCAGTACACCGGCGAGGTCCATGCCGGCGATGTGGCAGTGCTTTGGCGCAGCGGTAAGGATGCGGGCATTGTCGGGCTGGGGCGAGTCGTCGCCGACCCCCAACTGCGGCCGATGGAGCCGGCCGAGAAGTCTTTCGTCCTCGCCGAGGAGGAGGGCGCCAACAACGTTACGCGGGCGCTCCTCCGAGTGCAGGCTGTGCCGTTCGTTTCCAAGGAGAGGGTGCGGGCGATCGCCGAGTTCCAGCAGCACCAGCTGTTGGTAGCGCCGCGGGGCACAGTCTTCCCCATTGAGAAGGACGACTGGGCGGCCCTGAGTGAACTCCTGCCGGCTCCCCCTGGACTCGTTCCGGCCGAGAAGAGCGCGTTACCAGCTGCATTCGCCTGGCCACAACGCGCAAAGGGTGTGCTCCCAATGCCTGGCGGCTACAACGGCTACCTTCAGTCATTGAAGAGGGTTTGCCTGGTCGTAGCGGAGGAGCGACCGACGCCTGCCGAGTTGGCGGGGATCCTTGAGACGGTGCTGAGGGTCAAACCGGTTGGTGCCCGGCTGCGCGAGTCCTTCTTGCGCAAGGTGGGCGTGGTGGTGGTGCACGGTGGCAACTGTCGTCTCGGGCCGTGGACCGAGAGGTGGCTGGCCAGCGACGATGACAGGGTCCTCATTGCGCTTCTTCATGGGCGGTGCCAGTTTGTCGGCGAGCTACTGGCTGCTGCCGACGAGCCCGTGACCAACGAGCAGCTCCTGGCCGTCGCCAACGATCGGTACGGCATGGGCTGGGATACCCAGACTCAGGTCGGCAACCGGCGTGGCTGGTTGCAATCCGCCGGGATGCTTGCCGACACAGGTGACGGCAAGGTGCGGGTGACAGATGCTGGCCGAGCTCTGCTGGCCGAGCTGACCCTTCATGACCCAGCCGTGCGTCTGCCCATTGAACCGGTCGTCGAGCCACCCCGAGTGGAGCCCCCGATCGAGGTGTCACCACCTGTCGCAGACACCGTTGACGGCATCGCCGAAGCAATCAAGACCTTCGCGACTGACAGCTCTCACCCCGACCGCTTCGAGCGCGCCGTGCGAGACGCATTCGCTTTCCTCGGGTTTCAGGCTGAATGGCTGGGAGGCCCCGGGAGGACAGATGTGCTGCTCGACGCCACGCTCGGCAGCGCGGACTCCTACCGCGTAGTGGTCGACTGCAAGACAAGCGCCTCAGGGACCGTAGGCGACCAGCAGGTCGACTGGGTCACCCTCGGAGATCACAAAGCTAAGCACGATGCGGACCACATCGCGCTCGTTGCTCCGAACCCTTCGGGTAGGCGCCTTCTTGACCGAGCCAAGCAGCACAAGGTCTCGATCATTTCTGCCGATCAGCTCGCCGGCCTCTGCCGCCAACACGCCAAGACCCCGCTAGGGGTCGACGACTACCGGTCACTCTTCGCCCATGGCGGCAGCCTCGACACCGAAGCCGTTGATGAGCGCGCTGGGGAGGTTGGAAGGTTAATCCTCCTCGCGGCTGCCATGTGTGAGGCCATCCGCGAGCGGTCGACGATGTTCGGGCGGCTGTCCGCTCGTGACCTGCTTCTCATCCTTGCCGAGCAGCCGGTGGCGGAAGGCACGACGGAGGGTGAACTGCAGGCGTTGTTGGACACGCTAGCCAGTCCACTATTGGGGGTACTCCATGGTTCAAAGAGTGAGGGCTATCGGGTAACGACCACGGCTCCGGTTGCCCAGCGCCGCGTCGAGGCCGTCGCCCAACAGCTATCGATCGATCCCAACCGGTGATTGTCGCGGCTCACATCGGCAGGACCGGCCGGCCGGCGGTAGCGTGGATAGCTTCAAGCGGCCACCGAATCGAACGCAGAGCCGGGCATGTCTGGCCCACAGCGCGGACCAGACTGCCGTATTCCCGTGACATCGGCACCCACGACGTACGTCTATTAAGCAGTCAGCACAACTGCAAGTCAGTGGTCATTCTGATCATGTAGTTGGGGTTCAAGTCCCCCCACCGACAGGAACCCCCATGCCTGCGGTATGCGGGATCGCGACGGGTGGGATGCCCCGTTCTCCTGGTGACCAAAGGTTTCGATGGTGGGGTAATGGGACGCGGGGGGACCCTGACGACGTCCGTGGTGCGGCGGGCTGAACGGCGCTCGGGTGGCCTCCGGACCGCCGCAGGGGTCAGGCGGTCGCGTCCAGCAGCGGGACGAGATTCTCCCCCCGTTTACCCCCCGAAAACCCCCGCCTGCGGTTGACAACCAGTGACAGAAAACGGTCATCGCCAGATCGCGTCGGTGCAGCTCAGTGTCTATTTCTGGCAGCCAGTGACAAGGTTGGGGCGGCTACGTTCGGTAACAAGGGGTCGTCGGTTCGAATCCGGCCGTCCCGACGCAGGTAGAAGGGCATTTCGCGCGATCATGCAATGCCCCGCTGGGGACCATTTGGGGACCTCAGGCCGGTGAGATGCGAAGACAGCGCCTCACCGGCAGCGCGGATCGACTGTCGATCCGGATGCAAGTACCGCTGGGTCGTCACCAGCGAGCCGTGGCCGGCGATCTTCCGCAGGACGTGTACCGGCACGCCGGCATCCGCCATCCAGGTCAGCCCGGTGTGCCGCAGGTCGTGCCGCCGCAGGTATTCGAAGCCCAGCGAGCCGACGACTTCATCCCAGTGCGTAGCGTCGCGCAGCACCGCCGTGCTGATCCGGCCGCCGCGAGGACCGACGAAGAGCCGGCCGTCGTCCTCGGTGATCCGGTCGAGCTTCGCGGCCACCATCGGCCGCAGCTCCTCGATGATGGGCACCTGCCTGGCTCGCTTGCCCTTGGTGCCCTTGTCGACCAGGCCGCCGGGGCCGGTGGCGGTCTGCCGGCGGACCGTCCACAACCAGGTGTCGCGGTCGATGTCGCCCTTGCGCACGCCGGACACCTCGCCGATCCGTGCCGCCGTGCCGGCCGCGAACATCACCACCTCACCCCAACCGGGGTAGCGGCCGTGCGAGCGCTCGACCAACGCCGCCGCCAGGGTGGCCAGCGCTTCGCGGTGTAGTTGCCGCCGCCGAAGCAGGCGAGGCAGCCGCGCCGCACCACAGTGTGGCAGTCCAACTGGCCGCCCAGCGCGCGAAGGCGTGGGCGCGAATGGGGGACCGGCGTCAAGTCGAGCTTGCTCTAGACCAGGGCCGCCGCATCCTTGAAGGGCTGCCATACCCGGAGAACCTGGATCACCACTTCGTCGTCGACCCGGCCAAGTTCGACTTCTACGCGATGGACTGCTACCGAATTGTCGGCGAGAACGGTCTTGCTGAGGTCTACGCGGACGAGGTGATCCGCTCATCCACCGACAGCAGCGGCATCGTGCGTAAGCCGATGAGAGTGGCGGAAGCGCAGATCACCCTAGGGGTCGTGGCTGCACGAGCGGGCGACTTGGATCGCGCCGTCGACCTCGGCCGCCAGGCGCTCAGCGGGAACCGGCGGTCGCTGCCATCGCTCGCCATGGTGGCCACGGACCTGTCGGCAGTGCTGACGAAGCAGTACCCGGACGCGCCAGAGACACGAGACTTCGCGGACGAACTGCGAGCAGTCAAGGCCGCGCCGAGCGCCTAGCGTTCAGCGTCGTCGCCCGAGGGCGATTGAACCTCCGCGCGCGACCTGCCGCCGACACCGGGGCGCGGTCGCGCCTCATGCCAGCTGACAATGTGCGCCGGCCGCCACACGTGCGTCCGCCCAAGGGTCAGGTCGGGCGCGGGCATCTGCCCCCGCTTCCGGTACGTCGCCACCGTGCCGACCCGCACCCCGAGGTACGCGGCGACGTCCGAGGTCGTCCACCACTCCGCGTCGGGATCAGGGCTCGTCACGTTCGTCATTCTGCCTGCGTTGGGCGATCAACGCACCTACGTAGCGGATCGATCCCCTCGGCACTTGCCGCCGGCACGCCGACGGCGCGGATGATCTACGCATTACGAGATACCCGTCCTGGCGACGAGGGCGGCTAACCGAGGCTGTCGCTCGGAAACCAGCCCAACTCGGCATCGTTGATATTCGACCTATCACGAACCTTAGCTAGGTTCTCGTCGGTGCATGGCAGGAGGTTACCGAGGCGGTCCCGCAGCCATTTCCCACCCGAAGTGTCCCCATAGGACATGATTAGTAGAGGCGCAACACCTCGCGCATTCGCCTTAGAAATTAGCTGCTGGGCGGAAGGAGGCGATTCCTCGTTGACGTCGATTCGGCGTATCTGTCCAGGCGGAAGGATCCTGATCGTGCCTGCATATCGGGTCCAGAAGTAGTCGCCATCATCTTCCAGAGATCCTGCAAGCCACCGGATGTGGGTCATAGGCTCGTCGGAGTAGTTCCCTACAAGGACCTCAACCTTCCAGCCATTCTGTGCGTCAGGGTCTAACTCGACATTCAGCCACCCAATAACACGTCGTGCCGCTTGCCGCCGGCCAGCACGGCGAGCCTCGTCCCGCTCAGCCTCTGCAACCTTCGTTCCTGCTCGCGCTTTCGACGCGAGCAGTACTGCAACGCCAGCAGCAACGGCCGACCCGATGGAACCGGCAAGAGTAGATACGGCGGACAGGGTGTCCTGCCAGGGGACCTCAGGCGGCGGAGTTGGCGTCCAGGCAGGGTAGCGCTTAGCTACGAACGCCGACAGAGCGGATTAACGCCGAGGCGATCAGGCTGATCGCCTCGTCGGAAATTTGCAGACCTACCAGTGTCCGGGGAGGCGTGGCCGCCGGCCGGTGACGGCCGGAGGTCGCCATCAGGCCGGGGGCCGGCCGACGCGGCCAGCTTGCAAGGCCACCTTGATGCGAAAGAGCGCGATTCAGCGCTGCGTGGCCCTCGCCTCTGGCCCGGTCTCATCTGTCCCGACCGCACGGTCCTACCTGGACAGTTTCACCTGGAGTCCTTGTCGGGTCTCAGGACCTCCGTGACACATCGGTCTCACAACCTCCGTGACATTCATTGGCTAGACGGTCTTGTCGGCTGGCAGTAGCGGAGTCCGTGACGGGACAGGCTCGACGTCGAAGGTTCCCCGTGGTGGCAGGCAAGGTGACGGCGGTGCCGGAGCAGCTCGGTAGGCCGCCGTCGGCTAGTGTCCGACTCCGTGTCTTTGACCGATGCAGGTATCGCATCCGCTCTAGCTCCAGCCGGGCTGCAGTTCATCGAGCGCGTGCACGGGGAGGTGCGGGACCCGTTGCCGCCTGGCAAGTCCGCTGCAAGCTGTTTTGATGAGGACGGGCGGTTCGACTCCCTCCCGGAGGAGATCGTCAGCGTCGATGATCCCGACCTCGAAGCCAAGGTCAATGCCGGCTGGTGGCGTATGGCCTCCGAGTGCGGGCTCCTGGACGAGCAGCGGGAGTTCCTGCTGGCCGTGGACTATCGAGAGCCCGGGGGCATCGAGCCTGAGATTGATTGGGTGAGAGTTCGGCTGCTCGACGAGTGGGACCTTGCCGGCAGCGGTGTGCCCGTGCTCGGGAGCTATTTCGGGGGCGTGTTCACCGACCGCTTCGTGCCCGAGTTCACGATGGTCTCCCTGGACGGCCGAATGCTGCTGAACACCACGGTCTGGGGCAACGGCACGGTGAGCACGGTCGTCATCCGACCCGACCGGGCGCCAGGGCACTGAGAGGCGACTTTCAGTCGCGCCACCACAGACCTCGGCGGAGCGTCACGCAGGTCCTGAGACCGATGTGTCACGGAGGTCCCGAGACCGGACATTCACCTAGAGTCCTTCCGGTGAGAACTTTCCATACGTCTTCAAGGCGGCACGCAGGGCCACTTGCGCCGGCCGTCCGCGCCTTGCCGCTTCGCTCCCGGCTCGGCCCGGCGGTGGCCACCGCGACACTGGCGAACACGCCGAAGCCCCGGGATCCTCACTATCGAGGACACCGGGGCGCCTTGCCTTACCTGTCTCAGAACCGGTTCAGGAGCCTTCTGCGCCGGAGCTCACCCCTGGCAGGTGCTCACCACTCGCGCCACCTGTCTGTGATGTCGCTCCGATAGATCCGCCGCCGTGACGCCAGCGCCGACACGTCGACACCCGCAGCGGTAAGGACATCGTCGATGTACTGGCACAGCTCTTCTCGCTCGCCGGTCTCGATTAACTCCCACCGCTCGCTGACGGCATTGAGGCCATTGACGACGCCCTCAATCAATCCCCACACCTCACCGTCGCTCGTCAGATCAGCCTGCTCGACCTTGTGCTCGAACACCGTCAGAGCGGCATCGACATCAGCCGTGAATGCAGCCGGGTAGAGCCTGAGTGCGTAGGCGTCAGCGCTGTCGGGGTCCAGGGTGCCCGCCGCGACAGCCGCCTCCTGCTCCTGCAGGTCTCGCCGCCACTCAGCAGTTGGCCGCTCGGTCATGGGCCGGAGCGTACGTGCCGATGCAACAGCGCCTCCGGCGGGCAGGGCCTCCGGCCCTACGACCCGGGGATGGCCTCCGGCGGCCGGGGCTACTCGCCCCGAACCCTCGGCGACTCCGGGATGCCCGGCACACCAGCCGCGACCCGTCGCACACCGGAGGCAACCAGACCGCCTCCGGCTGGTCCAGGTCGTTCGTCCGGTGGGGCGCTCCACCTGGACCAGCCGGACGCGGCCCGGCCGAGCGATGCTTGCGCGACGGGATGCCCGCACCGGTAGAACCCCCTCGCCCTCACTGCGTGCGGGGAGCAGATGGGGAGCCGATCTTGGAAATCCGACTCTCGCCAGCGTCGTCAGACCGCCGAGCAGCCAGGTCCTGAGCAGGACATACAGCCGGATCGCCAGGTGGTACCTGATCTTGGTCCCAATTCGGGACGAAAAGATCGTGAGTTGATGGCCCGCCGCGCTACTGACCCGGCTCGATCGAACGGGGACCACCCGGGGACCACACGTCCCGCCGAGACGCTCACGGACCGCACCCCAGCCGACGCCTCGCCGCCCAGTAGATCGTGGCTGACGTGCGCCAACGTCTGCCGCTACGTCCTGGGGGTCAAGGGGTCGTCGGTTCGAATCCGGCCGTCCCGACAGACCAAAAGCCCTGACCAGCGAGAATGCTGGTCAGGGCTTTGACTTTCTTCTATGGAGTTTTGAACCTCCCCCCCAAAACCCCCCACTTATGGGGTGCGGCAACCAGGTTCGTCATCGGTGTGCATCGTTGCGTGCTGTTCGTGGTTGCGGTCCATTCCGGTTGGCGCCGAGCCGTTCGAGGATGCCGGACACGTCCGGGGCCTGTACCGGCTTGGCGATGTAGTAGGTCTCGGTGATCTCCTCGCTGGAGTGGCCGAGCTGTGCCGCCGCGCTCTTGGTCGGCTGGTAGTGGGATCTGCGGTGTGCGGTCCGCCCACGTACTGTCGGTCGGGTGAGCATCGCATCGTCACCGGGCGTCATCCTCGATGACCGCTTCGCGCGTGAGCTGGCGGAGATGGCTGTCGCCTGGCGGGCCGAGGAGCCGTCCGAGCCGCGGCTGCTGGTGCTCGACGAGCCGCTGGCCGCCGCGTTGGGCCTGGACCCGGCCTGGCTGCGGACCCGCGAGGGCGTGCGACTGCTGGTCGGAGCCGAGGTGCCCGAGGGTGCCTCCCCGGTGGCGCAGGCCTACGCCGGACACCAGTTCGGCCGCTTCGTCCCGCTCCTGGGCGACGGGCGGGCGCTGCTCCTCGGCGAGCTCGTCGACGCCGACGGCCGCCTTCGCGACCTGCATCTCAAGGGCTCCGGGCGTACCCCGTTCGCGCGCGGCGGCGACGGCCTGGCCGCGGTCGGGCCGATGCTGCGGGAGTACGTCGTCAGCCGGGCCATGCACGCCCTCGGCATCCCGACGACCCGATCCCTGGCCGTGGTGGCCACCGGGCGCACGGTGCGCCGGGAGACCCTGCTGCCGGGCGCGGTGCTCGCCCGGGTCGCCAGCAGTCACCTGCGGGTCGGAAGTTTCCAGTACGCCCGGGCCACGGGCGACGTCGACCTCCTGCGCCGCCTCGCCGACCACGCGATAGCCCGGCACCACCCCGCTGCCGCCGAGTCCGAGCAGCCGTACGTGGCGCTGCTCGATGCGGTGATCGCCGCCCAGGCGTCCCTGGTGGCCCGCTGGATGCTCGTGGGGTTCATCCACGGGGTCATGAACACCGACAACATGACGATCTCCGGCGAGACCATCGACTACGGACCGTGCGCCTTCATGGAGACCTTTGACCCGGCCACGGTCTTCAGCTCGATCGACCAGGGTGGCCGCTACGCCTACGGCAACCAGCCGGTGGTGGCCCACTGGAACCTCGCCCGGCTCGCCGAGGCGCTCCTGCCCCTCCTGCACGAGGATCAGGAGCAGGCGGTCGCGCTCGCGGGGAGTTCACTCGACCGGTTCCCGCCGCGGTACAACGCCGCCTGGTCGGTCGGCATGCGGGCCAAGCTCGGCCTGCCCGACGACCTCGATCCCACCAGCGTCGTACCGCTGGCCGACGAGCTGCTCACCCTGCTCCAGAGCGACCACGTCGACCACACGTCATTCTTCCGCGTCCTGGCCGTCGCCGCTCGTGGCGACGCCGAGCCCGCGCGCCGCCTCTTCTCCGACCTGGCGGCGATCGATGACTGGCTGGCGCGTTGGCGCGCCCTGGGCCCGGACGCCGACGCGATGGACCGGGTCAACCCGGTCTACATTCCTCGCAACCACCTCGTCGAAGAGGCTCTCGCCGCCGCGACCGGCGGCGACCTCGAACCGCTCGAACGGCTGCTGGCCGCCGTGGCCGACCCCTACCACGAGCGCACGGGGCTGGAGCGTTACGCCGCTGCCGCCCCGCCCGACTTCGGTGCCTACCAGACCTTCTGCGGCACCTGACGCCCCTGGGCGGGTTCGCGCTGCTCGGGGAGCACGACGCGCGGCGTCCTCGCCGCGGTGGCCGCGGCTCGGCGCGGCTGGCAGCGCGGGCTCAGCCCTCCGACGGGTGGTGTGCGTCGACGGCCTTCAACGCCATACAGAAGACCCAGACCCACACCCGCCACGAAGCGGCCCGCTACGCCCGCGAACACGACTGGCTGTGAGCGGTGGCCCGGGCGGTTCCCGCCCTTCGGCACTGTCCGACAATGGCCGATGGAACAAGGACAAGCCTTGCACCTGGATCACCACGGACCTCCTGCACGGCGCCCTGGACCTGCAACCGACCGCCGGAGGGTGCTACCGCACCGGTTGCCCGCCTGGGCCCGTGCCCAGAGCTCGCCATGGTGGAGGCGCAACCCGCCGACGTATGGCTGGCCATCCGCACCCGCGCCACCACGGTCGAACTGGACACGCTGCCCACCAGACAGGTCTTACACCGGTTTTCCGCCCCGCCCGGTCGGCGTGTAAGACCTGCTCGTCGACGGTCACCTGACCGCCCAGGGCAGCGTGACCGCCGACATGACCACCGGGACCGCCGAGCACCGGTCCGGACCGCCCGGCACCATCCGCTCCACCGGCCTACCCAACCGATGTAGGACCTCGAGATCTGGCTGCCGCACAACGAGATCACCGACCTCGTCGCCCTGCGCACCCAGGCCCCCGTCACGCCCCTACCCGACCAGGGCCGCAGACTGTGGCTGCACCACGGCAACTCCATCAGCTAGCGCTCCAACGTCACCAGCCCCTCCACCACCTGGCCGGCCCTCGCCGCCTCCCTCGGCGGCGTCGAAATGGTCAACCTCGGCCTGTTCTACAACTGCGGCTGCTGACCTGGTGCGAGGTGCGCCCGGGCATCGGGTGCGCGGAGGGATTCCAACCGTGCACCTGGGCCGGCGCCGCCGCCGAAGCGCCGACGGTCGCTGCCCACCAGGGACGGCTGGCAATCCGGAACCTAGCTCCGAATAATTACGGAACAAGGTTCCCGTTTCTGCGTGCGGCCGAGCCGGCAGCTTCCGAGGAGGAGAGTGAAGTCATGGGTTCCCCTGTCACCCTGACGCAGACGCTCGATGACATCGTCGGCGGCGGCACTCCGGTCGTGTCGGTCGCGCCGGTGAGCCTGGCCGCGCCGGGTCGAGCCGTCCCTCTGGATCCAGATCCGTCGCCTGGCTGACATGCCTCTCGCAGAGCGGGGAATGCGCGTGCGGCGCGACGCAAAGGGAGGTGCCGTCACTCCCAGGGTCGACGGAGGCCCCGGCTGAGCTGTGGATGGCGCTCGACGTTTTTGGGGTCCCATCGAGGCCGCGCATATTCACCATCGCCCTAGCTGGGGCGCCAGAAAGGGAATACATCATGTCGGACATCAACCTGCGGGACTTCTACGAGCGTTACATCGAGGCGCTCAACGCCCACGAGTTCGACCGCATGGACGAGTTCGTCCACGAGACCATCACCCTGCAGAGCGAGCCGGGCTCCCGAGACGCCCTCGTCGCCCAGCTGAACGGCATCGTCGATGCGATCCCCGACTTCCACTGGGACACGCAGGAGCTCATCATCGACGGTAACCGGCTCGGCGCGCGCCTGGTCAACACCGGCACTCCCGCGAAGGAGTTCCTCGGTGTCGCACCCACCGGCAAGCCGCTGAAGATCATCGAGTTCGCCATCTACACGCTGCGCGACGGGAAGTTCCTGCACATGTCGGCGTTGCACGACGCCGAGGCCCTGCGCAAGCAGCTCGAGGGCTGATCCGCCGCGTGCCGTGCGAACAGCGGAGCCCGACGATGGGTGCGGGCCCTGACCGTCGGGTCGGGGGCCCGTACCCGTGCTGTGCGACGGACCGAGAGCGACCCGCCGGGGGCGATGAGTTTGGTCCGACTAGGCCCTGGGGTCGGTGGCGGCGAACAGCTGCGGCCAGGAGGTCTGTCCCCGCCAATCCCCAGCGCTCAGGGCCGGGAACAGCTGTTGCCTGCGGTCGCCGAGTTCGAGGCCGGGAACGTGTTCGATGACCAGCAGCCTTATCTGAGCGAACTCACCTCGCGCGCGGCCTGGCAGGCGTGGCGCGACCTCATCGTCACGAACTATCGAGACCAGGGGGTGTACTGCCCGCTCGGCGTGCTGATCGCGGACGTGGGCCGGCACAGCCCAGCGGCTCAGGCGGTCACGGCCCAGCTGATCCGGCGCTGGCAGGCGTCTGTCGGGGCCGGTATCGAGGCCACCCAGGCGGCCGGCGAGGCGGACCCGAGGATCGACGCCGACCGCACGGCCGCAGCCGTGATCGCCGCCATCCAGGGCGGCGTCAGCGTCCTGATCTCCACCGGCTCCGCGGAGCACCTGGTGGCCGCGCTCGATCTCTGCCTCGACCATCTGCTGCTACCTGCGGGGTAGTACCGCCTCCCCGGCGGCTGGCAGGGGCAGCGGTGATGCAGCCTCGTACCCATCGATCACCGGGCCTGCCGCACTCGCCCTGACCTGCGAGATCAGTTTGGATCGGCTCAGTCATCGTCCGACGATTGGGTTGACTGCGACTCGACAACCCGGCGGTGCGCTTCCCCGCTCAGCGGGCGAGGCCTCGTAGGGCGATGGTGACGGAGGCTTGGAGGTCTTCGCGGCTGGCGCCGGCTGCGGCATGGACGGCGAACCCCTCGCTCAGCGCCATCGCGAATCGTGCCAGTGCCCGATGGTCGACGTCGGGCGGAAGGTCTCCTTCCTGCGCCGCGCGGGACAGCCGTTGTTCGACGGCCTGCTCGTTGGCGGCCCGGCCGGCGGCCAGGACCTCGGAGATGCGGGCGTTGGCCGGTGAGCAGGCCAGGCCTCCCTGGATGGAGAGGCAGCCCAGGGGGTGATCGGTGGCGGTGAGGCCGTCGGCGCTGGCGCGTAGGAAAGCCTCGATGGCGGCGTACGCGGTGGGTTGTTCGAGTGCTTCGCGGACCTTGGCCAGCTGGGTCTCGCGGTAGCGGGCGAACACGCGCTCGAACAGGTGCTCCTTGCTGCCGAACGTGGCATACAGGCTCGGTCGGTTGATGCCCATCGCCTGGGTGAGGGCGGTCAACGACGCGCCCTCGTAGCCGTGCCGCCAGAAGACCTCGGTGGCCCGGTCGAGGACCGTCTGCTCGTCGAACGCCCGCGGCCGTCCGCCGGTGGGTTTCTCAGTGCTCATGGATGCATCCTACCGCTCGGTACGAAAGGTGACCCGACTCACCTACCGATCGATACAAAACCTGCTACGGTTGCCTCCAACCGAGCGGTACAAATGCTCGACGAGCCTCCGCTCCGGCCCAACGGCCAACCCGGGCCTCCCGGGTCACACCAACAGAACGGAACAGCGATCATGGGCTCCGACACCAACGGATCCGGTATGACCCCCGAGGAACTGCGCGCGTTCTACGAGGGCTACATCGACCTGGCCAACAAGCGTGAGTACCACCGCATGGCCGAGTTCGCGCACGACGAGCTGATCCTCAACGGCACCCCGGTCAAGCGCGACGACATGGTGGCCGAGTTCCACAAGCACACCGACGCCGTGCCGGACTTCCACTGGGACATCCAGGACATCATCGTCCAGGGCGACCGGATCGCCGCCCGCCTGGTCGACACCGGTACGCCGATCGCGCCGTGGAACGGCTTCGCCCCCACCGGCGCTTCCGTGAAGTTCGAGGAGGTCGGCTTCTACCAGATCGTGGACGGCCGGTTCAAGACCATGTGGTACCTGATGGACGTCGACCTGATCCGGCGCCAGCTCGCCGGCTGACTGGACACAGCGCTCCACCGCGGGACCGCCGCTGACCCGTTCCATCAGGGTGGCGGCGGTCCCCAAATCCTGCCCCCACAAACCCGTGTTAGGGAGATTCGCCATGAACGCAACGACACGTGCCGCGGTGGTCACCGCCTTCGGTGCGCCCGACGTCTTCGACCTGGCCGCGCTACCCGTCGCGGAGGCCGGCCCCGGGCAGGTTCGCATCCGGGTCACCCACAGCGCCGTGAACCCCGTCGACCTCGGCACCCGTGAGGGCCGGATCGTGCCCGCCGCGCACGCCCGCTTCCCGATGGTTCTCGGCTGGGACGCCGAAGGGATCATCGACCAGGTCGGCGACGGCGTCACCGACCTGCGCCCCGGTGACCGGGTCTTCGCCTGCGTGCCGCAACCCGCGACGCAGGCCGGCACCCACGCCGATCTCATCGTCACCGCCCGCACCTACGTCACCGCCGCGCCGGCCGGCTTCACCGACGGCCGGGCCGCGGCCCTCGGACTGGCCGGCATCACCGCCTACCAGGCCATCGGCGCACTCGACGTGCAGGCCGGGCAGAAGGTCCTGATCAACAATCCGGTGGGATTCGTCGGTGGGCTGGCCACCCAGATCGCCAAGGCCCGCGGCGCGACCGTGGTGGGCGTCACCACCGAGGACCTGGCCGAGCGCGCCACCGCCATGGGCGTCGACGGCCTCATCATCGCCGAGCGCGGCGCCGACGCCCCACTCAACGAACGCGACGTCGACGCCGCGCTCGACCTCGCCGGCGGCGCGAGAGCCCATCGCACGTTCGCCGCCGTACGCGACAACGGCCGCTACGCCACCGTGCTTCCGGAGTGGTGGATCGGCGGCGGCGTCTACACCCCGGCGCGCGGGATCACACCCGTCCTCGTGGAGAACGACCCCAACCCGGCTGACCTTCGGGCGATCACCGTGCTCGCCGAAGCCGGCACACTGAGCGTCGACATCGCCGACACCTATCCGCTGGCCGCAGTCGGCGACGCGCATCGCAAGCTCGCGGGTTCACGTGTCTTCGGCAAGATCATCATCGACCACGAGCAGGACGTCTGACGTGACCCCCGGCGAAGCACGAGAACTGACGCAGTCACCGAGCGCCGACGCTGCGGCGGCCACGCCGCCGCGAGGTCCGGACGCCGTCGCACCGAAGTCACTGATCGTAATCACATCGCAGGAAGAATCGGCCGTCTGCGGGCCGGATGGGGAGTGTTTCTGATGACCACCAGTGTGTTCGGCCGTGCGGCGGACCGGCTCTCCGTCGATGTGTGGAGCGACATCATCTGTCCGTGGTGCGCCATGGGACAGGCGCAGCTCAATCAGGCGATCGAGCGGTTCCCGCACCGATCGGCAGTGGACGTCACGTACCACAGCTTCGAGCTCATGCCCGAGCTGCCGGTCGGCGAGGTCATCCCGGTGCACGACATGCTCGTCCGCGACAAGGGATTCTCCCGGCCGGACGCCGAGGCGATGACCGCTCAGATCGCCACGCGCGGTGCCCAAGTCGGCCTCGAACTCCGGTTCGACAAGGCCCTCACCACCAACACCCGCACCGGACAGCGGTTGATCCACTTCGCCGGGACGGCCGGTCGTCAGCAGGAGATGGTGCAGCGGTTGCACCGGGCCTACCTCACCGACGGGCTCAACATCGGCGACCACGACACGCTGGCCGATCTCGCCGCCGAGGTCGGCCTGGACCGGGCCGCCGCGTTGGCGGCGATCGACAGCGGCGCGTTCGAGGAGCAGGTCGCCGCAGACATCCGCCAGGCCCGCCAGTTGGGCATCAACGGCGTCCCGTTCTTCGTTCTCGACAACGCCTACGCCGTGTCAGGCGCGCAGCCCGTCGAGACGCTCCTGCAGGCTCTGCACACCGCCTGGGACGCCCGGCTCGCACCTGCCGTGTAGCGGGGTGCTGCGGAGTAAAGAACTTTCCTGAGACGCCGGACTGCCGGCGCCTCCATCGCGAAGGAACCTCACCATGAATGAACGTGTCACCGCTGACATGTGGTTCGACCCGGCCTGCCCGTGGGCATGGATCACCTCCCGCTGGCTGCTCGAGGTCGAGCAGGTCCGTGATGTGGACATCCGCTTCCACGTGATGAGCCTGGCTGTGCTCAACGAGGGCCGGGACGAGTTGCCGGAGGAGGTCACGTCGTTCCTGCGTACCGCCTGGGGCCCAGTGCGAATCTGCATCGCCGCCGAGCAGCGGTACGGAAACGACGTTCTCCGCGAGCTCTACACCGCGCTCGGCACCCGGATCCACCTCGGCAAGGAGGAGCGGCGTCACGAGCTCCACGTCGCTGCTCTGACCGACGCCGGCCTGGACCCGGCGCTGGCCGCAGCCGCCGACAGCACCGACTACGACGAGGCGCTGCGGGCCAGCCACGAGGCCGGCATGCGCCCGGTCGGGCAGGACGTCGGCACCCCGGTCGTCCACGCGCCCGGCCCGGACGGCACCCCGGTCGCGTTCTTCGGCCCGGTCATCACCCCGGCTCCGAAGGGTGAGGCCGCAGGCCGGCTCTGGGACGGCGTCCTACTGCTCGCCGGCACTCCGGGCTTCTACGAGCTCAAGCGCACCCGTGAGCAGGACCCGATCTTCGACTAGGGATGCGAAAGGGTTCCGCTGCCAACGTCTGGCGTCAAGCAGGGGGCCCTTTCAACCGCCCGAACATGTCCGTACCGTGCCTCGCTCGGCGTGTCGTCTCGCGGCGATGCCGCCCGTCACCGGGGGCCGCTGCACTCGTTGCCCTGCATGCCCGGCGCAGCAACCCGCAGGGCCGCACCGGGGTTCACCGGCAGCGGCCGGCGCCGGTCGGGTCGAGGCTGTGCTCACCAGGCTAGTTCCCCGAATTCGTCCTGAAACGTTCCCGTGCGCCCGGTCCTGTCCAAGGTCGCCAGGCGGACGACCTGCCGGGCGCTTTCTTCTGCCGGTCGTCCGACTCCAAAGGCAGCGGTCATGTCGGTGGCAGTGGTGCCCGGCTCGACGGCGTTGAACTTGATACCCGGGTGGGATTTGGCGTACTGCACCATCAGCATGGTGGCGGCGGCTTTGGACGCCGAGTAGAGCGGGAGCTGCAGACCGTACTCCGGCCGCTCTGGATTGGTGACCGCCCAGAACGATCCGGCGCTGCTGGAGATGATGACGACGTTGGGATTGGATGAATGACGAAGCAGAGGTAGTGCCGCCTCCGTGACGCGCACGATTGCCACCGCGTTGGTGTCGAAGGACCGAAGAGCGGCGGGGCCGTCGAGTCCGGTCTCCAGGATGCCCGCGTTATGCACCAGCACGTCGAGGCGGCCCTCGGCGGCGTCGATCGTCGCCAGTGCGCTGCTCACCGATGCATCGTCGGTCACGTCGAGCTGGACGAAGCGCGCGTCGATCGCGGCTGCGGCACTCTTGCCTCGCTCGGCATCACGCGCGCCGATGTAGACCACGTGCCCCAGCGCCAGAAGCTGTTTGGCAGTCTCGAAGCCGAGGCCCTTGTTGGCTCCGGTGATCAGTGTGACAGTCATGACGATCCTTCCGAATGATCAGCCCGGACAGGCCGTTGTGAACGCTGCGCACGGCAAACGGGCGCACCCGAAACCCTCTTGAGCCTAGGGTCCGACAGGGTTTCTCCGAGAGAAATGCTGGAGACCCGCGGAGCGCTTGGCGGGTGATCCGGAACGTGACGAAGGTGCGCGCGGCGCCAGCTTAGCGAGCATGGCGGCGCGGACGCGCAGAATTCGATGGTCTCGGTCGTTGCGCGCCTGACACGTCAAGCCCACGTTGGTGCGGACGAACGGCGACGGGTCATGCAGCGAGTTGTCGACATGCGACCCGGCGGCGAAGTGCACCATAGGTGGCTGTCGGCGACCAGTCCGTTGACCAAGTCGGCGCCGCAGACGTCCCCGCGCACGAACTCGATCCGGTCATCGACGGCCGCCAGGGTTCGCCGGCCACCGGCGTAGGTGAGGGCGCCGAGGACCCGGACGGCGTACTCGAGCGGCGGGACAGGTTGTAGTGCCGAAGCTCGCACCGATGAAGCCGGCTCCGCCGGTGACCAGCATGCGCGTCACGACGGCTCGGGTGACCTCTCGGTGCGTCCCCGGAGGTCGCCGCAAAGGCGCTACGCATGCCCGAGTCTCAGAGTCTTGCGGATGGTCATCGGCTGTGGGTCCTGACGCTAACAACCAGTGACAGGAAGAGACCCATGCATAGCTGCATCTGTGCAGGTAGATGACTAATTCCGGCAAGCGATGACAAGCTTGAGGTGGCTACGGTTGGTAACAAGGGGTCGTCGGTTCGAATGCGGCCGCCCCGACGCAGATCAGAGGCCATCTGGAATCTTCCAGGTGGTCTTTCCTGATCTTGTATAGCAGCGAAGTACAGCAACGGCTCATTGATCGAGGCTCTGGCCGAGCTTCCGCGGGCCTCCCGGGTGGCCTTGACGACACCTGGCTGTTGATCTCCATTGTGATCGAGAAGTCCGCGTGCCTGAGGATCGCCATCGCGATTCGGGGATGCACGTCTAAATCGACCAGCAGGGAACCGCAGGTGCGTCGGGATGGTTGGCGCCATCCCATCAACCTCCGTCCGGGCAGGCCCTACCCACTCCACGACGTGCGGACGAAGGCCGACGGGATGGCTAGGAGGCGCAGCCGGGGGAGATTCGGCGGGGTGACTAGCGGGTCAGACGTTTCCCCGCTTGGTACGGCGGTTGACCCAGGCGTAATACGCCGGGACACCTATCACTCCTCGAACCAGGTAGAAGCCGACACCGATGATCAACAGGAGGAACGCAGCGATCCTCACCATGCTCAGCATCGATACGACGAGAGCCCAGACGCGTGCAACAGGGCGGCCGTACCGGCACTCGCTGTTTCCTTCGCCGTAGCACACTTCGGGGAATTCAATCGACTTCCCCCGATCATCCGGGGTTCAGGTGCCGGCCGGGTGTCGCGTTCACGTCCGGATCGCGGACGGTGCGATGCCGACGTCAGGTCGGATCGGCACTGGACGGTTCAGGTGCCGGCCGGGTGTCGCGTTCACGCCGCAGCACGGTCAGCGCCACCAGGGTGAAGAGCAGCAACGCGATCAGGTGCACCGGCACCGGGCCCAGCGGCGCGAGCAGCACCAGCAGCGCGACGACGGGGAAGGCCACGACCACCGCGCCGCGGTGCTGCGGACGGATGTGCAGCACCCAGACGGTGAGCAGGTAGACGGCGACCGGAACGGACACCGCGTAGCCGCTCGTCACCCCGGAAATGTGCCCGATGTGCCGCTCGTGGTCCACGGCCACGGCCAGGCCCGCGCCGACCGCGGCGACCGCGGCGAAGATCAGGTAGTGGCCGTAGCCCCAGATCAGTGTGGACGTCAGCCGGTCCGGCGCCTCGACTGGCCGGTCGAAGTAGAGCCACCAGAGCGCGAACACGATCACCGCGCCGGCCCCTGCCAGCGACCAGAGACCGCGGTCGCCGACGTCGAGTCCGGCCTGGACCGCCAGCGACGTGGCCAGCACCGCCTCGCCGAGCACGATGAGCGTGAACAACCCGTACCGCTCGGTGATGTGCTGGGGGTGCCACGGGGTCCTTCCGGGTCGCTCAGCCACCGCCGGGACCAGCAGATCGGCCAGGGCCAGCAGTACGAACGTCGCGGTACCCCACTGCTCGGGCAGCCCCAGCCGCAGCAGCCAACCGAGTTGCACCACGGTGACGCCGATCATGTAGCGGCGGGCTGCCGTGCGGTGCTCCGGGTCGCCAGCGGCCGCCCGGCTCCACTGCACAACGGCCGCCAGCCGCGTCACCACGTACCCGTAGGTGATGACGGTGTAGTTGCCATCGGTGAAGGCGCTCGGTACCCCAGCCGCGATGATCAGGGCGCCGGCGATCTGCACCAGGGTGGTGATCCGGTAGAAGTCGTCGTCGGTGTCGTAGGCCGAGGCGAACCAGGTGAAGTTCATCCACGACCACCAGATGGCGAAGAAGACCATCGCGTAATTGGTCACCGCATGGCCGAGGTGGCCCTCGGAGACGTCGTGGTGCAGGCTGCTGGCGGCCTGCGCCACGGCCACGACGAAGCAGAGGTCGAAGAAGAGCTCCAGCGGCGTGGCTGCGCGGTGGGGCTCGTCCCGGCGGCGGGGCCTCATAGGCCGGTAGAACGGCCGCACAGAACGGGATCGGGTCAACGCAGCTCCTCAGGCCACCGATGGGTCGTTTACACGATAACGATCCATGATCGACAAGCGTTATCGCGAGAACCGGGCGGCTGTGGCCGAGCGGGACGGCGAGTTGATCGGGATCGCGATGTCGGGTCCGCCGCTGGACGCTGCGGCGGCGTTGGCGAGGCAGCTGTATGTGCTCTATGTGCATGTCTCCTTCCAGACACCGACCCGAGCAGGGGCCGGTGCGGTTGCGGGGCGACTGGGCGCGTTACCTCGACTCTCGACGATGCGGCTCGTGTCGGGTGCGTCGTTCCGATCTGTGGCCCACCGCGGCCCGGTCTCCGTTCGCCGATGTTGCCGAACCGACCCGCCACCTGGTGCCCCCCAATTACGCGACCGCGGTCGAGATGTGGAAGATCAACCTGCTGGCGGATCTGATCAGCCCTGCCGCCTCGCTGCGCCAGGTCAGTGTGTGGCTGTTCGGGCACGACCCGTTCGAAGACTGGAGCAAGCAGCTCAGCGGTGACTGGGACGCCTACATCCACTGCGCTGTGGCCTGGCGGATCATCGGCAACGCACCACTGGATGTCGGTCGTAACCTCGTCGCCACCGCTGCCGACGTACCGGAAGTCTGGCGCGGTCAGGCTGCCGAGGCCGAGCAGGAGTTCCAGCTCAAGCTCGGCAGCGCGGCCATGGCGCTGCATCCGATGTGCGACCAGTACGCCGACCTGTACACCAAGGCCGCCGAGGCGGCCCAAGCATCTCTTCGACGTGGTCAGTGGCCTGATCGTGAAGCTGATCGACCTGCTGATCGTCATCAACCTGGCCTCGGCCGTCGGCACGGCGACGATCGAGACGGGCGTCGGACCGGTCCGGGGTTACGGCGTGGCCGCCTACTACGCCTGGCAGGCGTACGACCTCTACCACGAGACCTCGACCTTCTACGGCAACGCCGAGGCCACCTTCAAGGGCATCGCCGGCACCATTGGCATGATTCAGGCCGGCGCCGCCGTCGCCGCGCTTCCCGACCTGAAGCCCTGTCAGCACCCCGGACAGCAGGGATAGGCCATGACCGACGAGATCCACCGCCAGCCACTGGCCCGCGCGGTCCTGACGACACTCGCCAGGAACCGCGGCAGCGACGACCCGCTGGGCTCCCTGGCCCGCACCGTCCTGCGCGGCGAGGCGGACCTGCGTACGGCGGTGGGCTTCTCCTGGCACGGTCGGGCGCTGGACGACGCCTTCACCGCGTCGCTGACCGAGCGGGAGTCCCTCAGCCAGGACGAGCGCGCCGAATGGGAGCAGCAGGCCCAGCAGCTTCGCGAGGCCGGCGACGCGCTGACCGTCGAGGTCGAGCCGCTCGGCGGAGTGACCGGCGAGGGCCGGGAGGAGCAGCGGTGAACGCCCGGATGCGATGGAGACTCGCCGTCCCGCTGATCGGCCTGACCCTGCTGATGGTCGTCCCCGCGGTCTACGGCACCTGGGTGTTCTGGTCCGACTTCGGGAACACCTACCGGTCACTCAGCGTCGTCATCTGCCTGGCCCTGCTGGCTCAGCTGACGTTGGCGGTGTCGATCGGCGTACGCCCGACCCGGGACGTGCCCTGGGTTCGGATCGGGCTGATGGTGGTCACTTTCCTGATTGCCTGCGGTGTCGCGGCGGTGCGGAGGTCGGCCTGATGTGACCTGCACATGCGGCGCGTCGCAACGGCAACCTACCCGGCCCCGCGGCTGGCCGTGGACGTGTGGCCAATCGTCCTGGGGTCACGGGTCTGGCTTCCATGATCGACAGGACGGGCCCTGGCCGGGGTCGACGGACCGCCCGGGCGGCACCCGCACCGTCTGTCGCGGCGAGTGCCACCCGAGTGCCGGGACGACGGCGGCCAGCAGGCACGACGTCGCCGCTATTCCGGGCTGGCCAGCCAACGACACATCCCCGTGAAGGTGTCGGTGACGACCAGCATTCGAGCGGTGTCTGCTGCGTACCGCTCGCCGGCTTTGTCTTCATCGATCCCCCTACCACCGTTGGTGGGCACCGGTGCGTACCAGGCGGCAGGCCTCAGCATGGGGCGGCAGCACGAATGCCGGTTGGTCCCCGGCAAGGCGCCCTACCGGAACGATGCCCGTGGCCAGGCCATCGCCTTCCTGCCCGCCGAAGCCCGCCACGCCTACACCCGCCGGGGCGTCGCCTACGTCGACGTCATCGACCTGCCGCCGTCCACCGCGGCCCTGACCTGGCTCCCCCGCCACGACAACCCTGCCCTCACCGCCCTGCTCCAGGCCGCACACACCGTGGTACGCCGTGCTGGCCATGACTGGGCGAAGGGCCGGCCTGATTCTGCCTCGTCCGGCGTGTGAGTCTCTGGCGATACCGTACCGACGCTGGTTGAGGCTCTACCCCGGAGCCGGGGGATCCCGGTGTGCCGAGGGCGTCCACTGCTCGCCGAGCGGCAGCGGGCCCTCGGTGCGGCCGGACGTCCCGCCGGGCGGGGCCGGTGGGTACCGGGGCGGATCGTCCAGTGCCCGCAGTACGGGCAGCGGCGCGGCGACCACGGCGGCGACCAGCAGCGCCACGGCCAGCACCAGGAAGGCCGGTCGCAGGTCCAGCCACTCGACCAGCGGTCCGGCGAGCAGGTAGCCGGCCGGCCCGGCGGCGTACGCGAAGGACGTCATCACCCCGACGACCCGACCGCGCAGGTGTTCCGGCGTGCGGGTCTGCATGGCGTAGTTGGACAGCGGGTTGACCGGCCCGTAGGCGAGGCCGACCAGGACGGCGAAGCCGAGCATGATCGGGTACGGCGGCAGGAACGCCAGGCCGAGCAGCGCCACGCCGGTGACCGCCAGGGCGACCGCCATGAGGGTGCGGCGGCGGATCAGCCGGCCGGCGGCGGACGAGCCGAGCGCACCCAGCACGGCCCCGGCGCTCATGGCCATCAGGACGGCGCCGAGCCGGGCGGGTTCCCCCTGCGCGACGAACCACGCGGGCAGCAGCACCCCTTCGACCGGCAGGTAGAGGGCGACCAGCACCATCGTGATCAACGCGATCGTGCGGAGCAGGCGGTCCCGCCAGACGAAGCGCAACCCTTCGAGCGTGCCGCGCCACAGGCCGCTCGGCGGGCGTTCCGGCCGGCCCGCGCCGGGTAGCCGGACGGCGGCGATCAGCAGGACCGAGATCGCGAAGCCGGCGGCCGTGACCCAGAACGTCGGACCGGGCCCGACGGTGGCGATGAGCAGGCCGCCAACGCCCGGGCCGACGAGGAAGGCGAGGCCGAAGATCGCCTCGTGCACGCCATTGGCGCGTTCGAGGCGCCAGCCGGCGGCGTGCGCGGCGGCGGGGAGCAGCGTCTCGCGGGCGGTCAGGCCGGCCGGATCGAAGACCGCGCCGAGGACCGCGAGCGCGACGATCCAGCCGAGGTTGAGCCCGAGTGTGGCGTCGACCAGCGGGATCGCGGCGACCGAGGCCGCCGACAGCGCGTCGGAGACCAGCGCGGTCCGGCGTCGCCCGAGCAGGTCGACCACCGTGCCGGAGACGAGGCTGGACAGCAGCAACGGCAACCCGCCGGCCGCCGCGACGACGCCCGCGGCGGTCGCACTGCCGGTCCGCTCCAGCACCAGCCAGGGGAGGGCCACGACTGCCACGCCGTTGCCGGTGGCCGAGAGCAGCGTGGCCGCCTCCACCAGCAACAGCGGGGTACGGCGGCGGCGTCCGGTGTCGACCATGGTGAAGATCAGCCTAGGCGGTCCGCCCGGAACAGACGCAGCGGTTTCAACCCGTACCCAGGGGCCACCTCCGTCTCGTCGTCGTACGACCGCGGGCCGGTTCCCTGTTCCGGCTGGTGGCGGCGTTTCCGATCGGGCGTGCCGGGTATCCGCCGCTGTGGCCGTCGAGTCGTGCCCAGGTCATTGACGTGCCCGAGGGGCACCTCATCCATCGGTACGCCCGCGAGCAGCACGCCGCGCTCGTCGGGCAGGTCCTCGCCGTGTCCAGCCCGCAGGGCCGCTTCGACCCCGGCCCGTACGACGGGCGGCGGCTGCGTACGGTGGAGGCGTACGGCAAGCACCTGCTCTACCACCTCGACGGCAGCCCGACCCTGCACGTGCACCTCGGCATGCGGGGACTGTTCCTGCGGTACGACGACCCGACCGCCGCCCCGCGCCCCGGGACGCGACTGCGGTTGGCCGGCGCCGACGTCGCGTACGACCTCATCGCCCCGATCCGCTGCGAGCCGCTCGCGGTCGACGGCGAGCGGGCGCTGCGGGCCTCGCTGGGGCCCGACCCGCTGCGGGCGGACGCCGACGCGGCGGACGCGGTCAGCCGGCTGGCGACCGCGCGGGGTGCGGTCGGCGCCGCGGTGCTCGACCAGGCCGTCTGGGCCGGCATCGGCAACGCCTGGCGCGCGGAGCTGCTCTTCCTGGCCGGCCTCGATCCGGACGCCCGGGGTGTCGGGCCGGAGACGGCCCGGCGGCTGTGGGACCTGGCGGTGACGTACCTGGCCCTGGGCCGCGATACCGGCCAGGTGGTCAGCGACCCGGCGGCTCCCGACCAGCGGTGGGTCTACAAGCGGCAGACGTGCCGACGCTGCGGCGCGCCGGTGCGCGTGTGGGAGCTGGGTGGCCGGACGGCGTACGCCTGCCCGGTCGACCAGCCGCCGCTCGTATGATGCCGCCGGGGTCGACTGCGGCCGTCAGACGTCCACCGGAGCGATCGTGCTGGTGCTGGTACCGGTGGCGAGGACGCCGATCGAGGGGTAGAGGGTGGTCACCAGGTCGGTGGTGACCACCTGCCGGGCCGCGCCGTCGGCGAGGAGC
This sequence comes from Micromonospora sp. BQ11, assembly GCF_052068135.1. Lineage (NCBI taxonomy): Bacteria > Bacillati > Actinomycetota > Actinomycetes > Micromonosporales > Micromonosporaceae > Micromonospora > Micromonospora sp. BQ11. The sequence goes on along the minus strand of NZ_JBQHDB010000008.1, from coordinate 124,006 downwards.
CGGCCCTCCCGGCCCAACGCCACCGCACGATCGCAGAACCACAGCACGTGGTTGGGCTCGTGGGTGCAGACCAGCACCGCCCGTCCGGCGCGCGCCAGGTCGCGCACGGTACGCCACACGAACAACTGGTTGCCGAAGTCGAGGCTGGCGGTGGGTTCGTCCAGCAGCAGCACGTCGCAGTCCTGCGCCAGGGCACGGGCGATCAGCACGAGCTGGCGCTGCCCACCGCTGAGGGTGTGGTAGTACCGGTCCCGCTCGTCGGAGAGCCCCACCTGCGCGAGCACGCGCTCGCACGCTTCGACGTCGCGCTGCCGGGGGCCGAACACCCCACCCAGGTGCGGCGTACGTCCCATGAGCACCATGTCCAGGACGGTGAACGGAAAGGGATTGCTGTGCTGCTGCGGCACGTACGACACCCGGCGGGCGACGTCGGCGGGACGGAGTCGACCCAGGTCCGTGCCGTCGAGAGTCACCGTGCCCCCGTACCGCAGGTGCCCCAGGATGCAGCGGTAGAGGGTCGACTTGCCGCTGCCGTTCGGCCCGAACAGCGCGCACAGCTCACCGGGGTTCACATCGAGGTCGATGCCGTCGAGGACCGGCCGCGCGCCGTAGCCGAAGGTCAGTCCCCGTATTCGGAGACTCACGACTGCGCGCCCAGGAACGTGGACCGGGTGCGGAGCAGGTAGACGAGGTACGGCCCACCGAGGGTCGCGGTGATGATGCTGATCGGCACCTCACCGGAGTGGACGGTACGGGCGACGTCGTCGCAGACCATCACGAAGACCGCGCCCAGAGTGGCGGACAGCGGAATGACGAAGCGGTGGTCCGGGCCCACGAGCAGCCGGGCCGCGTGCGGGATGAGCAGCCCCACCCAGGCGATGATCCCGGAGACGGACACCGCCAGCGCGGTCAGCGCGGTGGCGAGGACGATCACCCGCCGGCGCAGCGGCTCCGGGTTCACACCGAGGGAACGGGCCTCGTCGTCGCCGAGACTGAGGATGTTCAGCCGCCAGCCGAAGCGCCACAGCACCAGGCAACCGAGCACGCTGGCCGGCACGACGACGGCGACGTCCGCCCAGGTGGCCCGATAGAAGCCGCCCATGATCCAGAAGACGAGGCGGCGGAGTTGCTCGTCGGTGCCGACGTACTGGAACAGCGAGAAGATCGCGGAGAAGAAGGAGCCGACCACCACGCCGGCGAGGATGAGGGTGACGGTGGGTCGTTCGCCGCGTACGCGGGACAGGCCGTAGGTGAGCCAGACCGCGACCATGCCGAAGAGGAACGCCATCGCCTGCAGCGACAGCGGGACGTCCACCATCACCGAGATGCCCGCGCCGAACGCCGCGCCGGCACTGACGCCGAGGATGAACGGCTCCACCAGCGGATTGCGGAAGGTGCCCTGGTAGGCCGCGCCGCTGCAGGCCAGTGCGGCGCCGACTGCACCGGCCAGCAGCACCCGGGGCAGCCGCAGGTCCCACACGACCGAGTCGTGGAGGCTGTTGCCCTCGTCGGCGAGCCCGACCCGGGCGGCGAGCACGTGCACGACGTCGCCGACCGGAATGACGTACGAGCCGACCATCACGGAGACCACCGCGACGACGGCGACGAGCGCCGCGGTGATCACCAGCAGCAGGACCCGGGCCCGATCGCCGCGCGGAGCGGGGACGGTGAGGGGGGTGCCGCCGGCGCCCTCTCCCCGGGCCGGCGTGCCGGTCGCCGGGGGGAGGGCACGAGGAGTGGACGGGATCACTTGACCTCCAGGTCTCCGGCGTACTTCTGTGCCTCGATCGCGTCCCGGGCCCGCTGTTCGTCCATGCCGTACACCTCGCGGTAGAAGGCGACCTCCTCGGCGGCGACGTCGACGTCGGCGAACCGGTCCGGGTACGCCAGCTTGGCGATCTTCAGCAGGGCGATCGGGGTCTCCACGGTGGCCCGCCACTCGTCGTAGCCGAGTGCCACCAGGCGCTTGTCCTTGATCGCCCGCATCTCGGCGAGGTTGGCCCAGTTCAGGCCGGCGTGCCGACCGGTGTAGATCAGGGACGGGTCCAGGTAGCCCTCGTGGCCGGCGACGACCATCGCGTCCGGGTCGAGGGCGAGCAGTTTCTCTTCCGAGATGGTGACGAAGGTGCCCGCTCCGGCGACGTTGCGGGCACCGACGATCTCGGTGAGCAGGTAGGACTGGATGCTCTTCGTCCCCATCACGTTGTTGATCGTGGCGAAGTAGGCCACGGGGGTGCGCTCGGACGCGGGAATGTCCCGGGTCCGCGTGGTGACCTTGTCGAGCCCGGCCTGGAGCCGCTCGACGAGCTTTGCGGCCTCGGCCTGCCGGCCGAACACCTGACCGGTGATGGTGATGTGCTCCCAGGCGGTCCGGATGTCGGGACGGTCGAAGTTGGACGGTGAGATGAGGACCACCACCGGTACACCGAGGGATTCGATCCGGTCGATCGCCTCCTGGTGCATGGCCCGGTTCTCCTGGCTGGCCACCCACGCCTCCAGGATGACCACGTCGGCGCGCAGTCCGGCGAGCCGCTCGTAGTTGATGCCGCTCCAGGCTGAGCCGAGCGCCTCGGCCCGGTCGATGGTGGGCACGAGCTTGGCGCGGTAGCCCATCTTCTTCGTGGCGGTGTCGACGCCGACCAGGCGGTCCTCGACACCGAGGATCCGCATGGACTTGGTCACCAGTCCTTCCCACTCGAGCACGACGACGCGGCGTGGGTCTGCCGGCACCTGCACGGTGCGTTTCCAGTGGTCGGTGATGGTTATCGGCGTGGCCGGCGGCGCGGCGGAGGTGCCGGCGGTGTCGGCGGCGCAGCTCGCGAGCGTGAGAGCCAGCGCGAGGGTCAGCAGCCCGGCGAGCGAGCGTCGGTGCGGGTGGCCCGGAGAATTCATCGAAATCCTTCGCAGCGGAGGGTCAGGGGACCCGCACGGGGTCCGGCGGTTGGTCGACGGCAGCACGGGGACGCCGCGGGGCGAGCACCCCCGGCCAGGCGGCCAGCACCGCCGCCGCGGCTGCGGCGGCCGCGCAGGCCAGGAAGCCACCGACCGCTCCGGTCGGACCGTCGACGACCACGCCGGTCACCGCGGCACCGAGCGCGGCCAGGGACAGGTTGACGGTGGTCAGCCAGGTGTACGCCTCGGTCAGCATCGACGCCGGCGCGACGCGGGCCATCAACCCGGCCTGCACGGTCATCGCCGGGGCGATCACCGCGCCGCTGAGCAGCAGCACCGCCCCCAGCACCACGCTGTTCGGCGACAACGCCCAGGCGGCGTACCCGGCCGACAGCCCCGCCAGGAGCCAGGTCAGCTGCCTCGTGAGCGGCGTCTGCCAGCTACGGGCGCCGTACCAGAGGCCGGCGGCGGCGCTGCCCAGACTCCAGACGGCGATCAGCACGCCGGTGACCGCCTCGGCGCGGTCGCCGTCGTTCTCGGTGGCGAACGCGGCCACCGCCACCGGCGACGCGCCGAAGGAGAAGGCCACCCCGGCGGCGCAGAACAGCAACGCCGGCATGCGCGGTGCCCTCAGCGGTCCGAGTCCCCGGGTCGGGGCGCCGGTGTGTGGGCGCAGTTCACGCATCGCCCGGCCGCGCGCGAGCACGGCCGTGCCGCCCCCGGCGCAGAGCGCCGCCAGGACGATCGCGGCGGTCGGACCGACGATGCCGGGACGGGAGCCGGTGAGTTCGGCGAGTGGCCCGGCGATCAGCATCGCCGCGGACAGCAGCAGCGGGCCGACGACGAAGACCAGCTCGAACAACGTCGACTCGGCCGCCATCGCGGTGCTGCGGACGTTCTCGCGGCCGGTGCCGTCACCGGTGAGCACCGTCCACGCCGCGCGCAGGGCGGGACTGGTGGCCGGGAAGACCGCCCCCGACAGTGCCGCGAGAGCGCAGAGCAGCGGCACCGGTTGCCCGGTCAGTGTCGCCGCCAGCAGCACGAGCTGGGCCGTGGCGTAGGCCGCGCCGTACAGCGGCAGGATCCGGTTCGCTCCGAAGCGGTCGGCGAGTCGACCGCCGACCGGCGCGGTGGCGGCGGTGGCCAGCGACACCGACGCCGCGACCAGGGCGGCGTCGGCGAACGAGCCGGTGCTCTCGCGGACCAGCAGGATCCAGGCGAGGACGGTGACGCCCTGGCCGAGCCGGGCGACCACCCCGCCGACGAGCAGCATCGGCGCTCCCGGTACCCGCCACAGCTGCGCGTAGCGGGCGCCGCCGCTCACCGGGGGCTCCCGGTGACCAGGTCGGTCACCGTTCGCCCGGTGACGCGGGCGTCGCGGGCGGTGGCCAGCACGGCCGCGCGTACGGCGGTGCTGTCCGTGCCCCGGAACCGGTAGCGCGCACCCACGTGCTCGTAGTAGGCGTCCGCCGCCGGCAGCACGTCCCCGACGCGGGGGACCACCTCGGCGTACGGGCCCGGGTTCCGATCGATCATCGACGTGGCCTCCTCGATGCGACAGGGCCGTCCGGCGGGAGCGGGGACGAGCAGCCACCCGCCCACCTCCGTCCGGTGGGCGGCCGGGGGTGGGTCCTGCGGTTCGCGCCCCAGGGCGATCCGGAACGCGGCTTCCATCAGGTCGTAGCCGTGCACGTCGCGCCACACGAAGGGAATCTCGGCACCACCCACCCGCGCCCCGCACTCCAGGAACGTGCAGCGGGGCGAGCCGTCCTCGGCGCGGCCGAGGAACAGCTCCAGGTGGAACACGGTGGGCCGGTCGGTGAGTGCGCGCAGCACCGACGTGGTGAACACGCCGACAGCGGCGATCAGGGTGGGGTCGTCCTGCTCGACGGAGCCGAGCGCCCGGCCGTCGCGGAACGCGAGACAGGTGTCCAGGTACGCCGACAGCCGCCACGGGCCGAGCGTCGCGCCGTCGAACACACCGTCGACATGGTGGATCGGGTCCGGTTCGTACGCCTGGACCAGCCGCATCGCGTCCCGACCGAGGTCGGCCGCCTCGTCCGGGCCGGCGATCAGCCGTACCCCCGCGCTGGAGCTTCCGGTGCGCGGCTTGACCACGACCGGCCAGCCGTGCCGGGCGGCGTGCTCCCGGACCGCCGCCGGGTCTGGTGCCGGCGCGGTCGCCGGTACCGGGATGCCGGCCGCGCTGACCGTCCGGGCCATGACCAGCTTGTCGCGGAACGGCGTCAGCTCCCGGACGGTACGCCCGAAGCACCCCCGTCGGGCGGCGAGGACGGCCGCGGGGACCAGGTCGTCCTCCTTGAGCGCGACCACCGCGGCAGGCTCACCGAACCGGGCGGCGAGTTCGTCGATCCGGGCGCCGACCCGCTCGACGTCGTCGGTCGCGTCGACCACCGCGACGGCGGCGGCCTGAGCCGGCACGCCGGCCGCGCCGACCTCGGTGGTGACGTAGCTGACCGCGAACGCGTCGTGGTCGAGGTACCGGTCGTAGTGCGCGTACGCGTCCCGCCACCGGTGCAGCACCACCACGTGCGGGCGGGACACTCCCGTCGCGCTCACGCCACCACCCCGAACGCCTCGGGCTCCAGGTCGTAGAACCCGTGCCCGTCGAGCCAGCCGACCGAGGCGAGGTCGCGCTCCACCACCTCGGGGCGCGGGTGGGCCAGCACGATCATCATGGGCTCGGTGGTGTCGTCCACGGTCAACGGAAGGTGCTGGCCGGGATGCACCCCGATGTGGATCTCGTGCAGGCTCTCCAGACGGCGGACGTGGTCCAGCAGCGGGTAGCCGCGCAGGACGCCGGTGACCGGGGAGGTGAGGAAGGCCATGGCCACGTGCCGGTGGATCTGCTGTGGCGCGTCGACGTCGGTGAGGAACCCGGCCGGGTCCAGGTACGCCTGGACCGTCCGTTCCACCTGGGACTCGCCGAGGGCGAGCAGCGCCTGGGCGGCGGTGTCCGCGCCGCACAGCCGTACGCCGACCTCGACGAGACGGGGCCCGTCGGCGGTGAGCATGATCTCGTGGTGTGCGGGGCCGTGCCGCACGTCGAGCGCGTCGAGGACGTCGGCGGCGTACCGGACGAGGACGTCCCGCTCGGGGGCGGCCGGCGACACCAGCACCGCGCCGCTGATCCGGTCGCGGACGCCGTTGGCGGATATCTTGGTGTAGCGCCACACGTCGGTCGGCCGGTGCCGGCCGTCCCGGCTCACGGTGTTCACCACGTACTCGGTGCCGGCGAGGTACTCCTGCGCGACCACGGCCTCGTTGCGCAGCGAGAAGATGTTGCACGCCCCCGCCACCGCCCGGTACGCGGCGACCGACTCCTCAGGCGTGTCGCAGAACGCCACTCCGTCGTTGCCGGCGCTGCGCACCGGTTTGACCACCACCCGGCTGCCCAGCGCCCGGTGCCAGTCGGCCAGTTCGTCGGGGTCGGTGACGAGCAACTGTCGGGCGGTGGGCAGCCCGGCGGCCCGTACGGCCTCGACCTGCCGGTACTTGTCGCGCCGGGCCGCGCTGCCGGCTGTGCCGTTGCTGGTGAGACCCAGCTCCTCGCTCAGCCGGTCGGCCAGCTCCACGCCCAGCTCACCGCCGGTCACCACGGCGATCGGGCTGTGCTCGGCGACCGCCTTGGCGGTCAGCGTGACGTCACCGTGGTGGACGACGGTGTCGGTGAACAGCGCCTCGTCCGCGGGGTCGGCATGCCCCTGGTACACGCTGGGGATCTCCGGCGTGCTGCGGAGCCGGACGACGGCGCAGCCGGCGTCGACGAAGGCACGTGCCAACCGCATCGTCGGCGCGTACACGTCGACCATCACCACGGTGCGGGTGCCGGCCGTCGCGGATGGACGTGGCGCAGGCGGATTCACAGGCGCTCCTCAGAGGTAGGACATGGCGGAGGTGGCCAGGGACGAATGCAGCCGGTCGAGGACGTCGAGGAGCCGGTCGACCTCCTCGACCGTGTTGTAGGCGTGCAGGCTGACCCGGACGGAGCTCTCGCGTTCCCCCGCCGGCCCCTGGCAGTGGGCGTTGGCACGCACCATGAGGCCGTGCTCGGCCAGGACGAAACCGAGGTCGGTGGCGTCGATGCCCGGGTGGCGGAGGGTGACCAACCCGTGCCGCCGCTGCACGGTCGAGTCCCGGGTGAGGCTGTCCTGGCAGCCCAGCACGCGGAGGTCGGGCAGCCTGCTCAACCCGTCGGTGAGCCGGGCGCCGAGGGCCACCGTCCAGCGGGCGATCCGCTCGACGTCGGTCTCCTCGAGCCAGTCCACCGCCGCCGCGAGGCTCACCGCCCCGACCGTGTGCGGGCTGCCCTGCCATCCGCGGTGCTCGTAGCGGGGACCGCGCACATTACGCGCCCAGAGCACGCCGATGCCGGGCAGCGCCATCGCCTTGTGCCCGGAGAACGCCAGGAAGTCCACATCCAGGTCGGTCATCGACACCGGGAGGTGCCCGACGCTCTGCGCGGCGTCCAGGCAGATCACCACGTCGTCCCCGACCAGCCGGCGGATCCGGTGCACGTTCATGTCCACCCCGTAGACGTGGTGGACGTGGGTGACCGCCACGAACCGGGTCCGCTCGCCCACCCGCGCGGCGAGAGCGGCGACGTCGTAGTCGCCCGACGGCTCGTACGGCATCTCCACCAGGCGTACGGTCACGCCGCGGCGGGCCGCGGCGTCGCGTGCCTCCTGCCAGGGGGTCACGTTGGCCAGGTGGTCGCCGGCCGGGACGACGATCTCGTCACCGTCGGTGAGGGTGTCGACCAGCCAGTCGAGGGCCACCCGGCGCAGGGCCTCGGTGGTGCCGCTGACCAGGTGCACGTCGGACCGATCCGGATCGGGGTCGTGGATCAGGTCCCGGACCCGGGTGTGGCACCGGTGGAGCAGGGCCGTGGTCCGGTTGGCCCAGCGGTAGGTGCCACGGCCGGCGTTGGCGTTCTCCCCGACCAGGTAGCGCTGCACGGCGTCGAGCACCGCCTGTGGCTTCTGGGCGGTGGCGGCGCTGTCCAGGTACGCCTCGTCGCTCGCGGCCAGGATGGGAAACTGGGCCCGCACACCGCGCTGCCAGTCGGCCAGCTCGGCGAGCGTCTGGTCCGGAGAGTCGGGCGGGGCGGCCATCAGGTCCGCACCAGGGGAGCGCCGGCGTCGCGCCAGGCCACCACCCCACCGTCGAGGCTGCGGGCATCGGTGTGTCCCATCCTGGTCAGCAGGGCCGCGTACCGGCGGGACTTCTCGCCCACCGGGCAGGCCAGCAGCAGCGGTCGGTCCCGGTCGACCGGCAGGCCACCGCGCAGCAGTTCCTCGAAGAGCTCGTCGACGATGTTGACCGAGCCCTCGATGTGCGCCGTGGTGTAGGCGAAGGTGCCCCGCAGGTCGACCACGAGGGGCTGCGCCTGCGTGATCCACTGCCGCGCGGCTGCCACGTCCAGGGTGCGAGCCGCGTCCGCCTCGTCGTCGGTGACGGTGGAGACGGCGCCGACCCGTGCGGGCTGGTTCAACAGCTCCGGTCGCCGGCGGCGGACGTAGCTGAGGTAGCTCTCCACCCGGTCGCAGACGATGAACACGGCGCTGCGTCGGCCGGGCGTCCGACCGGCCGCGGCCTCCGCGGCCAGCTCGGCGTCGACCTGCCGCAGGTACCGCACGGCCCCGGTGTACGCGCCACCGCCGGTCGGCCCGGCCAGCACCCCGCACCGGCGGTTGAGCGCGAGCAGACCGTCGATCGCCTCGTCGGCGGACACCGACTCGATGGTGTCGTACGTGTCCGGGTCGAACAGACCCACCTCGTTGACCTCGTCGATGTTGCGGATGCCGGGGATGAAGTCGGACTTGGCGGCGACCAGGCCGACGACGGTGACCGACGGGTCGTGTTCGCGGAGCACCCGGGCGACACCGGTGGACGACCCGGCGGTGCCGACGCAGGCGACGAAGTAGTCCGGCACGCGTCCGTCGAGGTCCTTGACGATCTCCGGGCCGGTGCCGTAGACGTGCGCCTGCGTGTTGCGGGGGTTGTAGTACTGGTCGGTGTGCAGGTAGGCCGAGCCGGACTCGCTGATCGTGCGGTGGATGCGGGTGAGCGGGTCCTCCGTGTTCGTCGGGTCGAGGCACTCCGCCTGACCCGGCAGCTCCTCGATCGTGGCACCGAGCAGGAGCAGCAGGTCCTTGATCTCGGGAACCTTCATCCGGTTGGTGATGCTGGTGAACGGCAGCCCGTGCATGCCGGCGATCACCGCCAGGGCCTTGGCGGTGTTGCCGCTGGACAACTCGACGACGGTCGCGCCGGTGTCGCGGGCTTCGGCGAGTCGGGGGCCGGCCATCGCCCAGGCCGCTCGGTCCTTGACGGAGCCGAACGGGTTGAGCAGCTCCAGCTTGGCGTAGAGGTCGACGTGCACCAGGCCGTGCACACTCGGGTCGATGCGGACCAGTGGGGTGTTGCCGATCGCGTCGGTGATGCTGTCGTATCTCATGCGGCGGCGATCTCCTGAAGGCGGGGGCTGGGGATGGGCCGGGCCGTCGTGGCGCCGGGGTCCTGCTCGTGGGCGGACGATCGTCGTCCGGCGTCGAGCGGCCAGTACTCCTCGTCCAGACACCAGCGCCAGACCCCGGCGTCCTGCCAGGCGGCCACCATGCGGGCGACCGGCTGGTGCAGGGCGTGATCAGCGCTGAAGTCCATGAAGTAGCCGGCGGTGTTGGCGAAGGCCAGCACGTCGCCGGCCTGGGGCAGGGTGGGCAGGAACACCGCGCGCCGGGTGATCAGGTCGGCCTCCAGGCAGAGGTTGCCCAGCAGGTAGACCGGATGGCCGTCCGACCCGGTGGCGGGGGGAACGGACGCCCTTGCCGGCAGCAGGATCGGGTCCATCATCACGCCGTGCTCCTCCAGGCTGACGTCACCGGCGTTGAGGTCGAGCCGGACGAGATGGCAGCCGGCGGCACTCGGGCGCACCTCCAGCACCCGGGCCAGCACGACACCGCACTGGTCGACCAGCGCGCGGCCCGGCTCGACCCACAGGTCGTAGAGGTGCTCCTGCAGCAGGGTGGCGAGGGTCCGCCCGCCCAGGCCGACGGCGCTGGTGGCGAGCAGTTCCTCCAGGTAGCGGTGGCCGGCCGACGGGCGGTGCGCCGGGTAGAGGCCCAGCGCGCCGCGGAGGGTGCCGGCCTCGGCGCGCCATCCGTAGCCGTGGCCGCCCCAGGTCAGCTCCGGACGCCGCCCGAGCACCGCCCGAGCCAGCTCGCTCGTCCAGCGCTCCCACTGTGCGCCGTCGGCGAGGTAGTCCACACCGAAGCCGCCGCCGATGTCGACCACCCGAGGATGCAGGTCGTACCGGTGAGCCGCGGCGAGCACGGTCAGGCATGCCTCCAGAGCGGTCGCCTTCTCGGTCAGCCCGATGGTGTCCAGGTGGTACGCGACGCCGACCAGCTCGACCGCGTCACGGGCCGCGGCCAGGCGGGCCAGCAGGCCGTCGACCTCGGCCATCGGTGTGCCGAACCGACTCGGTCGGGCCAGGACGGTCGCTCCCGCCGACGTGAACGCCGACAGCCGCGCCAGGACGCGTACCGCCGGGAGCTCGTGTCGGCGGACGAGGTCGACGAGGTCGTCGAGCTCACCGGCCGAGTCGAGGTTCACGGTGATGCCGCACCGGGCGGCGAGCCACAGGAACTCTCGGGTCTTGGGGCCGGTGGCCATCACCCGCCGCGGGGTGAAGCCGGCACCCAACGCGTGCTGAAGCTCTCCCACGCTCGCCACGTCGATGCCGGCCGGCGTCGCCGCCAGCCGGCGCAACAGGGCGGAGGAGCGGTTGGCCTTGTGGGCGAAGAACACCTCACCGCGCAGGTGGTGGCGCCGGTGCACGCCCCTGAACGCCGTGACGTTGTCGGCGATCCGGTCCGGCAGGACGACGTTGAGCGGTGAGCCCAGCGCACGGACGAGGTCGTGCAGCAGAGCCGGTTGCGCCAGCAGGTCCCGCAGGCGGCCATCCACCCGTGGGCGTAGGTACAAGGGGGAATCCATCGACACATCCCTCCGATCACAGAGCGGAACGATAATCGTTTCCGACTGTAGACCGCGGCTCTGATTTCGTGTGTCCCGTTCCCGATGGGCGGCGCGATCGACGGCCACCCATCGGTCCACCGGGGAGGGTCAGGAGACGGCGTGACCGAGTTGCGTGGTGACGTCGCCGTACGCGCTGCGGACCCAGCTCTGCTCGGCCAGTCGTAGGTGCAGCGTGCGGAGCAGGGCCTCCCGTCGCTCGGAGGCCATGGGTCGGGCTTGCGTGTGCCGGGCGATCCGTTCCAACGGGGCGACGTCGTCGAGGTCGTCGAGGCGTGGGCAGGCACCGGCCTGCCGCGCCCGGCGCAGACCGGCCTGGCTGGACAGCACCGCCAGCGGCTCACCGCCGAGTTCCCGGACGAGGTAGTCCCGGTCGATCTCGTCGGTCACCTTGTTGCCCACCACCGCCAGCACGTCCGCCACCCCCGCCGCGGTCGCCAACTCGCGGTACCGGGTGGCCACCGAAACCGACTCCGGGGTCGGCTCGGCGACCACCACGATCACGTCGAACTGCGCGTGCAGCGAGTTGGCGAAGGCGTCGGTGCCGGCGACCATGTCGCAGACCACCCAGTCGCCGGCGCCCAGCCGCAGGTGCGACAGCAGGTTCTCCAGGATGGCCAGGTGGCCGTGGTAGCACCCCGCGCCGATGTCGTCCGGCTCGTACGTGCCGACGTGCAGCACGTGCGTACGCGCATCGAGCGACGATGCGTGACGGGCCAGGACGGGGTCGTCGGCGTCCAGCGCCACCAACCGCGAACCCGGGCCGGGCGGGGTGGTCGGCACGAACTTGTCGACGCCCCCGATCCGCGGATTGGTGCCGAGCAAATGCCGTCGGACCTGGCGGGCGTTGTCCGGATGCGACAAGGCGGCCTCCGGACCGACCTGGACGCCGAGCAGGGGCGCGAGGTGGACGTTGACGTCGGCGTCCACGGCGAGCACCCGCTGCCCGGTGGCGCGCAGGTACCCGACGAACAGCGCGGCGAGGGTGCTCTTCCCGCTGCCGCCCTTGCCAGTAAAAGCGACTCTCATTTTCATTAAGGTAGGCGAGTGCCGCCCCGGTCACAAGCGCGACGCACCGACGGGGTGGGAAGTTTTGTGCCGGTCCGGGCGATGGGCGGGTCCACCGCCGCACCGGCGATCGTGTGCGGACGGTCCAGCCCACGACTGACGGATCGCCTGCGGTCAGTGTGGTCGGGTCTCCCAGGTCGGCTGCCGGGGCTCGTCGTTGTGCACGATGATGTCGACCTGATCGGTCGGGCGGACCGTGGCGAAGTAGAACCGCTGGGAGGGGATGTAACGCTCGCGCCAGCGCCGTTCGACGTCGGCCCGGGAGGACACCCGGCGTTCTCGGAGCACGGCACGATCGACTGTCTTCTCGAGCGCGGTCGACACGAAGATGCGCAGATCCCATCGGTCGATCAGCTCCGGGCGCATCAGGAACACGCCGTCGAAGACCAGCACGGCGTCGGCGGGGGCGGTCGTGACCGGCGGGGACAGCGCCGTGTCCGTTGTCCGGTCGTAGACCGCGCGTTGGAAGCGTCGATCGCCGCCCGGGCCGAGCGGATCGAGCAGAACCCGGTTCAGCGCGTCGTGGTCGTGGGTGTCGAAGTAGCAGCCTTCGGCCGAGTACTCGCCGCGCCGATAGCGCCGTGCACGGGAAGGAGGAAGTCGTCGATCGTCGCACGGATGACGTCGCGGCCCTGGTCGCGCAGGACGACAGCCAGCTCGTCGGCGAGGGTGGTCTTGCCGGCGGCGGGCGGTCCGTCGATGGCTACCCGCGTCGGGTGTGCGACCGTCGTGGCCCCGACCGCCTCGGCCAGGCGGCCGAGCACCTCGTTGCGGGTGCCGTGGTCCATGTCCTGTCCCGTCCTGTTCCGAGAAGGGTGCCGCGTCGAGCCGACCGGAAATGCATCGATACCTCGCGAGCCTGATCGATAACCTGGACGGGTGCCCCCGCAGCTCCCTCATCCCGAGCCCGGCGTGCCGGATACGAGGGGGCCGACCTGGTACATCTGGTGGCTGGTCCGCTGCCAGCCGTGGCGGGTGCTGCGCGGCAGCCTGATCGGTACGGCGTGGATGCTCGGGCTGTCGGTCCGGCCGTACCTCGTCGCCCGTGCCATCGACGACGGGCTGCGCGTGTCCGATCGCCGGGCGCTGTCGTGGTGGGTGGCCGCGATCCTCGTCGCGGGTGTGGGGCTGGCGTACCTGGGCATCCTGCGCCACCGCACCATGACGTTCGTCCGGGAGGATGCGTCGGCCCGCTCCGCGGCCGTCCTGCTGCGTCAGCTGTCCCGGATCGGCGCCGTGCTGCCGCGCAAGCTCGCCGCCGGTGAGGTCGCCACCGTCGGCGGCGCCGACGTCACGCACACGTCGGCGGTGCTGACGATGACCGGGCCGGGTGTGGGCGCGGTCCTCGCGTACACGTTCGTCGCCGTCGTGCTGTGGTCGGTCTCCCCGCTCCTGGCGCTGATCGTGCTGCTCGGCGTGCCCGCGACGGTGATGGTCGTGGGACCTCTGCTGCGCCGGCTCGAACGGGTGGAGTCGGTCTACCGGCAGCAGCAGGGCGTCCTCACCACCCGCGCCGGAGACATCGTGGCCGGGCTGCGCGTGCTCGCCGGGGTCGGTGGGCGCGGCCTGTTCGCCCGCCGGTACGCGGACCGCTCGCAGAAACTGCTGGCCGAGGGATACCGGGTCGGTGCCGTGAACAGCTGGATCGAGGCGCTGGCGATCGTCGTCCCGGGTCTCTTCCTGGCCGCCGTGGTGTGGTTGGCGGCGCGGATGGCGGCGGCCGGCGACATCACGATCGGGCAGATGGTCGCCGTCTACGGGTATGTGGCCGTCCTCATCGTGCCGGTCTGGTTCCTGCTCGAGGGTGCCTACCAGGTGATCCGGGGCCGGGTCGCCGCTCGCCGGATCGTCGCCCTGCTCAACCTGACCCCGGACGATGCCGCGTCGCCCCTGCAAGCCGGTGGGGTGGAAGCGCGGCCCGCGCCGGATCATTCCGCCGACCTGCACGACCCGGCGACCGGGCTGACGGTACCCGCCGGGCGGCTGCTCGCCGTCGCCGCCGACGACCCGGCCGAGGCCGTCGCGCTGGCCGACCGCCTCGGGCGGTTCGTCGCCAGCGAGGTCGCCTGGGGCGGCGTACCGCTGGCCGGCGTCGCGCTCGACGAGGTACGGGCCCGGATCCTCGTCGCCGACCACGACTCGTACCTCTTCGCCGGGACGCTGCGGGAGATTCTGCATACCCGGGCGGGCATCGGCGAGGCCGACATCAGAGCGGCGCTGAGCACGGCGTCGGCCGAGGATGTCGTCGACGCCCTGTCGGACGGGCTCGCCACACCGATCGGCACCCGGGCCCGGACCCTCTCCGGCGGCCAGCGCCAACGGATCCGACTCGCCCGGGCCCTGCTCGCCGAGCCGGACGTGCTGGTCCTCATCGACCCGACGTCGGCCGTGGACGCGCACACCGAGGCGCGCATCGCGCAGCGACTCCGGGCGGCGCGGGCCGGGCGGACCACGATCGTGCTGACGACGTCGCCACTGCTGCTCGGGTGCGCCGACACGGTCGCGCACCTGCGCGAAGGCCGGATCGCCGGGACCGGCACCCACGTCGAGCTCCTCGACCAGGACCCGAGCTACCGGGCGCTGGTGTCCCGGCGCAGTGACTCCGGCGACGACCAGGAACCCGTCGGCATCGACGGGGCGCTGCGATGACCGGGCTTCCCGTCGCGGACCGGGCCGTCGTCCGCCGAGCCGCACGGGACCTGATCGCCCGGGACCGTCGCGCGGTCGCCGTCGTGCTGGCGCTGCACAGCGCCGCCGCGATCGCCGGGCTCGCCGCACCCTGGTTGCTGGGCCGGATCGTGGACGAGGTCGCCGCCGGTGCGGGGGCGGCGGCGGTGGACCGCCTGGCGCTCGCGATCGGCGTCTGCGTGCTGGCCCACGGGCTGCTCTCCCGGTACGCGCAGTACGCCGGCCACCGATTCGGCGAGCGTGCCGTCGCCCGACTGCGCGAGGAGTTCGTCTCGCGGACGCTCGACCTGCCGGTCTCGCTCGTCGAGCGCGCCGGCACCGGGGAGCTTGCCACCCGCAGCTCGGTCGACGTGACGACCGTCGGGACCACCGTCCGCGAGGTGGTGCCGGTCGTCGTCATCGCCTCGACACAACTGTCGCTTCTCTTCGGCGCCATCTTCCTGCTGCACCCGCTGCTCGGCCTGGTCGCCCTGACCGGGCTACCGTCGATCGTCGCGGTCACCCGCTGGTACCTGCGTCGCGCCAGGCCGGCGTACCTCGCCGAGGGAGCCGCGACCGCCGAGCTCACCGAGGCGCTGACCACGACCGCGGAGGGCGCCCGCACCGTCGAAGCGCTCCGCCTCGGCGCCGATCGCGTCGCGTACGGCACACAGCGCATCGCCCAGGTGTGGGCGACCCGCCGGGCGACCCTGGCCCTCCGCTCGATCTTCTTCCCCGTGGTGGAGGCGAGCTACGCGCTGCCGATCGCCGCGGTGCTGCTCGTCGGCGGGTTCATCCTGCCCCGAGGCATGGTGACCCTCGGTGAGGTGGTCGCCGCCGCGCTCTACCTCCAGCAGGCAGTCGATCCCCTGGACCGGGTGCTGCAGTGGATGGAGCAGGCGCAGCGCGGCCTCGCCTCGTTCGCCCGCGTGCTCGGCGTCGGCCAGAAGACCGAACCGGAGAACGGGTCCGGCCCCGTCACGACCGCCCCGGCGACGGTCGGGATACCGGGACCGCGCGGCACGGCGTTCCTGCCGTCGGGGGAGCATCTCGTGGTGCGCGGCGCGCGTTTCTCGTACGCCGACGGCCCCGACGTGCTGCACGGGATCGACCTCGAGGTGCACCCGGGCGAACGTCTCGCCGTCGTCGGCCCTTCGGGTGCCGGGAAATCGACCCTCGCCCGGCTGCTCGCCGGAATCGACCCGCCGCGCGAGGGTGTGGTGAGCCTCGGCGGCCGCCCGGTCACCGACCTGGCCCCGGCCGAACGGCGCCGCCGGATCGCCCTCGTCACGCAGGAGCACCACGTCTTCATCGGCTCGCTGCGCGACAACCTCGCCTTCGCCGCGTCCGGCGCGTCCGACGACCAGATGCGCTCCGCACTGGCAGCCGTGGGCGCCGACTGGTACACCGACCTGCCCGACGGCCTCGACACGCAACTCGGCGACGGCGCCCGCGAACTCGGTGCCGCCGACGCCCAGCAGCTCGCCCTCGCACGGCTCGTGCTCGCCGACCCGCACACGCTGATCCTCGACGAGGCGACCGCCGCGCTCGACCCGACAACCGCCCGGCGCACCGAGCGGGCGCTCGCCGCCGTCGTGACCGGGCGTACCGTCATCGCCATCGCGCACCGTCTCAACACCGCGCACGACGCCGATCGGGTGGCCGTTCTCGAAGACGGCCGGATCACCGAACTGGGCAGCCACGACGACCTCGTTCGCGCCGATGGCGCCTACGCCGCCCTCTGGCGCTCCTGGCACGGATGATCACGCACCGACCGGTGGCCGGTCGGTGGATCGGACGTCGCTGACCCCACCGTCGCACTGTCACGCATCATGTGAGGCCGACCTGTCACGCCTCGAGCTGCGTGCGACTTCCGGCTGCCGACCGCGTCGGGTTCGGAGGCACGTCGTCGACGAGGGTGTAGCGGCGCAGGCGTACGGGTCGGCCTTCAGGGCTGGTCCAGGCCGCGGTGGTGGTATGGGTGTGCTGCCAGCACGGCCGCGGGACGCGGTGCGCGCAAGCGGCGAGTGGAACGCGGTGTGGTCGCGTCGAACGGCCGGCGCCACACCGAGCCGGGTGCGCCGTCGGCTGGCGGCGGCGGGTCGGGCGTCGCGAGGCATGACGCCCCCCTGCTGGCGGTTGCCTCTGGACCCGGACGTGACGCACGACGTCCCTGATCTGACGTCCCGGCCCGACGCCGATACGCGTATCGCGGTCCTGCCGCACCTCGCCACGGCCGCCACCGCGTGTGCCGAGGCCCGCCGGTTCGTGGCCGAGCACCTGCGCCGGTGGAACGTGCCGTACCAGGTCTCCGACACGGTGGCGCTGCTGACCAGTGAGTTGATCGCCAACGCCGTACGGCACGGCCAGCCACCGCTGTGCCTGCAACTCGACGTCGACGACCATCGGGTGCGGGTGGAGGTGTCGGACTCCAACCCGGTGCTGCCGGTGCTTCCCCGTTCGGACTTCGAAGCCGTCGGGGGTCGAGGGCTGTGGCTGGTCGACACCCTGGCCAGGGCGTCAGGTTGCACGCCTTGGCCGCCGGGGAAGGTGGTGTGGTGCGAGGTGGCGCTCATCGCGGCGCAGCGTTGGGCGCGTCTCGGACCTGACCGGGACAGGGGGCCGTCGCCCGAGCGGTCGGTGGCGCCTACTCGGGTCCTGTCCGTCGCGCGCTTCCGGACAGGACGCCGTCGGCGCCGGTGATGTGCAGGACCCGCGCGGTCAGCCCACGGGCACCGCAGACGTGGAGGTGGTGTCCGGCGCGGGCCGCCGCGTAGGCCGCCTCGAGCAGGACGTTCACCCCGGCCGCGCAGCAGAAGGAGACCCCGCTCAGATCACAGCAGACCCGAGGGTGTCGCTGGACGGCCGCGGCCAGTGCCACCCCCAGTGCGGGAGCCGTCTCGAGGTCGATCTCACCGATGGGACGGACGACACGTATGTCGCGGCCATGGCGGGTGTCGGTTGCTGGTGGAGGGGTCATCACGTGCCAGCCTCTCGTTCTGGATGCGAGGGCGCATGGCTTGACCCAGGTGGGAGCGTCGCCCCCCGATCGATGGATCCGCCACCGCGGCGACCGAGTGCGCTGCGCCGGCCGACACGACTCAGAGGTGTTCTCGCGGCAGCCAGCCGAGGAAGCGGGTTCGCAGGTGCTCCTTGTCGGCCCAGGGCAGGTCGAACAGGGCTGCGCTGAAGCAGGAACCGAGGTAGATGCCGAGCGCGGGCCCGGTTCCGCCGAACTCCGCGAGGAGTTGACTCTGTTTGCTGGCGCAGGGCCATTCGCGGGCGCAGCCGCTACAGGCCCAGGTGGGCGGCATGGGCAGGTGTGACTCCGGTCGAGCGGTGGCCGGTCGGGCCGGCCGGGGGCGAGGCGGCCGTCGGTGTGCGTCACCCGTGTCGGGTAGGTGGCAGGTCGCGGCGGCGAAGGTGGCTCCGGTGCGGACCAGGGCCTCCGGGCCGGGCTGCTGCGCGAGCAGTGCGGTGAGGGTGTGGTGCGCGAGCAGGTCCAGCCCCGCGCGGTCGATGTCCAGGGTCCGGCACAGGGACACGAGCACGAGGGGTCCGGGCCAGGTGTCGCCGGTCAGGGCGCAGGTGATCATGTCGTTGAGCAGCGCGCCAACGGCTTGGGCGTGGTCGGTGAGCGCCGGTGGGGCGTCGGGGTCTCGGCTCAGGGTGGAGATGGTCTGGCCGACCGTGCGGCGAATGATCGAGGTGCCGCGGTCAACATCCACTGCGTATCTCCTCGTCGCGACGTCGAGAGGTGGTGAGACACGATGACGGCCGGATGACCGACCGTCAGGAGACAACCACGGGCTGTTAAGAGGTGTTTTGTGGTCTGTCGCGATGGTATAGAGCAATCTCGACGCGCGGTGTGAATCGACGCAATGGCTGACCGATCAGTCAGTCAGGGGACCGTCCCCTCGGCTCGGATCCTCACCCGGCCGTATCCGGTCGTGGGTGATCGCCGTTGTCGCGGCAGTCATGCCGTCTGCGGGTGTTGCCGCCCTTCCTGCCACAGGGTGTCCGTCGCCCATCGACAAGGGCGCGGCGAGAGCCGGCCGATCCGAGCCGCCCCGTCACGACCCGGGGTCGGGGTGGACGTACTGACGTCCCAGGCCATCGGGGTGCCGGTCGCCGTCAGCAGGTGGGTGACGCAGGGGGCGGGATCGTGCAGGGCCAGCGGAACTCCGGCGCTGGAGGCGGCGTCGTGGGTCTGGAGCAGCACACTGATGCCGTGGGCGCTGAAGAAGGTCACCCGGGACAGGTCGAGGACGAGACGTGCGGGACGTCGGGTGATCGCGTGTTCGGCGAGCTCAGCGATGAGGTGAGCGGTGCTCATGTCGACCTCGCCGCGCACGGTGATGAGGGCCGCCGGTCCTTCGCTGTCCAGGGCCAGTGCCATGATCGGCTTGGCGGGTCGCGCCTGGGGCCGGGTGGGCTGTTCGAGGGTTGACATGCGCGCCTCCCACAGGGGATCGGTCAAGTCGGGCCTGCCGATGGCAGCGAGGTGCGTCTCGGCAGACCTGGGCGCATGTCTTGACCCGGGTAGCACGGTACCCACCGGGGGCGCCCTGACACGTCGGACGTCCCGAACCGGTGCTGTCCGTTCGGTTCTGCCGGATCCGGGTACCGCCCCGTGCTGGTGGGCGGTCGAGGCGAGGAGGCGGCGATGGCGGACGCGACGGTGTCGGACCTGGTGGTCGCCCGGCTCGCGGACTGGGATGTGGACCGGGTCTTCGGCTACTCCGGTGACGGCATCGACGGGGTGATGGGGGCGTTGCGTCGAGCCGGGCGGCCGGAGTCGTGCAGGCCCGACACGAGGAGACGGCCGCGTTCATGGCCTGCGGCCACGCGAAGTGCACCGGCGGGCTCAGGGTGTGCCTGTCGACCCAGGGACCGGGTGCGGTGCATCTGCTCAACGGTCTCTACGACGCCCGGCTGGATTCCCAGCCGATGCTCGCGCTGGTCGGTCAACAGGTCACGTCGGTGTGGGGTAGCGGCTACCAGCTGGTACCCGTGGGGGAGTGCGTGCAGCCCTGGCTGCGGTGACGCTGGTGCGCTGTGGCCGGCGAAGGGAGCAGGGCCGGTCACCCCACCGGCTGGGGGCACGGGTCGGTGACCGGATAGCTGGGGCTCTGCGCGGTGCGGCCGTCCGTCGCGGTGGCCCGTACCGACCAGGTGAGCGTGGCGGCCGTCAGCGATCCGAGGGTCGTGCGCGCCGTGCTGCCGTCCACCGTCATGGCCTGGCTCGACGCGCCGGCCCCGGGAATGCTCCAGCGCACCTCGGCGTCGACGAGGCTGCTGCTGCCGGTGGCCCGGACGACGAGGCTGTACGAGGACGCGCGACCGCACCGCACCCGCGCGGTGGCGGAGATGGTGAACGGGGCGGCGACCGTGGGGGCGATGGTCGGCCGGGGCGCGGTCGGGGGTCGGATCGTCGGCGCCGGGGCGGCGGGCGGCGGCACGGCGGGACCGGCCTTCGGAGCCGTGCCGTCCTGCCCGCCGGTGTCCGGACCGGCGGGCTCCGATGCCGGGATGGCGGCGGGAGAGCCGGCGAGACCGGCCGACGCAGGGCTCGGGGGGGCCGTGGACGTGGCCCCGGACCCGGGCGGCGCGGCCGGGGCGCTGCCCGTCGGGGCGGCCGGTGGACCGGCGGACGGCGCGAGCACCTGCGCCGCGGGCCGGCCGGCAGGCCCGGCGGCGGGGCCGGTCGGCAGCGCCGCCCAGGTGCCGAGCGCCGCCAGGACGACGAGGATTCCGGCGATCACGACGGGTCGGCGGCGACGCCGTCGTTCGCCGTCCGGCCGGGATCCCGCCCGGACCGGACGGGCCGCGGCATGTGCGGTTGCGGCGACGGGAGCCGTGGTGGACGGCGCTGTCTGACCGGCGATCGCGCCGATCGGCACGCCGTCCACGTGGGCCGCGGCGGGCGCTGGCGCGGCTTGCGTGGTGCCGGCCGCACCGGCCGGTGGCGGATCGGCCGCCGGAGTGGTCGATCCGGACGCGTCCGGCTGCGCGCCGGGAGTGGACGGTTGCCCGGGCGGGCCGTCGCCCGCCTCGGCCGGCGTGGTGGCGGCCAGGTCCTCCGTGGCGGTGTCGGGAGTCGACAGTGTCCGGTCGTCCGGCTGCGGTGCCGGTTGCGCGGTGGCGGCCGACGGCGTTGCGTCGGTGACCGGAAGGCCGGCCTCGGCCAGTCGTGGCCAGACCGCGTCCGCGACGACCAGGAACGGGGGAGCCGTGTAGGCCGACAGCAGCGCCGCCGGATTGAGCTGCTCGCGGCGCAGCAGCCCGCACACCGCGCAGCCTTCGATGTGCCGCACGACGCGCTTGCGCAGGATCGGCGTGAGCCGGCCGTGCCAGCCCTCGATCAGCTCGGCCAGTTGGACGCAGCTGTCGGCTCCGCTGCGGGCGACCAGCAGCGCCCCGAGCGACCGTTCCAACTGGGTACGGGCCCGGGACAGCCGGGCGTGCGCGTGGTTGGCGGGCATCCCCAACGCGGCACCGATGTCGGTGGGAGACAGCTCGTGCCGGATGGCGAGCTGCACCACCTCCCGGTCGCCGGGGTTGAGCGCGGCGGTGGCGGCGTGCACCAGGTCGCGGACCTGGGCGGCGTTGAGGCCGGCGCCCGGGTCGACGGGCTCGGCGGGCACCTCGCCGGCCTCGTCCAGGGGCGCCGAACGCGAGCGCTCCCGGAGCAGCCGCAGGCACTCGTTGCGCACGATCGCGTACAGCCAGGGGCGTAGCCGGTCCGGGTCGCGGAGCTGGTCGATGCGGCGGCTGGCGAGCAGGAACCCGTCGTGTACGGCATCGGCGGCGGCCTCCGGCTCGCCCAGCACGGACCGGGCGTACGTGTAGAGCCGGTCGGCGTAGCGCCGGTACATGCCCTCCAGGCCGGCCCGATCGCCACGACGTGTCGCCTCGACCAGCTCCCGGTCGTCCGGTGCCGCCCGGTCCATGGGGACCTCCCCTGTTCGTCGTCCGGTCCAGTGAAGCGGGGATTTTTTTTCTTGGCAGTTTTCTGTTGGCATCCCGACCCGCTCGTGCTCCTACCGGTGTTCCTGTCGCCCGTACACGGAACCCATGCGAAGCAAGGAAGAGGAAGAACCATGCGAGCAGCTACGAACGTCAGCCGGTGGACCCGCCGCAGCACCGTCCTGGGCGGAGCCGCGCTCGGCACGCTCCTGACCGCCCAACTGGGTCTGGTCACCCCGGCCACCGCGGTCCCGGACCTGGTACGGGTCACCTCGACCGGGCCGTCCACCAGCCTCGCCAAGACGCAGAACGTCACCTGCCCCGCCGGCACCACGGTCATCGGCGGCGGCGGTGCGATCACCGGCTCGGGCCTCGGGCAGGTCGGCATGGACATCGTGCAGCCACTGATGGGCGGCAAGGCGTACTCGGTGACCGGCCGTGAGGATGAGAACGGCGTCGCCGGCACCTGGGCGGTCACCGCCACCGCGGTGTGCGCCCCGGCGCCCAAGGGGCTGGTGGCCGTGACCGGTCACTCGGCGCCGAGCCTCGGCTCGTCGAACTGGTTCGAGAAGTCCTGCCCGGTCGGCAAGCACGCCATCGGGGTCGGCGGCGCGGTCGTCGGGGCGTCGAACAGCGAGCTCGTCCTGGAGGACCTGCGCATCCACCAGAACAGCGTGGTGGTGGCCGGCGCCGAGGACGGCACCGGCTTCGACGGCAGCTGGTGGTTGGACGCCACCGCGATCTGCGCCGACCCGCTGCCCGGTGAGCAGCGGGTGATCGACGACAGCGCCTTCAGCTCGAACGCCCTCCACTCGGTGACGGCCACCTGCCCGGCGGGCAAGCGGGTCCACGGCGTGGGCGGTGAGATCGTCGGTGGCAACGGCCAGGTGCGGCTGACCGAGATGCGCGCGACCTCATCGACCACGGTGACCGTCGGCGCGCGGGAGGACGAGGACGGCTTCAGCGGCAACTGGAAGGTCCGCGCGTACGCCGTCTGCGCGAGCTGACCACGAACGACAGTCACGATCGGTCCCGCGCCGGGTCTGCCGGCGCGGGACCGCGGCGTCGGTCGGTGGTCTCCCGGCCCGGGACGACGTGCGGTGACACCGACGCCGGACCGGACCGCCGGGGGATGTGGCGGCCGAAGCCTCCACACCCCCGGCACCTGGCGGGGCCGCACCGGACGAGGCGGCTACGGCGTTGCCGTGCAGGGCTGCCCCGCGCAGGTGTCCACGAGTTCCCCGGTGGCGAGGAACCGGGCGATCATGGCCCGGATCTCCGGCGAGTTGGCCGGATGGCCGTGCGGGTCGAGGCCGGCGCGCGGTGGGACGTTGCCCGCCGGCGGCGCCGGCGAACCGCTGTCCACCACCACCAGCGCGCTGCCGGCGTAGGGCAGGGTGGGCACGGCCGGGATGCCCCAGAACGGCACGGCGTCCGCGCTGCGCCCGGGCGCCAGTGCCGGGGTACGCAGCCGCGCGCCGATGCTGCGCGCCATCACCTCGGTCGCGACGTTGGCCACCTGGTGGTCACCGAACGCCTCGACGAGGATCACCCGCTTCGCCGGGGTGCCGGGCAGCGGGTCACGGGTCAGGTGGTGCAGGTAACCGTTCGCCTCCCCCCGGTCCCAGAGCACCTGCGCGAGCCCGAGGATGAGCTGCCGATCCAGCGGGTCGGGGTACGCGGTGCCGAAGACCGGAAGGAACTGGTCGAAGTCCACGCTGCGGTTGAGCAGGGTGGAGTAGTTGGCCCCGGGTACGCCCAGGGAGCAGCGGGTGAAGTCGGTGGCGACGGCACAGAGTGCCCCACCGAGGATTCCGCCCTGGCTGTTGCCGAGGTAGACGAGCTGACCGGAGCCGGCGCGGAACAGCGAGCCGCCGTCGCGGAACGCCGAGCGGGTGCTGAGCCCGCCCCAGGAGTGGGTGAGCGCCCGACCCAGGAACAGGAAGTTCAGGAAACCCTGCTGGCTGCGGTCCGGGATCGACGGGAACTGGGAGAAGTCACCGATCGAGTAGATGACGTTGGGTACGTCCTCGCTGGCCATGCCGATCCAGGCGGTGGCGCAGAGCATCGTGTTCGACTCGTTCGCGTACTGCCGCAGCCGGGTCTGGTCGATCTCCAGCGGCGAGCCGAGCAGGCCGTGCCCGTAGAGCGCCGGCCGGGCCGGCGTCGCGGCGCTCGCGGAGCGGGGGATGTTGCAGTGGAACTTCGCCAACTGGGTGTTCACGCCCTCCTGCTCGGGCAGCCCGTCGTCGCCGGTGTTCAGCCAGGAGCCGGGCGGGCCGAGCGGGTTGTTCAGGTAACTGGGCACCAGCACGGTTCCCTCGACCCGCCGCCGGATGTACGGGTCGCTGTCGGCGGGCCGGTCGGTGACCGCGTCGATGGTGACCGCCGGGGCGAAGATGCCGAGCCGGCGGAACGCCTCGTCGCGCATGTGGGTCATCCGCCCGGTCAGCCCACGTCGGCTGGCGACGGTGAAGTCCCAGGCGAGGTGCAGCTCGCCGGTGTCTATGCCGGCCGAGGCGAGGGAGCCGAGGGCGCGCTGCGCGTACTGCCAGCGGCGATGCAGGGCCGGATCGGCCGGGGGCGTGGGGGCGCGCAGGACCGTGAAGGTCTCTGAGGCGGCGACCGGGGCGCCGGTGGCGGTGCGCAGGTCGCGTAGCCCGACGGCGTACCGGGTGTTCTCGTCCAGGTTCCGGGCGGGCCGGATGATCAGTGCCTGCCGGTCGGGCCGGTCGGCGGCGGTGGCGTCGAGTTCGGCCCAGTACGGCTGCCGCGCACCGGTGCGGGTGTCGATCAATACGATCGGGGCGTCGGGGGCGAGCGAGCGGCCGATGTCGGTGGCCGGGGCGAGGCCGGTCGCCGCGGCGTCGAGCCCGGGGACGTGGGCGAGCAGCGCGGACCCGGGGGAGAAGCCGTCGCTGCGGTTCCACTCCCAGGGGTTGATCCGGGTGCCGAGGATGTTCGCCGGCATGTCGGCCCGGTCGAGGTTGAGCCGGATTCCGGTGTCGGTGCCCGGGTCGGCGACGGTGTGCACGTCACTGGGGAAGGGCAGCAGACAGCCGGCCGGGTCACAGCCGGCGGGTCCGGCCGCGTGGGCGGGTGGGGCGGCGACTGTCCCGGCGGCGAGCAGCAGCACCAGGGGCATCAGTCGAGCGAGGCGACGCAGGGGACGGGGGCGCATGGGAACCTCCGGGGGGACGGGGTTACCGGTAGGTATCCGCCATGAGACACCCGATAAAGACTGCCGTCAATGTTCGGGTGCCTGCTCGATAAGCGCTCGCCCCGACCGGAGACCGGCGGTAGCGTGCCGGCGTGTCCCGTACCGTGACCCTCGTCCTGGTCGATGCCGCCGGCACGCCGCTGGGCGCGCTGCCGCCGTTCGACGTACCCGTGCCGTGGTGGCAGGAGGTCGGCGGCGTGGTGGAGGAGGCCCGTCGGCGGTACGGCGTCGAGGTGAGCGTCCTGCGCCTGCTCGCCGGTGACCGGCCGCGAGCCGTCGGCGGCCCGGTGACGTACCTCGGGCAGGTCGGTGAGCCGCCCGCCACGCCGCTCGTCCCGGCGCACGTCGACCTGGCGCCGGACCCGCTGCGCGCGCCCTACGCCGAACCCGGCGGCCCGGCGCGCAGCCTAGCGTGGGCCGGGGCGGAGCTACGACGGCTCGGACGGCCGGTGGAGACCGTGACCCAGCAGCGCACCTGGAACCTGTCGGCGATCTGGCGGCTCGACGGCCGGTCCGGGACGGCCTGGTTGAAGCAGGTGCCGGTCTTCTTCCGGCACGAGGCCGCGGTGCTGCGCTGGCTCAGTCGGACGGTGCCGGGGCGGACCCCGACGCTGCTCGCCGACGACGGCGACGGTCGGATGCTGCTCGACCACGTGCCCGGGGAGGACCGCTACGGGGCGGGCGCCGACGAGCGGCTGCCCATGCTCGCCGACATGCACGCGGTGCACCTGCGGTCCGTCCCCGACGTGCCGGACCTGGTGGCGGCGGGTGTGCCGGACCTGCGCGGGCACACCCTGGCCGGCTGGATCCGCGACCGGCTGGCCGCCTACGACACCTCGTCCGTGGAGCCCCTGCTCGCGGGACTGGAGACGCGGTTGGCGGAGGTGCGCGCGTGCGGAGTGCCGGAGACGCTGGTCCACGGCGACCTGCACCCCGGCAACGTCCGCGCCTCCTCGGAACGACAGGTGATCATCGACTGGGGGGACGCGTTCGTCGGGCACCCCGCCTTCGACGTCCTGCGGTTGGTCGAAGGGCTCGACGCCGCCTCGTCGGTGCTCGTGGTCGAGGAATGGTGTGCGCGGTGGCGGGCCGACCTGCCCGGGTGCGATCCGGAACGGGCCGTGGAACTGCTGCGGCCGGTGGCGGCGCTGCGGATGGCGGCGGTGTACGCGATGTTCCTCGACGGGATCGAGGCGAGCGAACGGGTCTACCACGCCACCGACGTCGACGCCTGCCTCGCGCGGGCGCTCGGGCAGGTCACGGCCCCGACGTGAGCGCCCCCGTCGCGACGTCCGGCCGGGCAGGGGCGTCGCGGGTCAGCGACGGAAGGGACCGTGCACCTCGAAGGTGACGCCGCCGGCGCCGCCGACGCCCCGCTGCGACGAGAAGTACATCCGGTCGCCGACCGGGTTGAAGGCCACCCCGGTCAACTCCGAACCGGCGTGCCCCTCCAGCCGCAGGAAGGCGGCGACGACGCCCTCCGGTGTGATCACGCAGACCTCCATGTCGTCGCCGTCCTCGGCGACGTACAGGTCCTTCGAGTGCGACATGGTGATGTTGTCGACGCCGCGTAGCGGCGTGCCGGAGACCGTCAGGTCGTCGTCGTAGAGCAGGCCGAGTTCGCTGGTGGCCGCCCGGTACGCCCACACCCGGTTGTCGCCCTTGGTGGTGAAGTAGCAGACGTCGTCCTCGTACCAGCAGCCCTCGCCGCCGTTGAAATGCTGGGCGGCGGCGACCTGGTAGCGCGTCGACGTGCCGGAGGCCGACGGGTCCGGCACCGGCTTCCAGGTCACCGGGCCGGTGGTGGTGGCGGAGCACAGGACCTCCAGCACCCCGCTGGACAGGTCGGGGAACCGGGTGGGTCGGAACCGGTAGAAGCACCCGTCGGTGCGGTCCTCGGTCAGGTAGACGACCTGGCGTACCGGGTCGACGGCGGCGGCCTCGTGCGTGAACTTCCCCATCGCCGGCCGCGCCACCGGGGGCTGCTGCCCGCGCGGGTCGCACTCCCAGATCTGCCCGCGGGAGACCTCCTCACCCGAGAGCCATCGGGCCGACGTGTCCCGGCGGCCCACCACCGTCGGCCCGCCGGCGCAGTTGCGGTCGGTGCCGGTCAGGATGGCGTACGCGCCGAGGATCCGGCCGTCCCCGGCGAACCGGATGGCCGAGGCACCGCCCCGGGGCGCCTCGATCTCGGCGTTGGAGACGTAGATCCACCCGTTCTCGGTGGCCGTCGCGAAGGTGGCACCACCGTCGGGGTTGTGGTGCCAGGTGTAGGAGGTGCCGGGCACCCTGGCGCCGGACCGGGCCACGATCCGGCTGCGGAACCCCTCGGGCAGGCGCAACCCGTTGCCGTCGGGAGCCCGCAGCGCGCCGTACGGGCTGGGGCCGGGCACCGCCGGGGCGGCCAGCGCGGACCGCCACAGCGAGCCGCCGAAGGCGACCGAACCGGTCGCGACCACCCCGGTACGGAGGAACCACCTGCGGTCCATCGTGATCACCTCTCGTGGGGGCCGGCAGGCCGATCGGCCTGAACAGGGCCGGGCCCGCCGACGCTCACCAGCCGATCCACCCGGCGTTGGATTGATGGAATCGTATGGACATCCCGTCAGCCTGCCAAGAGGTCCGATGTGGACGTCCACCACCGTTCATGCGTCGGGCACCAGTGGTGCCGCTCGGACGACCGGCGGGCATCAGCGTGTGGAGAAGGCGGAGCCGGAGGCCTCGCCGGTCTCGGGCTGGGCAAGGCAGTGCACGATCCAGATGTCGGTGCCGGTGAACTGGACCGGCCAGGCGTCACGGACCCAGCCGGTGGTGTTCGTCGTACCGCCGCGCGACGCCAGCACCGACGCCGAGCAGGCGGCCGCGATGTCGGCGCGTGCCATCAGATCGTCCTGGGGCCCCTCGACCGCGTCCGCCGGCAGGTAGGTCGCGGCAAAGGTCTCCCAGCGATGGCTTTTGGCGCAGTCGACCCGGCCCGGCGGCATGGCCTTGCCGCTGATCGAGGTCAGCCCACCCCAGCACAGCGGGGAGGTGGGGCAGAGGGCGGTACCGCAGGAGGTGAACCCGGCGGCGCGGGCGGCGGCGTCCGTCGGCGCGGTGCTCGGCTGTCCCGCTCCGGCACCGGCCGCCGATCCCGCGCTCCGGTCGGTGTCCCTGCTGGCCTGCCAGGCGGTGATCCCGCCGAGCAGCGCGACCGCCAGCAGCGCGGCGGCGATCGACCAACGCCCGCGCGGCGACCGGACCGACCGAGGTGGAGCCGAGGCCGCCGGTGGTGCGGCCGGGCGCGCCGGCGCCGCCGGGTGGGTGTCTGCGGCGGCACGGGCGGCGTCGGCGAACTCGGCGGCGGACGGCCAGCGGTGGGCCGGGTCGGTGAGCAGGGCACGCTCGATCACGGCGCTCACCGGACGGGGAAGCCCGCCGTCGAGGGGGCGCGGTGGGCTCTGGACCCGTTGCAGTGCCACCGCGTAGGGGTTGTCCCCGGCGAACGGGCGGTGGCCGGCGAGACACTCGTAGGCGGTGAGTCCGAGCGAGTAGATGTCACTGAGCGGCGTCGCCGGCTGCCCGAGCACCTGCTCCGGCGAGAGGTAGGTGGGGGTGCCGAGGATCGCGCCGGAGACGGTGAGGCGCGTGCCGTCGCCGGTGCGCGAGATGCCGAAGTCGGTGATCAGCAACGAACCGTTGCGGCGGATCATCAGGTTGGCCGGTTTGATGTCCCGGTGCACGATGCCGCAGTCGTGCACGGCCTGCAGGCCGTCCGCCGCCTGCGCGACGAGACGCATCGTGTCGGCCGGGGACAGCCGACCGGATCGGCGCAGCATCTCGGAGAGCGACTCGCCGTCGATGAACTCCATCACCAGGAAGGCGATGTCGTCGCTGTGGCCGTAGTCGTGGATCGCGGCCACGGCGGGGTGGTTCACGCTGGCCATGGCCTTCGCCTCGGTGAGGAACCGTCGGGCGAGATCCGCCTCGCCGGCGACGTCCGGCAGCATGGCCTTCACCGCGACCACCCGGCCGAGTACCTCGTCGACCGCCCGCCACACCTCGCCCATGCCCCCGGCGCCGATGCGGGAGTCGAGGCGGTATCGGCCGCCGAGGTTCAGGCCGGAGCGCAGCATCGCCATCCCCACCGTCCGTACATCGGATCGCCCGGGAGCGGGTGACCGCCGCGCCATCATGCCACGGCGCTGCGGACCCCGGTCCGGTGTGGACCACGGCCGCGCCGCGACCCGGTTCCCGACCGGCGGACGGACCGCCGGTCGGGAACCGGGTTCTCACGCCGCCCGGTCGGGCGGTACGGGAATCAGAAGGGGCCGTAGCAGAGCGGCGTGCTGATGTGCGGGTAGCAGGTGACCTGTCGGCTGACGCTGTGCGTCTGGTTGCGGCTGTCGCTGACGGTCAGGGTCACCGTGTACTGCCGGAAGGTGTTGCTGGTGTACGTGTGCCGGACGTTCTCACCGCTGCCGGTGGTCCCGTCGCCGAAGTTCCAGCGGTACCCGGCGATGTCGCCCTCCGGGTCGGTGGAGTCGCCACCGTTGAAGGTGCAGGTCTGCATCTGGCAGAAGCCACCGAAGGCGGCGGTCGGCGGGACGTCGCCGGCCTTGACCTGACGGCGTACCGAGTCGGTCTTGCCCTGGTTGTCGGTCACGGTCAGCTTGACGCTGTAGTAGCCCGCCTTGGCGTAGGTGTGCGAGACGGTCTTGCCGGTGCCGGTGGTGCCGTCCCCGAAGTCCCAGGTGTAGCCGGTGACGGTGCCGTCGGAGTCGGTGGAGGTGCCGGCGTCGAAGGAGCAGGTGGTGTTGTCGTTGGAGCAGGTGGCGGTGAACCCGGCGGTGGGGCGGCCGGGGTCGCGCGGCGGGGCCGGGTAGCTGTTCTCGTCGCCGACGTCGAGCAGCGGCTCCCTGACCCCGTCGCCGGACTCGTCGGTCCAGGTGGTGTTCGCGGTCTCCAGCAGCTTCTCCCGGATGTCCTCGACCTCGCCGCGGTCGGTCGGGTCGTTGTCTCCGGTGGCGAGCAGGGCGGCGGCCCCGGCCACGTGCGGCGCGGCCATCGAGGTGCCGGAGAGCGTGCTGTACCCGCCGTCCTTGTAGGTCGAGTAGATGCACGCGCCGGGCGCGGCGATCTCGACCGTGGAGCCGAAGTTGCTGAAGTCGGCCAGCGTGTCGTCGGTGTCCGTACGACAGGTGCTGGCCGCGCCGCCGCCCGGCTCGCCGTTGAAGTCGGCCAGCGCCGAGACGGTGATGACGTCCGGGTGGTTGGCCGGGAAGAACGTCTTGGCGTCCTTGTCGTTGTTGCCGGCCGCGACGGTGAAGACCACGCCCTTGTCGACCGCGTTGGTCAGCGCCGTGCTCAGCGCGTTGTCGGTGCAGCCGTCGCAGCCGAGGCTCATATTGGCGACCTCGATCTCGTCGGCGTGCGCGGCGACCCAGTCGACGCCGGCGGTGACGCCGGAGAGCTGGCCGCTGCCGCTGTTGTCCAGCACCCGCACCGACCAGATCCGGGCACCCGGGGCGACCCCGACCACGCCGATGCCGTTGTCGACGGCCGCGGCGGTGCCGGCGACGTGGCTGCCGTGCCCGTTGCCGTCGTCGCCCGCCCCGTCGGTGCAGGTGGTCTTGTTGAGACAGTCGGTCCGCTCCACCACGTTGAGGTCCGGGTGGTCGGCGTCGACGCCGGTGTCGATGATCGCGATGTCGACGTCCGCCTCGTAGTCGGCGGTGCCGTTGAGCTTCAGGTTGGCGTTGTCGTCGGCGAAGATCCGTCGGATGCCGGTCGGGGTGTCCTGGGCCGTGATCGTCACGACCTGGTCGCGCTGCACCGAGACCACCCGGGGATCGCGGCGCAGCGCGTCGGCGGCCCGCTCGGGCAGCGACACGGCGAAGCCGCTCAACGCGTGGCGGTACACGTGCCGCACCTCTCCGCCGTGTCGGCGGGCCTGGTCGGCGGCGAGCCTGCCCGGGTCGGCGGCACCCTCGCGGAGGGTGACGATCCAGGTCGTCGAAGGGGTGTCGGCAGCCTGGACGGGGGTCGCTGACACCACCGGGACCAGAGCGAGCGCGAGCCCGCCGATCAGGGCCCCAAGTTTCGTGGGTCGCACGGTTGCTCCTTCGTTGCGGGGAGACGGTTCGGGGTACGCGGCCGCGCCACCACACCAAACACGTCCGTCACTACCGGGAACAATCGGGGCATCGGTACGTAGGGGTACCCATCTAATTCGTGCCGGGCAGGGAGACCCGGTGCCGGGAGTCGGTGCCCAGCTTGCGCAGCACGTTCGCCACGTGGTGCTCCACGGTGCGGGGGGACAGGAAGAGCACCTCGGCGATCTGGCGGTTGGTCCGGCCGAGGGTGAGCAGGCGGGCCACCTCCTGCTCCCGGGGGGAGAGCCCGACGCCGTAGCCGCGCCGGCCGCGCCGCTGCGCCGGGGTCGCACCGTGACTGCGGGCCAGCCGGTGGCACCGGGCCGCGTCGGAGACCGCGCCGAGCCGGGCGAAGCGTTCGGCCACGGCGACCAGCCGGTCCGCGGCCGACTCGCCGCGGGCCAGGGCGCAGCGAGCCGCGGCCTCCGCGGCCTGCGCGGCGTCGTACGGCGCCGGGAGTGCGGCGTACGCCCGTTCGGCGGCCTCGTACCACTCCCACGCCGCCGCCAGCTCCCCGGCCTGCTCGGCCACGGCCGCCCGGGACATCAGCAGGGCCGCGCCGGTGTACGGGCAGTCCTTGCCGGCCGTACCGTCGGCCAGGTCCTCCACGACCCGGCGGGCCTGGTCCGGGCGAGCGCCCCGGTGCAGGGCGGTGACCGCGGCGAGGGCGAGTTCGCCGTGCCAGACCCACGTCCCCTTCCCCCGCGCGGTGTCCAGGCCGTGCAGCGCGTGCGCCACCGCCGCCGCGTGGGCACCCTGTGCCAGCAGCACCCGGGTCTGGGCCGCGGCGACGGCGGCGACCTGCGGCGCGGAGCCGTCCGCCGCGCTGCGCAGCACCGGCGCGTCGAGGTAGCGCAGCGCCTCGTCCCACTCGCCGCGGGCGATGGCCAACCGGCCCAGCACCAGCCGGGCGTCGCCGGCGATCAGGGGCATGTCCTGCGCCTCGACGGCCACCTGCGCGGCCCGGGCTGCCAGGCCGTGCCAGTTGCCGGTGGCGTAGTCCAGCAGCAGGCCGCTGGCCCGTGCGGAGATGGCCTGGTAGGACGCGCCCGCGTCGGCCGCCACGCGCAGCGCCTCGCGCAGGTAGCGGGCCGCCCGCTCATGGTGGCCCAGCCAGACGCAGGAGTCGGCCAGATTGCCGTACGCCCGGGCGACCTGCTGCCGCTGCCCGACCGTGCCCAGGTGCTCGGTGAGCCGTTCGGCCAGGGCCCAGGTCTCCGGCTCGCCGAGTTGGGCGAGCAGCGAGAGCCGGTTGACGAAGACGGCGGTGGCCAGCGCCGGGTCGCGTCCGCGTACGGCCGCCCGCTCCGCCTGTTCGATCCACCACCGGTGCTCGTCGACGTGGCGGGCGCCCCAGTACGGCATGCCCAGCGCCGCCATGCCGCGCGCCGCCAGCGCGGGCCGGCGCCGCAGCTCGCCGACCGCGTGGACGATCTCGGCGCAGCCCCGTTCCGCCAGGCCGGCCTGGTTCATCAGCAGCAGACCCAGGGCGAGACGGAGTTCACCACGGCTGCCGGCCGGGAGGTGCGGGTCCTGCAGGATCTGCTCCAGCAGTCGCTGGGTCTCCCGGTAACCCAGCCCGGTGAGCGCCACCCGACCCAGCTTCAGCGCCAACCGGGTCCGGGCCGCGCCGGTCGTCACCGCATCGGCCAGCACCTCCCGAAGCAGGGCGACGGCGCGCAGGGTCTGTCCCACCGCCACCGCCCGGTCAGCCGCCGCCTCGGTGAACCGCAGCACGCGCTCCACGTCACCGACCGCCCGGGCATGGCGCAGCAGGTCGTCCAGCGGGCGGTCGGTGGTGCCGTCGTCGAGCACCCGCAACGCGGCCCGGTGCAGCCGACGCCGCTCCGGGCCGGGAATCGTCCGGTACGTCGCCACCGCGGCCAGGCCGTTGGCGAAGGCGTACCGGTCGGCGGCCACCTCGACCAGCACGCCGGAGCGCAGGGCGCGGCGCAGGCCGTGCCGGACCGCCGTCTCCCGGAGCCCGCCGACCCGCTGCAGCGTCGACTCGCCGGCCGGGCCGTGCAGCACGGCCGCCGCGCGGGCGACCTGCCGGGCGGTCGGGGGCAGGTCGGCGAGGCGGGCCGCGTACAGCTCGTGGACCGGCAGGGGCACGGGGACCGCCGGCGGCAGCCGCAACGGCTCGTCCGTACCGGGATCGACGGCCTCCGGCGCCAGCGCCCGGCACAGCTCGATGACCAGCAGCGGGTTGCCGGCGGTGAGCCGGCACAGCTCAACGGCGGTGCCGGCCTCGATGATGCGCCCCGTCACCGCCCGGGCCAGCTCGGCCACCTCGGTCGCGGTCAGCGGCGGCAGGTCGAGGACGGCGGTGCTGACCGCCGGGCCGGGCCGCCAGGGCCGACCGAAGACCGGCCCGGTCAGTTCCTCCGGCCGGTAGGCGACCAGCAGCGCCACACCGGGGGGTGGAGCGGCGGCGAGGCAGCCGAGCACCTCCCGGGAGGGGCGGTCGGCGTGCTGGAGGTCGTCGACCGCCAGGGTGAGCCCTCCGGTGGCCCGCAGTGCGACGTGGAGCGCGCGCAACGCGGCGGGTCCGTCGCCGGGTGCCCGGTGTCGCTCCGCCGGGGCGTCGTGGCCGCGCACGGCGGCGAGGATGTCGGCGACGAGGGTGTACGGCGGTGCGTCGCCGAGCGCCGGACAGCTCACCAGCGCCACCGGCGCCGACGCGCCGAGCGCTCGGGTGACCAGGGTCGTCTTGCCCGACCCGGCGGGGCCGGACACCAGCAGCACCGACGGACCGGCCCGTGCGACGGCCGAGGCGATCCGCAGTTCCCGTTCCCGCCCCACGAAAGCCGGCATCCCACGTCACCTCGGTGTCGCGCCGCTGGTGCCGACCACCTTAGTCATCGATGCCCGTCACCGCCTGTCCGTCGGGGTGGCCGGTCAGGGGATCATGGTGCGCA
The DNA here is from genome assembly GCF_052068135.1 of Micromonospora sp. BQ11. Classification (NCBI taxonomy): domain Bacteria; kingdom Bacillati; phylum Actinomycetota; class Actinomycetes; order Micromonosporales; family Micromonosporaceae; genus Micromonospora; species Micromonospora sp. BQ11. The sequence goes on along the minus strand of NZ_JBQHDB010000008.1, from coordinate 90,074 downwards.
GGACCAGGTCCACCGTGCCGGTCACCGCCGGCACCAGGAGGACGGCGATCGCGGTCAACCACAGCGACGCCCGGCCGGCGGGTCGGGTGAGCACCCGGTACAACAGGGTGCCGGCAGCCGCTCCGGCGAGCATGAGCACCGGCGCGCCGCAGGCCGCCAGGGCGTACCCGATCGGTGTGACCGCCGTTCCCCAGACGAGGAACGCGTGCAGTCCGAAGGCGGCGCCGGCGATCAGGTACCGGAGCCGGACCGTGCGGGGTCGCGGTAGCGCCAGCACCAGCGCGGCGGTCAGCAGGGGGAGGCCCGCCGTGACCCGGGGGTCGGCGGCCAGCCCGTACCGCTGCGCCTCCGCGCCGGCCGAGCCGCTCAGACTCAGGCCGACCAGGACGGCCACCACCAGCCAGTAGCGGGCCCGGGGGTCCACCGCCCGCAGGAGACCCAGCGCCAGGCCCGCCCAGGCCGCTGCCACGAGGACGTACGCGGGACTCGTGTGCGTCAGGTTCGCCTGCGTGACGATGCGGACCAGGTGTTGATGGTCCGGATTCGTCGCCAACGCGCCGAAGCTGCCCGCCGCGACGGCGAACTCTTGGGTCGGGTAGTTCTGCAAGGGCCCCATCACCACCGCGCACGCGAGCACGGTCAGATAGCCGAGCAGGTACCGGGTGACCCTCCACATGGGTGGCACGCCGGTGAGGGCGTGCCGGCAGGACCAGAACCCGATGCTGATCAGGGCCATCGAGCAACCCAGCATCGCATGCGGAAAGGACCAGTTGGTCTCGTCGAGGCCGAAGGACGTGTGCCAGGCAGCGTCCGCCGGGCCGGCCAGGGCGATGCCGGCCATGCCGCCGGTGAGCAGGAGCAACGAGCCCGGATGGCGCTGCCCGAGGACCGGCACCGGCCAGGGCAGCGTGACGTGCGGACCGAAGCAGTCGCGCAGACCCGGTCGCACGTCGAGCACGGCGACCAGGGCCATCGCGACGGCGGCGAACGTGTAGATGAACAGGTGTGGCGGCGAGAAGAAGCCGTCGAACGGCTGCGTGCGGTGGTACTCGGCGTCCCACGACCCGCCGATCAGCAGGTCGACCGCCACCACCCACATGACCGCCCACAGCACCCACCACGCGGCCCGTGGACGCCGGTCCACCGCCGGCCGGACGGCATGCGCGGTTGGTCGGATCGGCTGCGACATCCGGTCTCCTCGCTGTCGGGTCGGGGGCAGCTCTTCCGCCCTGACAGCGCCACGGACCCTGATTCGGGGCCATGAACGGGGCGGGTTCGAACCATCTTCCGACTGTGCGGCGACCGGCGCCAGTGGCGTCTCGACGGCCATCCGGCGGTGACGGCGGCGCGGGCCAGGCCGCGGCGGGGAGGCCGGCGTCATGGGCCAGGATGGCGGCCGGGACGTGGTGCAGCCCGACGTCCCGCGTCAGCTCCGCGCGGTTCCCGGCGCGGGGCGGAGCTCGTCGGGAAGCGCGACACCTGCCAGGTGGGCGCGGACCATAGCGGCGAACAGGTCGGGCGCCTCGCCGCTCCAGCCGTGGCCCACGCCCGGTGCCAGCCGCGCCTGTCCGTGTGCGAATCCGTTCGCCAGCTCCGGCAGCGACCGCCGGATCAGCTCGTGTTCGTTGCCGCCGGCGACGGCGAGCAACCGGCACGGTGAGCTACCCGCGGCCTCCGGAACCCCGAAGGTCATCAGCTCCGCGCCGACGCGGCGGAAGGTGCCGGGGGCCATGGCCTTCGCGGAGGCCCGGAAGCCGTCGAAGTCCTCGGCCGGGACGCCGAGCCCCCTCGCGGTGGCGCGCAGCATCGGCCCGGAGGTGACGAGCGGCGCCATGACCAGGCCGGCGAGGCGCATCAGGACGGGGTTCGGGTACGGCAACACGTTGACGCCGCTGACGATGGCGGACTCGACGACGTCGGGGACGCTCGCCGCCAGCTGGACGACGATGGTGCCACCGAGCGACAGCCCGACCACGTGGGCCCGTCCCCGTGGGCTGCGCGACCGGATGACGTCGGCCATCGCCGCGACGGTGTCGGCCACCGACACCCACGGCCGGGTGTTGCTGCGACCATGGCCGGGCAGATCCGGTACGAGTACGTGCAGGTCCTCGGCGAGCGAAGCGGCGAGTCCCCGCCACATCCAGCCGCTGGTGGCCGCCCCGTGCAGGAGCACCACGCAGGGGGTGTTGCCCCGGCCGAACTCCTCCACGTGGAGGGTCGTGTCACCAGCACGGTGCCGCCGGGTCATCGGGACCGCGCCGCGTCGAGCATGCCGTTGACGAGGCCGGCCACGCTGTGCGGATCGCGGACGCTGGCGACGAAGTACCGGTCGGCGGACAGCTCCAACCGCACACCGGGGCCGTTGCGCAGGATCAGGCCGCGGCCCGCGCGGTCGAGGTTCATCCGGTAGCCCCAGCCACCCCACTCGGCGACCCGGACCGTGGTCGACCACGCCGAGGTGATCTCGTCCAGCGGCACGCGGACCCGCGGCCATCCCCACGGACCGAACCCGACGGTGACGCCCCGGAAGTCGACGGTGAGTCGCGTGCACAGCACCGCGAGCACGAGCAGGGCGGTGATCACCAGGGGCGCCGCGACCCAGAGGTCGACGGCCACGGCCAGCACCGCGGCGATGACCAGCAACGGCAGCAGGACCAGGTACACCGGGAGCGGCACCGATCCGACCTCGCTCCACACCGCGCGTTGGCCGGGCCGTAGCTCGATGCGTTCGAGGTCAGCCGGGGGAGGGTTGGCGGCCTTGGGGTGCGCCGGCGGGGCGCCGCACGCCGCGGCGGCGAGCAGCGTCCACGCCGTCACGCCGCCCATCAGCGCGAGAATGTGCCAGGTCGGTCCGGGAGCGGCGGTGGCCTGCGGCGCGTCCAGCGCCAGGTCGACGGTGACCAGCCACAGCCCGGCGCAGAACGCGGCGACGGCGGCGGCCACGGCGATCACGACGCGGCGAGCACGCCAGCGCAGGCCGGGCGCCAGCGCCGCGACCAGAGCGATCGCGGCGGCCATCCCGGCCACCCACAGCAGCGCCGTGAGGGTCGCACCCAGTCCGGCCACGCCGTCGACGCGACCGGACGCGTTCCAGTGCCGGGGCAGCGGGTCAGGAAGCCGGGTCCGCCAGACCCGCCCGGTGAGCTGTACGACAGCGGTGGGAGCGGCGGCGACCACGACGGCCGGCAACCACCGTGCCGCCGCCCGCAGGCGAGCCCCGTTCATGCGAGCCTCCGCACTTCCGCGACCAACTCGTCGAGGTCGAGGCCGAGTCGTCGAGCAGCAGCGAGAAGGTGGTGTGCCGCATCGACCAGGCGAGCCCGGTCCGCCGCCTCGTCGCGGCGGACCGTGGCGCCCCGACCGCGGCGCAGCTCGATCAGACCCTCGTCGCGCAGCTGCCCGTAGGCGCGCAGGACCGTGTGCATGTTGACCTGTAGACCGTCGGCCAGGTCCCGGGCGGCGGGAAGCCGGTCGCCCGGGCCGAGCGTGCCGGCGGCGACGGCGCCCCGGACCTGAGCGGCGATCTGCGCGGCCAGCGGGACCCCCGACGCGGGGTCGATGCGAACCAACATGTTCGCATTCTATACAAACAAAGCAACAAAGATGACCGGCGCCCGGGTGGGCGAGGATGTACGGCGTCAGAGCGTGGCGAGGGCGAAGGAGAGCACGAAGCCGGCGGTGGTGCTCAGGGCGACAGCGGGTCCGCCATTCTCGTAGGCCTCCGGCATCAGGGTGTCCGCCAGCGACGCCAGCACCGCTCCGGCGGCGAAGGCCAGCGGAAGGGAGATCGTCTCCGGCGTGGCGTTCGCCAGTGGACCGGCGCCGAGGAGCACCGCCAGGACGAGGAGGGCCGCGCAGGCGGTCCAGGTGCCCAGGACGAAGCGGCGGGAGCGTCCCTGCGCCCGCATCGAGGCGCTGCCGACCAGCGCCTCGGGGAAGTTCGACACGAAGATGGCCGCGAGCAGCGCCAGCCCCCCGGTTCCCTCGCCCAGCGAGACCCCGAGGGCGACGTTCTCCGGTACGCCGTCGAGCGTGACCGCCGCCAACAGCGCGAGCCCGGCGGCACCGGTCACCGACGCGGTCGACGGCGCGCGGTCGCTGGCCGCCGCGTCCGGGTCGAGTTTCTCGCTGCCGTGCGGTTGCTTCCGGCGGCCCCTCGCGACCCGGTCCAGGCGAGCACTGAGCACGGTGAACACCACCGCGCCCGCGACCAGGCCCAGCACCGCACGCCAGATCCCCCCGTGCTCATAGGCGTCCTCGAACAACTCGAACGCCAGCGCGGTGATGAGGGCGCCCGAGGCGAACGCGAGCAGCGCGGCCAGCAGTCGCTTCGGCAGGCGGAACCGGACACCGGCGAGCGCGCCCAGCACCAGGGCGCTGGAGGCCACCACCCCGAACAGGAACGCTTCCATGCCACCGCCATACCCCGGCAGCCGGACGCGTCAACCAGTCCCGCCCAATAAAATTAATGCTGTCAATGCATCGATCTCCGGGTTCGCCGGATGATCCGCCTGGCACCCGCGTAGGCCAGTCCGGCGGCGAGCACCCACGGCGCCGCGACGATGATCGGGTCCAGGCCGTGGTGTACCTGGTCCACCCGCTTGCCCTGGGCGCGGGAGGCCGGTCCATGGTGCGTGAACTCACTGATCACCCCGCTCCCGATGAGCGGATTGTCGGGACGGCGGGTCAGGAACGACCGCAGCGTGCTCTCCACGACATCGACGCGGTCCGCGGCCAGGAGGAGCAGCCAGTGCGCGGCGCGTGCCTCGCTGTACGTGCGGTAGGAGTACCTCCGGATCGCCCCCGACAGTCCCCGCGGTGGGCAGGAGGTGCCGAACACGGGGGTGAGGAACTTGTGTTCGATCGACCGCTCCCGCGGCCACCGTTCGGGCTGCCGCTCCGGGAAGCGCCAGCGTGCGCCGTTGAGGTCCGGGTCGAACTTCTCCCTGGGTACGGCGGGGCGGTCCTTGGGATCGAGGTCGGCGCCCCACCCGGGGATCCGGGCGCGAAGCTCGTCGCTGGACTCCGCCAGTGTCGGCTTGTCCGGTGTGTAGGGCATGGTCGGGCTCCCCGTCTGGTCAGGCGGCGTTCGGAATGATCAGCGGCTTGATGCAGCCGTCGAGCTTGGCGGAGAAGATGTGGTAGGCCTCGGCGATGTGCTCCAGCGGGATCCGATGGGTCACCAGGTCGCTGGGCTTGAGGTAGCCGTTGCGGATGTGTTCGAACAGGCGGGGCCACTGCCGCTTCACCGGGCACTGGTTCATCCGCAGGGTCAGCCCCTTGTTCAGGGCGTCGCCGAACTTGACCGCGCTGAACATCGGCCCGTAGGCGCCCATCACCGAGATCGTGCCGCCCTTGCGCACCGAGTCGATGGCCCAGTTGAGGGCAACCGGGGAGCCACCCTGGAGCTTGAGCTTGGTCGCGGTCACGTGCTGCAGGAAGTTGCCGTCCGCCTCGGCCCCGACGGCGTCGATGACCACGTCGGCGCCGAGGTGGTCGGTGAGCTTCTTCAGGTGCACGACGATGTCGTCGTACTCGGCGAAGTTGCAGGTTTCCGCATGGGCGAACGACTCGGCCTTGGCCAGCCGGTAGTCGAGGTGGTCGACGACGATCACCCGGCCGGCCCCCATCAGCCAGGCCGACTTCGCCGCGTACAGACCCACCGGCCCGGCCCCGAAGACCACCACCACGTCCCCCTCGACGATGTCGCCGAGCTGGGCTCCGAAGTAGCCGGTGGCGAGGGCGTCGGTGAGCAGGACGGCGTCGTCCTCGTCCATCCACTCGGGGATGACGCTGGGGCCGATGTCGGCGAACGGCACCCGGACGTACTCGGCCTGGCCGCCGTCGTACCCCCCGCACGTGTGTGAGTAGCCGTAGATGCCGCCGACGGCAGTGGCGTTGGGGTTGACGTTGTGGCAGTTGCTGAACAGCCCTCGGGCGCAGAAGAAGCAGGACCCGCAGTACACGTTGAACGGGACCATCACCCGGTCGCCGGGCCGCACGTTCTGGACCGACGGGCCCACCTCGTCGACCACGCCGACGAACTCGTGACCGAAGGTCGTGCCGACCCGGGTGTCGGGCATCATCCCGTGGTACAGGTGCAGGTCGGACCCGCAGATCGCCGCCCGGGTCACCCGTACGATCGCGTCGTTGGGGTGTTCGATCGGGGGGCGGTCCTTCTCCTCCACCCGCACCCGGTACGGACCCCGGTAGACCATTGCTCGCATCGGTTGCCTCCTGGACCAGCGCTGGTGGACACCTCGCCCCGGCACCGTCCGAAGCTCTTCCGTCGGTACCCCGGCGACCTGCCGACAAACTGGGACACCGCGCAACGGCGGCTGCCGGTCATCCGGAATGGACACCGGCCGGCGCCCATCCTGCTTCCCGTGCCGTCGGTACCTCAGGTACTCGCCCGGTCCGGATCGGCGCCGGCCATGGTGGACCGGTCGTCGCCGTGGTAGCCGTGCCAGTCGAGGACGAGCATGCAGGCGTCGTCGGGCAGGGTGGGTCCGGCGACCTCGAGGACGGCGTCGCCGAGTTCGCGGACGACCTCCCGGGGGTGCAGGCCGGTGAGGCCCTTCAGCCGTGCGGGCAGGTCGAGGCCGGCGGCACCGCGTTCCAGCATGCCGTCGGTGAGCAGGATGAGCCGATCGCCGGGGAGCAGCGCGACGTCGGTGGTGCGGAAGGTCCGGTCGCGCAGTACGCCGAACGGCGGGTCGACCGGTAGCACGAGGGGCGCGACCGTTCCGTCGCGGACCAGGAGTGGGGTCGGGTGGCCGGCGTTGACCATGGCCAGCACGCCGGTGCGCAGATCGAGCCGGCCGAGAAGTCCGGTGGCGAAGGTAAACCCGCCGGGCGGATTCTCGATCAGCGCCGAGTTCGCGGCCCGGGCCTGGTCGAGAAGGGTGTGACCGCGACGGCGGGTGTGGCGCAGGCTGCCGACGCAGAGCGTCGCGGTCAGGGCGCTGTGAACGCCGTGGCCCACGGCGTCGGTGATGCTGAGGTGCAGCAGGTTACGTGCGAGGCTGTAGTCGAAGGTGTCTCCGCCGATGCTGGCCGCCGGCTCCAGCCACGCCGAGAGGGTGAACGATCCGGCCTCACAGGTGAACGAGGAGGGCAGGAGCCGCCGTTGGATCTCGGCGGCGAGGCTGAACGGAGTGGTCCGCTGACCCCATTCGAAAAGGTCGGTGTGCCGCCGGGCGGCGATCACCACGAACGCCAGCGCGTGCGCGGCCCGGGAGATCTCGGCCAGAGCATCGTCGTCCGGATCGACCGGCAACGATATCTCCAACAGTCCGATGGCCTCGCCCCGTTGCGTGACGGGCGCCATCACGACGTGATCATCTCCGCGGGAACGGACCTGCACGTGCTGGGAGCGCAGCGCCTGTTCCTGTGGCCCGCCGTCGAAGGGCAGCACGGTGGCGACGTCCTCGTCCTGCCGGCGTCCGCCGGGCCGGTTGCCAAGGGGAACGTGGGCCAGCCGGACGAGAGCGCGGCCGCTCATGTCCGCGACGAGAAACGACACCCACCGCGCCCCGAGGTCGACCCCGATGCCCCGGGTCACCGCCTCCACCGAGTCGACCGGAGCGGCGTCCTCGACGGCATGCAGCACGTTGCCCAGGTCCATGCCGGTCCACCGTTTCTCGGTCACGCGGCAGAGCATAGGCCCCGTGACCCGGTGAGGAGTCGGCACGCCGAGCGCCACGCCCGCCGGCCCGGCGCGCCGGGCCGGCGGGCGTGGCGGGCAGTATGCGGGGTGGCCCGGCGCCGGCATGACGCGCTCCTCAGCCGGCGGCGCACGCGGGGCGTTTCACGCCGGACGGGCGGGTAATCAGCCGCGCCGGCAGAACGGACGGGGTGCGGACGCGCCACCGTCCCGACGCAAGGGAGCGGATCGTCGTGCCAGATGAGCAACCCACCGTCGTCCTCGTCCATGGCGCCTTCGCCGAGTCGGCGAGCTGGAACGGTGTGATCGAACGCCTCGGCACCGGGTACCCGGTGGTCGCCGCCGCCAATCCGCTGCGCAGCGTCGCGGGGGACGCCGCGTACGTGCGGGACGTGGTGGCCGGGATCGGTGGGCCGGTCGTTCTCGTCGGCCACTCGTACGGCGGCATGGTGATCACCGAGGCCGCCACCGACCTCGCGGCCGTGCGGGCCCTGGTCTACGTCAACGCGTTCTGTCCGGACACCGGCGAGTCGGCGCTGACCCTGTCGGGGCGGTTCCCCGGCAGCACCCTGCCCGACACCCTCGTGTCCTACCCGGTGACCACCGGCGGGAACGAGGTGGCGATCGGGCAGGACGGCTATCCCGCGCAGTTCGCGGCGGACGTGCCGGGTGACCTCGCCACGCTGATGGCGCGGACCCAGCGCCCGGTCACCGAGGCGGCGCTCGGCGGCGGGCTGTCCGCCGCGTCACCGGCCTGGCGGTCCCTGCCGTCCTGGTTCGTGTTCGGGGACGCCGACCGGAACATCCCGGTCGCCGCGCACCGGTTCATGGCCGAGCGGGCGGGTGCCCGGGGCGTGCGGGAGGTGGCCGGCGCCTCGCACGCGATGACCGTGTCCCAGCCCGGCGAGGTCGCCGAGACGATCACGGAGGCGGTACGCGGCATCGGTGGCTGACCGCGCCGGCGTCACCAATCCCGCCGCGCGCTGTCAGTCGAGGCAGAACTCGTTGCCCTCGGGGTCGGCCATCACGAGGTGACCGGCGCCCAGCGGGGGAGCGGGTTCGTGACGGCTGAGCCGGGTGGCGCCGTGGGAGACGAGCCGCTCGGCCTCCGCCTCCAGGGCCGCCATCCGCGCGTCGCCCTGCTGCCCCGGGGCCGCCCGTACGTCGAGGTGCACCCGGTTCTTCGCCTGCTTGCCTTCGGGTACGCGCTGGAAGAACAGCCGTGGCCCGGAGCCCTCGGGGTCGACCAGCGCCGAGGCGTCGTTGCGGCGCTCCGGCGGTACGCCCATCGCCTCCAGTGCCTGCTCCCACGACTCGAAGCCCCCGGGCGGGTCCTGCGTCCGGTAACCAAGGGCCTCGGCCCAGAACGCGGCCAGGCCGGCCGGGTCGGCGCAGTCGAAGGTGATCTGGACGTCGCGGGCCATGTCAGCTCGCCTCCTGTCGGGTCTGCCAGTGGATGTCACGGTCGCAGAGCAAGAGCTCCCCGTCACGGCTCCACCCTGCCGCAGATTGCGGACAGGGTCGTTCCGCTATCTGTGCAACGATCGGCGCGTGACCGTCGAGGCGACGACCGAGCGGGTGCTGCGGCTGCTGGGGCTGCTGCAGCGTCGGTCGTCCTGGACCGCCGGCGAACTCGCCGCCGAGCTGGGCGTCACGGACCGCTCGGTCCGCCGCGACGTGCGGCGACTGCGCGCGCTCGGCTACCCCGTGCACGCGACGGCCGGCGTCGGGGGCGGCTATCAGCTCGGCGCGGGCACCCGGCTGCCGCCGCTGCTCCTCGACGACGAGGAGGCGATCGCCACGGCGGTCTCCCTGCGGCTGGCGTCGGGGGGCACGGTCGCCGGGGCGGCCGAGGCGGCCCTGCGGACGCTCGCGAAGCTGGACCAGGTGATGCCGTCCCGGCTGCGCGCCGAGGTGCGGGCGGTGCACGACGCCACCGAGATCCTCGTCGGCCCCGGGGTCGAGATCGACGCGGAGCTGCTGGTGATGCTCGCGCGCGCCTGTCGCGACGCCGTCCGGGTGCGATTCCGGTACGCCGGCCGTGACGGCGGGGAGCGGGAACGCACGGTGGAGCCGGTGCGAATGGTCACCACCGGCCGCCGGTGGTATCTGATGGCCCGGGACGTCGACCGCGACGACTGGCGTACCTTCCGGCTGGACCGGATGCGGGAGACGGTGGCGACCACCTGGCGCTTCCGGGCGGGCGAGCATCCCGACCCGGTCGCCTACGTGCAGCGGTCGGTGACGGGTGCGCCGTACCGGTATCTCGCCCGGGTGCGGGTGCACGCCCGGCCGGACGCGGTGCGGGAGCGGGTGCCGCCCCAGGTGGGACGCGTCGAGGACGATCGCGACGGGTGGTGCGTGCTCGTCCTGGGTGGGGACGACCTGGACTGGCTCGCCGCGCACGTCGCCCGGCTGGGCTTCGAGGCGGAGGTTCTGGAGCCTGCGGAGCTGCGCGAGGCCGCGGTCCTGCTGGCCCGCCGCCTCGCGGCGATGGCCGACCCCCGCTAGTCCCTGCTGCCGGGGCGCGCCCGCCACTGCCGCACCCCGTACGCCAGACCGCTGGCCAGGAAGAGCGCGGCGGTGAGCAGCAGCCACCGCCCGAGCAGCGGTTCCCGTTCCAGCCCGGTCGCCGCCCGGTAGGTGTCCCGGCCCTGGGCGAGGATTCCCGGCAGGTACACGAGGAACAGCAGCCCGGCGGCGAGCGCCGGCACGCGGACGTGGTTGAGCGGGGACGGGCCGTCGACCGCGGCGGCCACCCGGGCGCGCAGCACCCGGTCCACCGCCGCGTAGGCGGGGAAGAGGACCAGGTCGTGCGCGACCACCGCGCCCACGAACCAGAGCAGAATCGCGCCCGCCGTCGACTCACCGGCGATCCGCAGCAGCACCCATCCGGCGACGGCGAACGCGCCGGCCATCAGCAGCAGGTGCCGCAGCGGTGCACCGTAGACGGCCCTCACCGGGCCGCCCCGGCGAAGTCGATCTCGGCCACCCACTTCGTGCAGTGCACCCCGGGCAGCGCCGGCACGATGACCCGCGCCGGCCACCCGTGGTCCGGTGCCAGGTCGGCGCCGTTGACCCGGAGCGCGAGCAGCGAGTCCGGATCGAGGACCTGGTTGGCGGCGAGCGTGGCCTGCCGGAACAGACCCGCCTTCTCCAACGACCGTACCGTCGTCGCGTCGACGTCGTCCGTGCCGACGAGGGCGGCGAGGTCGCGCAGGCGTACGCCGGTCCAGGTCTGCAACGTCGACCAGCCCTCCACGCACGCGATCGGCAGGCGTGCCGTGTGCTGCGGCAGGGCGAGCAGCGCGGCGCGGTCCAGGGCGAGCTGCCGGTCGCCGGCGCGCAGCGTCAGCCGCCAGGCCGGCCCGGTGTCGTCCGGGCGGATTCCGGCGGCGAGCGCGGTGCGGTTGACCACGAACCCGTTCGGGTCGCTGCCGGGCTGCCGGCCGCGCGGCAGCAGCAGGGCGGTACGCCGCCACGCACCGTCCAGGCTCTGTCCGACGGTGAGCGCCCCCAGCAGCACGGACAGGCCTCCCACCAGCGCGATCGCGCCGCGCCGGCTGACCGTCGCCGCGCCCGGCGCGGGTGCCACCAGCCCGTCCGGGTCGGGCGGCTCGGGGCGGGTGGCGGCGCGCGGCGTCGCCAGTTCCCGGCGGGCCGGGCGGGACCGCAGCGCGGTGACCAGCCGGGGCAGCTTGAGCGCCACGTGCGCGACGAGGGCGGCGGTGAAGACCCACGCGCCGAAGTAGTGCGCGGTGTAGAAGTCGAACCCGAAGAGGTACGCGTACTGCATGTTCAGCAGCCCGGTGGCGATCTCGAACAGGATTCCACCGACCAGCAGGAGCAGCGTCAGCCGTTCCAGCACCTGGGCCACCGAGCGAGCCGGTGGCCAGTCGAACAGCTTCGGCAGCACCGACCAGAGCTTCGCCAGCACGACCGGCACGAGCATGATCCCGAGCGTCACGTGCAGGCCCTGGGTGACCCGGAACAGCCAGGACGGCCGGGTCGGCCAGTCCACGGCGGGCGGTCTCAGCCATCCGACGTCGCTCGGGAACGCCTGGGAGAACCGGGGGCCGTACGCCAGGTGGTCCAGCAGCCCGGTGACGATCACCAGGGGCAGGGTGACGAGCAGGACCAGGCCGAACGTCGAGGTCAGCCAGGGACCGCGCAGCGGGCTGCGCCACCGTCGGGGGAGCCCGCGAACACCGGGCGGCGGGTGGGCGGCCAGGGCTCGCCACCAGCGCCGGGGGAAGCCGTACCCCGCCCCGGCGGGATCGTCCCCGGCGGGAGAGGCGTCGTCGCTGCTCACGGGTGAAGGCTAGGTCCGCGCCGGGCGCCGGGCCCCGATTCGGCGCATTACCGAAGCCTTACCGAACCGTGCCGGCCCGAGGTCGCGGCGCACTTGTTGCGAGGTCCTTACGGCCGGGCGAAGTCGACCCCGGCCCCGGCCGGCCGCCCTACGCTGGCCGGCATGCGCGTACTGCTCACCGGCGCGGCCGGTTTCGTCGGGTCGCACGTCGCCGACCTGCTCGCCGCCGGGGGGCACGAGGTGGTGGCGCTGGACGCGCTGCTGCCCGAGGCGCACGGCGGGGAGCTGCCGGAATGGTCCCGGCGGCACGCCCCGGTGGTCGGTGACGTGCGGGATGCGGACCTGCTCGGCCGGCTGCTGCGCGGGGTCGACGCGGTCTGTCACCAGGCGGCGATGGTCGGCCACGGCCTGGACCCGTCCGACGCCCCGGCGTACGCGAGCCACAACGACCTCGGTACGGCGGTGCTGCTGGCCGCCATGCACTCCGCCGGGGTGTCGCGACTGGTGCTGGCCAGCTCCATGGTGGTCTACGGCGAGGGGCGCTACTCCTGCGCGGCGCACGGCGTGGTCCGCCCCGCCCCGCGCCGCCCGGACGACCTCACCGCCGGCCGCTACGACCCCACCTGTCCCCGCTGCGGCGAGCCCCTCGTCCCCGAACTCGTGCCGGAGGACGCCCCGCTGGAGCCCCGCAGCACGTACGCCGCCACGAAGCTCGCCCAGGAGCACCTGGCCGGCGCGTGGGCCCGGCAGACCGGGGGTGGGGTGTGGGCGCTGCGCTACCACAACGTCTACGGTCCCCGGATGCCCCGGGACACCCCGTACGCCGGGGTCGCCTCGATCTTCCGGTCGGCGCTGGCGGACGGCCGGCCGCCCCGGGTGCTGGAGGACGGCCGGCAGCGCCGCGACTTCGTCCACGTCACCGACGTGGCGCGGGCCAACCTGCGCGCCCTGCGCACACCGCCACCGGCGGATCTGGTGCCGGTCAACGTCTGCTCGGGCGAGCCACGGACGGTCGGCGACCTCGCGGCCACCCTGGCCGCCGCGATGGGCGGGCCGGCGCCGATGGTCGTCGGGGGTGCCCGCTCCGCCGACGTCCGGCACGTCGTCGCCGACCCGCGACGCGCGGCCGACCTGCTCGGCTACACCGCCCGGGTCGGCTTCGCCGAGGGGGTGGCCGCGTTCGCCACCGACCCGCTGCGCGAACCGGCGGCCGTCGCGGCCTGACACCACCCCCGCGCCGGCGGCGTTGTCGCGTGTCGGGGCCGTTCAGGACACCGTCCACACCAGGTGGTTGACGGCCAGCGCCGTCGCGGCCTGGCCGGCGAGCCACCAGCGGCGCGCCCCCGGCGGCAGGTGGACGGTCGCCACCAGCAGCCACACCGCGAACGGCAGCCAGATCCGCTCCACCTCCGCCTTGCTCAGCCCGGACAGGTCGGCGGCGAGGACCACCACCGCCGCAGTCACCGGCAGCAGCACGGTCGGCCCGACCACCGTCGGCAGCGCCCGTGTCCCGCCCGCCCGCCGGAACCCGCCCCGGAGCGCCCCGACGCCCGTGTGGACGGCCCGCCGCAGCGCCGGCCCCAGCACCGGACCGGCACAGAGCAGCAGCGCCGCCAGGTTCGCCCACACCCAGTAGGCGTACGGGCGGTCGGCCGCCCAGCCCTGGTAGTAGCGCTCCACGACCAGCCGGTACCCGTCCCACCAGCGGAAGCCGGCCACCTCGAAGGCGAGCACCACCGCACCGACCCCGACCGCGCCGGCCGTGAGGGCGGACAGCCGCCCCGACGGTCGCAGCGCCAGGACGGCGAGGGCCAGCAGACCGACCAGCACGAAGCCGTACGACAGGTGCAGCGCGAAGCCCAGCAGCAGCCCACCGGCGGCCGGTGCGGCCCGTCCGCGTACCGCGAGCAGGGCCAGACCGGCGGCGACCACCCCGGCGAAGAGCCCGTCGGCCGACGCGCCCACCCAGACCGCACCGGGCAGCAGGACCAGGAACGGCACGACGGCACGGGCGGCGTCGACCGCGCCGAGGGCCCGCAGCCCCACCGGCACCGACACGGTGACCGTCGCCCCGACCAGGACGCAGGCCAGCGCGGCTGCGGTTCCCCCACCCAGCCCGATCCGGTCCAGCCACACGAAGACCAGCAGCGCGCCCGGCGGGTGCCCGGCGGTGTGCGTGGACCAGGAGTCCGGCTGGAAGTCCAGGATCCGGCCGCTGAACCCGGCCACCATGGCGGCGACGTCGGTGACGCGGGGGACCTCGTGCAGGTACTCCGCCTGCGGGGTGAGCCGCTCGGTGAGACCGGTGGACGCGCCGTCGACCAGGGCCAGGGCCAGCGTCCAGGCGACCGAGGTCACCCAGGCCGCCCCGAGCAACGGGACCCAGCCGGCGGTACGCGCCCAGGCGAGCCCGGGACCGAGCACCGCGAGCGCGACCAGCAGCGCCGCCGGCGTACCCCCGCCGACGTGGGGCCCCCAGGTGGCGAAGAGCGGAGCCGCGTCGGCGTGCAGACGCACGCCGCGCGCGTTGAGGACCGCGCCGACGGCCACGGCGGCACCGACCAGGCAGACCTCGACGCCGAGCACGGTGAGGTCGGCGCGCGAACGGCGCTCCGGCGTGCTCGCCGGGACCTCGGGCCGGGTGGTGGTGGCTTGCATGTCGACCGGACGGTACGGCCCGGAACGGCCCCGCGACAGCGGAACGGCGGGAACGTCACCGTCCGGTAAGAACCGATCAGGTGGTAAGAGATCCGTAAGACCGGATTCGGCCACGGGCCCCGGTACGCCGTCCTAGCGTCGGCGGTATGCCGACACCGATCGACGTGGTGCTGCCCTGCCTCGACGAGGGCGCCGCCCTGCCCGGCGTGCTCTCCGCGCTGCCGCCCGGTTACCGGGCGATCGTGGTGGACAACGGGTCCCGGGACGGGTCGCCGGAGGTGGCCGCCGCGTACGGCGCCCGGGTGGTGCGTGAGCCCCGGCGCGGCTACGGCGCGGCCGTGCACACCGGCATCGAGGCCGCCGAGGCGGACCTGGTCTGCGTGCTCGACGCGGACGGCTCCTTCGACCCCGCCGAGCTGCCCGCCCTGGTGGCTCCGGTCGCGGCGGGCGCGGCCGACCTGAGTGTGGGACGCCGCCGACCGGTGTCCGCCGCGGCGTGGCCCTGGCACGCGCGGGCCGGCACGGCGCTGGTCGCGGCGCTGCTGCGGCACCGGGGCGTGCCCCTGCACGACCTCAGCCCGGTCCGGGTGGCCCGCCGCGACGCGCTGCTCGCCCTGGGCGTCACCGACCGCGCCTTCGGCTACCCGCTGGAGCTGCTGATCCGCGCGGCGGCGGCCGGGTGGCGGATCCACGAGCGGGACGTCACCTACGCCCCGCGCGCCGCCGGCACCCGGTCCAAGGTGTCCGGATCGGTACGGGGGACGTGGCGGGCCACCCGCGACTTCGCCGGTGTTCTGCGTACCGTCGGCGGTGCCCGGTGACCGTCCTGCTGGTCATGGCGAAGGCACCGGTTCCCGGCGCGGTCAAGACGCGGCTCTGTCCACCGGCTACGCCGGCGCAGGCGGCCCGGATCGCCGCCGCCGCCCTGCTGGACACCCTGGACGCGGTCCGCGCGACCCCCGGGGTGACTCCCGTGCTGGCGCTGCACGGACAGCTCGCCGACGCGGAGGACGGTGCCGCGCTGACCGACGCGGTGCGGGGCTGGACCGTGCTCCCGCAGCGCGGCGACGGGTTCGGTGACCGGCTGGCCAACGCCCACGCCGACGTCGCGGCGGCCTTCGGAGACCGTCCGGTCGTGCAGATCGGCATGGACACCCCGCAGGTGGACCCGGTGCGGCTGCGCGCGGCGGTGCGGCGTCTCGGCGTGGCCGAGGCGACGCTGGGTCGTGCCGTCGACGGGGGGTGGTGGCTGGTGGGGCTGCGCGATCCCCGGCACGCGGACGCCCTCCGGCACGTTCCGATGTCCACGCCGCAGACCGGTCGGCACACCTGGACGGCCCTGGTCGGACGGGGACTGCGGGTGGCGCCCCTGGCGGTGCTCCGCGACGTCGACGAGTGGGCCGACGCCCTGGCGGTCGCGCGGGAGGTGCCGGCGAGTCGGTTCGCCGGCCGGGTCACGGCGCTGCGCCGTACCGTCGTCGGTGCCGTCCGGTGACCTCCGACGTGCTGCCGGCCCCGGTCGGGACCGTCTCCCGGGAGCCGTCCGGCGACGTGTTCGCCGCCGCGCTGGGCGGGCTGCCCGCCGCACACTGGCTGCTGCACAGCGACGGCCGGCGCAGCGCGCTGCCCGTGCACCGCTGGCACGGGCCGCCGGAGCCGGCGACCCGGGCGGTGGTCGCCCGCTGCGCCGGCCCCACCCTGGACGTCGGCTGCGGGCCGGGCCGGCTCACCCTGGCGCTGGCCCGCGCCGGGCACGCGGCGGTCGGTGTCGACGTCTCGCCGTACGCGGTGAACCTGACCCGGTCCCGCGGGGTGGTCGCCCTCCGGCGGGACATCTTCGCGTCCCTGCCCGCCGAGGGGCGGTGGGCGCACGTGCTGCTGATGGACGGCAACATCGGCATCGGCGGTGATCCGGCGGCGCTGCTCGCGCGGTGCCGGGAGCTGATCCGGTACGACGGGAGCGTCCTGGTGGAACTCGAACCACCCGGGCCGGGCCTGTGGTGCGGGCAGGCCCGCCTGGTGTCCCGCCGTGCCGACGGCGAGCTGTGCCGGGGTGCGGCGTTCCGGTGGGCGCGGCTGGACACGCGGGCGGTGCACGCCGTGGCCGTCGCGGCGGGCCTGACCGTCCGGACGGTCTTCGGCGTGGGTCGGCGTTGGTTCGGGGAACTCGTCGTCCCGGGCACCTCTACCCCCGGGGGGTACTTGCGGCATACCCCCTAGGGGTATAACGTGCGGGTGGAGGTGGACGGGATGAGAGACAAACACGCGCACACCGGCCACGGAGGCGGGCACGACAAGCACGCCGGGCACGACCCGGAGCAGTTCCGGCGCACGTTCTGGCTGAGCCTCGCCCTCACCGTGCCGATCGTGGTCACCAGTCACATGGTGATGGACTGGTTCGGCTACACCCTGGACTTCCCCGGCATCGAGCTGGTGGGTCCGGTCCTCGGGTCGATCGTCTTCTTCTACGGGGGCTGGCCGTTCCTGGTCGGCGGCGTCCGCGAGGTCCGGGACCGCGCGCCGGGCATGATGCTGCTGATCTCGATGGCGATCACGGTCGCGTACGCGGCCTCGCTGCTCACCAGCCTCGGCGCCTTCGACCTGGACTTCTGGTGGGAGCTGGCCGCCCTGGTGACGATCATGCTGCTGGGCCACTGGCAGGAGATGAAGGCGATCGGCCAGGCGCAGGGTGCCCTGGCCGCCCTCGCCGCGCTGCTGCCCGACGACGCCGAGCGGATCGCCGACGACGGCACGGTGACCCGGGCCCCGGTGGCCGACCTGCGCGTGGGCGACGTGGTGCTGGTCCGCTCCGGCGGACGGGTGCCGGCCGACGGGCGGATCGTCGACGGTGGCGCCGAGCTGGACGAGTCGATGATCACCGGGGAGTCGCGGCCGGTGCCGCGTGGCGTCGGTGACCGCGTGGTGGCCGGCACGGTCGCCACCGACTCGGCGCTGCGGGTTCGCGTCGACGCCGTCGGCGAGGACACCGCGCTGGCCGGGATCGGCCGGCTCGTGGCCCAGGCGCAGGCCAGCGGCGGGCGGGCCCAGGTGCTCGCCGACCGCTTCGCGGCCATGCTGTTCTACGTCGCCACCGCCGCCGCGGTGGTCACCTTCGTCGCCTGGTGGGCCGTCGGCGACTCCGACCAGTCCGTGGTCCGCACCGTGACGGTGCTGGTGATCGCCTGCCCGCACGCCCTCGGGCTGGCCATCCCCCTGGTGATCGCCCTGTCCACCGCGCTCTCCGCGAAGGCGGGCGTCCTGGTGAAGGACCGGCTGGCGCTGGAGCGGATGCGTACCGTCGACGCGGTGCTGTTCGACAAGACCGGCACGCTCACCAAGGGACAGCACACGGTCACCGGCATCGCCGCCGCGGGTGGCACGACCGAGGACGAGGTGCTGCGGGTCGCCGCCGCCGTCGAGGCGGACAGCGAACACCCCCTGGCCAAGGCGATCGTCGCGGTGGCGTCCGAGCGCGGCCTGCGGGCCACCGCCCGCGACTTCCGGTCACTGACCGGCCGGGGCGTGCAGGCCGTCGTCGACGACGCGACCTGGGCCGTCGGTGGCCCGGCCCTGCTGCGGGAGCGGGCCGTGACCGTGCCGGACGAGCTGACCACCGCCGCCGGGAGCTGGTCCGAGCGAGGTGCCGCGGTGCTGCACCTGGTCCGCCTCCCGGAGAACGACGACCGACCGGTCGCGGTCGGCGCGTTCGCCCTCGAGGACGAGGTCCGGCCGGAGGCCCGCGCGGCCATCGCCGAACTGCGGGAGCAGGGCGTCCGGAAGATCGCCATGATCACCGGTGACGCCCGGGCGGTCGCCGAGGCCGTCGCCGCCGATCTCGGCTTCCGGCCGGGCGTCGACGAGGTCTTCGCCGAGGTCCTGCCGGCTGACAAGGACCGGGCGGTCGCGGAGTTGCAGCGTCAGGGCCTGACCGTGGCGATGGTCGGCGACGGGGTCAACGACGCACCGGCCCTGGCCCGCGCCGACGTCGGCCTGGCCATCGGCGCCGGCACCGACGTGGCGATCGAGTCCGCCGGGGTGATCCTCGCGTCGTCGGACCCGCGCGGCGTCACCGGCGTCATCCGGCTGTCCCGGGCGGCGTACCGGAAGATGGTGCAGAACCTGGCCTGGGCCGCCGGCTACAACGTGGTGGCGATCCCGCTCGCCGCGGGTGTCCTCGCCTGGGCGGGGTTCACCCTCAGCCCGGCGGTCGGGGCGGTGCTGATGTCCGCCTCGACGATCGTGGTGGCCGTCAACGCCCAACTGCTGCGCCGGGTCCGCCTGACTCCCGACGAGAGCTGACACCGGCGCCGGGCCCGGTCGGGACGCGGCCGACCGGGCCCGGCGCCCGCGCCGAGGTCAGGGCGCCGGTGGCGGGTCGCCGCGGTCCTCGGGTGGGAAGGCCAGGGCGACGGTGAGGTCCAGGACCGTGGCGGGATCGTGCAGGCGGTCGCCGTACAGCTCGCGCAGCTTGCCCATCCGGTAGCGGACCGTCTGCGGGTGCACGAAGAGGTCAGCGGCGACGTCGTCCCGCCGGCCGTGGTGCAGCAGCCAGGACCGCAGCGTCTCGGTGAGCCGGTCGGCGGTGGCCGCCGGCAGCGCGGCCAGGGGCGCCAGGGCCCGGGCGCGCAGGTCGGCGAGGCCCTCCGGGTCCGCGCCGAGCACCAGCTCGGCGAGGTGCTCCTCGGTGTCCAGGGGCGGCCCCTCGGCGGGCGGCCGCCGGCCGAGGGCGAGCGCCCGGGTGACCCGCTCGTAGGACGACACCGCCCGGGTCCACGGCCGGGCCGGCCCGACCACCGCCCGGCGTCCATGCAGCACCCGGGCGAGCTGCCGTCGGTCGCCGTGCGCGTCCGGCACCAGCAGCACCGCCAGATCCTCGCCCGGCCCGGACACCGGCAGGTCGTCGGGGCCCTCCAGCGTGTGCTCGGGCAGCAGCGCGAGCGCCGCCCGCAGGTTCGCCCGGGGCAGCAGGACGACGGTGAGCGTCTGCGGCGGCGGCCAGTCCGCCCGGTCGACGCTGCGCAGCAGCGCCTCCTCCGGCTCACCGGTGAGCAACTGCCCGGCCAGGCGTTCCAGGTTGCGGCGCTGGGCTCGGCCGGAGCTGGCCAGCTCGTCGGAGTGGCCGGCGACGCTGGCCGCGGAGAGCTCGTCGATGTAGGCGAACATCAGCTCGGCGAACTCGGCCACGGTCGCGGCGGTGAGGCCCTCCCGCACCGTGGTGGTGGCCATCCCCCGCCAGGACACCCGGGCGCCGACCCGGTACGCGGCGAGCAGCGCGTCCATGCTCCGGCCGGAGCGTGCCTCCCCGCTGCCCAGGGCGTAGGCGGCCTCCAGGGCCGACACCAGCGGCGTACTCGGGTCGCCGCCCCGCGGGCGCTCGATGAGCTGAAGGAACGTGCCGAGGGCGAGCTGCACGGCGGCCTCGATCTTCTCGCGCATCTGCCCGGTTAGGGCGCCCGAGTAGCTGGGTACCTCAGCGGTGATGGCGGTGATGGTCCGCTCGGCGAGCACCGGCAGTCGGTCCCGCAAGGCGCCGGCTACCCGCTCGTCCAGTTCGAGGTGGGCAGCGCGCCGCGTTGCCTCGAAGCTTTCCGGCATCTTTGTCACCTCCGAACAAAAGAGTCGGCCCGGTTCACCTTCGGAGGTGAAGCTTTTATGCCATTCTGCCGCGACGATCGGGATATGACCACCACCGTCCCCCGGTCTGACGCCGCACCAACCCTGCGCGGCAGGATCCTGCGGCTCGCCGCGGCGGTCACCACCCCGCTGCTGCCCGACGACTACCTCGACCTGGTCGCGCCCCTGCGTGCCGGCGCGGACCTGCGCGGCCGGATCCTGGACGTCCGGCCGGAGACCGCCGACGCGGCGACCCTGGTGATCCGTCCCGGCCGCGACTGGCGGGGCCACACCCCCGGGCAGTACGTGCGGCTCGGCGTCGACGTCGACGGTGTCCGGCAGTGGCGGGCCTACTCGGTCACGTCCTCGCCGGGCGCGCGTACCGGGCCGATCGCGGTCACCGTGAAGGCCATCCCCGACGGGGTGGTCAGCAACCACCTGGTCCGCCGGGTGCGCCCGGGCACGGTCGTCCACCTCGACCAGGCGCGGGGCGACTTCGTGCTGCCCGCGACGCGGCCGGAGCGGGTGCTGTTCGTGACCGCCGGCAGCGGCGTCACGCCGGTCATGGGCATCCTCCGATCCGGTGCCCTCGCCGGCGCCGACGTGGTCGTCGTGCACTCCGCGCCCACCCCGGCGGACGTGATCTTCGGCGCGGAGCTGCGCGCCCTCGCCGACGCCGGGGCACTCCGGCTGGTCGAGCGGCACACCGACACCGCCGGGCTGCTCTCCGTCGGCGACCTCGACGCCCTCGTGCCGGACCTCCTCGACCGGGAGACCTGGGCCTGTGGGCCGGTCGGTCTGCTCGACGCCCTGGAGGCGCACTGGGAGGCCGCCGGACGGGCCGACCGGCTGCACACCGAACGGTTCCGGCCGACCGTGGTCACCGCCGGTGAGGGCGGCACGGTCACCTTCGGCCGCTCCGGCGCCACCGTCGTGGCCGACGGCGCCACCCCGCTGCTCGACGCCGGCGAGGCCGCGGGCGTGCTCATGCCGTCCGGCTGCCGGATGGGCATCTGCTACGGCTGCGTGCTGCCGCTGCGCGAGGGCGCCGTCCGCGACCTGCGCAACGGTGCCCTGACCACGGCCGTTCCGGGGGACGGCGTCCTCATCCAGACCTGTGTGTCGGCCGCGGCCGGCGCCTGCGACATCGACCACTGATCGGAGACACCGACGTGACCGTGATCCAGAAGAAGCCCGTCAACCCGATCGCCCACCTCACCGCCGAGGACATCGAGAGCCTCGGCAAGGAACTCGACGCGATCCGCGACCGCGTGGTCGCCGACCGGGGCGAGCGGGACGCGCGCTACATCCGCAAGGTCATCAAGACCCAGCGGAGCCTGGAGCTGGGCAGTCGGGCGGTGCTGCTCTTCTCGCTCTTCCCACCGGCCTGGGTGGTGGGGACCGCGGGGCTGACGGTCGCCAAGATCCTGGAGAACATGGAGGTCGGGCACAACGTCCTGCACGGCCAGTGGGACTGGATGCGGGACCCGAAGATCCACTCGACCACCTGGGAGTGGGACCACGTGTCGCCCGCCGACCAGTGGAAGCACTCGCACAACCAGCTGCACCACACGTACACGAACGTGCTCGGCAAGGACAACGACCTCGGGTACGGCATCATGCGCGTCGACGAGGACCAGAGGTGGCACCCGATCTACCTCGGCCAGCCGCTGTGGAACTTCATCAACGCCTGCTTCTTCGAGTACGGCATCGCCGCGTACGACCTGGAGCTGGGCCGTAACCTGCGCAAGGGCCGGCACAAGGCCCCGGAGTTCCGGGCCCGGGCCCGGGCGGTCGGCCGCAAGATCCGTCGCCAGGTCCTCAAGGACTACGTGATCCACCCGCTGCTGTCCGGCCCGTCCTTCCTCAGCACGCTCGCCGCGACCTTCACCGCCAACCTGCTCCGCAACCTGTGGAGCCACTCGGTGATCATGTGTGGGCACTTCCCGGAGGGCGTGGAGACCTTCTCCAGGACGTCCATCGAGGGGGAGACGCGCGGCGAGTGGTACGTCCGGCAGATGCTCGGCTCGGCCAACATCAGCGGCAGCCGGCTGATGCACATCATGACCGGCAACCTGTCGTTCCAGATCGAGCACCACCTCTTCCCGGACCTGCCGAGCAACCGCTACCAGGAGATCGCCCCCGAGGTGCGGGCGCTGTTCGACCGGTACGGCCTGAAGTACGTCACCGGGTCGCTGCCCCGGCAGGTCTTCTCCGCGTGGCACAAGGTCATCCGGCTCTCGCTGCCCAACCGGCGTACGGCGAGCCCCGCCGACGACCGCCGCGCCCCGGCGCTGGCCTCCGCGAGCGCCTGACGACACCCGCGCGGCCGTCCGGACAGCGCAGCATCCATCCTGGATGTGGTGGCCTCGAAGGTCCGGTGATGCCACCACATCCAGGATCGAGCGCGATCCTGCCCGGGGAACGGTCCGCTCAGCGGGTGGCGACGGCGTCGTCGTAGATCCGCTCCAGGCGACGGGTCTGCGCGTGCAGGTCGAAGCGCTCCTCGACGTGCCGGCGGGCCTCCCGGCCCAGCCGGTCGCGCAGCGTCTCGTCGCCGAGCAGCCGCCGGAGGTTCGCGGCGAGGGCGTCCCGGTCGCCCTCGGGCCCGAGCAGGCCGGTCTCGCCGTGCACCACGGCCTCTGGGATACCGCTGTGGTACGTCGACACCACCGGCAGCCCGAGGCTCGCCGCCTCCAGGACGGTGGTCGGCAGCCCCTCGGTGTCGCCGTCCGGCGCCGTCCTCGAGGGTGCAGCCAGCAGCTTCGACGCGGCCACATGGCGGGCCACCTCGGCGGGCGGTTGCGCACCCAGGAACGTGGCGTCCAGGCCCAGCTGCGCGGCGCGTGCCCGGAGCGGCTCCTCCAGCGGCCCGCTGCCGATGAACACCACGCGGGGCCGCTCGGGTGCCAGCAGGCCGACCGCCTCGATCAGGTCGTCGATGCCCTTCTTCGCGACGAACCGGCCGACGAAGGCGACGTCCCAGCGCTTCGGACCGGTGGCGGGCGCGGCCGGCACCGGTACGCCGATGTGGTGCACCCGGACCTTCGCCGGGTCCGCGCCGAGGGCGACGGCGCGGTCCCGGATGAAGCCGCTGACCGCGATGACCAGCGCGGCCCGTTCGAAGGCCTCGCCCAGGTTGCGGCGCTGGCGGGCGCCGCGCACACCGGGCAGCGCCGGCTGGCGGGTGACGTCCTGCCCGTGCAGGGTCACCACCAGCGGCACACCGAGGGTGTCGGCGGCGCGGCTGACCAGCCACCCGTCGCCGCCGAAGTGGGCGTGCACCACCGCCGGCCGCAGCGCGGCCAGCGTCCGGGTGAGACGGCCCGAGCGACCGGTCACCTTGAGCGCGAGCAGGTCGCGACGGTCCCGGGCGGTGTCGCCGAAGGCGAGGACGTCGGTGTCCCGGGACAGCGGCGAGGCCACCCGGACGGCGCCGAGGTAGGTCGGCCGCCAGGTGGTCAGCGCGTCGGCCTGGTTACGCACGAACGTCTCGGACCCGGGGAGCAGGTGGCTGCGCCAGACGACGACGCGGGGAGCGGTCGCGGAGAAGGTCACGGTCGACGGTCCCACGCCGGCGGCGCGCCCATCGACGGGATCTGCGCGGTGAGGGTGCGGTCGACGACCTCCGCCGGCCGCGCCGGCGCGACCGGACGACGGCGGCGGCCGAGGATCCGGTCGCGCAGGGCGTGGCGCACCTGCGGCGTGATCAGCCAGATCTGGAGGTACGTCAGGTAGTCGAGCGCGCCCGGACGTCCGTTGCGGCGGGCGTCGGCCAGCAGCATCCGGAACACCCGCAGGCTGCGCGTCGTCGCCGCCATCGACGCGACGATGCTCATCGCGATGGCCGCGTACGCCTTCGGGGTGAGCAACGGCCGGCTCGCACGCAGCCACTCCCACTGCGCCTCCCACGGTGAGGAGAGGCTGATCCGGGGACGGTCCTCGTCCTGGTGCCAGAGCACCAGCGGCTCGGGCGCCATCAGCAGCGCGACGTCGTCGTGGGCCAGGGCGCGCAGCGTCCAGTCCAGCTCCTGCTGGCGGCGCAGGCCGACGGTGAACGGGACGCGCCGCAGCAACTCGGTGGGCGCCATGATGGTGGACGTCTGGATGAAGCCGTCACCGTGGAAGAGCCCCCGCCGGACGGTGAGGTACTCGCAGATCGGCTCGCCCGCCTCGGGCAGCCGCCGGGGCAGCACGAACTCGGCGCGCGGGGTGCGGTTGACCAGGCGGCTGGCGACGATCGGCAGTGGCACCGACGCGGTCGCGGCCAGCGCCAGCTGCGTCTCCAGCTTCCGGGGCAGCCACTCGTCGTCGTCGTCCAGCAGCGCCGTCCAGCGGCCCCGGGCGGCCCGGACGCCGACGTTGCGGGCGTTCGGCGCGCCGCCGCGCTGCGGCAGCGGCAGGACCCGCAGGCGGGGATCCCCGACCGCGGCGAGGGCCGTCTGCGTGTCGGCGTCCGCGCCGTCGACGACGACGAGCACCTCGATCTCCGGCACCGACTGGGCCAGCGCGCTGCGCACGGCCCGGGTGACGAGGTCCGGCCGGTCACAGGTGGGGATGACGACGCTGACCTCAGGTGTACGCGACATGAATTTCCGCCTACTCATTGATGGCGGCCACGTTCCGAATTCCCGTGGCCGACCGGAATGGACGGTGCGGAGAAACGGGGCGGCGCGGTATGCACGACCTAACCGGCACCAGGGAAAAGGCGGGTGAGGAACAGGCGACCAGTACGTATACAACCGGGTATCAGAAGCTTGACGCCCTGCTCAGGACCCCTGTACATGGTGCCGCAGGCCGTAACCGGGCGCGATTTCGTCGGCCCGGAGCTGCCGTACACTCGCCGGGCACCGACTCGGGACATGAGGAATCGGAGAACCATTCGTGCAGTTCGACGGCACCACGTCCGGGGACAGCGCCGGCCGCGTGGTCATGCTCGTGGACAACGGGGTCGAGGGGGACTCCCGGGTGCAGAAGGCCGCCCGTTCGGCCGCCGAGGCGGGCTGGGACGTCACGCTGCTGGGCTGTGCGCGTACCGACGCCGAGCGGGACTGGCGTCTCGGCCCGGCGCACGTCCGGGTGCTGCCGCTGGGCGGACCCGCCGCGGCCGGGGCCGCACCACGCGGTGTGCGCGGCCTGCGGCGGCGGCTGGTCGACCGCGGCGGACTGCCGCTGCGGGCGGCGCGGCTGGCCCGACGCCCGGTCGAGCACGCCCAGGTCGCCCTGTGGCGGACGGTGCACGGCGACCGGGCCTGGCGGCGACTGGAGCCGGGCCTGTGGAACTACGAGCGCGCGTTCGGTCCGGTGATCGACGCGCTGGCGCCGGACCTCATCCACGCCCACGACTTCCGCATGCTCGGCGTGGCCGCCCGTGCGGTACGCCGGGCCCGCGCCGCCGGTCGCGACGTCCGCCTCGTCTGGGACGCCCACGAGTGGCTGCCCGGGGCCCGGCCTCGGCGGGACAACGCGCGGTGGTTGCCCGCCCACCTGGCCTACGTGCGGGAGTACGTCGGTGCGGTCGACGCCGTGGTCACCGTGTCGGACACCCTCGCCGACCTGCTGCGCGCCGAGCACGCCCTGGCCGAGCCGCCGACCGTGCTGCTCAACGCCCCGGCGGTCACCGAGGTCCCGCCCGCCGACGGTGGGCCCGTGCCCGACCTGCGGCAGCTCTGCGGCGTCGGCCCCGACACCCCGTTGCTGGTCTACAGCGGCGCGATGGCGGCGCAGCGGGGCGTCGGCGACGTGGTGGCGGCACTGCCCCGACTGGACGGTGTGCACCTCGCGCTCGTGGCCGGCGACCCGTCCGCCGCGTACGTCCTCAAGGTGCGGGCCGCCGCCGCGCGGCTCGGTGTCGCCGACCGGGTGCACGCGGTGCCGTACGTGCCGCACTGGCAGGTCCCGGCGTTCCTCAGCGCGGCCGACGTCGGGCTGATCCCCCTGCACCACTGGCCGAACCACGAGATCGCGCTGATCACCAAGTTCTTCGAGTACGCGCACGCGCGACTGCCCATCGTGGTCAGCGACGTGAAAGCCATGGCGGACACGGTTCGCGTCACCGGGCAGGGTGAGGTGTTCCGGGCCCGGGACATCGCCGATCTCGCCCGCGCGGTCCGCGCCGTGCTGGCCGACCCGCGGCGCTACCGGAGCGTCTACGACGGGCCGGACTCGCCGCTGCCCGGCTGGACCTGGGAGGCGCAGGCCGGCCGGCTCGACGCGCTCTACCGCCGCCTGCTCGACACCGCTGCGGCCTCCCGGACGCGGGTGACCCCGCGATGAACACGCCGGACGTCAGCGTGGTGGTGGCGGTCTACAACACCATGCCGTACCTGACCCGCTGCCTGACCTCACTGGTGGAGCAGACCATCGGGCTGGACCGGTTGCAGGTGGTGGCCGTCGACGACGGGTCCACCGACCGCAGCGGCGCCGAGCTGGACCGGTTCGCGGCCCGCCACCCCGGTGTGTTCACCGTCCTCCACCAGCCGAACTCGGGCGGGCCCGCCGGCCCCTTCAACCGGGGGTTGGACGTGGCCACCGGCCGCTACGTGTTCTTCGTCGGCGCGGACGACCACCTGGGCCGCGACGCCCTGCGCCGGCTCGTCGAGGCGGCCGACGAGTGGCAGTCCGACGTGGTGCTGGGCAAGGTGGTCGGCGTCAACAGCCGGCACATCTACCAGGACATCTTCGCCCGTACCGAACCGGACCTGGACCTGTTCGACTCGCCGCTGCCCCGGTCGCTGGCCAACACCAAGCTGTTCCGCCGGGAACTGCTGGAACGGCACCGGATCCGCTACCCGGAGAGCCTGCCGATCGGCAGCGACCTGCCGTTCACGCTGGAGGCCTGCTACCGGGCGCGGCGCATCTCCGTGCTGGCCGACTACGACTACTACCACGCCGTACGCCGGTTCAGCGCCACCAACATCACCTACCTGAGTCGGCACGCCGACCGGCTGCGCACCGTCGAGGCGACCACCGCCTTCGTCGCCGACCTGATCGCCCCCGGCAAGCAGCGCGACGCGGTGATGGCCCGCCGTTTCGACCACGAGATCGCCAAACTGCTCGAGGACGACCTGCTGCGCCTGGACCGGGACACCCAGCACCTCTTGCACGCCGGTGTGGGCCGGCTGGTCGCCGCGTACCTGACCGACGACATCGCGGCCCAGCTCAACGCGGAGACGCGTATCCGGTTCGCGCTGACCCGCGACGGCACGCTGGACGACCTGCTCGCCGTGATCCGGCAGGACGCCCGCACGGGTGTGCCGCCGACCGTCGTGGACGGCGACCGGCGGTACGCCGCGTACCCCGGCTTCCGTACTCCGGACCGGAGCGTGCCGGACTCCTGCTTCGACGTGACGACCGCCCCGGACTGGGCCGCGAAGCTGGACGTCACGGCGTTGGCCTGGGAGACCGACCCCCGGGGCGAGCGGATCCTCACCATCACCGCCGTCACGCCGGTGCCCGACCTGGCGGCCCTGGGCGTCGACCGGATCAGCGTCAGCGCCGAGGAGATCCCGGCGGAGACGGAGCAGCTCGCGGCCGGACCGGACGGTACGACGCTGCGGATCCGCTTCCGCGCCGCCGACCTGCTCGCCGGCGCCAAGTCCACCGGGCAGCGCCGGACTGTCTCCGCCCAGGTCGGTGCCTTCGACCCCGGCCTCGCCCAGGGGGCGAACCGGGCCACCGGCGCGGGTGGTTCCGCCGCGTTGCGGGCCCCCCGGCTGCGGGCGACCGCACCGCTGCTGCGCCGCCGGGGCACCCGGCTGTACGTCATCACCCCGGTCCTCGACGAGTCGGGTCGGCTGATGATCTCGGTGGTGCCGGTGACACCGAACCGGGTCATGGCCCAGGTCCGCCGCACCCTCCGCCGCCGTCGCTGAACCCGCGAGCGTCCTCGGGTCCCCGCGTCCCCGCGCCTCGCGCGTCCCCGCGATCTTGCAGTTTCGGTCGCCCTTTGGTCCCTTTCGCGGCCTATGCCGCGACCAAAAGTGCAAGATCGCCGAGGATGGATCGGGGCTGGGGCCGGGCGCGGGATGGGGTGGGGGGTGGGGGGAGCGCGGGTGTGGGGGTCGTGCGGTGGCGGTGGGGTGGTTCGGGTGTCAGACTTTGGCTGGTCACTGCCGGGTGGAGGGCGGAGATCATGTCGGAGCAGGACACCGTCGAGCGCTTCGGCGCCCGTGTCACCATCGTGGACCCCGACGGCCTGCTGGCGGCGGCCCGCACCGAGCCGGTCGAGCTGCTGCTGGGCAGCGACTTTCCGCCGCCGGTCACCGGCGTGCGGATCACCCTGCGCCCGGACACCGCCGACCGGATGCTGCGGATGGCGGCCGAGATCCGTACCGGAGCGGGGGACCGCACCACCGACGCCGCCCTGCGCTGGCTCGCCCTCAGCATGGCCAGCCCGGCCGGGGTGCTCCTGGCGCGGCGGCTCGCCGCGACCGGTGTCACGACCGGCCCGCTGGGCGCGCGGGTGGGCCGGATGGCCGCCGAGGCGTCCCGCCGGCTCGGCCTGGACGACCCGCCTCACACGGTGGTGGTGGACCGGCCGCCGGCCGCCGACCCCGCCGCCGCGGCGGTGCTCGCCGAGGCCGAGGCACTGGACCTGCGTCCCGAGGTCGTCGACGCGCCGTCGGTCGCCGGCCGGACCGTCACCGTACGGGTCGAGGTGCCCGTCGCCACGGTCGCTCCGGCGCACCTGCGGGCGACCGTCGCCGTGGTGCTCCAGGTGGTCCGGGACCTCGCCGGCGACGACCCCGAGCCCCGGGTCCTGCGCGGACGGACGTACGTGCTGCGGCGACCGGCGACCACGCCGCCGTCGCGCCCGGCGGCGGCCCCGCGCAGTGAGTCGGTGACCCTCGACCAGGTCGGTGGCCTCGACGAGGTGGTCGCGCGGTTCCGGGAGATCGCGATCTCGTTCCGCCATCCGGACGTGATGGCGCGGTGGGGGGCGCGCCGGCCGCAGGGCATCCTGCTGTACGGCCCGCCCGGCACCGGCAAGACCATGCTGGCCCGCGCGCTGGCCAACGAGATCGGGGCGGACTTCAAGGAGATCCGTACCCCCGAGATCCTGGACAAGTGGCTCGGCGGCTCGGAGCGCAACATCAAGCAGATCTTCCGCGAGGCCCGCCGCTACCGGGAGCCCACGGTGCTGCTGTTCGACGAGTTCGACAGCATCATCAGCTACGCCGGGGCCGGTGGCGACGCGGCCAGCCAGGCGGTCAACGCGGTGGCCGGGATCTTCAAGCAGGAGATGAACACCCTCATCGAGGAGAACCCGAACGTCATCGTCGTGGCCACCACCAACTTCCCGCAGCGGGTGGACGCCTCCCTGGTCCGCTCCGGGCGCTTCGACGTCAAGCTGTCCATCCCGCCGCCCGACGAGGCCGGCCGGGCGGAGATCATCGCCAAGATGGTCCGGGAACTGGTCGACCGGCACGCGGGGCCGGGCTTCCGGATGTTCGCCGACGACGTCGACCCCGCGGACCTGGCCGCGCTCAGCCCCGGACTGACCGGTGCGGACATCCGCGAGGTGCTGCGCCGCGTGCAACTCGCCAAGGCGATGCGGGAGGCCACCGGTGGTGCGCCGGCCGGTCCGATCAGCCAGGATGACCTGCGGGAGGGCATCGTCGGGCTGCGCCGCGGCTGAGCGTCCGCCCGCTCCGGCCCGACGGAAGGAGACCCCCGTGTCGTCCAGCCTGCTCTCCCGGCGTGACCTTCGGTTCCTGCTGCACGACTGGCTGGACGTGACCCGGTTGACCGAGCGTCCCCGCTACGCGGAGCACTCCCGGGAGACGTTCGACGCGGTGCTGGATCTCGCCGAGCGGGTGGCGACCGAGCGGTTCGCCCCGCACAACCGGGCCGCCGACCGCACCGAACCCACCCTGCACGACGGCCGGGTGCGGATGATCCCGCAGGTGCGGGAGGCCCTCGACGCCTTCGCGCAGACCGGTCTGCTGGCCGCGACGATGGATGAGTCGATCGGGGGGATGCAGCTGCCGCACGTCGTGCAGGCCGCCTGCTTCGCCTGGTTCCAGGCCGCGAACGTGGCCACCTCCGCGTACCCGTTCCTGACCCTCGGCAACGCGAACCTGCTGCTGGCGCACGGCAGCACCGAGCAGGTGGAGACCTGGGTCCGGCCGATGGTGGAGGGGCGTTTCTTCGGCACGATGTGCCTGTCCGAGCCGCAGGCCGGCAGCTCGCTGGCCGACGTCACCACCCGGGCCGAGCCGCAGGACGACGGGACGTACCGGTTGCACGGCACCAAGATGTGGATTTCCGGCGGGGACCACGAGCTGGCCGAGAACATCGTCCACCTGGTGCTGGCCCGCATCCCCGGCGGTCCGCCCGGGGTGAAGGGCATCTCGCTGTTCATCGTGCCGAAGGTGCTGCTCCGCGACGACGGCACGCTCGGCGCCCGCAACGACGTGGTGCTGGTCGGCCTCAACCACAAGCTGGGCTACCGGGGCACCACCAACACGCTGCTGAACTTCGGCGAGGGCGTGCACCGGCCCGGTGGCCGCCCGGGCGCGGTCGGCTACCTGGTGGGGGAGCCGCACCAGGGCCTGGCGCAGATGTTCCACATGATGAACGAGGCGCGCATCGGGGTCGGCGCCGGCGCGACGGCGCTCGGCTACACCGGCTACCTCAAGTCCGTCGAGTACGCCCGGCAGCGCCCGCAGGGCCGCCCGGTCGCCGACAAGGACCCCACCGCACCGCAGGTCCCGATCGTGGGTCACGCCGACGTACGCCGGATGCTGCTGGCGCAGAAGAGCTACGTGGAGGGCGCGCTCGCGCTGATCCTCTACTGCGGACGCCTGCTCGACGAGGAGCGGACCGCACCGGACCCGGCCGACCGGGAGCGGGCGCACCTGCTGCTGGAGCTGTTGACGCCGATCGCCAAGAGCTGGCCGTCGCAGTGGTGCCTGGCCGCGAACGACCTGGCGATCCAGGTGCACGGCGGGTACGGCTACACCCGCGACTACGACGTCGAGCAGCACTGGCGGGACAACCGGCTCAATGCCATCCACGAGGGCACCCACGGCATCCAGGCGCTCGACCTGCTCGGTCGCAAGGCGACCATGGCCGGTGGCGCCGGCCTCGCCCTGCTGCTGGACACGATCCGTGCCACCGTCACCCGGGCCTGGAAGGCCGAGGGGGAGGCCGCCGAGCTGGCCGGCGCGCTCGGCACCGCCCTGGACCGGGTCGCCCTGGTCACCCGCCGCCTGTGGAGCACCGGCGACCCGGAGGTGGCGCTGGCCAACGCCAGCGTCTACCTGGAGGCGGTCGGGCACGTGGTGATCGCCTGGATGTGGCTGGAGCAGCTCCTCGCCGTGGAGGGGGCGGGCGAATCGGACGGGGACTTCCTCGCCGGCAAGCGGCAGGCCGCCCGCTACTTCTTCCGGTACGAGTTGCCCCGCACCGGCCCGCAGTTCGACCTGCTGGAGAGCCTCGACCGGACCACCCTGGAGATGCGCGACACCTGGTTCTGACGCTGCTTTCCGGTGGAGCGCCTAGGTCCACTCGATGTCATGGACATCGGGTTGTCGCACCCGCGTGGACACCCTGATGTCAGTGACATCGAGTCGATCATCGGGGTATTGATCCGTCGTTACACTCGACCATGCTGTTCGATCCGCAGCCCGTGCTCCACGGTGACCTCGTCGGTGTCCGGCCGCTGCGGTCCGGGGACTTCGACGAGCTCCACCAGGTCGCGCGTGACCCGCTCATCTGGGAACAGCACCCCGTGAAGGATCGGTACCGGTATGAGGCGTTCCGGCTGTTCTTCGCTGACTCACTGGCGTCCGGTGGTGCGCTGGCGGTCACCTCGACCACGGGAGACATCATCGGGTCGTCCCGGTTCCATGCTTTCGATCAGCGACGCGACGAAGTCGAGATCGGGTGGACGTTCCTCGCCCGGTCCTTCTGGGGCGGCCAGGCCAACGGCGAGCTCAAGGCGCTCATGGTCGGTCATGCGTTCCGCTTCGTCGAGCGGGTGGTGTTCCTCGTCGGACCCGACAACCGGCGTTCCCAACGAGCACTCGAGAAGATCGGCGCGGTTCGGGTGGGACGCCGGCCCGACGCGTCGGGCCACGACAGCCTCCTGTTCGAGGTGCGGCGACCGCCGGTCGGCTCGCTCGTGCCAGGTCGACAGTCGATCTCGGTATCATGCCGGGATGCCGGCCAGACAGCTCAAGGTGGGTCTGCGGGTACGTGATCTCGACAGATCGTTCGATCTCTACCGACGGCTCGGCTTCCGGCACCTTCCCCAGGCCGACCAGGCGCACCTGCGCTACCTGACCTTCGGGCACACGTGGCTCATCCTCTCCGACGCTGATCAGCACGGCTATCACAACGCCGAGCGGGAGCGCCTGACCAAACTGGGGCCCCCCGGACTCGGCTTCGTGCTCGTCGTGCCGACCGCTGACCTCGATGCCACACACACGCTCTGGCGGCAGGAGGGACTGGCGGTGACGCTCGAACCGGAGGACGTCGGATGGGCCCGCATCTTCTATGGCTTGGACCCGGACGGCTACGAGATCATGTTTGAGCAGTTCGGCACGGAGAGCCGTACTGATTCGTGACGCCGTCAGCGGTCACTCCGGTATAGAGATGACCGGTAGGTCGCCGTAGCGGTCCTCGCGGGTGAGGATCGACGCGTCGTGGTCGAGGGCTGCCATGACGGTGGTGGCCAGGTCGGCGCGACCGGTGTAGGTGCGCCAGTAGCTCAGCTCCTGCCAGGAGGCCCCGTCGGTGGGAAGCACCACGCAGGCGTCCAGTCCCAGCAGCCGGTGTAGGGTGGCGCGGTCCTTGAGGTCGTCGACGAGGGCCAGGGTATCGGCGGCGGTGACGGCGGTGACACCGAATCGGTTGCGGTCCTGGATGACCTCGTGCAGCGGCTCCCCGACATGCACGGAGCCGGCGAGGTAGGCCAGCAGTGCTGAGCGGTCCAGGACGAGCCGGACCGGTCGGTCTTCGTCCTCGATGTTCACGCGGCTGGCTGCTGAGGGGCGTCGCTGGTGTCGTCGAGCAGGTGCCGGCGGACCCGGTCGCGCACGGCCTGGCGGCGCTCCGCCGGCCAGTCGGCTTCGACGGCGGCACGGCGAGCGCGCGCCTGGGCGACCCCCTGTTCGGTGATCGCGATCCCGGCGTGCGCGAGCTCGGCGTCCAGCGCGTCCAGCCGCATCCGGTCACGGACGGCCTGGACGATGTACGCGGAGGCGTTGGGTTCCCGTTCCAGCCGTTCCGCCACGTCCGGCGGAACGGAGATCGACAGTTTCCTCACCGACGCGGTCATACCGCCAGAGTACTCCGAGTAGCACCACCTGAGGTGGGTGTGACGCTGCGTGTCGTCCCTGATTCAGTCGGCGAGCAGACGGTCCCGGACCTCCCGACGGAGGATCTTGCCGATCTGGGAGCGGGGCAGGTCCTCCACCACCACGACGCGGCGCGGCACCTTGTACGCGGTGAGGTGCGTCCGGCACGCCGTGCGGATCCCCGCCTCGTCCAGGGTGCAGTCGGTGTGCAGGACCACCGCGGCGACGACCTCCTCGCCGCCGCCGTCGCAGGGCAGGCCCACGGCGGCCGCGTCGTGCACGCCCGGCACCCGGCGCAGCGCCTCCTCCACCTCCGACGGGTACACGTTGAAGCCGCCGGTGATGATCAGCTCCTTGATCCGGTCCACCACGGTCACGAAACCGTCGTCGTCCATCACCACGATGTCCCCGGTGCGCAGCCAGCCGTCGGGCAGCAGCACCGCCGCCGTCTCCTCCGGCCGCCGCCAGTAGCCGGCGAACACCTGCGGCCCCCGGATCAGCAGCTCACCGGCCTCGCCCCGAGCGCGGTCGCGGGTCGGGTCCTCCGGGTCGACGATGCGGACGTCGGTCGACGGGAACGGTACGCCCACCGTGCCGGGCCGACGGGTCGGCGACACCGGGTTGCCCAGGGCCACCGGGGAGGTCTCGGTCATCCCGTAGCCCTCGACGAGCAGGCCGCCGGTCACCGACTCCCACAGCTCCACCGTGGCCGGAGGCAGCGCCATCGCGCCGGAGATGGCGTACCGGGCGGAGGTGAGGTCCACTCCGCGTTCCCGGGCGGCGGTGGCCAGCTTCTCGTAGATCGGCGGCACGGCGGGCAGGAACGTCGGCGGGCGGCGGCGGACCGCGGCGAGGGTCTGGTCCAGGTCGAAGCGGGGGAAGAGCACCAGGGTGGCGCCGATGCTCACCGAGAAGGTGAGGCAGAGCGTCAGGCCGTAGGCGTGGAAGAGCGGCAGCACCGCGTACACCGTCTCGGCGCCGTCGCGCAGACCCGGCACCCACGCGCGGCCCTGCGCGGCGTTGGCGCGCAGGCTGCGGTGGGTGAGGATGGCGCCCTTCGGCGTGCCGGTGGTGCCGCCGGTGTACTGCAGCAGCGCGGTGTCGTCCGGCCCCGGCGCGGGGTGGTCGGCGGTGAGCGGGCCGGCGGCGGCGACCAGCTTCTCCCAGGACAGCGCGCCGGGCGCGGGCGCGGTCATCGCGGCGCGGGTGGCGCGGGCCGCCGGCAGCGGCAGCCGCAGCGCCCAGCGCTTGAGCCGGGGCAGGGCGCGGCTGAGGTCGACCGCGACGACCGTCTCCACGGCGGTGGCCCCGGCGGTACGCAGGACCAGCGGCGCCATCCGGTCCCAGACGATCGCGACCCGGGCGCCGTGGTCGGCGAACTGGTGGGTCAGCTCCTGCTGGGTGTAGAGCGGATTGTGCTCGACCACGACGGCACCGAGCCGCAGCACCGCGTAGAACGCGACGACGTGCTGCGGGCAGTTGGGCAGGACCAGCGCGACCCGGTCGCCGCGCCCGACACCCAACCGGCGCAGCGCCTCGGCCGCCCTCTCCACCTGGTCGGCGAGGTCCGCGTAGGTGGTGGTGGCGCCGTAGAAGTCGAGCGCCTCGCGGGTACCAGACCGGCGGGCGGCGTCGCGCAGCAGGTCGACCAGGGACTCCTCGGACGGCGGGATCGTCGCCGGCACGTCGGGTGGGTAGCTGCGCAGCCAGGGCCGTTCGCTCAGGTCCATGTCTCTCCTCCCGGCACCACCAGTCGCCTACCCAGCGGTAACTTAAGGTCCCGTAGGTGATCGGTGCCCCCACCGTGCCGGCCGTCCGAACTAGAATCCGGCGATGCGGGATCGCCGGGTGGTGGCGCTGTGGTCGCTGTTCAGCGTGCTCGCCGCCGGCTCCGTGGCGCTGGTGACACTCCGGCCCGATCGCCTGTCCGACCTGCACATCTACCGGGGCGCGCTGCTGCACCTGCACGCCGGCCGACCGCTCTACGAGTTCGTCGCCGACAACGGTGGTCCGTTCACGTACCCGCCCTTCGCCGCCCTGGTGCTCTGGCCCGTGGTCGCCGTACCCGAGGGGGTGGTGCAGGCCGTCTGGCTCGCGCTGACCTGCCTGGCGGTGGTCGCCATCGCGGTGCCCGTCGGTCGGCTGCTGGCCGCGTCGGGGCCGCGCCGGCACCTCGTCGTGCCGCTGGTCGCCTGCGGTCTCCTGCTCTCCGCCCCGGTGCAGAGCAACCTCCGGTTCGGTCAGGTCAGCGTGTTCATCGTGCTGCTGGCCCTGCTCGACGCCACCGGCGCGGTTCCCGCCCGGCTGCGGGGCATCCTGGTGGGGGTCGCCGCCGCGGTCAAACTGACCCCGCTGCTGTTCGTGGTCTACTTCCTCGTCGTCCGGCGGTACCGGGACGCCGGACGCGCGGTCGCCGCGTTCCTCGCCTGCGGTGTGGTCGGGGTCGCCGTCCTGCCGGCGGAGAGCGTGACCTACTGGACCGAGGCGATGCGGAACACGTCCCGCATCGGCAACCTGGCCTCGCTGGGCAACCAGTCGATGCACGGCATGCTGCTGCGGCTCGGCGTGGGCCCGGCCTCGCTGCCGGTGCTCTGGGCGGCGCTGGTCGCCGTCCTGTGCGGGGTGGCGCTGCTGCGCGCCCGACACCTGGCCGACACGGGTCGCCCCGGGCACGCCGCCGTACTGGTCGGCTGCGCCACCGTCGCCGCGTCGCCGGTGTCCTGGACGCACCACCAGATCTGGCCGGTGCTCGCGGCGATGCTGCTGGTCGGCGGGGTCGGGATCACCCGTCGGGTAGCCGGCGCCGCCCTGCTGGTCGCCATGGTCTTCTCGCTCGGCGTCCTGCTCGCGCCGGTGTCCACCCGACCGGGCGTGCAGTTCCTCCTGGAGAACGCGCGAGCGCTGGGCGTCGTGGCGCTCTGCCTCACCGGGTTCGGCGGCGTGGCCGTCGCGGCGGCGCGGGCCCGCCGCCGGACCACCCCGGCGCGTGCCGGGCTGCGTGTCGCCACGACCGCCGTCGCGGCCCTGGCGTTCTTCGCCGTCCAGCCCCTGCCGGCCGGTGCCGACCCCACCTTCAAGGCGTACGCGCTGTCCGACGTGGGCAACCCGAGGTACTTCTTCGTCTGCCGGGACGCGCCGAGCTGCGCCGCGTACGGCACCGGCGCGCCGGTGACCTTCGGGGTGCGGACGGAGCGCACGAAGGTCCGCGTCAACGGTGTCGTGTCTCCGCTGGTCGCCCGGCTGGAGTACCACTCGGCACCCGGTGGGCCGCCGCGGCAGATCCCACTGCTGGCCGCCCATGCCGGCACCCGGGTCTTCTCGTTCCGGTCGGCCACCATGACGCACGGCCGGCTGGTCGCGTACGCCGCCGACGGACGGGCGATCGCCACGTACGCGGAGGAACTCGCCGCCGCCGTCGCCTCAGCGCCGCCCGGCTGAGTGACGGTGCACCGTCACCGGTGCGCCACGTAGACCGTGTTCGCCGACTCCCCGCCGGTCAGCGGGTTGGGGAACCGGACGACGTGGGCCCGCGCGGAGCGGAACACCGCGCCGAGAACCTCCTCGAACTCCGCGTCCGGCGGGTCGTCCGACCACAGCGCGAACACCCCGTCCGGGTGCAGGTGCCCGGTCAACCGGCGCAGGCCCTCCGGCGTGTAGAAGGCGGCGTGGCTGGGGTGCAGCACGTTGCGGGGGGAGTGGTCCACGTCGAGCAGGACGGCGTGGAACCGCCGGTCCGGCTCGTCCGGGTCGAAGCCCGTGCCCTCGGCGACCGCCGCGAAGAAGTCCGCCCGCGCGAAGCGCGTCCGCGGGTCGGTGGCCAGCCCGGCGGCGAAGGGGAGCAGCTCACGCCGGTGCCAGTCGATGACGTCCTCGACCGCCTCGACCACCACGAGCGAGCGGACCCGGTCGTCGTCGAGCGCGGTGCGGGCGGTGAAGCCGAGGCCGAGGCCGCCGACCACCACGTCCAGGTCCTCCCCGGCCAGCGCGGCCAGCCCCAGCCGGGCCAGCTCGATCTCCGCCACCGGGAAGAGGCTCGACATCAGGTACTCGTCGTCGAGCTTGACCTCGTACACCTCGACGCCCAGCGCCGGGTCGCGCCGCCGGCGCAGGCTGACGGCGCCGATCGGGGTTTCCCGCCAGGCCAGTTCCTCGAATCGTGCGCCCATCCGCCGGATGCTACGCGGTGGGGCCCGGAGATCCCGCATTCATCCCGCGTCGTCGGGTATGCCCGACGGTCGAGGGCCGCCGACCGGCGGCCGGACAGGGAGTACGCGGACGTGGCGGACATGCTGGCCGGACGGCTGCACCTGGAGGACCGGACGCTGCGGATGGAGTCGGTACCGGTGCCCGAGCCGCAGCCGGGGCAGGTGCGGATCACGGTGGTGGCGGCCGGGGTGTGCCTCTCCGACGTGCACCTGATCGACGGCACGCTGACCCCGCTCTACCTGCCGGGCGACGTGGTGACGCTGGGACACGAGGTCGCCGGGGTGATCGACGCCCTCGGCGACGGCGTGGAGGGCTGGCAACCGGGCCAGCGGGTGCTGCTCCAGGCCGGCGAACGGGACCGGCGCGGCACCGTCCTCACCCGGGGCGTCGACTACGACGGCGGCTGGGCCGAGTACGCCGTGGCCGGCCAGGACACCGTGGTGCCGATCCCCGACGACCTCCCGTTCGAACAGGCGTGCATCATCCCCGACGCGGTCTCCACCCCGTGGGCGGCGGTGACCGACACCGCGCGTACCCGTCCGGGGGAGGCGGTCGCGGTCTGGGGCGTCGGTGGTCTCGGTGCCCACGCCGTGCAACTGCTCCGCCTCGTCGGCGCGGCGCCGGTGATCGCGGTCGAGCCGCTCGCCGCTGCGCGTGACCGGGCCCTCGCGCTCGGCGCGGACGCCGCCCTCGACCCGGCCGATCCGGCGTTCCGGGCCACCGTCCTGGCCCTGACCGGGGGCCGGGGCCTGGACGTGGCGTTCGACTTCGCCGGCGTGACCCCGGTCCGGGAGCAGGCGCTGACCGTGCTCGGCCGGCGGGGACGGCTGGTGCTCGCGGGGATCGCCAACAAGCCGGTCACGATCCCGTCGGACAGCCCGTTCACCTACCTCCAGCAGGCGATCCTCGGCCACTACGGCTCGGAGGCCGAGCACGTCGAGCAGTTGGTGTCGCTGACGCGGCAGAAGCGGCTGGACCTCAGCGGCTCGATCAGCGACGTGCTGCCGCTGGCCGAGGCCGAGCAGGCGGTGGAACGCGTGCAGAGCAAGCAGGGCAACCCGATCCGGCTGATCCTGCGCCCCTGAACCGGGCCCGGGGTCTCGTCACCCGCCGGCTGCGGGTCGGACGGCGACCACCACGGTGTCCAGGGCGTCGACGCTGCCGCCGTCGGGCCCGGCGACCGGCCGGCGGGCCGTCTCCGCCCGCTGGATCCGCAGACCGTCGAGGGCGTCGACGACCGACTCCGGGGTCAGCAGGATGGCCGGGTCGCGGGGACCGCCGGTGCCGCCGGTGAGGTTGGCGCGGTCGTGGCCGACGACCACGACCCGACCGCCGGGCCGCAGGGCCGACCGCGCCCCGGCCAGGACCGCCGCGAGGTCCGCGCCCGGCAGATGCAGGTACGCGACCAGCACCACGTCGTACGCGGCCGGCTCCGGCGTCCACGCCGTCACGTCGGCGACCCGCCAGTCGACCGGTACGCCCCGCGCCGCCGCCAGTTCCCGCCCCCGGTCCACCGCGACGGCCGAGAAGTCCACCGCGGTGACCCGCCAGCCCCGCTCGGCCAGCCAGACGGCGTTGCGCCCCTCACCGGCGGCCACGTCCAGGGCCCGCCCGGGTGGCACGTCGGCCAGCT
This sequence comes from Micromonospora sp. BQ11, assembly GCF_052068135.1. Taxonomy (NCBI): domain Bacteria; kingdom Bacillati; phylum Actinomycetota; class Actinomycetes; order Micromonosporales; family Micromonosporaceae; genus Micromonospora; species Micromonospora sp. BQ11. Next base: position 50,679 of record NZ_JBQHDB010000008.1, on the reverse strand, counting down.
CCCGCACCACGAACCGGTTCGGCTCGGCGGTCCACATCAGCCCCGGCGCGCCCGCGTACCGGGCGTCCCAGTCGTCGCTGTCCGGTCCGGTGGAATCCCACGCGATGGCTGCACCGGGTCCTCGGGACATCGACGGAACGCTTATCCTGTGCCGGCCACCGAGCGGAGGGGACCCGATGCCGTCGCGGCAGGACCAGTTGCACTCCTACCAGTTCACCGTCCAGCGGGCGGTGGCCGCCCTGGTGATGCGGGAGACCGACCCGGCGCAGTCGCCGTTCCGGCGGTTGGCCGGCGCCGGGCTGGCCAGCGTCCTGGTCGCGGCGATCATGCTGGGTGGTTTCGCCCTCTACGGCCTTTTCGCCGGCGGCGGCACCAAGTGGCGCGACACCGGCGCGGTGATCGTGGAGAAGGAGTCCGGCGCCCGGTTCGTCTACCGGGAGCAGAAGCTGCATCCGGTGCTCAACTACGCGTCGGCCCTGCTCATCATCGGCGCGGACCGTCCGAAGACCGTGCTGGTGTCCCGTCGGTCGATCGAGGGTGTGCCGCGCGGCCTGCCGCTGGGCATCGCCGACGCGCCGGACTCGTTGCCCGCTGCCCGGCGGCTCGCCGACACCCCGTGGACGGTCTGTTCCGTGACCGGGCTCGACCCCGACCGGGCGGCTCCCCGCTCGGCGGTGCTGATCGGTGTTCCCGGCGAGGGTGGCCGGGCGCTCGGCGAGGACGGGCTCCTCCTGCGGGGACCCGACGGGGCGCTGCATCTCGTCTGGCGGCAGCGCCGCCACCTCATCCGCGACCCCGACCGTGTGCTCGCGGCGCTGGCGGCCACCCGGGCCCGGGCGGTCACGGTGGCACCGGCCCTGCTCAACACCCTGCCCGCCGGCAGCGATCTGGCACCGCTCGCGCTGCCCGGAGCGGGCGAGCGGTCCGACAAGGTCGACGGGGCCCGCATCGGCGACGTCTACCTGGTCCGCAACTTCGGCAACGGCCGCCAGTACGCGGTCGCGCTGCGCGACGGACTGGCCGGCATCACCGAGATGCAGGCCAGTCTGCTGCTGGCCCGCACCGGTCAGGGCGAGCCGGAGCCGATCACCCTCGGGCGGTTCGCCGAGCTGCCGAAGGTGCCCGACCTCGCCCCGACCGGGCCGACCGCCCCGCCGGCCGTGCCACCGAAGCTGGCCGCACCGGACACCGGTGGGCTCTGCACCCGGGTCGGCGACGACGGCGGTGCCGCCGAGGTACGGCTCGGCGTACGGCTGCCGGACCTGGCCACCACCCCGCGGACCGCGCCCGCCAATCCCGGCGAGCCGGTGCTCGCCGACCACGTGGTGGTCGAGCCGGGGCGGGGTGCGGTCGTGGAGTCGGTGGCCGCGCCGGGAGCGACCGGCGGTGCGGTGTCCGTGGTCACCGACCTCGGCCGCCGGTATGTGCTGGCCGGCGGGGACGTGCTCGGCATGCTCGGCTACGCGGGCGTCCGCCCGGCCCGCCTTCCGGCGAGCCTGGTCAGTCTGGTGCCGGCCGGGGCGCCCCTCGACCCGGCCGCCGCCCGGGAGGTCGCCGCACCGGCGTGACCGCCCGGGTCGCGTCGGGTCGTGGCGGCGGGCTCAGTCGGCGGGGCGGCGCAGCACGGTGACGGCGAAGTCGCTCTCCTCGCGCCAGGGGCGCAGGTCCCAGGTGGCGAAGCGGTGCTCCCGGCGCAGGCCGGCCGCGTCGGTGTCGTCGTCGAAGTCGGCCAGGCGGTAGCCCCGGTCGAGGCCGAAGCCGACCAGTGCCACCCCGTCGGGCCGCAGGTGCGCGGCGACGCGCCGGAGCACCTCTGGCTCGGTGCCGGGCGCCACGAACGCCATCACGTTGCCGGCCACCACCGCCGCGTCGAACGGCTCGGGCTCCCCGGCCGCGGCCAGGTCCAGGTCGGCCAGGTCGGCGACCAGCCAGTGGGGGCCCGGGTGGTCGGCGCGGGCCGCCTCGACCAGCGCCGGGTCGGCGTCCACCCCGACGACGGTGTGGCCGCGCGCGGCGAGCGCCGCACCGACCCGGCCGGTGCCGCAGCCGGCGTCGAGGATCCGGGAACCGGGCGCGACCATGGCGTCGACCAGTCGGGCCTCCCCGGCCAGGTCGACCCCCTCGGCCGCCAGCCGGCGGAACCGGTCGATGTACCACTGCGTGTGCTCGGGACCGGTCTCGGTCACCCAACGGGTCGGCTTGCCCATGGCGCCACCGTAACGGCTCGCCCTACCACCCTCCGCGATCTTGCACTTTCTGTCGCTCTTCTGCGGCTTTTACGGCTTTCGCCCCGACAGAATGTGCAAGATCGTGGGGGAGGGGGCGGGTCAGCCCTTTTCTGCGCCGCTGGTCAGGCCCTCGGTGAGCAGCCGTTCGCTGGCGAAGAAGAGGATCACGATGGGCAGGGTGAGGATGACCGAGCCGGCCATCAGCACCGTCTTGGGCACCTCCACCCCGTCGGCGAGCTGCGCCAACCCCAGCGACACCGTCCACCGGTTCGGCTTGTCGACCAGGAACAGCAGCGCAAAGAGGAACTCGTTCCAGGCGATCATGAAGTCGTACAGCGCGACCGCCATGATCGACGGTGCGGCCAGGGGCAGGCTGACCCGCCGGATGATGCCCAGCCGCCCCGCCCCGTCGATCGCCGCCGACTCCTCCAGGCTGACCGGGATCGTCTCGAAGTAGTTCTTCAGCATGTACACCGAGACCGGAAGTGTCTGCGAGATGTAGACCAGGACCAGCCCGAACAGCGACCCGCGCAGCCCGGCCCGGGTGAACATCACGAACAGCGGGATCGCGATGACGATCGACGGGAACAGGTAGACCGCCAGGAACAGGACGTCGACCTGCCGCCGCCCGAAGAACCGCAGCCGGGAGACCGCGTACGCCCCGGGGATCGCCACCACCAGCGTCAGGACGGTCGCGGCGACGGCGACCAGGCCGCTGTTGCGCATGAACGTGAGGAAACCCTGGCCGCCGTCGTCGGCGGCCTTGAGCACCTCGGCGTACGTCGCGACGGTCAGCTCGCCCAGCCCGACCACCAGCGAGCCGGGGTCGAGCAGCAGGCGCTCGATGGGGCGTACCGAGAGCACCAGCATGTAGTAGAAGGGGAAGAGGGTCACCAGCAGGAAGACGGCGACGACCAGCCGCCGCAGCCAGCGCAGGCTGACCGTCTCGATCCGGTCCCGGTCCATCAGTCGGCCCTCCGTCCGCCGAAGAAGCGCAGGTAGACCGCGACGAAGACGATGAGCACCACGGCCAGCACGACCGCCTGGGCCGCCGCCGCGCCGATGTCGGTACGCGCGGTGAGGAACGTGTAGACCCGGACGCTGACCACCTCGGTGCCGGCCGCGCCGCCGGTGAGCAGGTAGACGTCGTCGAACTTGTTGAACGTCATGATGAACCGCAGGACGCCGATCAGCGCGATCACCGGCAGCAGTTGCGGCAGCAGGATGTGGCGGAACCGCTGGGTGGGGGTGGCCCCGTCGACACGGGAGGCCTCCTCCAGCTCACCAGGGACCGCCTGGAGTCGGGCGAGCAGGAACAGGAACGCGAACGGGAAGTAGCGCCACGCCTCGAAGGCGATGACCGTGGCCAGGGCGGTGGACTCCTGGGACAGGAACGCGACCGGGGTGTCCCAGCCGAGGAACCGTCGCCCCCAGTCGTTGACGATGCCGAGCTGCGGGTCCAGCATCACCTGCCAGACGAAGGTGACCGCGACGACCGGCGCCACGTACGGCAGCAGCATCGAGGCACGGACCAGGGTGCGGCCCCGGAAGGGCCGGCGGACGACCAGTGCCGCGGCCAGACCCAGGAGGATCGAGCCGACGGTGCTGCCGACGCTGTAGACCAGGGTCGTCCAGAGCGTGTCGGCGAACCCGGGCGTGTTGAGCACCCGGTCGATGTTGTCCAGCGTGAACTCGCCGAACAGGCCGGTCTTGCGCAGGGTGGCCAGGCGTACGCGCTGGAAGGCCAGCACCACCGTCCACACGATCGGTATGCCGATCACCGCGATCGTGACCAGCAGGGTCGGCGCGACCAGCGCGAGCCCGGCGCGGGACTCCCGCTGGCGCAGCGTCAGCGGGCCCCGCCGGCGGGGCCGGGCCGGCCGCTCCCGGGTGGGGGAGCGGCCGGTACCCGGCGCCGTGGTGGTCAATTGACGCCCGCCTTGATCGCCTCCACGTCCTTGCGGGCCCGCCCGGCCGCCGCGGCGGCGTCGGACTTGCCGGAGACGACGTCGGCGAGTGCCTTGGGCACCGGAAGCTCGCCGAGGATCGCGCCGACCAGCTTGCCCTGGCCCTGGGTCAGTCCCCAGCGGGAGAAGGTGTCCGGGCTGCGGCGCAGCTCGGCGAGCACCTGGTCGCCGTAGACCTCGGCGAGGGGCTTCTTCGCGTCCACACCGGCCTGGCTGGTGTTCCAGGCGGTGAGGAACTTCTCCGGCTCCCCGCCGGTGCCCTTGCGCACCGGGAAGCGGCCCTCGGGGGACATGCCGAACCAGCGCGGGTAGGCGTCGTCGAGCATGTACTCCACGAAGGACTTCGCCGGGTCGTCGGCGGCGCCGTCGAGCACGGCCCAGGAGCTGATCTCGCCGTACTGGGCCGGTTGGGTGCCGTTCGGGCCCTTGATGGCGGTCACGAACCCGCTGTTCTTCGCGAGCCACGCGGGGTCGGCCTGGCACTGCGGGCAGGTGGGTTTGGCGTCGTTGCGCAGGCCGGCCAGCTCGTCGAGGATGAACGGTGACCACACCAGCATGGCCGCCTTGCCGGCGAAGTAGGTGGCCCGGGTGGTGTCGACGTCCTGCGCGCCCTTGACCGAGCTGGTGCGCATGAGGTCGCCGTAGAAGCGGAAGGCCTCGACGCACTCCGGCGAGTCGAGCTTCACCGCCCCGGAATCGTCGGTGAGCTGACAGTTGTTGGCCAGCGCGAGGTGCTCGAACGTCTGCTGGGTGAAGACGTCGCCGGGGGCGGTCGCCGCGGTGATGCCGGCGACGCCGCCGGTGTTCAGCTTCGCCGCTGCGGCGGCGATCTTCTCGTACGTGTCGGGGGCCGGCAACCCGGCGGCGTCGAAGAGGTCCTTGCGGTAGACGAGCAGCTGGCCCCACCCGTCGCTGGGAACGGAGAGCTGCGTGTCGCCGTCGGCGGTGAGTTCCAGCGCCCGGGGCGAGAACGTCTGGCGCCCCAGCTTCTCGACGACCTCCGCATTCGCCGAGGGGTGCAGAAGTTCGTTGCCGGCGAGGGTGCGGACACCGGCGAGGGAGACGGACCCGACCACGTCGGGCAGCTCGCCGGCGGCGGCGCTGGAGGCGATGAGGGACGGGAACTGGTCCTCGCTGACCGGCACCAGCTCGACGGTGACGCCCGTCTTCGCGGTGAAGTCGGCGATGATCGCCCGGGTGGCGGTGACCCGGTCGGCCACGTCCTCCAGGCTCCACACGGTGATCTTCCTGCTGTCGCTTTCGGACGTATCGTCACCGCAGGCCAGCAGGGTGGTCCCGGCAAGTGCCATGATCAGGGTGGCGGCCATCGCGCGCCTCGGAGGTGCTGACATCGGTGGCACTCCTCTCGAAGGGTACATGACGGATTGAACCCCTTCGATTGATCAATTACAAGACATATAACGATTTTTTGCCTACGATGAAACCCAGTGCTACCGGGATGTGACTCATGGTCAACTGGGTTGTCTCTCTCGCCGGGCCTCGACGGATCAGCCTCGAGCCCTGCCCGCCCGATCCGCTCGGCCCCGGTCAGGTTCGGGTCCGCACCTGCTACTCGGGCATCTCCGCCGGCACGGAGCTGACCCTCTACCGGGGCAGCAACCCCCGGCTCAGCAAGGACTGGGACGACGTCACCCGCATGTTCGTCCCGCGCCAGACCTCCGTGCCGTACCCCCTGGTGGGCTTCGGCTACGAGGAGGTCGGTGAGATCGTCGAGGTCGCGCCGGACGTCGCCGACCGGCAGCGGGGCCAGATCGTCTGGGGCATCTGGGGACATCGCGCCGAGGCGGTGTTGCCCGCCGGTGCGGTGCACCCGTTGCCGGTCGGGCTCGACCCGCTCGCCGCGGTCTTCGCCCGCCCCGGTGCCATCGCCCTCACCGCCGTGCTCGCGGCCGACCTGCACCTCGGCGACTGGGTCGGCGTCTTCGGGCAGGGCGTCATCGGTCTGCTCGCCACCCGGCTCGCGGCGCTGTCCGGTGCCCGGGTGGTCGCGGTCGACCGGGTGCCCAGCCGACTCGCGCACGCCGCCCGCCTCGGCGCGCGTACGGTCGTCGACGCCGGCACCGACTCCGCCGCCGCCGTGCTGCGCGCGGCGACCGGGGGTCGGGGTGCCGACGTCTGCCTGGAGCTGTCCGGCGCCTACCCCGCGCTGCACGAGGCGATCCGGGCCACCACCCACGCCGGCCGCGTCGTGGCCGCCGGCTTCTACCAGGGACAGGCCGACGGCCTCGGTCTCGGCGAGGAGTTCCACCACAACCGGATCCAGCTGGTGGCGGCCCAGGTCTCCGGGCCGACCCCGGCACCCGGCATGGCCGGCCGGTGGACCGGCGAGCGTGTCGCACAGACCTTCATGGAACTGGTGGCGGACGGCAGCGTCGACCCGCTGCCGCTGGTCAGCCACGTCGTCAACGCCAGCGCGGTGGCCGACGCGCTGGCGTTGCTCGACCGCGGTGACGGTGACGTCCTCCAAGTCGTGCTGAGGTTCTAGATGACGATTCCCCTGGCCTGTCAGGAACAGCTCCTGCCGGGCACCGACCTGATCCGCAAGTACGCCCTCGCCACCGCGCTCGGCTACGACGCCGTCGAGCTGCGCGGTCGGGGCGACCTGTCGTTCGCCGCGCGCCGGCCCGAGCTGCGCCGCGCCCGGGCCGCCGGGGTGGTGATGCCCACCGTCTGCGTGGAGATGGACCACTTCATCGGCGACTTCGACCGCGACCGCTCCCGCGACGCCGTCCGCAACCTGCGCTCCCAGCTGTCGGTCATCGCCGAGCTGGGCGGCGTCGGGGCGATGACCCCGGCCGCGTGGGGGATGTTCTCCCGCCGGCTGCCGCCGTTCGAGCCACCCCGGTCGCCGGCCGGCGACCGGCAGGTCCTCGTCGACGCCCTCGGCGAGCTGGGTGAGCACGCCCGCGCCGAGGGGGTCACCCTCTTCCTGGAACCCCTGAACCGGTACGAGGACCACATGGTCAACCGGCTCGACGACGCGGTGGCCCTGTGCGCGGCGGTCGGCCTGCCGTCGGTACGGGTGGTCGCCGACACCTTCCACATGAACATCGAGGAGGACGACGCGCCCGCCGCGCTGCGTGCCGCCGCGCCGTACCTGGGCCACGTCCAGGTCAGCGACTCCAACCGGTACCAGCCCGGCGCCGGTCACCTGGACTGGCCGCTGCTGCTACGGACCCTGCTGGACATCCGCTACACGGGGTGGCTCGCGCTGGAGTGCCGGCTGCGCGGCGACCCGGTCCGGGCCCTGCAACAGGCGGCGACCGTGCTGCGTCACGCCCAACCGCGGGCGGCCGCCGCATGAGCGGGCTCGGCGGGACGAGCACCGGCGAGGTGCACGCCCCCACGGAGCTGTGGCAGCTCGCCGTCGACACGCTGGACGGCAACTGGGAACACGACCACACGGTGCCGTCCCGGACCCTGTACCCGCACCAGTGGAGCTGGGACTCGGCGTTCAGCGCGATCGGCTGGTCCCATGTCCGCCCCGAGCGCGCCTGGCGGGAGCTGGACAGCCTCTTCCGGGCTCAGTGGGCCGACGGGCGGGTCCCGCACATCGTGTTCAACGCGGCGCTCCCGGTCGGCTCGTACTTCCCCGGGCCGGAGTTCTGGCACTCGGCCGTCGCCGACGCCGCGCCGGCCGCCGCCACGTCGGGGCTGATCCAGCCGCCGGTGCACGCGCTCGCGGCGTGGCTCGCGTACCGCCGGGCGCCGTCGGAGTCGGGCCGGTCGGCACTGCGCCGGCTCTACCCCCGGCTGCTGGCCCAGCAGCGCTACCTCGCCACCCACCGGGACGTCGCCGGGCAGGGACTGGCGGCGATCGTGCACCCCTGGGAGTCCGGCGTGGACAACAGCCCCGCCTGGGACGCCCCGATGGCGGCGGTGCCCGCCGACGTCGCCGTCATGTCCGCGTACCGGCGGCACGACACCGCGCACGCCGACGCCGCGCACCGCCCCACGGACCTGGACTACGCGCGCTACGTCGCGATCGTGGCCTCCTACCGGGACCACCGCTACCGCGACGACGGGCTCGCCGACCGGCATCCGTGGCTGGTGGAGTGCCCGCTGCTCAACGCCGCCGCCGGCGCCGCCGAGCACGCCCTCGCCGGGATCGCCGCGGTGGTCGGCGCGGACCCCGGACCGCACCGGGAGCGGGCGGCACGGATCACCGACGCCCTCCTCCGGCGGCTGTACGACCCGGTCACCGGGACGTTCCAGCCGCGCGACCTGCGGACCGACCGGCTGATCCCGGCCCGGACGGCGCTCGGCCTGATGCCCCTGCTGCTGCCCGACCTGCCCGCCCGCCCGGCCGCGACGGTGATCGAGGAGGCCTGCTCGGCCCGGTTCGGGGTGGCCCGCCGGATGGACCGGCCGCTGCCCAGCCACGACCGGACCGCGCCGGACTTCGAGCCGCTGCGCTACTGGCGCGGCCCCAGCTGGCTGAACCTGGCCTGGCTGCTGCGTCGCGGGCTGCGCGACCACGGTCGGCCGGACCTCGCCGCCGGCCTGCGGCAGTCGATGATCGACCTCGTCGCCCGGTCCGGGTGCCACGAGTACTTCCACCCGGACACCGGCGTCGGGCTCGGCTCACCGGCCTTCGGCTGGACCGCCGCCCTGCTGCTCGACGTCCTCGCCGACGACGACCCGGACCGCTGAGCCGGGCCCGTCAGCGGCATGATCGACGGGTTCCGGGCGGCCGGCACGGCCGTTTGCGGGGAGCCGCCGGGGGTAAGCGCGGCGGGTGCCGGTGAGGTCAGGAGGGCGGCGTGCGGTTTCCCCTTTTCGTCGACGCGGTGTCCCGCCGCTCGGGCCTTCCCACCGGGCAGGCCGCCGTGATCTCCCGTGCGGTGCTGCAGACGATGGTCGACCGGATGACCGGTGGTGAGGTCGCCGACCTGGCGGGCCACCTGCCGGACGAGACCGGCGCCTACCTCGCCGAACCGGGGCCGGGAGCGTGGGACGGCCCGGCCGGGGATGGCGGGCCGGCGGACTTCCTGCGGCGGGTGTCCGAGCGCGCCGGGGTCGACGACGAGACCGCCCGGGTGGGCGCCGCGGCGGTCTTCGTCACCCTGCGCGAGGCGGTCACCGTCGAGGAGTTCCGCGACATGGTGGCCCAGCTGCCCCGCGACTTCGACGGCATGACCCAGCCGATTCCGCGCCCGCCGCACGAGAGCTGAGCGGCCTCACCACTCCATCGGCGGGTCCGCGAGGTCGGCCTCGGACACCTCCTCCGGCTCGGCCACCCAGGCGGAGAAGACCGGGACACCGTGCCAGGGCCCGGCCGTCGCGCCGCCGGAACCGTCGTCGGTGGCGACGGCGACCACGGCGTACGGGTGGGCGAAGCGCAGCTCCGCGACCCGGACCACACCCTCGGGCGGAAGGCCGGTCACCATCCCGAACGCGGTCACGGCGGCGGCCTCGAATCCGTACCGTCCGTACCGGGCGGCCGCCGACTGGGCGACCTCGACGCCGAGGCCGGGCTCGCCGAGCAGCGCGCCGAAGGCCCGCGCGGCGGCGGGGAAGCCGAGGGTGGGCGCGGACAGGTCGTGGTGGTTCTCGGCGGACCACGCCGGCAGCACCGACATGACCGTCTCGTCCCGCCCGTCGGGGGCGAACGTGCGAGTGGTGTCCTCACGCAGGGTCCACAGCGGGGTCTCACCGAGGGGAAGGTCGTAGAGCGATCCCTGCCGGTGCCCACCCCGCCCGTCGGCGGTGCGGGAGGCGATGTCGTACGCCGCCGCGAGGACGTCCACCGGCGGCACGTCGGGCATCGCCGCCACCGACACCACCAGCAGTCCGGCCCCGCCGTCGGCCGGTCGGGCGGGCGCGGTGTGCACGACGACCTCGCCGGCCCGCGGTGTGGTGGCGATCCAGGACCGGTGGCCGTGCCAGGGGGTTCGCAGGACCCGCCGCAGCCGGCCGGCCCACCGGCTGTCGGCGCCGAGCGCCTCCGCCTCGGCGACCATGAACGGGTCCACCCAGGAGATCCGGGCGGCGAGCGCGCTGGCGAGCAGCAGCAGCGTGGTCGGCCCCACCGCGATCGGGAACTCCTCGATCAGACCCAGGCTGTGCTCGCGTGCCCACTCGTCCAGGGCCGGCCGGCCCGGCAGCGGACCGGTCGCCGTGGTCCCCGGCAGGCCCGCCGACCAGTCGTCGAGCCGGTGCGTGTCGGATCCCGGCCGGTGCCACACCCCGCTCGCGGCGCCCACCAGCGGGTGCGGGTCGTCCAGCAGCGCGCGGGCGGTCGCGGCGGCGGAGTCCACGTCCGTGCCGAGCACCGACTCCATCTCGGCGCGGACTCCGCCGGTGGCGGCCGGTCCACTCAGGGCCAGCAGCAGCCAGGCGCCGAGCGGGGAGGCGACATGGTGCCGGTCGCCGAGGGCGGTGTGCAGGCGTTCGGCGTACCGGGCGAGGGGCGGGCGCAGGTCGGTCACCGCTCCACTGTGCCCGCGATCTGGTGCAGCGGCCACCAGCGGAAGCCCCGGTGGTTCACCCGCCGCCGATCATGCCCGCAGCACGGGGGATAGGCTGCCCGCCGTGGCAGGTCTTCTCAGGAACGTGGCCGCGCGTCTCGGCGGCGTCATCCCGGGGCCGCGGCGCCCCGGGCCCGCGCCGGCCCAGGTCGCCCGGCGGCGCCACGTCGCGGCGCTGCAACGGCGCGAGCTGACGTACGCGCCGGAGCCCGACGGGCAGGCCGACCCGGGGGAGATCGTCTGGACCTGGGTGCCGTACGAGGACGATCCCCGGCAGGGCAAGGACCGGCCGGTGCTGGTGGTCGGCCGGCACAGCCGGACCCTGTTCGGGTTGATGCTGTCCAGCCAGAGCGAGCGGAACGGTCAGCGGCACTGGCTCGCGTTGGGGCCTGGCTCGTGGGACCGGGACAACCGGCCCAGCTGGGTACGCCTGGACCGGGTGCTGACCATGCGCGAGGACAGCATCCGGCGTGAGGGCGCGGTGCTGGACCGGCCGCGGTTCGACCGCGTGGGGCAGGCGCTGCGCGCCGGCTACGGCTGGCGCTGACCGGGTGGTCCCGCCGGGTCAGGCCGGTTGGTGGCTGGGCCCGACGGCGGCGCTGCCCGCCTCCGGCGGCGGGTACGGCTGCTCGGCGAGCAGCCGGGCCAGGTGCGCGCTGTTGAGCGCGAGGGCCTTCGTGGTGCGGCCGGTGGTGCCCGGCTTGGGTCCGGCGTCCACGTAGTCGGTCTTGTGCAGCGCCTCGCCGACCCAGTACGTCGCGCCGGCCGCCGGGCAGGTGAACCCGACCTCGTTGAGGGCCTGTTGCACCTGGCCGATCGTGTGGTGGGCGCCGTCCTCGTTGCCGACGACCGCCACCCCGGCGACCTTGCCGTAGGTGAGCAGGCGACCCTCGGCGTCGGTCTCGGACAGCTCGGCGTCGAGGCGTTCGAGGACCATCTTGCACACGGACGACGGTTGACCCAGCCAGATCGGCGTGGCGATGACGAGGATCTGCGCCTCCAGCAGCTTGGCCCGGATGGCCGGCCAGCCGTCGCCCCCGCCCTCGTCGGTGGAGACACCGAACCGCACGTCGTGGTCCACGACGCGGACGATCTCACCCTCCACCCCTGGTCGGCGAGGGCGTCGAGGACCTCCCGCCCCAGCACGTCGGCGCTCGACACCGCGGGCGACGGTTTGAGGGTGCAGTTGAGGACCACGGCTCGGAGGGTGGACACGTCGGGTTCCTCCTCGGCGGCGGTCTCCGTGCCCACGCGCATACCCGGTACGAGGACCGGGCATGCCTGCGCCAGGGCCGTCAGTCGGTCAGCGGAGCGCTGTCGACGAGTTGCCGTCGCGCCCTGGCCGGCCCCAGGCTCTTGGCCCGGTACATCGCCGCGTCGGCGCGGTCGAGGGCCTCGGTGAGCTGGGTGGGCCCGGTGACCGGGGCCAGGCCCACGGACGCGGTGACCCGGAGGCTGACCCCGCCCAGCGGGATCGGCGCGGCGAGGGTCTCGCAGAGGCGACGGGTGGCGTGTTCGATCCAGCGGCCGTCGACGGCCGGGGTGGTCAGCAGCCCGGCGAACTCGTCGCCGCCGAGCCGGGCCACCAGGTTGTCCCCGGCGAAGGCCGCGAACCGCTCGGCCACGCTCACCAGCACCTGGTCGCCGGCCGCGTGCCCGTAGCGGTCGTTGATCTGCTTGAAGTCGTCGAGGTCCAGGACGACGGCGATCAGGGGCCGGCCGGCCGCGTCGGTCAGCAGGGTCGTCGCGAGCCGGTAGAAGGCCCGGCGGTTGGGCAGCCCGGTGAGCGGGTCGTGACTGGCGGCGTGCCGTTCGGCGGCGAGCTCGGCCTGGAGGATCCCGATCTCGGCCTCGGCCTGGACCGCTCGCCGGCGCAACTGCCAGGTCGACAGGAGAGCTCCCGCGGCGCAGATGCCGGACGCGATGGTCATCGGATCCGCCACGAGCCCTCCCGTCACGCTGTTCCCGCCGGCCTCGCCGGCGGTCGCTCGGCGCCTCCGCGCCGCGCGGTGTTTTCCCTGGTGGCAGCCCAGTTACAGGTAACTCAAAGTGAACGGATGGGTACCGCGCACGTGCGTTATCATGCTCGCTGTCCGATGCAGATGCAATAGCAGATGCACGTGCAGGAAGCGCTTTCATCGATGCCCTACCCCTCGTGCCGGCACTGCCCGCGCACCGGGGCACCGGCGGGCGCTCGAAGAGGAAGACGCTCATGCAGCAGCCACCGAACGGCGTTCCCACCAACCAGCTTCCGCCGCTGCGCTGGCAGAAGAGCCGCCGGAGCAATCCGAGCGGCAACTGCGTCGAGCTGGCTGAGCTGCCCGGCGGGGCCGGCATCGCCATGCGCAACTCCCGTCATCCGGAGGGGCCCGCGCTGATCTACACGGTCGACGAGATCGCCGCCTTCGTCCTCGGCGCCCGGGACGGGGACTTCGACCACCTGATCGACTGACCGGCCGTCCCGCGAACGGGACCGATCGACCGATCCGGAGGCATTCACCTCACTGACCGTTCATGGCATGCTTACACGTCGGTCGGGTCGGCGGTGGCCCGTCCGACATGGGGTTCCGGCGTGCGGAGGGCGGCAGTGGCGATGGTTCCCGCCGAGGGGGGTCCGACGACCGGTCCCACCGTCCTGCGCATCCTCCTGGGTGCTCAGCTACGCCGGCTGCGCGAGTCCAGCGGGGTGACGCGTGAGGGCGCCGGGTGGGAGATCCGGGCCTCCGAGTCGAAGATCAGCCGGATGGAGCTGGGCCGGGTCGGCTTCAAGGAACGCGACGTCGCGGACCTGCTCACGCTCTACGGGGTCACGGTGCCCGAGGAGCGGGAGGCACTGCTCAAGCTGGCCCGTGACGCCAACAGCCCCGGCTGGTGGCACCGGTACACCGACGTGCTGCCCACCTGGTTCCAGGCGTACCTGGGGCTGGAGGCCGCCGCGTCGCTGATCCGCACGTACGAGGTGCAGTTCGTCCCCGGGCTGCTCCAGACCCGCGACTACGCGCGGGCGGTGGTGCTGCTCGGTCACGGCCGTGCCGCCCCCGGTGAGATCGAGCGCCGGGTCGAGCTGCGGATGCAGCGTCAACACCTCCTGCGTCGGGACAACCCGCCACAGCTGTGGGTGGTGCTCGACGAGGCGGCGTTGCGCCGGCCGATCGGTGGGCCGGAGGTGATGCGCGGCCAGGTCGAGGCGCTCATCGAGGCGACCAAGTCGTCCCACATCCGACTCCAGGTGATCCCGTTCGCCGCGGGCGGGCACGCCGCCGCCGGAGGGGCCTTCACCATCCTGCGCTTCGGCGACGCGGAACTGCCCGACATCGTCTACATCGAACAGCTCACCAGCGCGCTCTACCTGGACAAGCGCGACGACCTCGACTACTACGCGGTGGCGATGGAACGGCTCTGCGTGGAGGCCGAGCCTCCGGAGCGTACGCAGGAGATCCTCCATCGCATCCTGGACGACCTGTACCGGGACTAGCGACTCCCGGGGGCCGCGCCACGACCCGGGTTGGCACTACCATGGTCGCGTCCGGCGACAGTGGACGGACCCGCCATCACGGGTGGCGCAGAGTCATGGAGGCTGCCTTGACCACCGATGCTCCGGGAGCGACGACCGGTTCCGCCCATCCCAGCGACCGCATCGACACCTCCGTGGCCCACCCGGCCCGCCGCTACAACTACTGGCTCGGTGGCAAGGACAACTTCCAGGCCGACCGCGAGTCCGGCGACGTGATGGCGGCGGCCTTCCCGACCATCCGCACCGCGGCCCTGGAGAACCGCCGCTTCCTCCAGCGGGCCGTCGGCTACCTGGCCCGCGAGGCCGGCATCCGGCAGTTCCTCGACATCGGCACCGGCATCCCGACCGCGGACAACACCCACGAGGTCGCCCAGTCCATCACGCCGGAGTCCCGGGTGGTGTACGTCGACAACGACCCGATCGTGCTGGCGCACGCCCGGGCGCTGCTGACCAGCTCGCCGGAGGGCGCGACCTGCTACATCGACGCCGACCTGCGGGACCCGGAGAAGATCCTCAGCCACCCCGACCTGCGGCGCACCATCGACCTGTCCCAGCCGATCGCGCTGATGCTGGTGGCCATCCTGCACTTCGTGCCCGACGGCGACGACCCGTACGCGGTGGTCCGGCGGCTGCTCGACGCGCTGCCGGCCGGCAGTTACCTGGCCGCCTCCCACGCCACCCACGACTACCTGCCGCCGCAGGTCGCCGCCGAGGCGAAGGCCGCCGCCCGGGGCGGCGGTCCGCACGGCGTGATCAACCTGCGCAGCCTCGACGAGTTCACCCGCTTCTTCGACGGGCTCGACGTCGTCGAGCCCGGCATCACCTCGGTCGCCGAGTGGCGTGCCGAGGACGCCCCGCAGCCGCGCCCGTCGGTCGCCGAGGTCAGCATGTACGGGGCCGTCGCCCGGGTGTCCTGACCCGCCCCCGCGTCCACCGCATCCCGTCCGGCCTCGGCACGCCGGGGTGCGTCGACGCTCCGGCGTGACGTCGGCCACGGTAATTACTGGTCGAAAGCGGGGCCAACCGGGGCGGTCGGGGGTGAATCAGGCACGACGGGTGGTGGCCGTCGGCGTCGGCAAGGCAGACTGGACGCCTATGTCGCCGTTCACGACCAGCCTCCGGCTGCACGACCGTTACGTCCTGCGCGAGCGCATCGGCCGCGGCGGGATGTCCGAGGTGTGGCGCGCCGACGACGACGTCCTGCACCGGCCCGTCGCGGTCAAGGCCCTCGCCGGGGAACTCGCCACCGACCCGCAGCTGCGGGCCACCATCCAGCGGGAGGCCCGCGCCGCCGCGCGGCTGAGCCACCCGCACGTCACCCAGGTCTACGACTACGGCGAGGCGACCCTCTCCGGCGGCGTCGTCGTGCCGTACCTGGTGATGGAACTGGTCGAGGGGCACAACCTCGCCGATCGGCTCACCGGCGGCCCGCTGGCCTGGCCGGAGGCCGTCCGGACGGCCGGACAGGTCGCCGCCGCGCTCGCCGCCGCCCACCGGATCGGCGTCGTGCACCGCGACATCAAGCCGGGCAACGTCATGCTGACCGACACCGGGGCGAAGGTGCTCGACTTCGGCATCGCCGCGCTCGCCGGGCCGCACCACCCGCTCGCCGGGCAGACCGGCGAGTTGCTGATGGGCACGCCCGCGTACTTCGCGCCGGAGCGGATGCGCCCTGGGCCGCCCGATCCGGCCAGCGACGTGTACGCCCTGGGCGCGCTGCTCTACCGCACCCTCGCCGGCCACGCCCCGCGGCCGGTGCAGACCTGGGAGGACGCACTGGAGGTGCACGCCCGGCGGACGCCGGTACCTCCGCTGCGGGTACCCGGTCTTCCCGCGGACGTCGCCGCGCTCGTCCTGGGCTGCCTCGACACCGATCCCGCGCGCCGGCCCAGCGCCGGGCACCTGGCCACCCGCTTCGGCGCCGCTCTGCCGACCGGCCAGGACACGGCCGTCCTGCCGTCGACGGCCGGCGCCGCACGCGGCCGCGACGCCGCCTCCGGTGCGGCCGCCGCCGCGCACCCGCCGACCCTCGTCGACCGCTCGTGGGCGCCGGGCGTCGCACCCGTCGTGACCGGCCGTGTGGCCCCGCGTCCCGCCCCGGCGCCGCCCCGCCGGCGGTCGAACGGGCCGATCGCCGCGCTCGTCGCTGCCGGGCTCGCGTTGCTCGTGGGCCTGGTCGCGGTGCTGACCCTGGACAACGACCGCGACCGGCCCACCACCGCCGGACCGGCCGCTCCGACGAGCACGGCCCCCACCGGGGTGCCGAGCAGCTCGGCTCCGCCGGCACCCGCCACGACGACCCCACCGCCGGCCACCGGCCGACCGGCGCAGGTCAACCTGCGGCAGCTGGCCGGCGAGTTCGCCGCCGTGCTCCTGCAGGCACGCAGGGACGATCAGATCGACCGGAGGACGGCCGAGGAGGTGGCGGACAAGCTCGCCGACCTGAGCCGGAGCAAGCCGAAGGACCGGGACAAGCGCGTCGAGGACCTGCGGGAGCGGCTGGTGGAGGCGGTCGAGGAGAACCGGCTGTCGCCCCAGGTCGCGGCCCAGCTCGACGCCCTGCTCGACCGGGTCGACACGACCAGCGGTGCGAACGAGCGGAACGACGACTGAGCGGCGCTCAGCAGACCTCGACCACCGCACCGTTCTCGACCCGGCCCGGCCGCACCACCAGCGCGTACGCGCCGACGCGCGGCTGCCGGGCCAGTCGCGGCACCGGGACGACCCGGTTCAGTCGCGCCGGCGCCCGTAGCGCGTCCACCTGAGCCGGCAGGGTGCCGTGCGACAGGGTCGGTACGGCGCAGCGCGGGTACCGCCACAGGCGGGCGACCCGGCCGCTCACGGCCGCTCCTCCGGGGCGAGCCGCCGGACGAGGGCGGACGCCTCCGCCAGGCGGTCGGCGTCGAGCGGTCCGAGGTCCGCGCGCACGGTGACGGCGTGCTCCAGCAGCGGCAGCGGCCCGGTCTCGGCGAGGTACGCGACCAGCAGGTCCCGGACCAGGCCGGCGAGCGGCGAGCCGGCGTCGGTGGCCGCCTCGGCGAGGATCACCGCGGACATGGCGATGTCCAGGTCGGGCGGCCCCTCGGTCGAACTGTCCCAGTCGATCACCACCGGGCCGGCGGAGGTCAGCATGACGTTCTCCGGGTGCAGGTCGAGGTGCAGGATCCGGTCGGCGGGGTCGGCCGCGACGCGTGCGGGCAGCGCGTGCAGCCGGCGGTGCAGGTCGGCCAGCAGGCGGGCCGCGGAGCGGACGTCCACGCGGCCGCTGATGCCCGCCTCGGCCAGGGTCGGACCGGTCAGCCGGTCCAGCACCAGCTCGGGGCCCTCGGCGTGGTGGACGCGGGGGACGGGGTAGCCCAGTGAGTGCAGGTGGGACATCACCGCCGCCTCCGCGCGTACGTCGCGCTCACCGCGGTACCGGCGCAGGACCCGGTCGTCACCGAGCGCCCAGACGTCGGCGGTCCGGCCGGAGGCGAGCGGCGGCGACGGCGTCACCCTGGCCACCTTAGACCCTGCGACCCTCGGCCGAGGCCCGCGTCAGACGGCGCGTGAGCCGTACCCGCCGTGGCCGAGGACGGCACCGACGACCTCGCCCGGTCCCGTGCCCGCCCGGGCCAGCACCGTCCCGTCCGGCGACCAGATCGCCGAGCGGCCGGCCGTCCGGGTGAAGCCGCCGCCGGTCGGCCCCGCGCAGCTCGCCACCGCCACGTGCACCCCGTGGGTGGTGGCGATCCGGCGCGCGCGCTCGTCCTGGACCGCCGCGTCCCGGGCCATGTCGACCATCGAGGCCACGTACACGTCGACGCCGGGCGTGAGCGTCCGCGCCGCGTGTTCCGGCACGCCGGTGTCCTTGCAGATCGCCAGCCCGAGGCGCCATCCGTCGACGTGGAGCACCGTCGGGGAGTCGCCGGGGGAGAAGCGCCCGGGCTCCTCGCCACCGAGGAACATCTTCCGGTACGCCACCCGCGCGCCGGTGCCGTCCACGGCGAGCGTGGCGATGTGGTCGCCGCGCACCGGTGCGCCGGCCAGCGCCAGCGTGCCGGTGTCGGCGCACGCCGCCACCAGCGCCGCCAACCGCGGATCGTCCTCGGCGACCACGGGCGCGTCCAGCTCGTACCCGGTGAGGGACAGCTCGGGGAACACCACCACCCGGGCACCGGCCGCGCGGACCGCCGCGGCGTGACGGGCCGCGTTCGCGGCGACGTCGTACGCGCTGCACGCCGGCTGGGCGACGGCGATCCGCAACGTACGCACCGTCGGCTCCTCTCCCCGCGACGACCCGCAGCATAGGCGGTGGGCCTCGTGGCGGGCTCTCAGGAACGGTTCGTAGCGTGTAGCCCATGTCTCGTACCGCGCACGCCCTGCTCGCCGCCGGCACCACGACGGGGGAGGCCGCCCCGCCGCAGGACGGCCTGGTCGGCTACGTCACCGACCTGGTCGAGCGGCTCGGCGGACCCGGCGCGGGCCTGGCCGTCGCCCTGGAGAACCTCTTCCCCCCGATCCCCAGCGAGGTGATCCTCCCGCTCGCGGGCTTCGTCGCGGGTCAGGGCCGGATGAGCGTGGTGAGCGCGATCTTCTGGACCACCCTCGGATCGCTGGTCGGCGCCCTCGCCCTGTACTGGATCGGCGCGGCGCTGGGCCGGGAGCGGATGCGGGCGATCGTCGAGCGGCTGCCGCTGGTGAAGCTCACCGACGTGGACCGCACCGAGGAGTGGTTCCTGCGGCACGGCACCAAGGCGGTGTTCTTCGGGCGGATGATCCCGATCTTCCGGAGTCTCATCTCCATCCCCGCCGGGGTGGAGCGCATGCCGGTGCGGACGTTCGTCGTCTACACCACGTTGGGCAGCCTGATCTGGAACACCACGTTCGTGATGGCCGGGTACCTGCTCGGCGACAACTGGCACCTCGTCGAGGGGTACGTGGGCGCGCTCCAGAACGTCGTCATCCTCGCGGTGGTGGCGGCCGTCGGTTGGTTCGTGGTGTCCCGGATCATCCGGGCCCGTCGCGCCGCCGCCGTTCCGGTGGAGCCGGAGACGACGCCCGTCGGGCCGCACGGCGTGCCCGACCCCGCCGGCCGCGGCACGCTCTACCGCAGTGCCTGGTCCGGTGCGCCCGCGTCCCGGGACCGGGACGGCGTCCGCTGACGCCGGGATCGCCCAGGCCGGTCGGGCGTGGTGCCGGTCACCTCGGGGTGGGGAAGGCGGAGGCGGGGTAGCGTGTTGAGTCGGGTGTCGGTGTGTCCTGTGTCCCCGGGCCTCACCTAAATTGCCGTCGCGGAGTACCGTTCGGCTGGAGCCGCGTCGCGCCACTCGCCGAGAGGCGACCTGCACACCGACACCTGCGCCGCCCCCGGTGCCCGTCAGGGCCCGGGGGCGGCACTGTCTCGGCCACCGGGAGGCCCGGCTCTCCCCGCCCACCGCGTGGAATGCGACAGTGGCGGCGGAACGGGACGCAGAGGAGGACGCGTGACACCGGAAACTGACTGGGCGGATTCCCCCGGTGTGGTCGTCCTCCCCAGCGGCGCCGCCGTGCGCGGACGCCGCATCGGCGATCCGGCCGCCGTGCCCGCGGACTTCGCCCTGCTCCTGGCGGGCGGGCCCCGGCCGGCGTGGCCGCACCGGCGGATCCGGTGGCCGGACTTCTGGGTGCCGGTGGACCGGGCCGACGCCCTCGACGCGCTGCGGGAGGCACTGCGCCGGGCCCGGGCGGGCGAGCGGGTCGAGGTGGCCTGCCGCGGCGGCACCGGCCGTACCGGGACGGCCCTGGCCGCCCTCGCGGTGCTCGACGGGCTGCCGGCCGGCGAGGCGGTGCCGTGGGTACGCGCGCACTACCGTCCTCGGGCGGTGGAGACTCCCTGGCAGCGGCGCTGGCTGCACGGCATCGGTGCCTAGGTGGGTGAGGTCTCAGCGCAGCACCAGCAGGTCGAGGTGGTCCACGACAGGGCCGGTGACGTGCGGTGCGGCGGCCCGCAGCCGGTCCACCCCCGCCTCGTACTCGGCGTCGCTGATCAGTTGCAGCGGCGTGTGGGCCCGCCGGTCCAGGCGCCGTGCGAAGTCGGCGAGGGACGTGGCGGTGGTCTGCGCGACCGGTTCCACGCTGCTCACCGGGAACCCGGCCGCGGCGAACGCGGTGCGCACCCGAACCAGGTCGGGGTAGGTGTCCAGCACCCGCACGGCCTCGGGGAACCAGTGGAACAGGCCGATCCGCTGGTGCCGGCCGGGGAACGGCGAGCGGATGAGCACCGGTGCGCCGGGCCGGAGCACCCGGCGCAGTTCCCGGGCCGCCGCGTCGAGGTCGGGGATGTGGTGCACCATCGTGGACAGCCAGGCGGCGTCGACGCTGGAGTCGCGCAGGGGCAGCGCGGTGGCGTCCCCGGCGAGCAGGGGCCGGTGGCCGCAGCGGTCCCGCATCGAGGCGGCCGGTTCCATCGCCACCACGCGTACGCCGAACCACGCGGTGAAGGCGGAGGCCCACGCCCCGGTGCCGGCGCCCAGGTCCAGCAGCGTGGTCGTGGCGCGGAGGCGGAGGTGGTGGTGCACCGCGTGCCGCCAGCGGTCCAGGCTCGTCGGGGGCAGGTCGCGGGTCGCGGCGAACGCCGCCGAGTCGGTGTCGTCGTAGGAGATCAGAGCCACGGCCATCACCTCGCCACCGTCGCCGGGAGATCCGGGCGATCGTTGCTCCGGTTCTAGTCGGAGGGTGACGCCGGGGACAACAGGTTGTGAGGAAGTACGCAGGATGTTGACGGGAGGGGCGGCGCCGGGAGCCGAGCGCCGCCCGTCGGTCGTCGGCGGGGTCAGTTGAGGGTGCAGGTGGCGAGTGCGTCGAGGTTCGGCCGTTGGCCACCGGCCCGGTTGATGTCGATCTCGATGCGGTCCAGGACGGCGGTCCGCTTGCTCTTCAGCGGGCCGAGGATGGCGTTCTGGACGAAGTTCGGCCCGCCCTCCGGCTTGGCCGCCAGCCGGGCCAGGCGGGCGTTGGCGTTGGCGATCTCCCGGTCCAGGTTGGCCAGCTCCCGCCCGACACCGGCCGCGGCGGCGGCGGGGATGGCGGGCAGCTTGTCGCTGACACTCGGGCAGTTCACCGTCCGCGCGCCGGCGACGCCGCTGTTCCCGTTCCCCGCGTTGCCGTTGCCGTTGTTGCCGTTGTTGCCGTTCCCCGCGTTGCCGTTGCCGGCGGCACCCGCGCCGGTCAGGGCGCAGCCGGCGAGGGACTCCAGGCCGGCCGGGGCGGTGCCGCCGACACGGGTGATGTTCAGCCGGATCCGGTCGAGCACCGCGCGCCGCTTGCCGGCGATGTCGTTGAGCTGGTTGGCCGCCTGCCCCGGTTCCCGCGCCAGCCGGGCGTTGACGTTGGCGATCTGCTGCTCGAGGTTGCGGAGTTCCTGGTCCACGCCGGCCCGAGCGGCGGCCGGTACGGCACCGACCCTGTCGGCCACCGTTGGGCAGCTGACCGTGACCGCCCCGGCGGCCCGCGAGCCCCGGCCGTTCTCACCGGCGGAGGCCAACTGCAGTCCCGCGCCGAGCAGCAGCGCGGCGACGGCGCCGATCCCGCCGAGCTTGAGGACGGCCTGTTTCTGCGTACGCGTGACCATGCACCTCTCCTTGGGTGTGACCGCGCGCGGGTCGACGGTGCCGTCGGACCACCCTGGGCGCGGTGTGACGGGAGGACCTCGGAACGGCGACGACGGCCGGCGGACATCCGCGCCGCGTCGGTGGAACCGTTCCCTGGCCTCCCTCGAACGTCCGGCGGAGGTACCCGGGACCGCTCCCACCGCGACCCGGATTCGTCCGCTGTCTCCGGCGATGGATACGGGGGTGGGGGTCGGAAGGTTCAACGGGAATCGCCCGGCGAAGTCCTGGACAAGCGAAGCGCACTTCGCGAATAATGGTACGTAGTTCGAGGGGGAGTACCCGCCACCGGACGCGCCGCCGTCAGTACGGACCCACCCGGGTCCCGGCGGTGCGGGCCGCCGCCACGGCGGTTCGGGGAGACCTTCGGCCAGCTCGCCGGCGACGTACGCCGGCCGGTCGAAGGGAGTTCGATGTCCTTCCCCGTCCCGTGGTGGGCCTGGGTGGCGCTGACCGTCGCCATCGCCCTGATGCTCGCCGTGGACCTGTTCCTGCACCGCGACAACCACGTCATCGGCTTCCGCGAGGCGGCGGTCTGGTCGGCGATCTGGATCGCCGCCGGCCTCGCCTTCGGCGTCGTGCTCTGGCTGTGGCAGGGCGACGAGGCGGCCGGCGCCTACTACGCCGGCTACCTCATCGAGAAGGCACTCTCGGTCGACAACGTCTTCGTCTTCGCGCTGATCTTCACCTACTTCGCGGTGCCTCCCGCGTACCAGCACAAGGTGCTCTTCTGGGGCGTCGTCGGCGCGCTGCTGTTTCGCCTGGTCTTCATCTTCGTCGGCGCGGAGCTGCTGGAGACCTTCTTCTGGACCGCCTACGTGTTCGGTGCCTTCCTGCTCTGGACCGGCTGGAAGATGGCGTTCCAGCACGACCAGGAGATCCACCCCGACCGCAACCCGCTGGTCCGGGCGGTCCGCCGGATCGTCCCCACCGACGCCCGCTACCACGGGGAGCGCTTCTTCGTCCGGATCGACGGCAAGCGGGTCGCGACGCTGCTGTTCGTCGTACTGATCGCGGTCGAGGCGACCGACCTCATCTTCGCCGTCGACTCGGTCGCCGCCGTCCTGGCGATCACCACCAGCACGTTCATCGTCTGGACCGCGAACGCGTTCGCCGTCCTCGGCCTACGCAGCCTCTACTTCTGCCTGGCCGGGCTGCTGCGCCGCTTCACCAAGCTGCACTTCGGGCTGGCGTTCCTGCTCGCCTTCGCCGGAGTGAAGCTGATCCTCTCCGAGACCCCGGTCGGGAAGCTCCCCATCCCGGTCACCCTCGGGGTCATCGTCGCCACCCTCGCCGTGTCGATCGTCTGGAGCCTGGCCGCCACCCGGAACGCCCCGGTGACGGACGGCGACGCCGGCCCCCGTACGCCCGTCGGATCCTGACCCTCCCCGGAGGTACCCGATGACCCAGCTGCCCCTGCCGACGGACCCGGACATCACCGCCCGGGTCACCGTGGGCACCTACCCGACCTACGCGGCGGCCCAGCGGGCCGTGGACCACCTCTCCGACAGCGGTTTCCCGGTCCGCAACGCCGCCATCGTCGGCACCGACCTGCGGCTCGTGGAGACCGTGCTCGGGCGGATGACCACCCCCCGGGCGGCCGGTGCGGGAGCGGCCAGCGGCGCCTGGCTCGGCGTCCTCATCGGCCTGCTGCTGTCCCTGTTCACCCCCGAGGCCTGGTGGCTCGTCCTGCCGGTGACCACCGCGGCCGGCGCCCTCTGGGGCGCCGCCGCGGCCGGCGTCGCCCATGCCGCCACCCGCGGCATGCGCGACTTCACCTCGACCCGCCGACTCGCCGCCGCCAGCTACGACGTGACCGTCCCCGCCGCCCACGCCGACGACGCCCGCCATCTGCTCATGCAGCTGGCCTGGCGGGGTTACTGACCGATCCGATCCATCAGGAGGGCACATGTCGACCCGAGTCCGCTCCGCCCCGCGCCGCCCGGCGGTCGCCGTACCGTCCGCCGGCCAGATCACCGCCCTGCAGTCCGTCCGGGAGTACCCGGCGATCTCGCTCCTGCTGACCACCACGCCGGCCGCCGAGCTGGCCCACACCGACGCGCTGCGCCTGAACGCCCTCGCCCGGCAGGCCGTCGACCGGGTCCGCGCCGAACTGCGTCCGGAGGCGGCGGCGCCGGCCGTACGCCGGCTGCGGGAGCTCGTCGAACAGGCCCGGGTCGGCCCGGCGGCAACCGCGCTCGCCGTGTACGCGTCGGCGTCCACCGGGGCCCTGGTACGGCTGCCCGTGCCGGTGCGGGACCGGGCCGTGGTGGACCCCACCTTCGCCACCCGGGACCTCGTCCGTGCCCTGCACCGGACGCCTCGGCACCTGGTGCTCGCGTTGAACGCCGGCCAGGCCCGCCTCTTCGACGGGGTGGCCGACAGCCTGCTCCCCGCGCTCACCCACGCCTTCCCGGTCCGCGCCCCGCGGCCGGTGGTGGTCCGCCGGGGCCGGGCCGACCGGCCGGGGCGGGCCGACCGGGCGGTCGGCCCGGACACCGACTACCTCCGTCAGGTGGACGCGGCGCTCGGCGCGTACGCCCGGCTGCACCCGGCGCCGCTGGTGATCGTGGGGGAGGACCGGGTGACCAACCCGTTCCGGCAGCTGTCGATCAACTGTGGACGGCTGGCCGGCGTCGTCCGGGGCAACCTGCTGGCCAGCACCCTGCCGGTGCTGTCGGCCCGGATCCGGGAAACCCTCGACGACTACCTGCACCGCCGGGAGGCCGAGGCGGTCGCGCTGATCGACCAGCGGGCCGGGGCGGGCCGGGTCGCCTCCGGCATGCCGGCGGCCTGGCTGGCCGCCCGGACCGCCCGGCCGGAGATGCTCGCCGTCGACGAGTCGCTGTTCTACCCGGCCCGGCTCAGCGACGACGGGGACACCCTCGTCCCGGCGACCGACGTCGAGCACCCCGACGTGATCGACGACGCGGTGGACGAGCTGATCGAACTCGTCCTGATCCGGGGCGGCTGGGTCGCCCTGACCGCCCCCGGCACGCTGGACCGGCACGAGGGGGTGGCGCTCACCGTCGGCCGGTGAGGCGATGTCGATTGACAATCGATAGGTTGCTCCTGATACTCGATAGGTGACGGCGAGCGGTCCCGGTGGCGGGAACGCGCTCTCGCCGACACCTACCGGGGAGTGGCCGATGAACACCGACGTGCTGGTCGTCGGGGCCGGGCTGGCCGGGCTGCACACGGCCACGCTGCTCGCGCGGCACGGCCACCAGGTGTTGCTGGTCGAGCGACGGCCCACGCTCACCGGCGCGATCCGGACGACGGGGATCTTCGTGCGGCGTACGCTCGACGACTTCCCCCTGCCGCCCGACTGTCTCGGGCCGCCCATCCGGCGGATGGTGCTCTACCCTCCGGGGCTGCGCCGTCCGGTGACGCTGGTCAGCGCGCGCGACGAGTACCGGGTCGCCGACATGGGCCCGCTGTACGAGGCGGCCGCGCGCGCTGCCGCCGACGCCGGCGTACGGGTCGCGCTGGGCACCCGCTACGCCGGCCGGCGGGACGGCCGGTTCCTCCTGGCCGGTCGGGACGGTACGACCCGGGTGCGGGCGCGGTTCGTCGTCGGTGCCGACGGTGCCCGCTCCCGGGTCGCCCGGGACCTCGCCCTGGACCGCAACCACCGGCTGCTGGTCGGTGCCGAGGAGGTCTTCGCGGTCCCGGGTGGCCAGGAGTCACCGGCGTTCCACTGTGTGCTCGACCCCTCGCTCGCCCCCGGCTACCTGGCCTGGGTCGTCAACGACGGACGGCACGCCCACGTCGGTGTGGCCGGCTACGCCGACCGGTTTCCCGACGGCCTCCGGCGGGCCCTGGACCGGTTCGCCGCCAGGGCGCCCGGACTGCCGGCGCTCGACCGCCCGGCGGAGATCGAGCGGCGCGGCGGCCCGATCCCCGTCGGCGGGGTGCTGCGCCGCATCGGTTGCGCCGACGGGCTTCTCGTGGGGGACGCGGCGGGTGCGGTCTCCCCTCTCACGGCCGGCGGCCTCGATCCGTGCCTGCGCCTGTCGGAGTTCGCCGCAGCGGTCCTCGACGAGGCCCTGCGCACCGGGCGGCCCGACGCGCTGACCCACTACGACGGGGCGGCCCTGCGGGCCCGCTTCCGGGGGAGGCTGCTGCTGCGCCGAGGGCTTTCCCAGGTGCGCACGCCCGCCGTCGCGGCGGCGGCGTTCACGCTGTTGCGTACGCCGATGGGTCGGGCCGCGGCCAGCCGCATCCTCTTCGGCGACGGATCCTTTCCGACCCCCTGACCGTCTGACCCCGGACGCGGTGCGGTCGGGACGGACACGACGCCGTCCGGCATCACCGGTGCCGCTGTGGGTCAGGTCGGGGCGAGGGGGTCGCCGGGCCGTCGGAGGGCCCTGTCGGCCCGCCGTCGGTGCCGGCGTCACGGAGGCGGCGCAGGGCGAGGTAGCCGCCGATCCCCGGCACCAGGGCCGCGATCCGCGCCGAGCGCGAGGCGCCGCCGGCGAGCAGGACCAGGGCGATCACCATCAGGTACGCGCTGCCGTGCACCGGCCCGGCGGCGGAGGTGAGCGCGGGCAGGTGCACGGTCAGCCGGTTGGCCAGCAGGACGACCAGCGAGCCGGCCTCCACGGCCGCGGCGATGCGAAGTACGGTCAGGTTGGCCATCTCAGGCTCCCGTCGTGGAACCGGGGCGCATCACCATCAGCACCACCACGACGGCCCAGAGCAGCGCGAACACGCCGGACGCGGCGGAGAGCCGCCCCAGGTCGACGCCGGGCGGGGCGCCGGCCGCCGTCGCATCCTCGGGGGGCGCGTCGAGGGTGGCGACGACCCGCTGCTGGGCGGGCAGCACCACCAGGGCCAGCAGCAGGGCGGCGAGGACGGTCAGCGTGATCGACACCAGCAGCCAGGTGTCGGTGAGGACGCCCAGCCGCACGGCGGTCGCCACGCCGAACGCCGGTACGGCGAGGCCGAGGACCGCGTACCCACGGCTGATGCGGTGCAGCAGCCGCGCCACCGCGGCGTCGCGGGAGTCCCCGCCGCCGAGGGCGGCCCGGCCGTAGCGGGGGAAGAGGCTGGCGGCGACGGTCACCGGGCCGATGAAGATGATGGCGGCGAGGACGTGGACGCTGAGCAGGATCTTTGTCACGGACGCTCCCGATGCTCTCGGCGGGGGCAGGCGGATACCGGCCGGACCTACTCTAAGCCTGACTGTAAGTCGGACTGAAACCCGGGGTGCTGCGATGATGTCTTCCGAGGTCTGGCGATGGAGGAGGCGTATGGACGCGGACGGTGTGGCGGAAGCCGGGCCGGGCGCCGACGTACCGTCGCTGACCAGGTCGACCGCGCTGCTGTTCATCGCCGCCGGTCGCACCGTGCAGCGTCGGGTGGAGGCGGCCCTGGCCGAGCACGGGCTGACCCTGCGGCACGTCGGCGCGCTCGGCCACCTCGCCGCCAACCCCCACCTCTCCTACAGCGACCTCGGCCGACGGGCCGGCGTGACCGCGCAGAGCATGCACGCCACCGTCAACCGGCTGGAGGAACTCGGCGCGGTCAGCCGGCAGCACGGCGGTCACGGGCGCCCCGCGCGACTGGAGGTGACCGGGCACGGTCGTGCCCTGCTCGCCCGCGCGGGCGAGATCGCCGCCGCGCTCGACGACGAACTGCTCGGCGCGCTTCCCGGGACCGACCGCGCGGACCTGGTCCGCCTCCTGCTCGGCGTGGCCGGGGGCCCGCCCCGCTGACCTGCCCGGACGGCACCGCGCGGATCGCCGACCGGCGCAACCGCGCCCGGGGCGAGGATCTTGCCCACTAGGGTCAGGGGCATGAGAGCTCGGCTGCTGGCGGCCACGGCGACCGCCGCCCTCCTGCCCGGTGCGCTGGTTCCGGTCACACCGGCCGTCGCGTCGACGAACCCCGCGCGGACGGGCCGGTCCACGTCCCCGAGCGCACCGGCGGCTCCGGGTGCGCCGGACGTGGCCGACCAGCCGGGGGACCCGGCGGCGCGGACGCCGGCCGGGACGGGTCTGGCGGCCACGCCGTGCCCGCGCGTGCCGGCGCCCCGGGTGTCCCGGCCGCCGCGCCCCTCCCCGCCCCCGGCGGTGCCGGCGGAGCGGGTGGTCGGCGGCCCGGCGCTGGCCACCGCCGGGCTGGTGATCCCCACCGGGGTGACCCGGCCGCCCGGGGTGACCGCGACGTCGTGGCTGGTCGCCGACCTCGACACCGGGCAGGTGCTGGGTGGCTGCGGCCCGCACGAGTACGGCACCCCGGCGAGCGTGCAGAAGCTGCTGCTCGCCGCCACGATGCTGCCCCGCCTCGACCCGAACCAGGTCGTCACCGTCACCGACGAGGACATGGACATCGAGCCGGGGTCGTCGGCGGTCGGGCTGGTGGCCGGCGGTCGCTACCGGGTGGAGACGGTGTGGCTGGGGCTGCTGCTGCAGTCCGGCAACGAGGCCGCCAACGTGCTGGCCCGGCTCGGCGGCGGGGCCGACGGGGCGGCCGGCGGCGTCCGGGCCATGAACGAGTACGCCCACCGCCTCGGCGCGCGGCAGACGCACGCGGTGACGCCGTCCGGGTTGGACGGTCGAGGCCAGTTCACCAGCGCGTACGACCTGGCGCTGATCGCCCGCGCCTGCTTCGCCGACCCGACCTTCCGGCGGTACGCGCTGACCGAGACCCACCCGATCCCCGCCCAACGGGTGCCTCGCACCAAGGGATTCCAGATCCAGAACGAGAACCAGCTCATCTACCGCTACCCGGGGGCGCTGGGCGGCAAGACCGGCTTCACCGACCTCGCACGGCACACGTACGTCGGTGCGGCCGAGCGGAACGGACGCCGCCTCGTGGTGACCCTGCTCGGTGCCGAGCCGCAGCCGGCCCGAGGCTGGGAACAGGGTGCCGCCCTGCTCGACTGGGGCTTCTCCCTGCCACCGACCGCCACCGTCGGTCGCCTCGTCGACCCGGGCGAGCTGGACGCCTCCCCGTCCGCCCCGCCGCCGCCGGCCGCCACCGGAGACGCCCGGCAGGCTGCCGCCAGCGGGCCCCTCGACGACGGGCCGAGCGCGCCGTGGCCGGTCCTCGGCGCGATGGCCGGCGGCGGGGTCCTGCTGGCCCTGCTCCTGCGTCGCCGGGCGGTACGGCAGCGGTACGACCGCCGGCCGTGACGCACCGCCGGCGTGACGCACCGTCGGTCGGGCCGCCGGAGGACGGTCCGGTCCGGTCGCCCGCTCCTCCGCCCGCTGAGGCATGATCACCTGTCCACGGCCCGCCGGGCCGCCGCAGGAGGAGGTGTCGACGGTGCCCACCGAACGGATCGGTCCACCGGTCGTCGGGGACGAGCGGGAGATGATGCGGGGGTTCCTCGACTACCACCGGGCCACCCTGGCCTGGAAGTGCGACGGCCTCACCGACGAGGAGCTGCGCCGGCGGTCCATGCCGCCCTCCACGCTGTCGCTGCTGGGCCTGGTGCGGCACATGGCCGAGGTGGAGCGCACCTGGTTCCGGCGGGTGATCGCCGGCGAGGACGTCGGGCTGGTCTGGTCGGACTCCGGCGACTTCCAGGCGGCGTACGACGCGCGGGACGCGACCCGGTCGGAGGCGTTCGCCGCCTGGCAGCGGGAGGTGGAGCACTCCCGCCGGATCGAGCGGGAGGCGGAGTCGCTGGACGTGACCGGCTACAACGCCCGGTGGGACGAGACCGTGTCCCTGCGGCTGGTGATGCTGCACCTCATGCACGAGTACGCCCGGCACAACGGGCACGCCGACCTGATCCGGGAGGGCGTCGATGGCACCGTCGGTGCCTGACCCGGGGCCGTCACGCCCCGCCGGTCGGCCGGTGCCGCAGCGGCAGCCACGCCAGCACGTCCTGGATCGTCGCGTCCCAGTACGCCCAGTCGTGCGCGCCGGGGGAGAACTCCACGGTGAGCGGGACCCCCCGCCGGCGGGCGGTGTCGACGAAGCGCCGGTTGTCGTCGTACAGGAAGTCCTCCGTGCCGCAGGCGACGTAGAGCGCCGGACCCGCCACGCCGTCCGTGCCGTACCAGTCCAGCAGCGCCACGGTGTCGTCGTCGGTGCCGGCCACCGCGCGCTCGCCGAAGACGGTGTGCCAGACGCGCGGGTCCAACGGGTGCGTGGGATCGTGCCGGCGGGTGGCGACGTCCAGGGCGCCGGAGAGGCTGGCCGCCGCCGCGAACCGGTCCGGGTGCCGCAGCGCCCACTTGACCGCCCCGTAGCCGCCCATCGACAGGCCCGCGACGAAGGTGTCCTCCCGGGCGTCGGAGAGCCGGAAGAAGTCGTGGCACAGCGCCGGCAGTTCCTCGCTGAGGAAGGTCCAGTAGCGGTTTCCGTGCTCCTCGTCGCAGTAGAAGCTGCGGCCCACCTGTGGCATGACGACGGCCAGACCGAGCGGCGCGACGTACCGCTCGATGGAGGTACGGCGCAGCCAGATGGTGTCGTCGTCGGTGAGGCCGTGCAGCAGGTAGAGCACCGGCGGGTCGCCGGCCGGGGCGCTGCCGGCCATGCCGATCTGCGACGAGGCGCGCTGCGGCAGGAGCACCGTCATGGACGTGTTGAGGCCGAGCACCTCGGAGTAGCAGTCAACGCGCATCAGGGCCACGGCGGCCGATGCTACGCGACCGGTCAGGTCCAGTAGAGGATGCGGCAGGCCGGGACCCGGGCGGCCAGCTCCCGCTCGAACCACGTACGCAGCTCGGTCATCACCTCGCGCGGGTACACGTACTTGACCGCGCCGAACTTCCCGTACTTGCGGCGGCGGGACTCCTCGTCCATCTCCAGCCGGGTGCGCGGGTACCAGCCGAGCAGCACCTCCTTGCTGCCGGGGGTGAACCGGTGGGTGATCAGCTCGGCGGTGAGGTCCAGGCCGGGCACCCCGGCCACGGCCGCCGCGACCTGGTCGAGCAGGTCGCCGTAGTGCTCCGGCCAGTCGGGCAGCGGCATGATCGGGGCGATGGTCAGGCCGACCGGGTAGCCGTCGAGGGCCAGCCGGCGCAGCGCCGCCAGCCGGTCCGGCACGGTGGCGGTACCACCCTCCATGCGCGTGCTGACCGGTGCGGCGTTGACGCTGAAGCGCACCCGGGTGCGCCCGGCGTGCGGCAGGCCCACGAACGTGTCCACGTCGGCGTACTTGGTGGTCCAGCGCAGTTGCACCGGCGCCTCCCAGGCGGCGAAGTGCTCCACGGCCCGCCGCCAGCCTCCGGTCAGGTGCTCCAGCGCAAGTGGGTCGGTGTAGCAGGACGCCTCGAACGTGGTGCCCTCCTCGGCCCGCTCGGCGCTGCGACTGGTCACCGTGCCCTGACCGGCGTAGTCGGCCAGCCCGGCGAGGATGTCGTCGAGGTCGGCGTACACCCGGGTGACCGGCGGGCCGGACAGCGAACCGGCGAGGTAGCAGTACTGGCAGTGCGCCGGGCAGCCCTCCGCCAGGTCGAACCGCCAGTCCGCGCTCGGCGCGATCGGTTGCAGCTTCCGCCGTGACGGCGGGCTCACCACGATCGCCAGCGTGGCCTTCGCCCGCGCGTACGTCTCCCGCTCGGTCTCGCCGCGGATCCCGGTCAGGCGGTTGGCGCGCAACCGCTCGACCTCGATGCCCAGGGCCTCGACGCGGGCGAGGATCCGCCGCCCGTGCGGATGGTCCAGCGCCGCCGGGGTGACCACCACCCGCCGGGGGGTCCAGCGCCGCGCCGGCCGCGCGGCCGGGGCCAGCGCCGCCAGGTCCCGGATCGGTACGCGCTCGCCGCTGGCGTCGTGCGGCGCCGGAGGTACGTCCACGGCGAGCGGCTCGTCGACGTCCACGGCCTCGTTCTCCGGCCTCATCCGAGCGGGGTACCCGTTGCCGGAGCGATCCCACCTGCGGAGACGGCGCGGCGCGTCCGGCCGGGGCCGGGCGCGCCGCGCGAGGGGGATCAGTAGTTCAGGGAGCAGGGTTCGGCGTTGCCGCCGGAGGTGCCGGTGCACTCCACGGTGCCGTTGGTCGGGTGGACCTTCACGGTCATCGTCGAGGTGAAGTTGGCCAGGCCGAACTTCGCCTCTCCGCCCACGTTGAAGGGACTCGCGCTGATGGTGATCTCGCCGTTGCGGCCCCACGAGGCCGACGTGGTGAGCGTGTACGGACCGCCGACCGCGGTGGGCGGGGTGCCCGCCTTCTGGTAGCTCTTGCGCTCCAGGTTGGACGCGGCACCGCCGCTGGTCCGGTCGGCGTTGCTCTGGGCGATCGTCGCGTACGTGATCCGCGACCCGTTGGTGCACCACTCGACGTTCATCGTCATGTAGGCGGTGGTCGCGTTGAAGGTGTTGACGGTCTGACCCAGCCAGTTCACCAGCGGCACCCGCAGTTCGGTGACCGGGATCTTGAGCTGGCTGCGGTAGGCGGTGCCGGCGGCCTGGGCGCAGGCACCCTGGACGTAACCGGTGTAGGTGGCGGCGCTGGCGGGTGGGGCCCCGACCGCGACGGTCGCGGCGACGGCGCCGGTGGCGATCACGGACCGGGTCAGGTTGCGGACTGCCCTCGACATGGAATTCACTCCTCGGGTGAACGGCGGCCGTCCTCCGGCCGCGAACGGTCGATTCCTGCTGCTTCGCATCTGCGAACGGCGTCTCCTCCTCAGTGGAGCGGGCAAGCGGTCGACCGGCCTACTACCCGGCCGCATCCGCCACTATCACTGTGTCCACAAACTATTTCGATTAACCTTATTTATTGTCAGACGTCAATTTGTCTTAGCATTTTCCGACACTCCGTCGCGACCAGCGGTGGGAGCGCTTCGAGTGGTCATCGGCGGTCCACCGCCGCCAGGAGGCGGCCCAGCGCCGTGACGACCGCTGCCGGGTCCTCCTCGGGGCTGACGTGTCCACCGCGCGCGACGGTGATCTCCGCGCCCGGCAGGGCCGCGACGACCGCGGCCCGGGTGGCCGGTGGAAGCACGTAATCCTGCTCCCCGGTCACCACCGTCACGGGCATCGACAGTCCGCCGAGCCGGGGGAGCGCCGACCCGGGTCGCAGGATCACCGCCGAGATGGCCCGGGTGAGGTCCCGGCGTGGTCGCCCGCGCAGCCGGCGGACCATCCGTTCGGTGAACTCCGGGTGGTGGCGCAGGGACGCCGGGGCGTAGAGGGCGGCGGCGGCCCGGCGTGCGAAGAACGTGCTGGGACCCGTTGCGTGCAGCAGTGCCTGCTGCGCGCGGAACCTCGCGCGGGACTCCGGGCCGGCCGGGGTCAGTGGGGTGTTGACCAGGCCCAGCCCGGCGACACGGTCAGGGTGGGCCAGCGCGGTACGCAGCGCCACCATGCCGCCCCACGAGTGTCCGGCCAGGACCGCGCGATCGAGGCCGTGGCGGTCGAGAACGGCGATCAAGGCGTGGACGTGTGCGCGGAGGTCCCAGTCGGTCGCCGGGGAGCCGCTCGCGCCGTGGCCGGGCCCGTCGACGGTCACCACCGTCCGGTCGGCGAACGCCGGCAGCACCGCCGACCAGATGTGTGAGTCGAGCAGGATGCCGTGACCGAGCACCAGGGGCACCGTTCCGGCGCCGCCGTCATGGCGTTCGGTGGCGAGGGTGGTCAGGGGAGCGGGAACGGGGATCCGGTGCATCCGGGCCTCCTCGGCTTTAGAGTGAGTGTTCACTCTCTAGAGAGTGACCGTACACTCGCCGCATGACGGTCAGCAAGCGCACGATCGGCAGCGCCGCCCGGCGAAGGGATCCGGTGCTGCGCATCGCGGTCCGGGAATTCGCCCGCCACGGCCTGCACGGTGGTTCCACCGCCCGGATCGCCGCCGAGGCCGGCATCGCGCACTCCTACCTGTTCAAGCTCTTCGGCACCAAGAGGCAGCTCTTCCTCGCCACCACCGACCTGGTCTACCGCGCCGTCGCCGAACGGTTCCGCCAGGCCGTCACCGACCGCCCCGGCGATCCGCTCGACGCCATGGGTGCGGCCTACCGTGACCTGCTCGTCGAGCGGGACGACCTGCTCGTCGTCCTGCACGGCTTCGCCGCCTCCGGCGACCCCGAGATCGGCGACGAGATCCGCCGGCGCTACGCGACGCTCTATCGCGAGACGCGCGACCTCGCGGGCGTCGACGACGAGCGGATGCGCTCGTTCTGGGCGTACGGCATGCTGCTCACCGTCGCCGCCGCGACGGACCTGCCCGCGCTCGCCGACCAGGAGCCGTGGATCCCGCGCCTGCTGTCGTGAGTGCCCCGCGCGGCCCTCAGAAGTCGGGGCTGTCCGCCGGCGCCATCACGCGCAGCGCGTTCGGGGCCAGACCCACCCGTACCGGCGTCCGACCGTGCAGCTCACCGTCGACCTCGACACCCGCCGGCCGGTCGGTCTCCAGCCACAGCTCGTCGACGGCGAGGAACGGCGCGTCGCCCAGCGATCGGCGGTGACCCGTGGCCGCGTTGCGCGCGGTGTGCCGCAGCAGGTCCCGCCGGGTCGCGCCGCCCACCGGGTACGCCACCAGCAGCCGGTCGTCGGCGTTCGCGTCCGCCGTGATCGGCCGGCCGGCGTGGAACCCGCCGTTGGCCACGTACAACTGGTGGGTGACGAATTCGTGCACGGTGCCGCCGGCCCGGACGGTGGCCCGCAGCGGACGGTGTCGGGTCAGCAGCGCCAACGCGGTCGCCGGGTACGCGAGTCGTCCGGTTATCCGCTTCAGCCGCGGCGGGGTCCGGAGCATGATGTCCGCCGACAGGCCCACACCGACGTGGTTGGTGAACGGCACGTCGCCGGCGAGCCCCAGGTCAAGGTCGATGACCTTGCCCTCGGTCAGCACGGCCACCGCGCCGTCCAGGTGCAGCGGGACACCGACCGTGCGCGCGAAGTTGTTCGTGGTCCCGAGCGGCAGCAGGCCCATCGCGACGTCGGTGTGCGCGAGC
Organism: Micromonospora sp. BQ11; assembly: GCF_052068135.1. Lineage (NCBI taxonomy): Bacteria > Bacillati > Actinomycetota > Actinomycetes > Micromonosporales > Micromonosporaceae > Micromonospora > Micromonospora sp. BQ11. The sequence goes on along the minus strand of NZ_JBQHDB010000008.1, from coordinate 15,991 downwards.
AGGCGCGCCGCGGTGCTCAGCGTCCCGTCGCCGCCGCCCGCGACGAGCAGGTCGGGCTTGAGGTCGAGAGCGGCCGAGAGGCTGCGCTCCAACTGACCGGGCCGGTCGACGGGGAACTCTCCGAGCAGGTCGAACCCGGCCGCCGCGAGCCGCGTCCGAGCCCGTTCGTAGTGGTGGCGGCCCCGACGGGAGCGGGCGTTGATGACCAGGGCCGCGCGCCGGTCCCGCTGGACGGCGTCGGTCAGCTCCTGCTTGGTCCGCATGGCACCGACCCTATCGCCGGCCGGGTCGGCAATATCCATTGCGGTCACCGGACACCGGACCTAGCGTTGTCCGCACGTTGTCGACGACGAGCCGCAGGGGAGGGACCCGTGGAACAGCGCACCGGACGATCGCGCACCCGGACGGCCCCGTGTGGCGGCCGACGGTCGTACACCGCTGGACGGAATCCACGCCCACGCCGGTCGCCACCGGCGGCGTGACGCACGTCCCCACCTGACGCCTCACCCCGCCGACCCGACCGCGGCGTTCCTTCCGCCCGCCCGACGCGGCGGAACCCCGCCCGGCCACGCCGGCTGATGACTTCCGGTCGCCGTCCAGGAACGGACGGCGAGCCGACGACACGAGGAGACAACCATGGGCTACACCCCGCTGGCGGGCACCCGCGCGCCCGTCCGCGTCTGGACCGACCCGTACGCCATCGAGGCGCAGGCGGCGAAGCAGCTGCGCAACATCGGCGCGCTGCCCTGGGTGGAGGGCGTCGCCGTGATGCCCGACGTCCACTTCGGCAAGGGCGCGACGGTCGGCTCGGTCATCGCGATGCGGCAGGCCGTGTCCCCGGCCGCGGTCGGCGTCGACATCGGCTGCGGAATGTCGGCCGTCCGTACCTCGCTGACCGCCGCGGACCTGCCGGACGACCTGGCCGGGCTGCGCTCGGCGATCGAGGCGGTCATCCCGGTCGGCTTCGCCAAGCGGGACGACCCGGTCGACCCGCGTCGCGTCCGTGGTCTGGAGCAGGCCGGCTGGGACGACTTCTGGCGGCGGTTCGGCACCCTCGACCGGCGGGTCGCGCAGCTGGAGCAGCGGGCCCGGCAGCAGATGGGCACCCTCGGCGGGGGCAACCACTTCGTCGAGGTCTGCCTGGAGCAGGGCGGCGCCGACGCCGGCCGGGTGTGGCTGATGCTGCACTCCGGTTCCCGCAACATCGGCAAGGAGCTGGCGGAGCTGCACATGGCGGTGGCGCGGCACCTGCCGCACAACGTCGACCTGCCCGACCGGGACCTCGCCGTCTTCCTCGCCGGCACCCCGGAGATGGAGGCGTACCGCCGGGACCTGTGGTGGGCGCAGGAGTACGCGCGGCGCAACCGGGCCGTCATGCTCGCCCTGCTCTGCGGGGTGGTACGGGAGGCGTTCCCGCAGGTGGGCTACGACGAGCCGATCAGCTGCCACCACAACTACGTCGCCGAGGAGACCTACGACGGCGTGGAGGTGCTGGTCACCCGCAAGGGGGCGATCCGAGCCGGCCGGGGGGACCTGGGCATCATCCCGGGGTCGATGGGGACCGGCTCGTACATCGTGCGCGGCAAGGGGAACCCGGAGGCGTACTGCTCGGCCTCGCACGGGGCCGGGCGGCGGATGTCGCGGGCGCAGGCGAAGCGGACGTACAGCACCGCCGACCTGGTCGCGCAGACCGCCGGGGTGGAGTGCCGCAAGGACGCCGGGGTGGTCGACGAGATCCCCGGCGCGTACAAGGACATCACCGAGGTGATGGCGCAGCAGGAGGACCTGGTCGAGGTGGTCGCCCACCTCAAGCAGGTGATCTGCGTGAAGGGTTGACGGTGACGCGACACCTGTCGGATGCGTGATCGTCGCCGCACCGGCGGCCGGTCATGCTCGGGCCATGCTGACGGGGCGTGACGGTCTGGTCGCGGAGGCCCGTGACGCGCTGGTCCGGGCCGACGGGGCGGTCCTCGTCGGCCCGGCCGGTGTGGGACGTACCGCCCTGGCCCGGGTGACCGTCGCCGACCTGCCGTCCCGACTCTTCGCCGAGGTGTGGACCACCGCCACGGAGGCGAGTCGGGAGGTGCCCTTCGGCGCGTGGGGTCACCTGCTCACCGGTGGCCACGCCGCCCTGCATCCCGCCCTCGTGCACAGCGCGGTCCGGGCGGCGCTGGCCGACCGGTGCGGCCCGGCCCGTACGCCGGTGCTGGTCGTCGACGACGCGCACCTGCTGGACGGGCCGTCCGCCGGGGTGCTGCTCGCCCTCGTGCAGTCCCGCGTGGCCCGTGTCCTGGTCACCGTCCGGGCCGGCCGCACCGCGCCGGACGCCGTCGTCGCCCTGTGGAAGGACGCCGGCCTGCCGCGCCTGGTGGTGCCGCCGCTCACCGCGAACGCCGTCGGAACCCTGGCGGAGCGGCGGCTGGCCGGGCCGGTCAGTCCGTCCACCGCGCAGGTGCTGTGGCAGTGGACCGGTGGTCTGCCGCAACTGGCGGTCGCCCTCGTCGACCACGGGCGGCACACCGGCGCGCTGGTGCGCGACACTGGGCAGTGGCGGTGGCGCACCGACCCGCCGGTCCCGGCGCAGGTGACCGACCTCCTCGACCGGGAGCTGGACCGGGTCGGCCGCCCCGGCGAGGACACGTTGGCCGCCCTGGCCCTCGGCGGCCCGCTGCCGCTCGCCGTCGTGGAGGCCGCCGCGTCCCCGGATCTGGTGGCCGACCTCGAACACCTCGGCCTGGTGCGCAGCGAGGACGGCGACGGACAGGTGCTGGTACGACTGCGCCACCCGGTGCTCGGCGCCGTGGTGCGCCGCCGGATGTCGCCCGCGCGCCGCCGCCGGGTGGCCACCGCACTGCTGGCCAGCATGCCCCGCTCCGGCACGCGGGGCCCCCCGGCCGGAGCCGGCGCCCTGTGGGCGGTGCATGCCGGAGCGCCGGTCGGGGCGCCGGAGCTGCTCCGGTCGTCCGCGGAGTGGCTGTACGCCGATCCGGCCGCCGCCGAACGGCTGGCCCGCCGGGCCCGGGAGCGCGACGGCGGCGCCCCCGCCGCCGTGGCCCTCGCCTCTGCCCTGGTCGAGCAGGGCCGCACGGCGGAGGCGTACGAGACGCTGCGGGCGGCCGACCGGGACGCCCACGCCGCCGGCGACCCGGTCGCACGACTCACCGTCGGGGTGGCGCTGGCCGGGCACCGGGCCTGGGTCCGGCGCGAGCCCGAGCGCGCCGAGGAGGACCTCCTGGGCCTGGGTACCCGGACCGACGCGGCCGGGCAGGCCGAGGTCGGCGCGGTCACCGCGCTGGTCCGGCTGTTCAGCGGCCGGGCGGCGCAGGCCCTGGACGACACCCGTCGACTGCTCGCCGACGCGCCGCCACCCGCCGCGCGGCTGCGCGCCACGCTGGTGTCGGTCGCCGCGCTGGCCCTGACCGGCCGGACCGGAGAGGCGGTGCGGCGGGGCCGCCAGGTCGTCGAGGCGGTCGAGGCCGCCGACCCGCCGGAGCTGCCGTACGCCCGCGGCATGGCCCGCGCCGCGCTGGCGATGGCCGAGCTGTGGCGCCAGCCCACACCGACCGGGCCGGTCACCGATCCGGCCACCGGACGGTGGCCGCTGTCACCGGATCCGCTGCTCTCCGGCCTGTCCCACACGGCGTGGCCGGTCTTCGACGGGTACGCACGCCGGGTCGCCGGTGACCGGGCCGGCGCGATCGCCCGGCTGCGCGACGCCGTCGCCGAGCAGGCCGGCGGGGAGGGGCTGTTCCGGTCCGAGGCCACCGCGTGGCTCGCCCTGACGCTGGCCGAGGACGGTCGGCCCGACGAGGCCGAGGAGGTCCTGCGGAACCATCCGGTGGACGCCATCGCCCTGGTGCCGGGACTGGATCCCTGGACACGCGCGGCGGTGGCCGCGGCGGCCGGCCGCCGCGCCGACGCCGCGCGGCTGATGGACGAGGCCCTCGACGTCGCGCACGCCTCCGGCTGCTGGCTGGTGGAGCTGGGCTACCTGACGTACGCGGCGCACCTCGATCCCGCCACCGGTCCGGCCCGCTACGCCGACCGCATCGCGAGGGCGATCGGGCACGTGGACGCCGAGCGGCTCGTGACCGCCGGCCGTGCGGTGCTCGCCCTGGCCGGCCGCGACCCGGCGGTGCTGCTGGAGCACGCTCACCGCCTCGCCGACATGAACCTGCCCGACCAGGCGCTGTGGGTGGTCGACGAGGCCGGACGCCGGGGCGGTACGGCCACCGCCCGCCTCGCCGTCGACCTGCGGACCCGCCTGCGTCCGGGGGCGTCCGGGGATCCGGTGGAGGCGGCCGGGTTGACCACCCGGGAGGCGCAGGTGGCCGGGTTCGCCGCACGGGGCCTGTCGGACCGGCAGATCGCCGAGCAGTTGGTGCTGTCGGTGCGTACCGTGCAGACGCACCTCGGTCGCGCGTACCGCAAGCTCGCGGTGACCTCGCGGCACGACCTGGCCGACGCGCTGCGCCGCACGGCGTGAGACGGTGACGGCCCGCGTCGCGCGGGCCGTCACGGTCGGACCGTCATTCTTTCCTGGTGTGGCAGACCGGGTGTCCGTGCTCGTCCTGGATACAGACCGACTTCGCGTGGCCCAGGACGTTGAGGCCGGCGATGATGCCGGTGATCCCCACCGCGGTCAGGATCACGTTGCCGACCTTCTCGGCCAGCTCCCTGAAGTTCGCCGTCACCTCCAGCCGGAACGTCACCGGTGCGTACCGGATCTGGTCCCACAGCGCGGCGATCCGCGGATCGTGGCCGCTGATGCTGAAGTCGTCGCTGCTCTCGGAGTCGGTCACCCGCCCGGTCGCCACCGCCACGAAGGCCTTCTTGTTCTCGTCCACCACGTGGGGGCCGGCGGCGAAACTCCAGCTGTGGCTCAGGAACCCGTTCTCGTGGACGTGGCCCTGGAACCAGTAGTGGCCGTCGCTGGCCAGCCGCAACCAGGCGCTGCCCTTGACGCTGGACGGCAGCAGGCTGCCGGAGAACGTCTCGGCGAACGTCTGGTCCAGCCGCTCCATCGTCACCCGGGTGGAGCCCATCGGATTACCGACCTGTGCGCCGACCTGGCGCACGGTCACCGGCGTGCGGATGTCCAGGAACTGCACGGCTGCGGTACGCAGGCTCGTCATGCCGTCACCCCCTGTTCTTCCGCATGTGACGGGTGCCGTCCGGCGCCACGTAGGAGTTGGTCCTGGTGGGTTGGTTGACGAACAGGAGGAACCCGATGACGGTCGCGGCGGCGACCACGTTGGGGATCCACAGGAGGATCTTGCCGGCCATCTGGGCGATGTTCATGGTGACGCTCAGATCGAACCTGATCGGGGCGACGGCGAGCTGCTCCCAGTAGCGGGCGATCCGCGGATCGTGCCCCTGCTCGGCGAAGTCGTCGCTGCTGTGGCTGTCCGACACCTTGCCCTTGGCGGTGAAGATGAAGGCGTTGCCGTCGTCGTCCACGAAGCCCGGCGCCACGGAGAACACCCAGCTGTGGTTGAACATCCCGTTCTCGTGCACGTGCCCCTCGAACGAGTAGAAGCCGTCGCTGAACAGCCGCAGCGTCGCGGTGCCCTTCACGCTGGAGGGCAGCAGGCTGCCGGAGACCCACTCCACCGACCGCTGGTCGAGCTGCCGCAGCATCCGTCGCACCGGCCCGGTGGGCCGCCCGAGGTCGGCACCCACCTGGCGGACGGTCATCGGCGCCTCGAACCCCAGGTACGTCCCGGCCGCCTGGCGCAGGCTGGTCATGACGTGGTCACCAGGATCGGCACCAGCGCCCGGCCGCCCTTGAGCGGGCCCAACGCCTTGCCGAGGATCGCCCCGACCGCCTTGAGCGGGTCGGCCACCCGCATCGCGTGCCCCCGGGTCGGGGAGGTGGTCAGCAGGTCGCCCGGTCGTACCGGCCCGTGGGTGGCGTCGACCAGGCAGAAGACCTTGCCGGCCAGGGCCAGCGGGCGACGCCGGTCGCTGTCCGGCCGACGGTCCAGGACCATCGCCGGGGCGAAGCTGCCGGCCCCGGACACCACGCCCGCCACCGCCGTGTCGTACGGCTTGCCGGACAGTTCCAGCGCGCCGGTCTCGCCGATCACGAGCACCGCGCCGGGGATCGCCGCGTGCAGGTGCGCGTCGGCGACGTCGAACTCCTCGGCCAGGTCGGCGTTGGCCAGCGAGATGTCGCCGTTGACGCCGTCGATCCACACCGTGTACGCGCGGGTGTCGGGGTTGGCGAACGCCATCGTGCTCTGGTCGCCGTTGATGCCGATGGTGTAGGTGCGGGTCTTGCTGTGGGCGAACTTGATGTGGTTGTTGGCGCCGTCCAGGTCGACCTGGTTGGCCGTGACGACCTTCGAGTGGACCGCGTTGGCCGCCGACACGGTGGTCGCGTTGACGCTGGTGCTGGTCAGGTTGTTCGCCGCCCACAGGTCGCCGGCGACGCCGTTGAGCAGCAGCCTGTACTGCCGGGTGTCGGGGTTGGCGAACGCCATCGAGCTCTGGTCGCCGTTGATCCCGACGGTGTAGGTGCGGGTCTTGCTGTGGCAGAACTTGACGTGGTTGTTCGGGCCGTCCAGGTCGACCTGGTTGGCGCTGACACTGCGACTGTTGACGTTGTTGGCCGCCCACAGGTTGCCGTTCTGGCCGTCCAGGATCGTGGTGTAGGCGCGCTTGTCGTTGGCGAGCCGGATGCTGCTGGTGTCGCCGTTCAACCCGATCGTGTACGCGCGGGTCTTGAAGTTGGTGAGGGCGATGCCGTTGTCGGCCCCGTCCAGCACGACGGCCCGCGCGGCGACGGTGTCGGCGGTGATGGTCGTCGGCGGTGCGGGTACCGGCACGGCCTCGGCGGTGTCGGCGGCGCCGGTGGCGGGCGCGGCGGCGGTCGGCCCGTCGGCGCGCTGCGCCTGCTCGGACTGCCGCGGCGGCACCGGAGCCTTGACCGGCGGCGGTGCCGGCGTGGCGGTGTCCGCGCGGGCCGCCGGCATGTCGTCCTCGGCGGGCCGCCGGGGCGGCGTGACCGGTGGTGTGGTGGGCCGGGCGATCGCCTCGGCGCTGTCGGGGTTGCTGGCCTTCGCGGCCTCGTTGCTGGTCATGGATCCATTGCACCGTCGCACGGGCCTCGGATCGTCGGTAGTCAGTACGTAGGTTGTCGGGCTCGACTACGCAGGCTGCGGGCGTAAACCGGTGGATCGGCGTCGCTGGGTGCCACTACCGTTTCGCGGAACCAAGTCGTCTGGATCGAGGACGTGCCGTTGTACACCCGGTGAGACCTCCCGAGCGCTGATCCGTGGCGCGTCGCCGCATGAGCGCCGCGCTCCTTGTTGCTGCGGACTTCTCACCGAGGACGGTGTACTTCTGTGCTCAAGAACCGGGTGGGCGTGCCCACCTGCCTGCCGCTCTTTCCCTGCCGTTGCCCCGCGTACGCGTCCGAGCGCTTCCGGGCGAGCGGCGACTTCACGGCGATCTCAGCTGCACGCTCAGGTGCCGAGGCGTCGACCGGCACCCGTCCGTGGCGGGCACCGGTCGACGCGTATCGGGACGTGAGGCGTACGGGACGCAGCCGTCCCAGCCCGGCGTCCACCCGTGTGGTGCCGTGGCGGGCGCGACCGTGGCTGCGCCGATCGTGGTGCCCGCGTCGCCGTCGGCCCCGGTGGTGACGTGCCAACGGCGCGTGGCCGCCGACCCGGTACGGGGTCGGCGGCCACGGGGGCGGTCGGAGTCGAGCGTCAGCCGACGTGCACCGCGCCGCCGGACGGGATCTCGTCCTTGCGCACCTTGACCAGCACCAGCGTGGCCAGACCGGCGATCAGGATCAGCCCGGCGCCCCAGGCGAACGCCACCGTGTAGCCCTCGATCTGCGCCTGCGCCAGGGTGGCCGGGTCCGGGATGCCCCGTGGGTCGGTCACGTTGGTCGCCACGTACGCGGTCACCGCACTGGTGAAGAAGGTGTTGAGCAGCGCGGTGCCCAGCGAGCCGCCGATCTGCTGGGTGGCGTTCAGCGTCGCGCTGGCCGCGCCCGCGTCCTGCTCGGGCACCCCGACCAGGGCGAGGCTGGACAGCGGCACGAACGTGAAGCCCAGCCCGAGACCCAGCAGCACCTGGGCGGGCAGCAGGTGCGCCACGAAGGACGTCTCCAGGTCGATCCGGGTCAGCGACAGCATGGCCGCGGCGGCCAGCACCGTGCCGGTCAGCATCAGGGGCTTCGGACCGATTCGGGGCATCAACTGGCTGGCCACGCCGGCGGCGATCAGCACGCCGAGGGTGATCGGCAGCGAGGCGAGACCGGCCTCCAGCGGCGTGTAGCCGAGGCTGTTCTGGAAGTAGAACGTGAGGAAGAGGAACGCGCCGAACAGGCCGGCGCCGACCAGGGTCGAGGTGAGGTACGACCCGCCCCGGTTGCGGTCGAGCAGGATCCGCAGCGGCAGCAACGGGTGCGACGAGCGCATCTCGATGACCACGAACGCGGCGAGCAGCACCACGCCGGCCCCGATGAACCCGATGGTGGCGGTGGCGTCCCACCCGTCCTCGGCGGCCCGGGTGAAGCCGTACACCAGGGACACCAGGCCGGCGGTGACCACGACGGCGCCGGGTACGTCGTAGCGGGTGTTGCCGTGCGCCCGGCTCTCCGGCACCAGCGGGATGGCGGCGAACAGCGCCACCGCGGCGATCGGGATGTTCACCAGCAGGCACCAGCGCCAGTCGGCGTACTGGGTGAGCACACCGCCGAGCATCAGGCCGACCGCGGAGCCGCCGCCGGCGATCGCGCCGTACACCGCGAAGGCCTTCGCCCGCTCCGCGGCCTGGGTGAACAGGACGGTGAGCAGCGCCAGGGAGGCCGGGGCGAGCAACGCGCCGAACGCGCCCTGCAGCGCGCGGGCCGCGAACAGCATGCCGCCGGTGGTGGCCAGGCCGCCGATGGCGGAGGCGATCGCGAAGCCGACCATGCCGACCAGGAAGGTGCGCTTGCGTCCCCAGTAGTCGGCGATCCGACCGCCGAGCAGCAGCAGGCCGCCGAAGGTCAGGGTGTACGCGGTGACGACCCACTGCCGGTCGGCGTTGGAGATGCCGAGGTCGGCCTGGGCCTGCGGGAGTGCGATGTTCACGATGGTGGCGTCGAGCACCACCATCAGCTGGGAGATCGCGATGACCGCGAGGGCGATCCAGCGCCGCGGGTGCGGCGTGGACGGTGAGACCTCGGCGTCCGGCCCACCGGGCATGGTCGAGGTGGTTCCAGGCATGTCGTGCCTTCCGTGAGTGTGCGAGGTGGTCAGGTTCGTGGGCTGCGGTGGCAGAGAACCGGGATCAGCACCTGGTCGACGACCTGGGAAAGGAACTCGTCGTCGGCGGGCAGCCCGTGCGCGAGGATGCGGGACATGGTCAGCGCCGGAGCGAGGTCGTGGAACAGGTCGCGCTCGCCGGCCTCGGGCGGGATCTCCCCCCGGGCGGCGGCGCGGACGAGGACGGCGGTGCTGGCCACCCGGCCCGCCGGCATGACGTGGTGGCGGATGAGCCGCTCCAGCTCGGGGCTGGTGCGCATCGCGAAGGTCAGCGCCTGCATGAGGTCGGCGTCGGCGACGCAGATCGCGGCGGTGGCCCGCAGCAGCTCCAGCAGGTCCCCCCGGAGCGAGCCGGTGTCCGGTGGGGTGTGCACACGGGTCTGCCGCTGCCGCAGGGCGTCGGCGACCAGCTCCGCCTTGCCGGGCCAGTGCCGGTAGATGGTGGCCTTGCTGACCCGTGCCCGGGCGGCCACCGCGTCGATGGTCATCCGGTCGTAGCCGACCTCGCGCAGCAGGTCGATCACGGTGGTCAGCAGATCCGCCCCACCCGCGCCGCGTGCCGCCGGCACCACCGCGTCCGCACCGCACCGCTTGCCGAGCTGCACCGCACCCCCCGAAGAAAACGATGTCGTACTGGACCATAGTCGAGCCGGGCCTATGTTCTCAGTGTTTTATGAGGAGCGTCGCATCCCCTGGCGAAAACGGATACGTTTCGTACCGCTGCGCCGGCCTCAGCCGGCCAGCAGCACCGGCACCGCCGAGACCTTGGTCCGGGAGCCGTCGGCGGGGGACACCTCGTACGCCTCCACCGTGCCGACCTGCTCCCGGCCGACTCGGTAGCCGACCGTCACCCGGAAGGCGCCCCGGCAGCCGGTGCCGCAGGTGGCCGTGGTGAACGCGGTGCCCACCTCGCGGCCGGCGGCGTCGAGCACGCGCACGCTGACGGTCGCCTCGAACACGTCGGCGGTGCCGGTCACGACGACCGGGGTGGTGACCCGCTGCCCGATCGTCGGGGCGGTCACCAGGATCGGCGGCAGCAGGTCGGCGTACTCCGGGCGGCCGACCGGAGGTCCCGTGCCGAAGCGGACCCGCCGCACCGTCGGGAACTGGGTCAGCGTGTACACCACCTGGGCCTCGGTGAGCCGCTCCACCCGGTCGTCGCCGTCGGCCGGCACCGCGCCCACCACCGCCACGCCGTCGGCGACCCGGGTGATGCCCGGGGCGGCCGGCAGGAGGGTGGTCAGGCCGGTGTCCGCCTCCGCCTCCGTCGGCCCGGCGGCCAGTTCGGCCAGCGCCAGCCGCGACGTCGCCACGGTCGTCGGGCGGGTACGCCGGGTCGGCACGATGCGCCCGTCGCGGACGTACCACAGCTCGAGGGTGACGGTGCCCGGCCGCGACGCCGCCGGAGCGGTCGTCGCCGGCGCGGACGGCGACGGCGGTGGGACCGCGCCCGACGGCGCGACGGTGGTCGGCGACGCGGCGGGGGACGGTGTGCGCGCCCCGGCGCTGGTCGGCGGGGGAGCGGTCGGGGCCGGGCCGAGTGACCCGGAGCGGTCCGTGGCGCAGCCGCCGGCCAGCAGCGCGACGGCCGCGACCACGGTGACGGTACGGCGGCTCACCGCGCGCCGCCCGGTTCGCTCCCGGCGGTCGGCAGCTCCAACGTGAAGCACGTGCCCGCGCCCGGTGCGCTGCGTACGCCCAGCCGTGCGCCGAGCAGCCGTGCGTTCTCCCACGCGATGGCCAGCCCGAGGCCGCTGCCGCGTCCGGAGCGGGCCGGGTCCACCTTGTGGAAGCGGTCGAAGATCCGGGGCAGGTGGTCGGCGGGGATGCCGGGCCCCTCGTCACCGACCTCGACGACGACGCCCCGCCCGGTGGTCGTGACGGCGACGTGGGCCTCGCCACCGCCGTGCTCGACGGCGTTGGCGACGAGGTTCGCGAGGATCCGCTCCAGCCGGCGCGGATCGGTGGACAGGGTGGTGGACGGTCCGGTGACCGTGACCCGATCCACCCAGCCGCGCTGGCGGGCCAGTCCGCGCAGCAGGGCCGTGACGTCGACCGGGGCGACGGTGACGACCTCCCGGCCGGCGTCCAGGCGGGAGATCTCCATCAGGTCCTCCACCAGGCGCCGGAGTCGCACCACGTCGGTGACCAGCAGCTCCGCCGGTCGCCGGGCGCCGGTGGGGAGCTGGTCCAGGTGGTCGCGCAGCAGCGACGCCGCTGCCACCAGGGCGGTGACCGGTGTACGCAGTTCGTGCGCGACGTCGGCGGTGAACCGCCGCTCCCGGTCCTGGGCGCGGGACAGCGCCTCGATCTTCGCCTCCAGCGCCTCGGCCATCTCGTTGAACGACGCGGCCCACGCGCTGAACTCGTCCCGGCCCCGCACCGGCAGCCGCGTGTCGAGCAACCCCTCGGTGAGCGCGCGGGCGGCACGGCTGGCCCGGCCGACCGGCTCCAGGGTCCGCCGGGCGAGCAGGTGACCCACCCCGGCGGCGAACAGCACCACCGACACCCAGCCGGCCAGCAGCGCGGTACGCAGCTGGTCGAGGCCGGCGGCGACGTCGTCCTCGACCGTGACCACGTACAGCTCGGCCGTGGAGCCCGGCACCCGTCCGCCGACGGTGAGCAGTCGGGGCCGTACCTCCGGTGCGGTCCGCTCGTACCCGAGCTGGCCGGCCGCGACGGTGGCCCGCAGCCGCGCCCCCAACGGCGGGGTGTAGCCGGGGTGCGACGGGTACGCGTCGCCGTCGACCAGCACCACGTGCCGGCCGCTGCCCTCGAAGCTCGTCAGCAGCTCGGTACGGCGCTGCTCGGTCAACGGCACGAACTGTCCGGCCAGGACGAGCTGATAGCGGGCGTCGGCCGCGGCCTGCTGGAGTGAGCCGTCGAAGCGGGCCTGCCGCAGCGGCAGGTACGCCCCACCGGCGAGCAGCCCCGCCGAGACCCCGGCCACCAGGAGGAAGGCGACGGTCAGCCGGCGGCGCAGCCGGCCCGGTACCACCGTGTCCGTCGCCCGCATCCCGGCACCTGAGCTCAGGTCGCGGACAGCTTGTAGCCGGCGCCGCGGACGGTCCGGATCAGCCGGGGGTGCGCCGGATCTACCTCGACCTTCGCCCGCAGCCGTTGCACCGCCACGTCGACCAGTCGGGAGTCGCCGAGGAAGCCGTGCTGCCACACCTGCTCCAGCAGCAGTTCGCGGGTGAAAACCTGGTTGGGGCGGCGGGCCAGCTCCAGCAGCAGCCGGAACTCGGTGGCGGTGAGGGGCAGCTCCCGCCCGTCCCGGCGGGCGGTGAAACCCGCCGGGTCGATGGTCAGCCCACCCACCTCGATCGTCGTGCGGGCCGACGGCCCGGTGACCCGGCGCAGCACCGAGCGCACCCGGGCCACCAGCTCCGGCAGGTCGAAGGGCTTGCGTAGGTAGTCGTCCGCGCCGCACTCCAGGCCGACCACCACGTCCACGGTGTCGGTGCGGGCGGTGAGCATGAGGATCGGCACCTGACTGGTGCGGCGGATCTCCCGGCACACCTCCAGGCCGTCCAGCCCGGGCAGCATCACGTCGAGCACGATCAGGTCGACCGGCTGCGACCGCCACACCGCCAGCCCGGTCCGCCCGTCGACGGCGGTCTCCACCCGGAAGCCGGCCCGGCGCAACCCGAGGGCGGCGACCTCCCGGATGGAGGCGTCGTCCTCGACCACCAGCAGGCGGCCGTCCATGCCGCCAGCGTAGCCCCGGGCGGGCCCGCCGTGACCTGCCGGAACGGCCGGTGTGGAGGGCCCGCCCGGGCTGGTCGTCCGACCTACTCCTGCCACTGGTGGGCCACGTCGAGCACGATCCTGCTGTGCGTGCCGGGACCGGCCAGCACGAACACCCGGAAGGGCAACCGGGCCCGTACGCCGACGGCGAAGGTCGTGTAGCCCTCGAAGCTGCCGCCGAACACCACGTCCCGCAGGGTGCGGTACCGCAGGACGTTCGCCGCGCGGTCGCCGACCCGGTACGGCACGGTGGCCAGGTGGTCGTCGTCGTACGCCGGGGCCCGCAACGACACCCGCAGCAGCGCGTCCCCGGCGGTGTACGGCGAGAGGGCCAGCCCTTCGCCGTCGGTCCAGGTCTCCCCGTACGCGACCGAGTAGCCCTCCACCGCCCCGTCGAACTCGAACACCACCCGGTCGAAGCAGTCGTGCCGGCCGGCGCGCACCGCGGCCAGCGGGGCGCCGCTCAGGTTCCCGACGGTCTTCTCCCCACTGCCCCAGGTGATCCCGCAGTACGGCGACCCGGTCGCCGCGGCTCTCGCCGTACCCGTCGTCGCCGTACCCGCGCCGGCCGTGCCGCCACCGGCGGCCAGTCCGGCGAGCACGACCATCAGGACCGTCAGTCCACTTTTGATCCGCATGGCGTCCCTCCTCGGTGTGTGTCTCCTGTGTCACCACCTTCCGGCCGCGTCGCCGTAGCGGTGTGGGATCCACGGTGGAGCGGTTACGCCACCGGATCTTCGCCGAGCCGTAACAGCCGGGTAACGGCTGCCCCGGCGCAAGATCGGGCCGATACCGACGCCGGTCGCGGCGCCGATATGACGCTTCCGGTATGTCGGACATTGAGAATGCTCGATCTAACATTCGCGTACATCCATGAGTGGGCGGCCCCGGGCCGCCGATCACCGCAGGGGAGTGCGTGATGATCCGACGACAACTGCTGCGCGCGGCCGGTGCCGCGCTGGCAGCGGTGCTGGCGGCGACCGGGGTGCAGGTCGCCACCGGCGCGCCCGCCTCCGCCGCCCGCACCGTCTACTACGACGCCAGCCGGGCCGGCGAGTTCCGCACCAACTTCGACCAGGCCGCCCAGATCTGGAACAGTCGGGTCACCAACGTCCGGCTGGTCCCCGGCACCCCGGCCAGCGTGACCATCTACGTCGACAGCGGATGGCCGCGGGCGCAGGTGACCGGCCTCGGCTCCGGCCGCATCTGGATGGGCTGGACCGCCGTCAACCAGGGGTACGACCGCACCCGCATCGCCAGCCACGAGTTCGGCCACATCCTCGGACTGCCCGACCGGCGTACCGGCCTCTGCTCCGACCTGATGTCCGGCAGCAGCGCGCCGGTGTCCTGCCGCAACGCGTACCCCAGCTCCACCGAGGCGAGCCGGGTCAACTCGCTCTTCGCCGGCAGCCGGGCCACGTCGGCGGCGCTGCCCGCCGGCACGTACACCTGGAACGACGACGAGGTCACGCCGTTCGTCGTCGGCGGCCGACCGGCCACCGAGAACTACCCGTGGCTGGTCTACACCAACGGCTGCACCGGCACCCTCATCAAGGCCAACTGGGTGGTCACCGCACGGCACTGCTCGACACCCTCGTCGGTACGCGTCGGCAGCGTCAACCGCACCAGCGGCGGCACCGTGGCCCGGGTGAGCCGGTCGGTCAGCCACCCCAGCATCGACGTCAAGCTGCTGCAACTGTCCAGCTCGGTGACGTACGCCCCGGCACCGATCCCGACCACCTCCGGCGCGGTCGGTACCGCCACCAGGATCATCGGCTGGGGCCTGACCTGCCCGAACCGGGGCTGCGGCTCCGCGCCGACCGTCGCCCACGAGCTGGACACGTCGATCGTGTCGGACAGCCGCTGCATCGGCATCAACGGCACGTACGAGATCTGCACCAACAACACCGGTGGGAACTCCGGCGCCTGCTACGGCGACTCCGGCGGTCCGCAGGTACGCATGATCAACGGGGTGTGGAACCTGATCGGCGCGACCAGCCGCGCCGGCAACAACAACTCGACGTGCGCCACCGGACCGTCCATCTACGGTGACCTGCCGTCGATCCGGTCCTGGATCAACACCCAGGTCGGCGGCCTGCCGCTCTGACGTCGACCGCAACCGGTGGCGTACGCGCGCCCCGGTCGTCCGGCCCTCCGGACGACCGGGGCGTGGCACGCCGTCACCACACCATCACCGGTCTGCGGTACGGTGCCCGGACATAGATCTCCTCCGAGGTGATTCATGCCCGCCGCCGCCGTGCTCGCCCTTCTCCTGGCGTTCGCTCCCGCCCCGACGCCGACCGGCTCCACCGGCCCGGTCGGTGACCTCCTCGGAGGCGTCGGAGACCTGGTCGACGACCTGCTGCCCACCGGCGCCGACGACACCCCGGCACCCTCGCCGACCCCGTCGGTCAGATCCCCGGCCGCGAACCCGTCGGACCCGTCGCCCCCACTGCCCGGCCCGGCCCGCCCGACGCCGGGCGCGACCGGTGGGCCTTCCTCCGTCGCCACGGACGCGGTCCGCCGTGGAGCCGCCGTACCGGCCCGGCCGGTCGCCACGGCCGGTACCCCGGACAGCCGTGCCGCGCCGCCGGCCGGCTCTGATCGGGGCGGGGACCGGCAGATGGCGTACGCGGCCGGGACGGGCGTCCTCGCGGTGGGCGCGCTGGTCGTGCTGTGGCGGCGACGCCGGGCCGTGCCGACCCCGGCGGTCACGCCGACCGGGGCCGGCGGTCCGACCGGGCCCTCTTCTGGCGTGCCTCAGCCGGACGACGACCCCACCCCGGAGAACGTGACCCGGCTACCCACCGGCCTCAACGACATCTACGAGCTGGGACGGCTCGACGAACGGCTCCGGCAGCGACGCGACCCCGACACCTGACCTTCCGCGTACGCGGAAGGGCCGGCCCCCGGGTGGGGGCCGGCCCTGTTCTTGCGGGTGTGTCAGGAGATGTAGCCGCGGGTGGCGATCC
>NZ_JBQHDB010000007.1:0-381890 GCF_052068135.1 Micromonospora sp. BQ11 | reverse complement strand
TGATCTTTCCCGGGCGGCCGGTGAGCCGGTTACCTGCGCCGCGCGATCCGGAACATGGCCGCGTGGCCTGGCCGGAGGCGGGCGTCACGGTCCTGCTGGTGACGCTGTTCTGGCTCGTGGACGCCGCGGTGGTGGTGCTGCTGACGGCTTCGGTCATGCTGATCCTCGCTCCTGTGCTGGTCCGTCACGACATGGTCGAAATCGCCGGGTGGCGGGTGGACAACACCGGTGAGGCGTGGTTGGCGGTGCCCGCCGGCATCCTCACACTCGTCCTGCTGGCGTACGCGGTCACCGCGCTGGCCTGCGGCCAGGCGGCCCTGGTGCGGCACCTGCTGGACCCGCCCGAAGCCCAACTGGCCGAAGCGGTCCAGCAGCTGCGCCGCTCCCGAAGCGGGCTGGTCGACGCGTTCGAAACCGAACGCCGCCGGATCGAGCGCGATCTCCACGACGGCGTCCAACAGCGCCTCGTCGCGCTGACCATGACACTGGGCAGCGCCGAACTGGACCTGACCGACGGCCCCGGCCTCGACCTCGTGCGCGAGGCCCATCAGCAGGCCGAGCAGGCCCTCGCCGACCTGCGCACCACGATCCGGGGCATCCACCCCCAGGTACTGACCGACCATGGTCTCGCCGCGGCCGTGCACGAGATCGCCGGTCGGTCACCGGTCCCGGTCCACCTCGATCTCGCCCTCGACGGCCGGCTCCCCCCGGCCGTCGAGGCCGCGGCCTACTTCTTCGTCAGCGAAAACCTCACCAACGTCGCCCGCCACGCCCGGGCCCGATCGGCACAGGTGCACGCGTGGACCGAGGACCACGCACTGATCGTCTCGGTGGTCGACGACGGCGTCGGCGGCGCTGACCCGCAGGCCGGCACCGGCCTCGCCGGACTGCGCGCCCGGCTCGACGCCCTCGACGGCGACCTGCACATCACCAGCCCCGCCGGCGGCCCGACCCAGGTGAGGATGACGTGCCCAATCCACTGACGCCGCAGCCGAAGGCACTGCGCATCGTGGTCGCCGAGGACGCGGCCCTGCTCCGCGAAGGGTTGGTGCGAATCCTCGAACGCGCTGGCCACGACATCGTCGCGGCCGTCGCAGACGCGCAGGCCCTGCTCACGTACGCGGCCAACTGCCGCCCCGACCTCGTCGTCACCGACATTCGCATGCCACCCACCCACACCGACGAGGGCCTGCGCGCGGCGGCCACCATCCGAGCCGCCCATCCCGGCATCGCGATCCTGCTGCTGTCCGCCTATGTCGCCGACGCCTACGTCGGCGAGCTGCTCGACTCCGCCCCCGGCGGCGGCATCGGCTATCTGCTCAAGGACCGGGTCGGTCACGTACGCGACTTCCTCGACAGCGTCGACCGTGTCGCCGCGGGCGGCACGGTCATCGACGCCGAGGTCGTCCGCCAGCTCGTCGTCCGCCGGCAGACCGACGGTCCGCTCGCCGGCCTCACCGAACGCGAACGGGAGGTGCTGGCGCTCATGGCCGAAGGCCACACCAACCACGCGATTGCCGGCAAGCTGTTCGTCAGCGAGGCCGCGGTGCGCAAGCACATCGGCAACATCTTCGCCAAGCTCCCGCTCGACCCGCACTCGGACCGCCGGGTGTCGGCCGTTCTCACCTACCTTCGCGGCTGACCGAACGGGATCGATCACGCCTGTCAGGCGTGCCATCGGATCGGCCGGGACCGCGGGTGCCGCGTGCGTCGGGGGCGTGGAACTGGAGCTGGTCACGGACTTCTGCACCGCAACGGCGGCCACGCGCACCAAGACGAGAGACCCGTGAAGGGCTCGTTGACCTGCGGAAGAGTGGGCCGCCAGGGACTCGAACCCTGAACCTATGGATTAAAAGTCCACAGCTCTGCCATTGAGCTAGCGGCCCGCGCTGCTCAGGGTACCTGAACGGCTTCCGAGCCACGGCGTCGCTGAGGCCCACCCCCGCAGCCCCACTCACCGCCCGTCGACCATGCGTCGGACAAGCAGAACGCCCACCGGGCAAGGCTCCAGGACCGGACGCGAAGCCAGCGCCGGCACGGCAGGGGCTGACGACAAGCCGACTGTTCTCGCGTGACACAGCCCCGGATACTAAGACGACCGCGAGGCGGAGCGAGGAGTCTGGATGAGTGACGAGCCGGCACTGCGCACAGCCGCCAGAAGCGGTGACCTGGACGCGATGGCGGACCTGGGCGACCTTCTCGTCGCCGACTACACAGTGGCGCAGGAGCTGGGGATGCCGCCGTCGTACCGCGTACGCATCGACGAGGGTGCGGCCTGGCTGCGGCGGGCGGCCGAGTCGGGTCACCTGAGGGCCCTGCTGCTCAGCGCCCAGTTCGCCGCGCAACGCGGGCAGACCAATGAGGAAGAGCGGTGGCTCACGCGGGCGGCCGACAGCGATGATCTCCAGGCGTGTGAGCGACTGTGGGGCTTCTACGTCCGGCAGGGACGGCGAGCCGAGGCCGAAGCCTGCTATCGGCGGATGATGCCGAGGAAGGCCGAGGCGGGAGACCCGTCGGCGATTCTCCAGCTCGCCCAGCAGCTGGCGATGGGGGGTCGCCACGACGAGGCCGAGCGCTGGTACGACCGGCTCTCCTACACGCCGGCCTTCGACTGGCAGCAGCTCGGCCGGGAACTCGTCGAGCAGGGTCGGGTGGCGGAGGCGCGTCCGTGGTACGAGCGGGCCGCCGCGACCGGGGACGGCCACGCGCTGGCGTCGCTGGGTGATTTCGAGGACCGCTGTGGTGATCCGGCCGCCGCCGAGGAGCGCTACCTCCAGGCGGTCAGGGCCGGAGCGGAGTTCGCCACGGTACGGCTGGGTCTTCTCCTCGAACGCGGGGAGCGGCACGAGGAGGCCGAGCGGTGGCTGCGGGCCAACCCACTCGGTGAAGCGGACCTGCTCGCCTTCCTGGAGCGTCGCGGCCGGACGGAGGACGCCGATCGCGAACGTCGACAGCAGGCCCAGCTCCGACCGCTCCCGCCGTCGCCACCGGAACCTGTTCGTAACGCCCCTGGTAGTGAGCTGACAGTGGCCGCCGCCGTGGTGATCACCGCAGGCGTCGTGCCCTTCCTCCAGGCGCTTCTCGCGCGGGCCGCCGAGGACACCTACGACGGTGTGCGCGGGTTGCTGCGGCGGCTGGTCGCCTCGCGCGGGCGTCGGCGCGCCGCACAGGAGCAGTCGAGCAGCCTGCTCGTCATCGAGGACCCCGGTCGCAGCGGTCTCAAGCTGCATATCCGTACCGATGCGACCGACGAGGCGCTGCGCGCGCTCGGTGACCTGGAGCAGATCGTCGACAAGGCTGACCGGCCCGGCGCCAGGGTGGCCTGGGACCCGGCGACGCGGACCTGGCGCATCTCCGAGCGGTAAGGGGCGGCAGGCATGGCCGCGCCGGCTCGGGGAACCGTGCGGGCATGAGGATGAGCAGCACCCCGGCCGTGGCGGCGTCGAGCGAGGAGACCGGGCCCGACGGCGTACGCGAACCGGGCGGCGAGGTGCACGCCTGGTTGCCCGGGCAGAACCAGACCGTCTGCGGGCTGCCGCTGAGCCGTACCCGGCTGCGCCGCTTTCCCCACGTGCGGTTCGACTACACGGGCACCGACGTGCTCACCGAGGCCGACCCGGTGGGCTGGATCTGTCCCCGCTGCCTGGCCGCCACCAGCGGCCGGCGTCCGGGCGAGAAGCGCTGGGTCCGGAACGCACCCCGCCCCTGACGGCGGGATTGGAGGACGGCTGACCGGGTACGGGTCGGGCATGCGGATCGTGGTCGTGGGAGCGAGCGGCAACGCCGGTACCGCCCTGTTGCGGCGGCTGCGCCGGGAACAGGGCGTCGACCTGGCCGGGGTGGCGCGGCGGCTGCCCGGCCCGGACGCCGGTGAGCCGTACGACCAGGTGGAGTGGCACTCCTGCGACATCGGGAAGCCCGGGGCGGCCGACCAGCTCACCGAGGTCTTCGCCGGGGCCGACGCGGTCGTGCACCTGGCCTGGCAGATCCAGCCCAGCCACGACCAGCGCGTGCTGCACCGGACCAACGTCGGCGGCAGCCGCGCGGTGGTCGACGCGGTGGTTCGGGCGAAGGTGCCGGCCCTGGTGTACGCGTCGTCGGTCGGCACGTACGCCCCCGGCCCGAAGGACCACCCGGTGAGCGAGCGGTGGCCGGCGACCGGGGTGCCCGGCTCGTCGTACAGCCGGGACAAGGCCGAGGTGGAGGCGATGCTCGACCTCGCCGAACGGGAGCACCCGGAGTTGCGGGTGGTGCGGATGCGTCCCGGTCTGAACTTCCAGCGGGCGGCGGCCACCGAGATCACCCGGTACTTCCTCGGCCCGTTCGTGCCGGTGCGGCTGCTCCGCTTCGGCCGGATCCCGCTGGTACCGACCAACCGGCGGCTGCGCATGCAGGCGGTGCACACCGACGACGTCGCCGACGCGTACGCCCGGGCGGTCCTGGGTGATGCGCGCGGTGCCTTCAACCTGGCGGCGGACCCGGTGCTGACCCCGGAGCTGGTGGCCCGGCACTTCCACGGGTGGACGGTGCCGGTGGCCGGCCCGGTGCTCCGGACCGCCGCCGCGCTGACCTGGTACGCCCGGTTGCAGCCGATCGACGCGGGCTGGGTGCAGCTGGCCCTGAACGCGCCGCTGATGTCCAGCGAGCGGGCCGAGACCGAGCTGGGTTGGCAGCCGCGCGTCGACGCCCTGGCCGCGCTGAAGGAGCTGTTCGCCGGCATGGCGCACGGTGCCGACACCCGGACCCCGCCGATGGCCGGCGGCCTGCGGGTGACCACGCCGTTCCCGGGCCACGGCAACCCCTACTGAGGTCAGCGCAGCGTCGAGCCGGAGACGGTGGGGTTGCGGGCGCCGAGGAAGAAGATGCCGGGGTAGCCCTGGGTCTCGAACTGCCCGCTCGGGTTGCGCCGGAGCGTGGACTTCTCGATCGTCATCGTCCCGGTGCGGTTGTTGCTGACGAAGAAGACCGCGCCGCCGCCCTCGTTGGCCTTGTTGTTCTCGATGATCGTGCCGGCGAGCCGCACGGTGAACTCGTTGCCGTCGCAGTAGATCGCGCCGCCGCTGCCGCCGCCCGGCGTGCCGGCCTTCGCCGGGTTGGCGCCGGTGCCGATCGCCTCGTTGTCGCGCAGGACGCTGTTCAGCACCACCCAGGAGACGCCGATGCTGCTCAACGCGCCGCCGTTGGAGCAGGAGCCGCCGGTGAAGGTGCTGTTCACGACGTACACCGGCTTGTTCTCGTACTGGCTCAGCACCCGGACGGCCGCGCCACCCAGGTCGGGGCCGGTACGGTCGCAGCGGTTGCGGAGGAACGTCGAGTTGACGATCTTGAACCGGCCACCGCGTACGAAGATCGCGCCAC
Organism: Micromonospora sp. BQ11; assembly: GCF_052068135.1. Lineage (NCBI taxonomy): Bacteria > Bacillati > Actinomycetota > Actinomycetes > Micromonosporales > Micromonosporaceae > Micromonospora > Micromonospora sp. BQ11. Next base: position 376,532 of record NZ_JBQHDB010000007.1, on the reverse strand, counting down.
CGCCGCCGCCCTCGCTCTCGTCGCCGGTCGAGTTGCCCTCGACGAACGTGAGGTTCTGCACGGTGAGCTGCGGGTGGTCCTGGTTCTGGCAGTGCGAGGTGGTCCAGCCCTGCGCGCCGTCGCAGGTGTTCATGTAGAGGATCCGGCGCTGCCCCTGGCCGCTCAACGTGACCTTGCCGCCGCCGTCCAGCACGACCTTCGGGCCGTTGGCGTTGCGGACCTTGGCGGTGGCGGTCATCTTGATGGTGACCGGCGCCGGTCCACAGTTGAACGTGATGATACCGCCGGCCGCGACGGCCTTGACGACCGCAGCGGAGGTGCAGCTCGCCGGGGTGCCGGTGCCGATGGTGCGGGTCGGCTTCGAGGTGTCCACCGCGCGGGCGTCGGCCGGCACGCTGGTGCCGCCGTTCGGGTTGCCGGCCTTCGGGGCGGCGCCGGCCGGGGCCGCGGAGGGCTTCGGGCTGGCGCTGCGGCCGGGGCCGCCGAGACCGGAGCGGGCTGCCGGAGCGAGCGCCGCACCGGGGGCGGACGGCGCGACGGACACCGTGGACGTGTCGGCGACCGGGGCCGCCGTGGGAGGCTCGGACGATCCACAGGCGGGCAGTGCGGCGACGGCGACGGTGAGGGCGGCCAGGACGGCGGCGGACTTCAGATGCACCCCGTGATGGTAGGGGTCGGGACCGACCGGGGACCGGACAGTTAAGACGTTTCTAAGGTGGCAGCCGGTCTCAGAAGTCGGCGAACAGGTACGGCAGCTGGCGCGGGAAGAGTTTCCGCAGCTCCGCCCCCGCCTCCACCGGCAGGTCGCCCAGCCCGCGCAGGGACACCTCCACCGGGTCGAGCACCCCGTACGCCAGGGCGGAGAGCCCGGCGGCGGTCAGCGTGGCGGCCGGCGGGGCACCGGCGGTGGCGGCCGGCCCGGTCGTCAGGTCCAGCGTTCCGGTGGTGCCGTCCAACAGGTACGAGCCGGCGAGCCAGCGGTCGCCGGTCAGCTCCACGCGCACCCGGCCGGGGCCGACGGGCAGGCCGGCCAGCGCGTCCATCGAGAGCAGCCGGGCCATGGGCGCCGAGGAGCCGGGGCGGGCGACCCGGGCCTCCACCTGCACGTCGAGGTCGGTGAGCCACAGCTCCGGCAACTCGTCGACCGGGAGCCGCACCCGTACCGTGGCGACCTGGTCGATGTGGCGGGCGAGGAACTGCAACAGCAGCGTCCGCGCGTACGGGTCGGTGACCAGCAGGTCGTCGGCGATCAGTGTGCCGCCGTGGTCGTCGATCCGGTACGTCACGGCCCCGGTCACCGTCCCGCCGGCACGCGCGGTCAGCAGCCAGCGCTCGTCGCGGTCGCGCAGGGCCACCGCCCGGTAGTCGGGGAAGATCGCGAAGCCGTGCCGCTCGCGCAGGCAGCGCTCGGTGAACCCGCGCCAGGTCGGGTAGCCGGTGCCGATGCGCTCCCACACCACCTCGCCGGGCAGCTCGGCCCGGAGCAGCGGGGCCAGGTCCGCGACTGCGAACGTGGCGGTACGCGCCATGGGCAGCCCGACGTAGCCGAAGCGCTCGTAGAACGACGGCCGGAACGGCCACAGCGCGGTCAGCGGGTGGCCCTCGTCGCGCATCTCGTCGAGGAGCTGCCGCAGCAGGGTACGGACGTGCCCCTGCCGGCGGGCGAGGGGGTGCGTGGCGACACCGGCGACGCCCGCCATGGTCTGCACCCGACCCCGGAGGTTCTGCCGCATCGGGATCGCCGACGCGGCGGCCCGTGTCTCACCGCCCTCCTCGACGACAAGGGTCCGGTTGCACTCGTTGTAGGGCAGGTACGCACGGAACTCGTCCGCCCGGGTCGCGGTGATCGGCGACGACTCGAAGGCGTACGCCTGGAGTGGGAAGCTGGTGGTGAGGCGTTCCTCGGCGTGCACCCGGCGGATGGTCATCCGTTCATCCCAACCCGGCCCGGCGTCGGCCGCAACCGGGTTGGGGCCGCCGGCCGGTCGGATCAGACCTCGGTGACGTCTGAGACCACCACGGTGACGTTGTCCGGCGCACCGGCCTGGTGGGCGAGCTTGACCAACTGCTCGCCGCAGAGCTGCCGGTCGCCGTAGTGGGCCAGCGTCTGCCCGATCGCGTCGTGCTCGACGTAGTCGGACAGCCCGTCGCTGCACAGCAGGATTCGGTCCCCGGCCACGACGGTGAGCACCCCGACCGCGGGCGGCGCGTCGACGCCCTGCACCGCCCGGGTCACCAGGGATCGCTGCGGGTGGTGCCGCGCCTGCTCCGGTGACAGCGCGCCCTGGTCGACCAGCGCCTGGACGAAGGTGTCGTCCCGGGTGAGCTGGGTCAGGTCCCCGTCCCGCAGCAGGTAGCAGCGTGAGTCACCGACCTGGGCCAGCACCAGCGTGTCTCCGGCGAGGAGGGCCGCGGTCAGCGTCGTACCCATGCCCTCGCGGGCGGGGTCGACGGTGATGGCGGCAGAGATGCGCTGGTTGGCGGTGCTGACCACCGCGCGCAGCGCGTCGGCGGCCTCGTCGGCGGCGGTCGGTGGGGTCAGCTCGTCCAGGATGCGGATGACGATCTCGCTGGCCACCTCGCCTGCGGGCAGCCCGCCCATGCCGTCCGCGACCGCGACGAGGCGGTCACCGGCGAGGGCGGAATCCTCGTTGTTTGTCCGGACCAGGCCGATGTCGTTGAGGATGGCCGAGCGGAGGATGAGCGTCATGGGGACAAGCTTGCCAAGAACACCCCGCCCGCGTCTCTTCACACCACCGACGAGGTTGCCGAACATTGCCGTCCACTGTGCCCGACGGGGGAGGGATGTCACCGTGGGTAGCGGATGAGCAGGCTGGCGTGAACGTCACCGTCGCCGACGGCGGCGTACCGGTGCGGCACGTCCGAGGCCCACCGCAGGTGCTCACCCGCGGCGGCGGTCAGTGGCGCGTCGACCGGACCGGCCCGCAGCACGCCGGCGAACACGGTGACATGTTCGGTGACGCCGGGTTGATGTGCCGGGGAGAGCTGTCCCGGGCCCGGTGTGACCAGCATCCGGTACAGCTCGTACGTGGCGTCGGCGTCCTCGAAGACCTCCAGCAGCGTGGCGTGGACCGCCGCGCCGCGTACCGTCGGCTCCTCGGACGGGCCGGAGAGCACGGCGGCCAGCGGCACGCCGAGCTGCGCGGTGATCGCGTAGAGCGTCTCCAGCGTCGGGTTGCGGGTGCCGTTCTCCAGGCCCGAAAGGGTGGCCTTGCCGACGCCGGCGCGCCGCGCCAGCGCGGACAGCGACAGGCCGCGGTCCTCGCGCAGGGCGCGCACCCGCCGCCCGACCGCGCCGGGCCCGCGCGGCGACGACTCGGAGGCATCGGTACGACGACCTGGTGACGGCTGCGGCACACCGCTATCGTGCTACACGACCACCGTTCCGTAAACGGAACGGAACGGTGACGTGGACCGGGGGAGACAGGATGGCCGGGCGTACCCAACCGTTGCTGGCCGGCGCGGTCACGGCGCTGGTCGGCTTCGCGAGTTCCTTCACCGTCGTGCTCGCCGGCCTGCGGGCCGTCGGCGCCACCGACGCGCAGGCGGCCTCCGGACTGCTCGCGCTCTGCGTGGCGTCCGGCGCCTCGGCCGTCTGGCTGGGCCTGCGACACCGGCTGCCGATGAGCGTCGCCTGGTCCACCCCCGGTGCGGCGCTGCTCGTCGCCACCGGCGCGGTACCCGGCGGGTGGCCCGTCGCCGTCGGGGCGTTCCTCGTCGCCGGCCTGCTGATCGTCGCCGCCGGGCTGGTACCGCCACTCGGCCGGGCGGTCGCCGCCATCCCGAAGCCCATCGCCGGGGCGATGCTCGCCGGTGTCCTGCTGCCGCTGTGCACCGCGCCGGTCCGGGCCCTCGTCGACGTGCCCCGGCTGGCCGCGCCGGTGGTGGTCGCCTGGCTGCTGCTGTACCGGTTCGCGCGGCGGTGGGCGGTGCCGGGCGCGCTCGCCGTCGCGGTGGTGGCCATCGCGGCGACCACCCCCGCCGGAGCCCTCCGCGACGTGGGCCTGCGGCCGGCGTTCGCCCTCACCACACCGGCGTGGGAGGCGTCCGCGCTGGTCGGTCTGGCACTGCCGCTGTTCCTGGTCACCATGGCCGCGCAGAACGTGCCGGGGATGGCGGTGCTGGTCGGCTACGGCTACCGGCCGCCGTTCGGTGCCGCGCTGCGGGCCACCGGACTGGCCAGCGTGCTCGCCGCGCCCGCCGGCGGCCACGCGGTCAACCTGGCCGCGATCACCGCCGCGCTGGCCGCCGGGCCGGACGCCCACCCGGACCCCGACCGCCGCTGGATCGCCTCGGTCACCGCCGGACTCGGGCTCGCCCTGCTCGGCTTCGGCGCCGGGGCGGCCACCGCGCTGGTCGCGCTCGCCCCACCCGTACTGATCGAGGCGGTCGCCGGACTGGCCCTGCTCGGCGCGTTGGCGACCGCGCTCACCGCCGCGCTCGCCGAGCCCGACGCCCGCGAGGCCGCCGTGGTGACCTTCGTGGTCACCGCCTCCGGGGTGAGCCTGCTCGGCATCGGCGGGGCCTTCTGGGGCCTGGTCGCCGGCGGGCTGCTGCTCCTGCTCCTCCGCCGCCGCGCCACCCCGCCCGCACCGCCCGACGCGCCGCCCGCGCGGGCGGCTGTCGAAGATCACGCTCGAACAGGGAAGTAGTGGCCTCCCGGCGCGCGGAGGCCACTACTTCCGCGACTTAGCGTGATCGTGAAGCCGTCACTCCTCGGCGGGGAGTTTGTCGAGGGGAACGTCGAGGTGGACCTGGTTACCGTCCACGACGGCGATCCGGTCGGCCGGCACGTAGACCGCGCCGGTGGGCACCAGCTCGGTGGAGACCTTCAGGTAGCCGCCGTGCAGCAGCCGGGCCGCCAGGTCGGCGGGTACGTCCGGTTCCCCCACGGCGGTCGACTCGATCAGCTCGTCCAGGCTACTGCCCGGGTCGGCGGCCGGCGCCTGCACGGTCACCGCGTTCGGGTCACCCCGCTGCACGAGATCCACCGTGCCGATCCCGACGCCGGTCGAGTCCGTCACGGGCATGCCGGTGGTCACCCGGGATACGGCGGTGTCCTGCTGGCTCATGCGATCGCGGTTCCCGACCCGCCGCGTCCCTAAACGCCAGAGGGGTTCGACCAGCCGGACGGCGGGCGCGGAGACAGCTCGCGCCACGTGTCGGTGCCCTGGAGCAACGCCCGGATCGTCTCCTCGGCCTCGTCCGCACTGTCGTACTCGTAGAACTGGGAGACGCCCTCCGAGCCGCCCGCCCGCTGCTCGACGTACCACCGGTCGGCGTCGGTGCGGAGGAACACGTCCCGCCGCGCCAGTCGTCCCCATTTCCCGTTCCACCAGTGCTTTCGCTGCTCCATGGCGGGGACTCTATCGAACACGCGTACGAAAAGGTGCGGCCCCCGCGGGATTCCCGCGAGGGCCGATGTGCGTGTGCCGGGTTCAGTACTTCGTGGGCGGTTCCTGCCGCCGGCCGAGTACGTCGTCCAGAGCGCCGCGCTGCTGACCGGGGGTGGAGTGGCCGGCGGCGACGAGCGCGTCCCGGATCTCGGTGAGCAGCTTGACCTCTTCGCTCGGCGCCTTCGGCGGCGGTTCCTCGCCCCGGTGCCGACGCTCGGCGAGCTTGTTCATGGGGAAGACCACGAGGAAGTACAGCACCGCGGCGGTCAGCAGGAACGTGATCAGCGCGTTGACGAACTCCGCCCAGGTGATGAAGTTGTCCTCGCTGACCTTCCAGGCGCCGGCGAAGTCCCCTGCGCCGCCCCCGATGAGCTTGATGATCGGCTTCAGGAACGAGTTGGTGAAGGCCGTGACCAGGCCGGTGAACGCGGCGCCGATGACGATACCGACCGCGAGGTCGACGACATTCCCGCGCAAGATGAAGTCTTTGAAGCCCTTGAGCATCCGTACTCCCGAGGTGTCCGGTTCTGTGTCCGGCACAACCTATGCCCCGGAAGGGGGCTCCAGAAAAGCGCCGGCCTCGATTGCCGCGCGCTCCGGGTCGCCGGCACGGATCGCGTCCACCAGCCGGGAGTGGTCGACGTGGCGCTCGGGCTCCAACGCACCGCCCATCGCCTGCGCCACGGTGCTGCGCAGGGCGGTGCCGACGGAGGCGTACAGCTCGGCGAGCATGCCGTTGTGCGCGGCGGCGACCACCGCCGTGTGCAGCGCGGCGTCGGCCTCGACGAACTCGTCGACCCGGCCACCGCGCCACGCGGCCTCCCGGTCGGCGAGCGCCGCGTCGAGCGCCGCCAGGTCCTCGGGCGTACGCCGCAGCGCGGCCAGCCGGGCGGCCTCCACCTCGAAGGCGCGCCGCACCTCGACGACCTCGGTCATCCGGTCGTCGGTGAGCCGACGGGCCACCACGGGGGCCAGTTCGTCGGTCGACACCACGTACGTCCCGGAGCCCTGCCGGCACTCCAGCACCCCGGCGTGCACCAGTGCGCGGACCGCCTCGCGGACGGTGTTGCGGCCCACCCCGAGGGCGGCGACCAGTTGCGGTTCGGTGGGGATACGCCCGCCGACCGGCCACTCGCCGCCGAGAATCCGCTCCCGGAGCTGGGCGGTCGTCTCCCGCACCCGCTGCCCGCGCGGAGGTACGGGCGCGGAATCAGTGGTCGGTGGCACTGGTTACAACCCCTGCCGGAAATTCATCCCATGATTGTAGGTTCGACCTCATGACCCCGCCACCCCCCACCCCCACCCCCTCCGGGCGAACCGCGCAGTTTCACGGAAAGAGTGGCCACGGAGGCACCGATGGCCACTCTTTCCGTGAAACTGCGGGTGCGGGGGCGGGCGCGGGGGCGCTCGTGTTGGTGGGGATGTTGCTGGTCGCGGTGAACCTGCGGGCCGCTGTCACCAGCCTTGGTGCCCTTCTCGACGAGGTGCGGGGTGGGCTGGGGCTGTCCGCGACGATGGCCGGCTTCGTCACCACCCTGCCGACCATCGCGTTCGCCGGGCTGGGCGCGCTCACCCCGTGGCTGGTCCGCCGGTACGCGCCGGCCCGGGTGCTGGTGGTCGCCATGTTCGCCCTGGCCGTCGGTCAGGTGCTGCGGGTCCTCACCGACTCCCCGCTCGTCTTCGTGCTCACCAGCGCGCTGGCGCTCGCCGGTATCGCGGTGGCAAACATCCTGCTGCCGATGCTGGTCAAGCAGCACTTCCCGCACCGCACCGGGCTCGTCACCGGGGCGTACACGATGGCGTTGACCGTGGGCACGACGGCGGCCGCCGCCTCGGCGGTGCCCATCGCCCATGCCTTCGGGTCCTGGCGGGCCGGGCTCGGGGTCTGGGCCGGGCTCGCCGCGGTGGCCGTACTCCCGTGGGTGCCGCTGGCGCTCCGGGCCCGGGCCGCGGCGCGGCGGGCGACCCGGACGGCCGCCGCCGCTCCCCGGGTGCGGATCCGACCCGGGCGCACCCGGCTCGGCTGGGCCATGGCGGTGTACTTCGGCGCGCAGTCGCTCAGCGGGTACGCGATCATGGGCTGGCTGGCCCAGCTCTTCCGGGACGCCGGCTACCGACCCGAGACGGCCGGTCTGCTGCTCGCCGGGGTGACCGCGCTCGGCGTGCCGATCGCGCTGCTCATGCCGACGCTGGCCGGCCGACTGCGCACGCTGCGTCCGCTGGTGTTCGGGCTCACCACCGCCTCCAGCCTCGCCTACCTGGGCCTGGCGCTGGCGCCACACGACGGCGCGCTGCTCTGGGTGGCCCTGCTGGCGATCGGACAGGGTGCGTTCCCGCTGATCCTCACCACCATCGGACTGCGCGCCCGCACGGCGGACGGGACGGTGGCGCTGTCGGCGTTCGCGCAGAGCACCGGGTACGTCATCGCGGCCCTCGGGCCGCTGCTGGTCGGCGTGCTCTACGAGGCGACCGGGGGCTGGACCGCGCCGATCGGGTTCCTGCTGGCGGCCCTGGCGGTGCAGACCGGAGCGGGAATGGTCATCGCCCGTCCCCGGTACATCGAGGACGGGCGGTGAGAGGACGGATCAGGACGAGGCCGGCGTGGGTTCGCCCGCGACGGCCTGCTCGACCGTCGGATAGGTGTGCAGCACCTCGACCAGGCCACTGACCTCCAGGATGCGCAGCACTCCACGCTGCGGCGCGGCCAGCCGCACCACACCCCCGGCCTCGTCGCAGCTGTTCTTGGCGCGAACGAAGACGGAGAGGCCGGTCGAGTCGCAGAACGACACGTCCGCCAGGTCGAAGACCAGTCGGCTCCGACCCTTGTCCAGCAGGTCGGTGATCTGGTCCTGCAACTGCGGTGCGGTCGCCATGTCCAGCTCGCCTGCGACCGACACGACGACGACGTCGCCGCGCTGTTCCGTGTGCACCGTCAAGGACATTCGCCAGACCTCCAAGTTATCGGTGAAACGGTATCCCACGATGGGGGTGGTACGCAGAACGGGAGGTGGGATCCGGTGGGCGTCATCATTCCTTTGCCACGTGGCAAGTAGTTCTCGGGCACCCGGTGATAGAGTCCGCCCGGTTCCAGGTCGAGGGGGTCTGACATGGCGCTGAGCGCCGATGAGAGCGGTCGACTGGCGGCCTTGCTGACCAGCCACACGGACCGGGTCGTTTCCCGGTGGACCGAGATCGCCGGGGCGTCCCTGCGCGGGCGTCTCAGCCAGGCGGAACTCCGCCGCCAGGTGGAGGACCTGCACCGCGGCATGGTCGCCACCGCCGAGCAGGGCCTGCTGCACCTCGACGCCGAGAACGCCGCAGAGCTGCGTGCCGTCCTCGCCGACCTGTCCCGCGGCCGCGCCCGGCAGGGCTTCTCCGCCACCGAGACCGCCACCAGCGTCTTCGCCCTCAAGGACGTGCTGCTGGAGGTGATGGAGGCGGACAGCGGGGCGGGCACCCTGCGCGACTACGTCGCCTACTCCCGCCTCGTCGACCAGATGGGCCTGTTCACCTTCGAGACCTACGTGCGGACCCGGGAGAGCCTCATCGCCGACCAGGCGGAGCAGCTCCTCGAACTCTCCACCCCGGTCGTGAAGCTCTGGGAGGGCGTGGTCGCCGTCCCCCTCGTCGGGACCCTCGACTCGGCCCGCGCCCAGGTCGTGATGGAGCGGCTGCTGCAGACCCTCGTCGACACCAGCTCCCCGTACGCGATCATCGACATCACCGGTGTGCCGGCGGTCGACACCCAGGTCGCCCAGCACATCCTCAAGACCGTCGTGGCCGCCCGGCTGATGGGTGCCGACTGCATCATCTCCGGCATCCGGCCACAGATCGCGCAGACGATCGTGGCCCTGGGCATCGAGTTCGGTGACATCGCCACCAAGGCCAGCCTCGCCGACGCCCTGCGGCACGTGCTGCGCCTCACCGGCGTGGAGACCGCCCGCCGCCAGACGCGCCGGGAGCGCTGATGGACCGGGTGCCGATCCTCAAGATCGGCGACATCCTGCTCGTCTCCATCCAGGTCGACATGTCCGACCAGACCGCTCTCCAGCTCCAGGAGGACCTGGCCGAGCGGATCGTCGACACCGGCTGTCACGGCGTCATCATCGACATCACCGCCCTGGACATCGTCGACTCGTTCGTCGGCCGGATGCTCTCCACCATCGCGTCCATCTCCAAGGTGCTGGACGCCGAGACGGTGGTCGTCGGCATGCGCCCCGCCGTCGCCATCACGCTGGTCGAGCTGGGCCTGTCGCTCAACGGCATCCGTACCGCACTGAACGTCGAGCGGGGCATGGAGCTCATCGCGGCGGCCCGCGCCGACGAGCACGAGGAGTTCGACGACGAACCGGACGCCGAGACGGCGACACCGTGACCGCCGGCGTCGACGTGGGCCAGCCGCAGGCGCAGGCGATCCGCAGCGACGAGGACGTGGTGCGGGTCCGGCAGCTGGTGCGTACCGTCGCGGTCGCCGTCCGGCTCTCCCTCGTCGACCAGACGAAGCTGGTCACCGCGGCGAGCGAACTGGCCCGCAACACCCTCGTGTACGGCGGCGGCGGCACCGTCGAGGTGACCACCGTCGACAACGGACGGCGGCGCGGCGTACGGATCGTCTTCGCCGACTCCGGACCCGGCATCGCCGACCTCGACCTGGCCCTGACCGACGGCTACACCACCGGCGGGGGACTCGGCCTCGGGCTCAGCGGCGCCCGCCGCCTCGTCGACGAGTTCGACATCTGGACCGCTGTGGGTGAGGGAACCCGCATCACGGTCACCAAGTGGTCCCGATGAACGAAGAACCGGTCCCCGACCGCGGAATCTGGTTCCGCGTCGAGGCCGGCAGCACGGCCAGCGCCGTCCGCCGGGCCGCCGAGCGGCTCGGCGCCCAGCTCGGGCTCGGCGACGCCCGTACCGCCGACCTGGCGATCGTCGCCGCCGAACTCACCAGCAACCTGGTCAAGCACGCCGAGGACGGCGTGCTGCTGCTCCGCCCGGTACGCCGCGAGGCGGAGGCCGGGGTGGAACTGGTCGCCATCGACTCGGGCCCGGGGATGGCCGACCTGACTGTCTCCTCCCGCGACGGGCACTCCACCACCGGCACCCTCGGCATCGGCCTCGGGGCGATCACCCGCCAGGCCAGCTGGTTCGACGGGTACTCCCGGCCGGGGAAGGGCACCGTCCTCGCCGTCCAGGTCTGGCCGGGGGACGACGTCGAGCAGCCGTGGGTCGGCGCGCTGACCCGGCCGATCACCGGGGAGACGGTCAGCGGGGACGGCTACGCCTGGCGGACCGTCGAGGGCCGGCGACAGCTGCTGGTCTGCGACGGCCTCGGGCACGGCTCGCTCGCCGCCGCCGCCACCGACGCCGCCCTGGACGCGTTCCGGCGGGCACCGGCCGGGCCCCCGGCCACCGTGGTCGGGCACCTGCACCGGGCGATGTCGCACACCCGCGGCGCGGCGCTCGCCGTCGCCGAGCCGGACCCGGCGACGGCTCAGCTGCACTACGCCGGTATCGGCAACATCTCCGGCGCCGTCGTCGACCGCGAGGGCCGCCGCAAGGGCCTGGTGTCGCTGCCCGGCATCGCCGGGCACCAGCGGCCGTCGGTACGCGAGTACGACTACCCCTTCGGGCCGGACGCCCTCCTCGTCATGCACAGCGACGGGGTGGTCGACCGTTGGCGGCTCGACGAGTACCCGGGCCTGCCCGACCGGTCGCCCCTGGTGGTGGCCGCGACCCTGCTGCGCGACTCCGGCACCCGCCGGGACGACGCCTGCGTCCTGGTCGCCCGGGCGGCGTCGTGACCACGCCCCCGGTGTCCCTGCTGACGATGGCGTTGCGGGTCGAGCACGACATCTTCCTGGTCCGGCAGCGCGGCCGCGAGGTGGCCGCCGCCGTCGGACTGGAACACCAGGACCAGGTCCGCATCGCCACCGCGCTCAGCGAGGTGGCCCGGGACCTGCTGCACGCCGTCGGCGGGGCGGACGTGACGTTCGCGGTGACCGCCGCCGACGACGGTCGGCAGCACCTCCGGGTCGACCTCGCCCCGGTCGGTCCTCTTCCGAGGGAACGGTACGACCCGCGGTCCGGGGCGGTGGCACGACTCGTGGACAGGCTGGACATGGTGGTGGGAGAGAGGGATACGGTCGTGAGGATGTCCCGACGTGTCCCGGTCAATGCGCAGGCGCTGACCCCGGAGCGTCTCGCCGAGCTGCGTACCGCACTCGGGGAGAACGCGCCGGGCAGCGCCCTCGACGAGCTGACCGCCCAGAACCAGCAGCTCATCGCCGCCCTCGACGAGGTACGCAGCCAGCGTGACGAGCTGGCCGTGCTGAACGAGGAGCTGGCCGAGACCAACCGGGGCGTCATGGCGCTCTACAACCAGCTCACCGAGGAGCTGGAGGAGACCAACCGCGGCGTGGTCGCCCTCTACGGCGAGCTGGACGAGAAGTCTGCCCAGCTCCGCGCGGCCAGCGAGTCCAAGAGCCGGTTCCTCGCCAACGTCAGCCACGAGCTGCGCGCCCCGGTCACCGCGATCATCGGGCTGGGTCGCCTGCTTGCCGACTCCTCCTCCGACCCGCTCACCGCCGAGCAGGCCCGCCAGGTGGGGCTGATCCGCTCCTCGGCGGCCGACCTGCTGGGGCTGGTCAACGAGCTGCTCGACCTCGCGAAGGCCGAGTCCGGGCGGATCGAGCCGGACTGGGCCGAGGTGGACCTGCGACCCGTCTTCGGGCAGTTGCGGGGCACGCTGCGCGCGTTGGCCACCCGGCCCGAGGTGGAGCTGGTGGTGGAGGAGCCGCCGGCCCCGGCCGTCCTGCGTACCGACGAGGTGCTGCTCGCCCAGGTGCTGCGCAACCTGCTGCACAACGGGCTGAAGTTCACCGAGCGCGGCGAGGTCCGGCTGCGGGCGGAGCGCCGGGGCGACCGGTGGCAGCTCACCGTCTCCGACACCGGCCCCGGCATCCCGGCGGAGCTGCACGAGCGGATCTTCGAGGAGTTCTACCAGGTCCCCGGCAAGACCCGGGTCGGCGGCACCGGCCTCGGCCTGCCGTACGCGCGACGACTGGTGACGCTGCTCGGCGGAAGCCTCGACCTGGCCAGCGAGCCCGGCCGGGGCAGCACCTTCACCGTCTCCCTGCCCGTGGACGGAGCCTGACCGTGGACGGCGGTCGGGCGACCGTGCTCGTGGTCGACGACAGTCGTACCAAGCGCTACCTGCTGGTCAGCTGGCTCTCCCGGGCCGGTTACACGGTGCTGGAGGCGGAGACCGGCGGCGAGGCGCTGGCCCGGGTCGGGGTGGACCCGATCGACCTGGTGGTCCTCGACGTCCGGCTGCCCGACCTCAGCGGGTTCGAGGTCTGCGAGCGGATCAAGTCGGCCCACCCGGCGATGCCGGTCATCCACGTGTCGGCGCACGCGGTGGACGTGGTGGACCGGGCGCAGGGGCTGACCCGGGGCGCGGACGCGTACCTGGCGGAGCCGATCGAGCCCGAGGAACTCGTGGCCACCGCCTCGGCGGTGCTGCGCTACTACCGTGCCCGGCAGCGCGCCGAGCTGCTCGTCGATCGGCTCACCGGGCTCGCCGACACCACCGTGGCGGTGCACGCGGCACCGACCTTCGCCCGGCTGCTGCAGGCCGCGGCCGAAGGGGCCGCGAAGGTCTTCAAGTGCCCTGCCGCCGTGGTGGCCGAGACCTTCGACGGCGACTGCATCGCGGGTGTGACCGCCGGCCCGGACCAGCCGGCCAGGATCGTCCCGTGGATCGTCGACGACACCGGGGTGCCGATCGGGGCGACGGTACGCGTCGAGCAGCCGGCCGACTGGGGCCTGGTCGACTGGCCGGCCGACGACACGGTGACCGTCGCCGCCGGCCGGCTGCGTGAGGACCGCGCCCCGCTCTACGTGGTCGTACCGACCCGCACCCAGACCGACCGCAACCCGGTGCTGGTGCAGCTCGCGCAGGCGGTCGCCGCGGCGGTGGAGGCGCAGCGCTCCTTCGACGAGGAGCACCGGATCGCGGTCACCCTCCAGCGCAGCCTGCTGCCCCGCCAGATCCCCACCGTCGTCGGACTGGACCTGGCGGTGCGCTACGAGCCGGCCAGCGCCCAGACCGAGGTGGGCGGGGACTTCTACGAGCTGGTGATGCTCGACGGGCACCTGCTGCTGGCGATCGGCGACGTGGCCGGCCACTCGCTGCACGCGGCGACCGTCATGGCCGAGCTGCGGCACGCGGTGCGCGCGTACGCGGTGGAGGGGCACCAGCCGGGCGAGATCCTGCACCGGGTGAACGAGCTGATGCGGACACTGCTCCCCAACGAGCTGGCCACCATCTGCGTCCTGCTGGTGCACCCGCCCACCGGTCGGGTGCGGATGGCCAGTGCCGGCCACCTGCCGCCGGTGCTCAGCGTGGACGGCAAGGTGGAGTTCGTACAGCAGTCCGCCCCGCTGCTCGGGGTCCGTGCCCCGCGCCCGCCCGACCTGGAGTTCGTGCTGCCCGCCGGAGCGACGCTGGTCTTCTACACCGACGGGCTGATCGAGCGGCGGGACGCCACCATCGACGACGGACTGTCCGCCCTGGCGGCCGTCGCCGCCCGGGTCGACGAGAACCTGGACCGGTTCTGCGAGCGCCTGCTGGTCGAACTGGCCCCGCCGGAGATCCAGGACGACGTCGCCGTGGTCGCCCTCCGCCGCCGCTGAGCGGAAAGGAAGGGCACCTTCTTAACGCCTGGCGTTGTAGAAGGGCCCCTTCCCAACACGTCAGCCGACGGTGCGGGCGTACGCAGCGGGAGAGACGCCGACGGCGGCCGTGAAGTCACGGATCAGATGGGCCTGGTCGCTGTAGCCGAGGTCGGCGGCGAGTGTGGCCCAGTCCGGCGGGTCGCCGCCGGCCCGCTCGATCGCCTCGTGCAGCCGGTACCGGCGGATCACCCACTTCGGGCCGACGCCCACGTGCGTCACGAAGAGGCGTTGCAGCCGCCGGGTGGACACGCCGTGCCGGCGGGCGAAGTCGTCGACCCGCAGCACGGTCCGATCGGCGCGGATCGCCTCGACCAGCCCCACCACGTCGTCGTCGACCGGATCCGCAACCGGTGCCCAGCTCGTCAGCAGGGCGTCCAGGGCACGGCGGCGCGCGGTGTCCGTACCGTCGCAGGGGTCTGCGGGCGTCGCGCCGCTCCCGGCCGACGCGGCGGCGACCACGGCGGCGGCCGGCGGCCAGCGGTCGGCGAGCGCGGCGAACGGCAGCCGTCGGCCGGTCAGCTCGGCCACGGGCCCCGGCCAGAACGGCCGGAAGCCGCCCGGCCGGAACTGCACCCCGCTCACCGTGCCGACGCCGGTCAGGGTGAGCGAGAAGAGTTCCAGGCCGACCCCGGCCACCTCGGCCCGCACCGGACCGTCACCGTCGCGCGCGAAGACCACGTTGACCGCCGGATGCGGTACGACGTGCTGCGTGAACGGTTCGCTCAGGTCCCAGTCGAGGAGCCAGTAGTGCTCCACGTGCCGCCGCAGCGCCGGAGTGGGCAGATGTCGCCGGAAGCGGACGCGGCGGCGCAGCCGGGCCGGGTCGAGGACGCCCCGGTTGTCCCCGCGTGGCTGTCGCATTTCTTCAAGACCGCCTTCATACGCTGGCCCTATGGCCACACACACTAGCCACCTGCTGGCGGCCGCGGCCCCGCGTACCGTCGCGGTGGTCCGCGGAATCGCCGACGACCAGCTCGACCTGCCGACGCCCTGCCGGGACTTCGCGGTACGCGACCTGCTGAACCACCTGTACGAGGTGGTGGTCAACTTCCAGCGGCTGGCGGCGAAGCGACCCGTCGAGTGGGCGGCGAAGCCCGACCACCTCGTCGACGGCTGGCGGGACCGGTTCGAGGTCGAGACCGGTCGTCTCGTGGACGCCTGGTCCGACCCGGCCGCCCTGGAGAGCGTCTCACCGGGGATGGGGATGCCGCAGCCGGTCGTCGGAGGCATGGCGCTGCTGGACCTGACCGTGCACGGTTGGGACCTGGCCGCCGCCACCGGGCAGCCGTACGAGCCGGCACCCGAGGTGCTCGGCGCCCTGCACGACCTGGTCGAGCAGCTCGGTCCACAGGCCCGGAAGATGGGCGTCTTCGCCGAACCGGTGCCCGCCTCACCCGACCTGCCGGACGTCGACCGTCTCCTCGCCCGCACCGGCCGGGACCCGGTCTGGTCGGCGACCGCCGGCTGAAGCGACGGTGCAAGGAAGGGCCCCTTATTAACGCCTGCGGTAGAGGAAGGGCCCCTTCTTAACGCCAGGCGGCGATCAGGTCGTGCGATCAGTTCGCGGTGAAGAGGCCGCCGGCCAGCGCGAGCATGGTGCCGGCGGCTGCGGAGCAGCAGCACACCAGCAGCACCGCGACCGCCGCGATGATCGCCCAGACGCGCCGGTCGCGCGCCGCCGCCCGCAGGCTCGACCGGGGTACGTCCGCCGCCCGGTCCTCGTCGCCGTCCCCCGCCACCCGCGCAGTCTAGGTGACCCCAAACGGCCGACGACGTGTTCTTCGGGTGGCGGATGCGTGCGGGCCGCGACGGGACGCGCGCCGTTAAGAAGGGCCCCCTGTACAACGCGAGGCGTTAACAGGGGGCCCTTCCTTCCACAGAGCCGGGCAGGATGGGGCGATGGAACTGGTCTCGATCGCCGATGTCCGGGCCGCTGCCACGGACATCGCGGGCACCGTCCTGCGTACGCCACTCATGCGGACCGGATGGGACGCGGACCTGTGGCTCAAGCCGGAGAGCCTGCAACCGGTGGGCTCGTTCAAGCTGCGCGGCGCGACCCACGCGGTCGCGCGGCTGACCCCGGCGGAGCGGGCGCGCGGCGTCGTCACGCACTCCTCGGGCAACCACGGCCTGGCGCTGGCGTACGCGGCCCGGGCGGCCGGCGTGCCGTGCCGGATCGTGGTGCCCGAGGGAGCCCCGGCGGCGAAGGTCGACCGGATCCGCGCGCTCGGCGTGGAGGTGCTGCTCGTGCCGCCGCCGCGACGCGTCCCGGAGGCGGAACGGATCGCGGCGGCGACCGGTGCGGTGCTGGTGCCGCCCTTCGACGACCGGCGCATCGTGGCCGGGCAGGGAACGATCGGGTTGGAGATCGTCGAGGACCTGCCCGACGTGGACGTGGTGCTGGTGCCGGTGGGCGGCGGCGGGCTCTCCTCCGGCGTGGCGACGGCGGTGCGGGCGCTTCGGCCGGAGGCGACGGTGGTCGGCGTGGAGCCGGAGCTGGCCGCCGACGCCCGCGATTCCCTCGCCGCCGGGTCGGTGGTGGTGTGGGGTGAGGAGCGGACCTACCGGACGATCGCCGACGGGCTGCGCCTGCCGCCGTCCGAGCTGACGCTCGCCCACCTGGCCGCCCGGCTCGACCGCATCGTCACGGTCACCGAGGAGGAGATCAGGGCCGCGATGGTCCGGCTGGTCCGCGACGCCCGGCTGGTCGTCGAGCCGAGCGCCGCGGTGGCGGTGGCCGCCCGGCTGTTCCGTGCCGCCGAGATTCCCACCGGGCGTACGGTCGCCGTGGTCACCGGCGGCAACGTCGACCCGGCGGTGCTGGCGTCGGTCCTGGTGCCGTGAGGTCAGGGACGGGCCCTCGTGCGGGACGAGGGCCCGTCCCGATCGCGGCGCGCGTTGCTCCCGCCCGGCCCTGTCTTCCCCCGGCTCCACCGTCCTTGCACGTCGGTGGCCTTCGCCGCGGTGCTGCTCGGGCTGCCCGTCGTGGCGGGCCTCGCCACCGCGCTCATGCTGCGCCGGGTGACCGTAAGCCCGCTCGGCGTGGCCCGGACGGAGCGGCGCGAACGCGGCCTCCGCCCCTGGGCCGGCATCCTGATCGGGCTCGGGCTGGTTGCCTTCGCCTCCATCGGGCCGATCAACCGCTGGTACGCGACCCGGGACACCCAGCCGCCCGAGTGGCTGACCTCCGCCCTGCTGACGGGCGGCGGGCTCGCCGCACTCGTCGGTGTCGTCGTCGGCACCGGCTGGATCTCGTACGTCACCGGGCGGCTGCTGCGCCGGTGGGCACGCCGCCCGGCCACGCTGCTCGCGGCCGCCCGCTTGACCTCCGACCCCTGGGCGGGCAGCCGTGCCTTCGCCGCTCTGCTGGCAGCGGTACTCCTCGGTGCCGGGGCGGCGGGCATGCGGGCCTACTTCGAGGCCGCGGGGGAGCTGGAGCGCCGGAGCGGGGGCCGGCGGGGCGGCACCGACGACTTCTACCTGAGCACGATGGACCTCGTCGACCTCGCGGTCGCGGTGGCCATGGTGGTGGCCGCCGGCGGGCTCGTCGTCGCCCTGGTCGAGGGGGTCACCGCCCGGCGGCGGGCGTACGCAGCCCTGGTGGCGACCGGGGTGCCCGCCGCCACCATTGGGCGGTCGATCGCCTGGCAGGCGCTGGCTCCGGCGGTGCCGGCGGTCGCCCTCGCGCTCACGGTCGGCCTGCTGCCGGGCCGCGGCCTCTTCGGCGCACCGAGCAGCGGTGGTTACACCAGCGAGGTCTGCGACGCGGGGGAGCAGCTCTGCACCGACCCGGCGACCCGGGAGCAGTACACCCGTGTCGAGGTGGAGTCGCTCGTCAGCGTCACTCCTGACCTACCGCTCGGGCACCTGGCCTGGCTCGGAAGCGGCGCCGTCGCGGCGGTGCTGGTCACCGTCGCGATCGGCCTGCTCTTCCTGCGGTCCGGTACGGCGGTCGAGGAACTGCGCGCGACCTGACAGAGGGCTCCCGGCCGGGCGGGCCGGTTCGCCCGTGCGGGCCGGCGGCCGAGGGCGGAGCCGTTAGGAAGGGCCCCCTGTACAACGCCAGGCGTTAACGGGGGGCCCTTCCTTGCACACCTCAGGCGCGCCCGAGGCGGTCCAGGATCCAGGCGTTGACGAACGCCTCCTCGCGCCACGAGTCGTAGCGGCCGCTCGGGCCACCGTGCCCGGCGCCCATCTCCGTCTTGAGCAGGTAGTCGCCCTGCGGGGCGACCTCCCGCAGGCGGGCGATCCACTTCGCCGGCTCGTGGTACAGCACCCGGGTGTCGTTGAGGCTGGTCACCGCGAGGATCGCCGGGTAGTCCACGGCCCGCACGTTCTCGTACGGGGTGTAGGACTTCATGTACGCGTACACCTCGGGGTCGTCGAGGGGGTTGCCCCACTCCTCCCACTCGGTGACGGTCAGCGGCAGCGACGGGTCGAGGATCGAGGTGAGCGCGTCCACGAACGGCACCTGCGCGACGATCCCGCTGAAGGCGTCCGGCGCGATGTTGGCCACCGCTCCCATCAGCAGGCCGCCGGCCGAGGCGCCCCGGGCGACCAGCCGGTCGCTCGCCGTCCAGCCGGCCTTGACCAGGTGACGGGCGCAGGCCACGAAGTCGGTGAAGGTGTTCTTCTTGGCCAGCAGCTTGCCCTGGTCGTACCAGCGCCGGCCCAGCTCGCCGCCGCCCCGGATGTGCGCCACCGCGAAGACGACGCCCCGGTCCAGCAGGGAGAGCCGGGCGACCGAGAACCACGGGTCCATGCTCGCCTCGTACGAGCCGTAGCCGTAGATCACGCAGGGCGCGGAGCCGTCGCGCGGGGTGCCGGCGCGGCACACCAGCGAGATCGGCACGCGGGTGCCGTCGTCGGCGAGCGCCCAGTCGCGGTGCTGCTCGTACTCCGCCGGGTCGTAGGGCCGTCCGTCCGGCCCGGGCTGCACCGGCTTCCGCCGCCGCAGCGTCATCTGCCGGGTCACCAGGTCGTAGTCGTAGACGGAGTCCGGCGTGACCAGCGACGTGTAGCCGAGCCGGATCTGCCCGGTGCGGTACTCCGGGTTGGCACCCAGGCCGACGCTGTAGAGCGGCTCCGGGAAGTCGATGTCGTACGCGTCGCCGCCGCCGATCGGCAGCACCCGCAGCCCGGTCAGCCCGTTGCTGCGCAGCGACACCACGAGGTGGTCGGCGAAGGCGTCGACCGCCTCGAGCCGGGTGCCCGGCGAGTGCTCGATCAGCGGGACCCAGTCGCCGGGCGCGTCCGCCGAGGTGTACGCGAGCGCGAAGTCCTCCGCGCCGTCGTTGTGCAGGATGAGGAACCGGTGCCCGTGGTGCTCCACCGTGTACTCCACGCCCTGCCGGCGGGCCGCCACGGACGCCGGGGCGCCGGTCGGGTTGCCGGCCGGGATCACCAGGACCTCACTGGTGATCTTGCTGTGGATGTCGATGAGGACGAACTTCTCCGAGCGGGTCAGCTCGACGCCCACCCAGAACCGTTCGTCGTCCTCCTGGTGGACCACCACGTCCTCACCCGACGGGGTGCCCAGGGTGTGCCGCCAGACCCGGTTGGGCCGCCACGCCTCGTCCACGGTCACGTAGAACAGCACCGACGCGTCGGCGGACCAGGCGGTGCCGTAGAAGGTGTCGGGCACCTCGTCGGGGAGCAGTTCGCCGGTGCTCAGGTCCTTCACCCGCAGCGTGAACCGCTCGTCGCCGGAGAAGTCCGTCGAGTACGCGAGCCAGCGCCCGTCGGGGCTGACGTCGAACGCGCCGAGCGCGAAGAAGTCGTGCCCCTCGGCGAGCAGGTTGCCGTCGAGCAGCACCTCCTCGCCGTCGAGCGGGGCGCCGTCCACGCTGACCGGCGGCTCGGTCTCGCCGTCGCGGACGGCGCGGCGGCAGTGCACCCCGTACTGCTGGCCCTCGACCGTCCGGGTGTAGTACCACCAGCCGCCCTTGCGGGCGGGCACCGTCAGGTCGGTCTCCTGGGTGCGCTGGCGGATCTCCTCGAACAGCTCCCCACGCAGCCCGGCGAGGTGCGCCGTCCGGGCCTCGGTGTACGCGTTCTCGGTGGTCAGGTGGGCGATCGTCTCCGGATCGTCCTTGACGGACAGCCAGGCGTACTCGTCGACGACGGTGTCGCCGTGGTGGGTGCGCTCGCTCGGCACCCGCTTCGCGGCGGGCGACGGCTTCAGGTCGTGGCGCGGCGTCAGACGCGCCGAGCTGAAGTTGTCGGGGGTCTCGGTGGTCACGGGCGCCACGTTACCGGCCGAGCGCCGCCCGCCGCGCGGGCTCGTCCGGCAACCCGCCGCCAGGTCTTTCGAACATGTGTACGATGACCGCCATGGCGGCAGCAGCGAGCTACACCGACCGGCCCGGCGCACTGGACATCACCCGACGGCTGACGGAGATCTGCGGCCCGCCCTTCGCCCGCCTGGCCGGCCCGGCCGACGAGGTGGCCGGTCGCCCGGCCCGCTGGGTCGCCGTCCCGGGCGGCCCGCACGCCGCCTCCGAGGTGCTGCGCCTCGCCGCACGCCACGACCTGACGGTGGTGCCCCGGGGGGCCGGCACGAAGATCGACTGGGGCGCCGCCCCGGATCGGGTCGACATCATGCTCGACACCGGCCGGCTCGCCGGGATCGGCCACCGTTCGGTGGCCGCCGCGACCGTGGAGGTCGGTGCCGGCACCCCGCTGCGCGCCGTGCAGGCGACCCTGGAGCGCACCAACCGGCGGCTCGCGCTGGACGCGCCCTCACCCGGCGCGACGCTGGGCGGGGTGCTCGCCGCCGGCGAGGCCGGCCCGCTGCGGCACCGCCACGGCACCCCGTGCGACCAGCTCGCCGGCCTCCGCTACCTGGACGCCGGCGGTGAGCTGGTCGACGCCGGTGGTGGCGCCGAGGGGCTGGAGCTGGCCCGGGTGCTCTGCGGCTCGGAGGGCGCGCTCGGCGTGCTGGTGTCGGCCTCCCTGCGCGTCCAGGCCGTGCCGGCGAGTCGCATCTGGGTGACCCGTCCGGTGTGGACGCCGTTGGAGGTGCACGACCTGGTGCGTACGGTGCTCGCCGCCCGCCTCGACCCGGCGGCGGTCGAGCTGGACCTGCCGGCCGGCGCGGGACCCCGGCCGCAGCGGGACGGCCGGGCCGAGTCGATGGCGCGGCACCCGTCGATGACGGGTCGCGCCACGACCGGCCCGGCCGGTGCCGGGTCCCTGGTCGTCCTGCTGGAGGGCGGTCCGGCGGACGTCGCCGAGCGGGCCGACCGGCTGGTGTCGCTCCTCGGCCCGCGCACGACCGCCGCGCACTCCGCGCCGCCGTGGTGGCGGCGCTACCCGTTCGCCCCGGGCGACACCGCGTTGCGCATCGAGGTGCCGATCAGCGACCTGCACGCGGCGGTCTACGCGCTGCGGGACGCGGCCGGCGGTCCCGTCCCGCTGCGCGGCTCCGCCGGTCTGGGCGTCGTGCACGCCGCTCTGCCGGGCGCGATGTCCCCCGACCGGGTCGCCTCGATCCTCGCCGCCGTCCGGGGTGTGCTCCTCGCCCGGCAGGGCCGGTGCGTGGTCGTCTCCGCACCGGAACCGGTCCGCCAGGCCGTCGACCTGTGGGGCGACGTGGCCGGGCTGGCCCGGCTCCGGGCCGTGAAGGAGCACCTCGACCCGCATCACCGCCTCGCGCCCGGCCGCCTCCCCGGCGGCCTCTGACCGCCGCTCGATCGAGCCGGGCGGGCCGGGCGTCAGACGGCGTCGTTGCGAAGGACCAGGATGGCGATGTCGTCGCGGGGGGCCTCCGGCGAGAAGCCGATCGCGGTGGACCGGAGCCGGGCCGCGACCACGTCCGCGGAGTACCCGGCCAGCGGGGCGGCGGCCTCCCGCAGCCGGTCGGTGCCGAAGAGCTCCCGCCCACGCCGGCGTTCGGTGACCCCGTCGGTGTAGAAGACCAGCGCGTCGCCCGGGTCGAGTGGGAACTCGGCCGTCGGCGAGGCGATGGAGTCGAGCAGGCCCAGCGCGGTGCCACCGGTCCCGACGAATTCGGCGCCGCCGCCGGAGCGCAACAGCACCGGACGGTCGTGGCCGGCGAGGTGCAGCGAGACGTCGAGCTGGTCGCCGTCCCCGGGCCGGACGGCCGCCAGCGCGAGGGTGCAGTACCGGCCGCCGCCCCGCTCGCACAGCGTCTCGTTGAGCCGGGCCAGCGCCTCGGGCAGCGGCTTGCCGTCTCCGACCAGCACCCGGATGACGTCGCGGACCAGGCCGGTGACCGCCGCGGCCTGCACACCCTTGCCGGAGACGTCCCCGATGACCACCAGCCACCGGCCGTCGGGCAGTGGCAGCACGTCGTAGAAGTCGCCGCCCACGTCGGCGTCGTCGCCCGTCGGCACGTACTCGGCGGCGAAGCCGATGCCCTCCACCACCGGCAGCACCGGCGGCAGCAGCGACTGCTGGAGGGTGTGCGCGACGCGGCGGCGTTCGGCGTGGATCCGGGCGTTCTCGATGGCCAGGGCCGCCCGCCGGGCCACGTCCTCCAGGACGGCGACCTCGTCCGGGTCGTGCCGGTGCCGCTGGTGCCGGCCGACGGCCAGCGTGCCGAGGCGCTGGCCCCGGGCGATCAGCGGGACCGCGAAGCCCTCCATGGGCGCACCCAGCGGCGTGTGCGTGCCGTTGCGGGACGCCTCCCGCAGCCGGGCCTGGATCGAGTCCGGTCCGGTCTCGCGGAGCACCGCGTCCAACTGCGGCAGCATCGACTCGTCGGCGTGGCTGGCCGCCGCGAGCCGCAGCCGGCCCCACTCGTCGGTGGTGTGCACCGCGCACCACTGCCCGAGCCGGGGCACCACGAGCTGCGGGATCAGTGCCATGGTCAGCTCGACGTCGAGGGACTGCGCGAGCAGTTCGCTGGCCTCGGCGAGGAACGTCAGCCATGCCCGACGCCGGACGTCCGCCCGGCGCAGCCGGTCGTTCTCCAGGTGCAGGGAGAGCCGCTCGGCCGTCAGGACGGCCAGCGGGCGGGCGTACGCGGACGGTGCCGCGTCCAGCTCCAGCTCCCCGGAGTACGGGCGGTGCACGGTGAGCGGGACCCGGAGCAGCTCGGCGTCGGCGCGGGGCTGGCGCCCGTACCGGGCGAGCACCTGGCGGCCCTGCCCCTCGCCCCGGTCCAGCTGGACCACGCCCCCGGCCGCGCCGACCATCTCGGCGACCCGGGTCAGCAGGCTGGTCGCGAAGTCGGGCAGCGGGTCCTCGGCGTACGGATCGGGGATGGTCTGCATCAGCTCGCTCATCGCGCCGGCGCTCGGCGCGGAGCTGTCGCTGGCGGTGAGACCGGTCACGGCGGACGCGGCCTCGGGGCGCGGGACGCGGCCGTGCCCGGCGGCGCCGGGAAGGTCCAGCCGGAACCAGACGCCCTTCCCGGTGGGCAGGTACGTGGTGCCCCAGCGACTGGCGAAGTGGTCGACCAGCAGCAGGCCCCGGCCGCGTTCGGAGACCTCGCCGATGTCGGAGGAGTCGTTGCGGACCCCGACGACCAGCTCCTCCACCGGGCCGCTGGCGAAGTCCGACACCGTCACGGTGAGGCCGACCTGGTCCGCGACGACCTCGATGTCCAGTTCGGTACGGGCGTGTTCCACCGCGTTCGTGGACAGTTCGGTGGTCAGCAGCAGGGCCTCGTTGGCCAGTTCGTCGAGGTGGGCCTCGGTGAGGACGGACCGGACGAGGGCGCGGGCGGCGGCGGGCGTGCGCCGGTCGGCGGGGAGTCGGACCCGCCGGACGTGCTCGTCTCCGCCCCCGGTCGACACGGGCCCGGTCTCCGCTGACACCCCCGTATCCTCCACCGCGGTCCCCTCGAGTGCCAAGCCGGACCCGCACCCCGACCCGCCGGGGGGTACGACCCGACCGCGCGCCGACCTGGCGCGTCCGAGGTGGCGGGCACAATATGGGGTGGCCGGCGTGCCGACACGAGCCGACGGCCCCCCGACCCTGAGCGAGGGATGATGACCACGGCGAAACAGTCGGTGACGGCCGACCAGTCCGCGCCCGACCACGAGGCGGTCCTCGTCGAGCTGACCGAGGCGCTGCGGCGGGTGCGCCGTGGCGACCTCAAGGTCCGGTTGCCCCGGCGGGCGGGCCGGGCCGGCGAGGTGGCCGACGCCTTCAACGAGGTCGTCTCGCTCCAGGAGCGGCAGTACCTCGACCTGCGCCGGATCAGTCGCATCGTCGGCCGGGACGGTCGGCTCACCGAGCGCTTGGACGACGAGGGGCTGGACGGTTCCTGGGCGGAGGGGCAACGGGCGGTCAACTCGCTGATCGACGACCTCGGCCGGCCGACCACGGAGATCGCCCGGGTGATCGTGGCGGTGGCCGACGGCGACCTGTCGCAGCACATGGCGCTGGAGATCGACGGGCGGCCGCTGCGCGGTGAGTACCTGCGCATCGGCCGCACGGTGAACACGATGGTCGACCAGCTGTCGTCGTTCTCGAACGAGGTGACGCGGGTGGCCCGGGAGGTGGGCACCGAGGGCAAGCTGGGTGGCCAGGCCGACGTCCGTGGCGTCGCCGGCACCTGGAAGGACCTCACCGACTCGGTGAACACCATGGCGTCGAACCTGACCGGCCAGGTGCGGTCTATCTCACAGGTGGCGACGGCGGTGGCGAAGGGCGACCTGTCGCAGAAGATCACGGTCAGCGCCCGCGGCGAGGTCGCCGAGCTGGCCGACACGATGAACTCGCTCACCGACACGCTGCGGCTCTTCGCCGAGCAGGTGACCCGGGTGGCGCGCGAGGTGGGCACCGAGGGGAAGCTCGGCGGGCAGGCCGACGTGCCGAACGTGGCCGGCACCTGGAAGGACCTGACCGACAGCGTCAACTCGATGGCGTCGAACCTGACCGCCCAGGTCCGGAACATCGCCCAGGTGTCCACGGCGGTCGCCCGGGGCGACCTCAGCCAGAAGATCACGGTGGCCGCCCAGGGCGAGATCCTGGAGCTGAAGGACACCGTCAACACGATGGTGGACCAGTTGTCGTCGTTCGCCGACGAGGTCACGCGGGTGGCGCGTGAGGTGGGCATCGAGGGCAAGCTCGGCGGTCAGGCCCAGGTTCGCGGCGTCTCCGGCACCTGGCGGGACCTGACGGAGAACGTCAACCAGCTCGCCGGCAACCTGACCAGCCAGGTCCGCAACATCTCCCAGGTCTCCACCGCGGTGGCGAAGGGCGACCTGAGCCAGAAGATCACCGTCGACGCGCAGGGCGAGATCCTGGAGCTCAAGAACACCGTCAACACGATGGTGGACCAGCTCTCCTCGTTCGCCGACGAGGTGACGCGGGTGGCCCGCGAGGTGGGCACCGAGGGCAAGCTGGGCGGTCAGGCGCAGGTCAAGGGCGTCTCCGGTACGTGGCGGGACCTGACCGACAACGTGAACTCGATGGCGTCGAACCTGACCAGCCAGGTGCGGAACATCGCCTCGGTCACGACCGCCGTGGCCAAGGGCGACCTGAGCCAGAAGATCACCGTCGACGCGCAGGGCGAGATCCTGGAGCTGAAGTCGACGGTCAACACGATGGTCGACCAGTTGTCGTCGTTCGCCGACGAGGTCACCCGGGTGGCCCGTGAGGTGGGCACCGAGGGCAAGCTCGGTGGTCAGGCCCAGGTACGCGGCGTCGCCGGCACCTGGCGGGACCTGACCGACAACGTGAACTCGATGGCGTCGAACCTGACCGCCCAGGTCCGCAACATCGCCCAGGTCTCCACCGCGGTCGCGAAGGGTGACCTGAGCCAGAAGATCACCGTCGACGCGCAGGGCGAGATCCTGGAGCTGAAGTCGACGGTCAACACGATGGTCGACCAGTTGTCGTCGTTCGCCGACGAGGTCACCCGGGTGGCACGTGAGGTGGGCACCGAGGGCAAGCTCGGTGGTCAGGCGCAGGTCAAGGGCGTCTCGGGTACGTGGCGGGACCTGACCGACAACGTGAACTCGATGGCGTCGAACCTGACCAGCCAGGTGCGGAACATCGCCTCGGTCACGACCGCCGTGGCCAAGGGCGACCTGAGCCAGAAGATCACCGTCGACGCGCAGGGCGAGATCCTGGAGCTGAAGTCGACGGTCAACACGATGGTCGACCAGCTGTCGTCGTTCGCCGACGAGGTCACCCGGGTGGCGCGCGAGGTCGGCATCGAGGGCAAGCTCGGTGGCCAGGCGCAGGTCAAGGGCGTCTCCGGCACCTGGCGGGACCTCACCGAGAACGTCAACCAGCTCGCCTCGACGCTGACCACCCAGCTGCGGGCGATCTCCCAGGTGTCCACCTCGGTGACCCGGGGCGACCTGACCCAGCGGATTGCGGTCAAGGCGCAGGGCGAGGTCGCCGAGCTGAAGGACAACATCAACCAGATGATCGTCACCCTCCGGGAGACGACCAAGAAGAACGCCGAGCAGGGCTGGCTGGACTCCAACCTGGCGCGCATCGGTGGTCTGCTACAGGGCCAGCGGGACCTGGGCGAGGTCTGCCGGATGATCATGATGGAGGTCACCCCGCTGGTCGACGCGCAGCTCGGCGCGTTCTTCCTGGCGGACACCTCCGACGGCAGCGTCCGGCTGCGGCTGACCGCCTCGTACGGATACGTGGCCCGCGGGCACGACGTCACGTTCGGCCCGGGCGAGGGGCTGGTCGGGCAGACCGCGCTGTCCCGGCGCACGATCCGGGTCGGCGCCGCGCCGGACGCCCGCCTGACGCTGCGTTCCGGCCTTGCCGACACGCCGCCGTCCGACCTGGTCGTGCTGCCGGTCCTCTTCGAGGGCGAGCTGCTGGGGGTCATCGAGTTCGCCAGCGTGCAGAGCTTCTCCGAGCTGCACCTCTCCTTCCTGGAGCGGCTGGTGCTCACCATCGGCATCGCGGTCAACACCATCCAGGCCAACCGGCGTACGGAGGAACTGCTCGCCCAGTCCCAGCGGCTCGCCCACGAGCTGCAGGAACAGTCGGCGGAGTTGCAGCGCACCAACGCCGAGCTGGAGGAGAAGGCCACCCTGCTGTCCGAGCAGAAGGGCAACATCGAGACGAAGAACCGGGAGATCGAGCTGGCCCGGCTCGGCCTGGAGGAGAAGGCGCAGCAGCTCACCCGCGCCTCGGCGTACAAGTCGGAGTTCCTGGCCAACATGAGCCACGAGCTGCGGACGCCGCTGAACTCGCTGCTCCTGCTGGCCCGGCTGCTGGCCGAGAACTCGGAGCGGAACCTCACGCCGAAGCAGACCGAGTTCGCCCGGACGATCCACAGCGCCGGCTCGGACCTGCTGTCCCTGATCGACGACATCCTGGACCTGTCCAAGATCGAGGCCGGTCGGATGGACGTCGAGCCGACCGAGATCCGGTTCGCCGAGATCCGCAGCTACGTCGAGCAGGCGTTCGCGCCGCAGGCCGAGGAGAAGGGCCTGGACTTCCAGGTACGCGTCAGCAAGGACCTGCCGCCGGCGCTGGTGACCGACGCCCAGCGGCTGCAGCAGATCCTGCGCAACCTGCTCTCCAACGCGGTGAAGTTCACCGACAACGGCGCGGTGACGCTGCGGATCGCACCGGCACCGGAGAACGCGGTGTTCGACGTGCCGGCGCTCACGAACGCCCGGCAGGTGATCGCGTTCACCGTGATCGACACCGGCATCGGCGTCTCCGACGACAAGCTGTCGATCATCTTCGAGGCGTTCCAGCAGGCCGACGGCACCACCAGCCGCCGCTTCGGCGGCACGGGCCTGGGCCTGTCGATCAGTCGGGATTTGGCGCGGCTGCTCGGCGGGGCGATCACCGTCTCGTCGGCGCCCGGGCAGGGCTCGACATTCACCCTCTTCGTACCCGATGTCCTGGCGCCGGACGCGGTGGTGGCGCCGGCGGCGCCGTCCCCGCAGCGGGCCGGCCTGCCCTCGTCGCTGCTGATGCCGCCGATGGAGCTGCTGCCGCAGCGGACGGAGGCGCCGGCCACCCGCCGGCTGGACGGCGCGACGGTGCTGATCGTGGACGACGACGTCCGGAACGTCTTCGCGCTGACCAGCGCATTGGAACTGCACGGGATGGCCGTGCTGTACTCGGACAACGGGGCGGACGGTGTCCGCCTGCTGGCCGAGCATCCGGAGGTGGACATCGTGCTGATGGATGCCATGATGCCCGAGCAGGACGGTTACGAGACGACACGGCAGATCCGGCGCAACCACCGCTTCGCGGACCTGCCGATCGTCTTCCTGACCGCGAAGGCGATGCCCGGCGACCGCGAGTCGGCGCTGGCCGCCGGGGGTAGTGACTACATCACCAAGCCGGTGGACCTGGACCAGCTGATCGAGCTGATGGCGTCCTGGATCAGCGGCAGTCGGAACGAGGAGAGTTCGTGACCCAGATGGCCAAGGCGCTGCTGGTGGACGACCGACGGGAGAACCTGATGGCCCTGGAGGCGATCCTCCAGGGCCTGCCGGTCCAGTCGGTGGCGGTCGAGAGCGGCGAGGCGGCGCTGAAGCAGCTGCTGGTCGACGACTTCGCGGTGATCCTGCTCGACGCTCAGATGCCGGACATGGACGGTTTCGAGACCGCCAGTCACATCAAGCGCCGGGAGCGTACGCGCCACGTGCCGATCATCTTCCTCACCGCCGCCGACCGGGACGCGCAGCTCGCGCTCCGCGGCTACGCGGTGGGCGCGGTCGACTACCTCACCAAGCCGTTCGACCCGTGGGTGCTGCGCGCCAAGGTCTCGGTCTTCGTCGAGCTGTGGGTCAAGAGCCGCCAGCTCGCCGCCCAGTCGGACCTGGTCCGGGAGCGCGACAGCCAGTTGCGGGTGCTGACCGACGCGGTCGACGAGGCCACCGCGCTGCTGCGCGCCGACGACGACCCGGACGCGCGGGACCGCGCGGTGGAACTCCTCGAACAGGCCCGCTGGGGCAGCACCCCCTGAGCGGGGGTCAGCTGGTGGGGGACTCGTTGCGGACCATCAGGGCCGAGCGCAGGCCGGTGATGTCCAGGACGCGGAGCAGGAAGTCGCCGACGTTGGTGAGGATCAGCAGGCTCCGTGCGTGACTGGCCTTCCGGCTCAGCACGACGAGCGTGCCCAGGCCCTGGGAGTCGCAGAAGGTGATCCCGCCGAGGTCGAGCACGATCCGCGGGGGTGGGTCGGCCAGGACCTCGTTGACGATCGTCGCCAGCTGGGCGGCCGTGAGCATGTCGATCTCACCGGCGAGGCGAAGCACGGCTTCGTCTCCCGTCCGGTGCAGGGTGATGGACAGTTCGGCACGATCCACCCGGCCAGCCTAGCGCGATCTCGTGACGCGGGCCTGTCGAGGCGATCAGCCGTGCGCCGGGGCGACGGCCCGGCCGGGTCTCGGCGTGAGACTGGTAACGCCCCACGCGGGGTGGCTGCCGATTGGCCGTCCGACGCTGACACAATGGCGGCATCGTGACCGATATGTTTCCCGCCGGGTCCGGCCGCTACCCCGCCGACGCGCCGGCCTCCGAGGCCCTGTTCGACCGCGCCACGGCCATCGTGCCGGGCGGGGTGAACTCCCCCGTGCGCGCGTTCCGTGCCGTCGGCGGCACGCCGCGCTTCATGGTCCGGGGGGAGGGCCCCTGGATGTACGACGCGGACGGCCGGCGCTACGTCGACCTGGTCTGCTCCTGGGGGCCGCTGATCCTCGGGCACGCCCACCCCGAGGTGGTGGAGGCCGTACGCGAGGCCGCCACGAAGGGCACCAGCTTCGGCACGCCGACGCCCGGTGAGGTGGAGCTGGCCGCCGAGATCGTCGACCGCACCCCGGTGGAGCAGGTCCGGCTGGTCAATTCGGGCACCGAGGCGACGATGTCGGCGATCCGGCTGGCCCGGGGCTTCACCGGCCGCGCCAGGATCGTCAAGTTCTCCGGCTGCTACCACGGGCACTCCGACGCGCTGCTCGCCGCCGCCGGCTCCGGCGTCGCGACCCTCGGTCTGCCCGACTCGCCCGGCGTGACGGGCGCGGCGGCCGGCGACACCATCGTCCTGCCGTACAACGACATCGCCGCCGTGGAGGCCGCCTTCGCCGCCGAGGGGCAGCACATCGCGGCGGTCATCACCGAGGCCGCCGCCGGCAACATGGGCGTGGTCGCGCCCCGCGACGACTTCAACCAGCGGCTCGCCGCGATCGCCCACGCGCACGGCGCGCTGCTCATCGTCGACGAGGTGATGACCGGGTTCCGGGTCTCCCGCGCCGGGTGGCACGGCCTCGACGCCTCCGACGCCGACCTGTGGACGTACGGCAAGGTCATGGGGGGTGGCCTGCCCGCCGCGGCGTTCGGCGGGCGCGCGGAGGTCATGGCGCGGCTGGCTCCCGCCGGCCCGGTCTACCAGGCCGGCACCCTCTCCGGTAACCCGCTGGCCTGCGCCGCCGGCCTGGCCACGCTGCGGCTGGCCGACGACGCGCTCTACCGCAAGCTGGACTCCACGGCCGCCGTCGTGGGCAAGCTCGCCGCGGACGCGCTGGCCGCCGCCGGGGTTCCGCACCGGCTGTCGTACGCGGGCAACATGTTCTCGATCTTCTTCACCGACGCCGACGTGGTCGACTACGACAGCGCCCGCACCCAGCAGGTGCCCGCGTTCAAGGCGTTCTTCCACGCGATGCTCGCCGCCGGCGTCTACCTGCCGCCGAGCGCGTTCGAGTCGTGGTTCGTGTCGGCGGCGATCGACGACGCCGCTCTGGAGCAGATCGCCGGGGCGCTGCCGTCGGCGGCGAACGCGGCGGCAGCAGCGGGTCACGGGGGGTAGACAACGGTGAGCAAGACGGTGGTCCACGTGCTGCGGCACGGCGAGGTGTACAACCCCGACCAGATCCTCTACGGCCGGCTGCCCGGTTTCCGCCTCTCCGAGCTGGGCGTGCAGATGGCCAAGGCCGCCGCGCAGGGGCTGGCCGAGCGGGAGGTCGTGCACGTGGTGGCCAGCCCGCTGGAGCGCGCCCAGCAGACCGCCGAACCGATCGCGGCCCAGTTCGGGCTGCCGGTCGGGGTGGACGAGCGGCTCATCGAGAGCGCCAACTGGTTCGAGGGCAAGAAGGTCTCCCCCGGGGACGGGTCGTTCCGCGACCCGCGCAACTGGTGGGTGCTGCGCGACCCGGTGACCCCGTCCTGGGGCGAGGCGTACCGCGTGATCGCGGAGCGGATGTTCGCCGCCCTGCACGCCGCGCGGGTGGCCGCCGAGGGGCGCGAGGCGGTGCTGGTCTCGCACCAGCTGCCGATCTGGACCCTGCGCCGGTACGTCGAGCGCAAGCGGCTCTGGCACGACCCGCGCCGGCGGCAGTGCGGCCTGGCCAGTCTCACCTCGTTCCACTTCGACGGCGCCAAGGTGGTCGGGATCGGTTACTCCGAGCCGGCTGCGCACCTGATCGCGATGTCGCCGACCGCCCGGACGGCCAAGGGAGCCTGACATGAACGCCCGGAGGTGGACCGCCGGTCTGCTCACCGCCGTCGCGGCGGTGTCGCTGACCGCCTGCTCCTCGAAGAGCGCGGAGGAGACCTGCGCCACCCGGGACGGCATCGTCGAGTGCGCCCCCGACCAGCGGTCCGCGGCCCCGAAGCTCGCCGGTGAGCTGCTCACCGGCGGCAGCTACGACGTGGCGCGGGACCGGGGCCGGGTCGTCGTGGTCAACTTCTGGGGCTCCTGGTGCAACCCGTGCCGGGCCGAGGCGGACGACCTGGAGAACACGTACCAGGCCACCAGGGACTCCGGTGTGGCCTTCCTGGGCATCAACGTGCAGGACCAGCGGGACAAGGCGAAGGCGTTCGACCGGGGCCGGGTCACCTACCCGAGCCTCTTCGACCCGCCGAGCAAGCTGGCGCTGGCTCTGGACATCCCGCCGAACACCATTCCGGCGACCGTGATCCTCGACCGGGAGGGCCGGATCGCCGCGGTGATCCGGGCCGCGGTCACCCAGGAGGGCCTCCAGCCCATCGTCGAGCGGATCGCCGCGGAGTCGTCCGCGCCGACCGGCCAACGCTGATGGGCGAGACCTTCGGCACCCTCGCCCAGTCCGGCCCGTTGCTGCTGGCCATCGGCGCGGCGGCGCTGGCCGGCCTGGTCAGCTTCCTGTCCCCGTGCGTCCTGCCGCTGATGCCGGGCTACCTGTCCTACGTCACCGGCCTGGCCGGCGCCGACCTCGAAGGCCGCAGTGAAAGGAAGGGCCCCCCGTTAACGCCTCCGGTAGAGGAAGGGCCCCTTCTTAACACCGGGGGTGGCGGCGCGGACGTGGCGGTGCGGGAGCGTACGACCCGCGCCGAGGCCGCCGCCGTCAAGGGGCGGGTGCTCGCCGGGACGCTGCTGTTCATCGCCGGCTTCACCGTCGTCTTCACCGCCACCGCCATCCTTTTCTCCAGCGTCGGCCGGGTCTTCGTCCAGCACGAGCGGACGGTGGAGATCGTCGTCGGGGCGCTGATCGTCGTGCTGGGTCTGAGCTACCTCGGGGTGGTCCCCGGCATGCAACGCGAGTTCCGGATCCACCGGCTGCCGGCGGCCGGCCTGCTCGGCGCCCCGGTTCTCGGCGCGGTGTTCGCGCTCAGCTGGGTGCCCTGCGTCGGGCCGACCCTCGGTGCGGTGCTCGGCCTGGCCGCCACCAGCGGTCAGACCGACCGGGCCGTGGTGCTCGCCGTGGCGTACTGCCTCGGGCTGGGGATACCGTTCGTCGTCTTCGGGCTGGGCTTCCAGCGCCTGCTCGGGGTCTTCCGCGCCGTCCGGCGCAACAGCCGGTGGGTGACCCGGGTCGGCGGCGCCCTGCTGATCCTGATCGGCCTCGCGCTGGTCACCGGCGGCTGGACCAACATCGTGATCTGGTTGCAGACCACCGTCGGGGTGGGTGAGGTGAGCATCTGATGACCGTCGTGGACGAGCGGCCGGCGACACCGGCCGAGGCGCCCCGGCGTCGCCCCAACCGGCTGCTGGCCCTGCTGCGCAACTCGTGGCGGCAGCTCACCAGCATGCGTACGGCGCTGGTGCTGCTCTTCCTGCTCGCGGTCGCCGCGATCCCCGGCTCGGTGCTGCCCCAGCGCGGCGTCAACCCGGAGGACGTGCGGGACTACTTCGTCGCGCACCCCGACCTGGCCCCCGTGCTGGACCGGATCGGCGCCTTCGAGGCGTTCGGCTCGGTGTGGTTCTCCGCGATCTACGTGCTGCTGTTCACCTCGCTGATCGGCTGCATCACCCCCCGGCTGCGGGACCACGTCCGCGCGCTGTGGTCGAAGCCGCCGGTCGCGCCGAAGCGGCTGGACCGGCTGCCGCAGCACGCCGTCTTCGCCGCCCCGGCCGGCGGCGCGGGCGCGATCGCCGAGGCGCTGCGCCGGCGGCGCTGGCGGGTGGTCGTCCGCGGCGACGAGGTCTCCGCCGAGAAGGGCTACCTGAAGGAGACCGGCAACCTGCTCTTCCACTCCTCGCTGGTGGTGGTGCTGGTCGGTGTCGCGCTCGGCTCCTGGTACGGGTGGAGCGGCAACAAGCTGCTGGTCGCCGGGCCGGACAACGGGTTCTGCAACACCACCCAGCAGTACGCCGAGACGAAGTTCGGGCCCCGCGTCGACGACGTCGACCTGCCGCCGTTCTGCATCCGGCTGGACGACTTCGAGGCACGGTTCCTGGAGTCCAACGGCCAGCCGGAGTCCTTCAACGCCACCGTGACGGTCGACGAGGAGGGCGCGGCGAGCCGGCAGGCCGATTTCTCGGTCAACTCCCCGCTGCGCCTGGACGGTGCGAACGTCTACCTGCTCGGCCACGGGTACGCCCCGGTGATCCGGTACACCGACCGGTTCGGCCAGAGCCAGACCAGCACCAAGCCGTTCCTCAGCACCGGCGACGTGGGGTTGACCGGCGAGGGTCTGGCCGACTTCCCGGACGCCAACGTCGACCCGGCCACCGGCAAGCGGGACCCGAACCTCCAGGTGGCCTTCACCGGCCTCTACCTGCCGACTGCTCCGCAGGAGGGCCCGTTCGTCCGGTCGGAGTTCCCGACCGAGCGGAACCCGACGCTGAACCTCGTCGCGTACCGGGGGAACCTCGGTCTGGACGCCGGTATCCCCGGCAGCGTGTACGAGCTGGACCAGCGGCAGGTCCGGGCCGGCAAGGTCAAGGAGGTCGGCGCCAAGCTGCTGAAGAAGGGCGAGGCCTGGACCCTGGACGACGGCACGACGGTCGAGTTCCTCGGCACCGAGCCGTACGTCGTGCTCTCGGTCCGGTACGACCCGGGCGCGACGCTGCTGCTGGTCAGCTCCGGCGCCCTGTTGATCGGCCTGATGGGCTCGCTCTTCGGGCGCCGTCGGCGGGTCTTCTTCCGGGTGGGCGCGGCCGACCCCGCGGGTGGATCTCCGACGAGCGGTAGTAGTTTGGTCGAGGCCGGTGGCCTGCCGCGCACCGACCATCCCGGGTTCGCCGACGAGTTCGCGTCCCTCGTCGCCGCCGTCGGCGGTGCGGGGGAGCGGGACCAGCGGGCCGGTGCCGGTCGCGACGACGACCGGGCCGGAGCGCGAGAAGGAGCCGAGTGATGTCCGCACTCTCCGACCAGTTGGTGACGTTCGCGATCCTGGCGTACCTGATCGCGATGATCAGCCACGCCGTCGAGTACGCGCTCGGCAACGCGCGCGCCCGCACGGTCGCCGCGCCCGCCCGGGAACTGGTCGGCGCCGGTGTCGGCGCCGCCGGCGGGACGACGACGCAGGCTCCCGCCACCGGTACGCCCACCCCCGCCGAGCGCACCGCGGCGCGGGCCCGGCTGGCCGGCCGGATCGCCCTCGGCGCCACCGCCGTGGCCGCCCTGCTGCACCTCGCCGCCCTGGTCACCCGCGGCCTCGCCGCCGACCGGATGCCCTGGGGCAACATGTACGAGTTCGTGCTGACGGTCTCGTTCATCGGGGCGGCCGGCTGGCTGGGCGTGCTGTGGAAGCGGCCGTCGCTGCGCCGCCTCGGGCTGTTCCTCACGCTGGTGATGGTGCTGCTGCTGGCCACCGCCGAGCTGGTGCTCTACACCCCGATCGTGCCGCTGGTGCCGGCGCTCAACTCGTACTGGTTCATCATCCACGTCTCGACGATCGTGTTCAGCTCCGGCATCTTCCTGCTCGGTGTGGTGCCCGCCGTGGCGTACCTGATGCGGGCCGGCTGGGAGCAGGGCCGGCGCAGCTTCCCGTACACCCTCGCGAAGCGGATGCCGGAGGCGGCGGCGCTGGAGCGGCTGACGTTCGTGCTGCACGCCTTCGCCTTCCCGGTCTTCACCTTCGCGGTGATCGCGGGCGCGATCTGGGCCGAAGCGGCGTGGGGCCGGCCGTGGGGCTGGGACCCGAAGGAGACCTGGGCGTTCATCTCCTGGGTCGTGTACGCCGGCTACCTGCACGCCCGGGCCACGCCGAGCGTCAAGCGGAACGTGGCGACGTGGCTCGCCGTGCTCGGCTTCCTCACCGTGCTGATGAACCTGTTCGGCGTGAACATCTTCTTCGAGGGCCTGCACTCGTACGGCGGCCTCGACTGACACGTGGTTCCAGGTTCTGCGGGTGACCGTCGGTCAGCCGCCGAACCAGCCGGGTACGTCGAGGCGGAAGAAGTCGGCGGGGGTGACCGCCCGCAGGTCGTCCTCCAGCGCGGCGACCCGGTCCGCGCCGAGCTCGCCCACCCACCGCTGTCGTAGCTGGTCGAAGATCGCTGCCGAGCGGCGCAGCCCGTCCAGCCCGCGCG
The DNA here is from genome assembly GCF_052068135.1 of Micromonospora sp. BQ11. Classification (NCBI taxonomy): domain Bacteria; kingdom Bacillati; phylum Actinomycetota; class Actinomycetes; order Micromonosporales; family Micromonosporaceae; genus Micromonospora; species Micromonospora sp. BQ11. The sequence continues at coordinate 340,730 of NZ_JBQHDB010000007.1, read as the reverse complement.
GGGTCGGCCGGACCACCTTGCGCCGGGCGTCCCGCGGATCGTCTGCGCGGTCCAGGTAGCCGAGGGCGACCAGCCGGTCCACGGTCTTGCCGGCGGCCTGCTTCGAGACGCCGAGGCGCTGACCCAGCTCGGACGCGGTGGTGCCCTCGGGGCCGACGGCCTGGAGCACGAAGCCGTGCAGGGGTCGCAGATCCGGATGCCCCTGTCGGGCCAGTTCCTCGTGCAGGTCGTCGATGAGCGCACGGAAGCCGGCGAGCAGCAGCAGGGGCAGCAGGAAGCCGGGCCTCCCGGGGTCAGCCGTTGCCACGGACGACAACCTGGTTTACTGTTTCGACAACCACGTTGACGATCGTACGTCATGCCGCCCGCCACACCGGAAAGCAGGCCCGCCATGTCCGCCTTCACCCTGCACACTCGCGAGACCGCCCCCGCCGCCGCCCGGCCGACCCTCGACGCCGTCGCACGGAAATTCGGCGGGCTGCCGGACGCCGTCGGCCTGATGGCCGGCTCCCCGGAGCTGCTCACGGGGTTCCTCGCCGCCAACGCCAGCTTCGAGGCGAGCAGCCTCGACCCGATCCAGCGGGAGGTCGTCGTCCTCACCGTGGCCACCCGCAACCGGTGCCACCTCTGCGTGGCGATGCACACGGCCACCCTGGTCCGGCTGGGCGTCGACGAGACGTCGATCCGAGCGCTACGGGACGGCGGGCCCCTGTCCGACGACCGCCTGGAGGCGCTGCGGCGGTTCACCCTCGCCGTCCTCGACCGCGCCGGTGCCGTGCCCGACGACGAGCTGCGTGCCTTCCTCGACGCCGGTCACGAACCCCGGGCGGCTCTCGACGTGGTGCTCGGCGTCGGCACGTACACCATCTCCACCTTCGCCAACCGACTCACCCGGGCACCCCTCGATCCGCCCTTCGCGCCGTACGCCTGGGAGCCGGCCGCCTGACCTGGATCGGCTGGTGCCCGTCCGGCTCGGCAGGGTGCCGGCAGAGACGGGCGTTAAGAAGGGGCCCTTCCTCTACCGGAGCCGTTAAGAGGGGGCCCTTCCTTACATCACACCCCCGGCTTGGTCGTGGGGCGGGTTGGTGCGGGAGACTGGCAGGCATGGCGGCTCGTGGCTTCCCCTACACCGATCTCAAGGACTTCCTCGCGGCGCTGGAGAAGGCGGGTGAGCTGCGGCGGGTGAGTGTCCCGGTCGACCCCACGCTGGAGATCAGTGAGGTCGTCACCCGGACGGTCCGCCAGGGTGGGCCGGCGCTGCTCTTCGAACACCCCACCCGGGGTGAGATGCCGGTCGCGATCAACCTGTTCGGCACCGAGAAGCGGATGGCGATGGCGCTCGGCGTCGAATCGCTGGACGAGATCGGCGACCGGATCGGCGCGCTGGTCAAGCCGGAGCTGCCGGTCGGCTGGTCCGGCATCCGCGAGGGTCTGGGCAAGGTCATGCAGCTCAAGTCGGTGCCGCCGCGCAAGGTGAAGACCGCCCCCTGCCAGGAGGTGGTCTACCGGGGCGACGACGTCGACCTGAACAAGCTCCCCGGCCTCCAGGTGTGGCCGGGCGACGGCGGGATCTTCCACAACTACGGGCTGACCCACACCAAGCACCCGGAGACCGGCAAGCGCAACCTCGGCCTGTACCGCCTCCAGCAGCACGGCCGCAACACCCTCGGCATGCACTGGCAGATCCACAAGGACTCGACCGCGCACCACGCGGTCGCCGAGCGGCTCGGCCAGCGCCTGCCCGTCGCGGTCGCGATCGGCTGCGACCCGGTGGTGTCGTACGCGGCCAGCGCGCCCCTGCCGGGTGACATCGACGAATACCTGTTCGCCGGCTTCCTGCGCGGCGAGCGGGTCGAGATGGTCGACTGCCTGACGGTGCCGTTGCAGGTGCCGGCGCACGCCCAGATCGTGCTGGAGGGCTACCTGGAGCCGGGCGAGCGGCTGCCCGAGGGCCCGTTCGGCGACCACACCGGCTACTACACCCCGGTGGAGCCGTTCCCGGTGCTGCACATCGAGGCGATGACGATGCAGCGGAACCCGGTCTACCACTCGATCGTCACCTCGAAGCCGCCGCAGGAGGACCACGGCCTCGGCAAGGCCACCGAGCGGATCTTCCAGCCGCTGCTCAAGCTGCTGATCCCGGACATCGTCGACTACGACCTGCCGGCGGCCGGCGTCTTCCACAACTGCGCGATCGTCTCGATCCGCAAGCGCTACCCGAAGCACGCCCAGAAGGTCATGAACGCGATCTGGGGCGCCCACCTGATGTCGCTGACCAAGCTGATCGTGATCGTCGACGAGGACTGCGACGTGCACGACTACGACGAGGTCGCCTTCCGCGCCTTCGGCAACGTCGACTACGCCCGGGACCTGCTGCTCACCGAAGGCCCCGTGGACCACCTGGACCACTCGTCCTACCAGCAGTTCTGGGGCGGCAAGGCGGGCGTCGACGCCACCCGCAAGCTGCCGGCGGAGGGCTACACGCGGGGCTGGCCGGAGGAGATGACCATGAGCCCCGAGGTGGTCTCCCTGGTCGACAAGCGCTGGAAGGAGTACGGGCTCTGATGGCGGTCCTCGACGCTCCGGCCGAGCGACCGGGCCGGGTCAAGTCCTTCCTCAAGCTGGTCGCGATCGAGCACTCCGTCTTCGCGCTGCCCTTCGCGTACCTGTCCGCGCTAACCGCGATGGAGGTCAACGGCGGTCGGGTGCGCTGGCTCGACCTGCTGCTGATCACCGTCGCCATGGTCGGGGCGCGGACGTTCGCGATGGCCGCCAACCGGATCCTGGACCGGCGGATCGACGCGCGGAACCCGCGTACGGCCAACCGGGAACTGGTCACCGGGGCGGTGAGCGTCCGGACGGCCTGGACCGGCGCGGCCGTCGCGCTCGTGGTCTTCCTGGGCGCCGCCGCCCTGCTCAACCCGCTCTGCCTGGTGCTCGCGCCGCTCGCGGTGGTCCCGCTGGTCGTCTACCCGTACGGCAAACGGTTCACGAACTGGCCGCACGCGATCCTCGCGATCGCCCAGGCGGTCGGTCCGGTCGGCGCGTGGCTCGGCGTCACCGGCACCCTCGACGGCTCGTGGCCGGCGTGGTTGCTGGGCGCGGCGGTCGGCCTGTGGATCGGCGGCTTCGACCTGATCTACGCCTGCCAGGACGCGGAGGTGGACCGGCGGATCGGGGTGCGCAGCGTCCCGGCCCGGTACGGGCTGCGCTTCGCACTGCACGCCTCCACCGTGGCGCACGTGGTGACGTTCGCGCTGTTCGTCTGGTTCGGCGCGCTGGTCGGCTTCGGCTGGCCGTGGTGGATCGGGCTGGCCCTCACCGCCGTCGCCTTCGGATACCAGCACGTCGTGGTCAGCCCCACCGACCTGAGCAAGGTCAACCGGGCTTTCTTCACCGCCAACGGGTTCGTCGGCATCGCGCTGTTCGCCTTCGCCCTGCTCGACCTGGTGCTCCGGCTCAACCTGCGGCCCTGACGGTGAGGGCGCTCGCGTAGCGGGCGCTCTCCAGGGTCCAGTCGACGGTGCCGCGGACGGCGTTGGCGACCACGTCGAGATGGTCGGTGACCGCCTCGTCCAGGGCCGGCCCGAACGACGGTACGGCCGCGCGCAGCGCCACGAAGTGGCGCATCGACTCGCGCCAGCGCTCCGCCACGAGGTCGACGGCGACCTCCAGGGGCACCTGTTCCTCGGCGGCGATCGCCAGCACCAGGTTGTGCCCGCCCGAGGTGGCCTGGTCCCGTTCCAGCGAGGCCAGGTCGTTGTACCAGGAGAGCAGGTCGTTGCCGGTGTCGGCGATCCGGGTCAGCAGCGGGTGGTGGTAGACCGGATCGGGCAGCGGACGTCCCGTCACGAACTCCACCAGCGGGTACGACACGTACGCCGCCGACGTGGCCCGCCGCAGTTCCACGTATCCGGCCACGTCGGGGCGGCGACCGGCGGCCTTCCCCGCCGCCTCCCGCCACGTGCCGTCGAGGTGGTGGGCGACCGCGTCGGCGAAGCGGTTCCGCCACCGTGCCGGCATCCGGCGTCGCGGCTCGCGCCAGGCCCGCCTCAGCAGCCGCCGCAGCGGGCCGGGGAGGCCGGCGTGCCGGAGCCGCGGCCCTCCCCGGAGCAGGATCAGCACCTCGGTACGCAGGGTCCGGACCTCGTCCGGCGTGAGCCGGTCCGGCCCGTCGCAGAGGTCGTCGACCAGGAAGAACCAGGTGAACAGGGCGGTGATCACCCGGAGGTCGGCCTCGGTCGCGTCGGGGTACAGCCGGGCCGCGTACCAGGCGAAGCGGGCCCGCTCCAGCCGCCGGTGCCCGGTCGCGCTCAGCGGCAGTTCGAGGCTCGGCAGCAGCTCACCGTCCAGCCACCTCTGCACCCGGTCGGCGTGGGGCGACAGTCGGGACGGGATCGGACACTCGGCATGCAAGGACCGGAGGACCTCGCCGGTGATCACGGATTCCTCCCGCATGGGATGTCTGTCCGAACAATTCGCCTTCGGCAGCATGTCAGGTCCACAGGAGACACGAGTACCCGGTGGACATCGGGGCTACCGGGGAGTAATCGCCTCAGGCGAGCACATACCGGTCGGAGGGCGGCCGGGGGGTGCGCGCGGGTGGGCGGTGGCGACCAGGCAGGCTGGACGACATGCGCGAACCATGGGTGGTCGGTGTCTCCGGGGCCTCCGGCACGCCGTACGCGGCGGCCGTCGTACGGGCGCTCCTCGACGCCGGGGAACCGGTGGACCTGGTCGTGTCCCGGGCTGCCCGGCTCACCGTGCTCGACGAGACCGGCCGCGCGTTCCGGGACGCGCACTGGGTCGAGGACCTCGGCGCGTGGCTGGACCGGGACCTGGCCGGCGCGGACGTGCGCTACTGGCCGGCCGGTGACCTGGCGGCGGGGCCGAGCAGCGGCTCCTACCGGGTTCGCGGCATGGTCGTGGTGCCGGCGAGCACGGCCGCCTGCGCCGGGATCGCGATCGGTCTGTCCAAGGACCTGTTGCAACGCGCCGCCGAGGTCAACCTCAAGGAGCGCCGGCCGGTGGTGGTGGTGCCCCGCGAGACGCCGGTGACCCGCAGCCACCTGGAGCACCTGATCGCGTTGCACGACGCGGGCGCGGTGGTGCTGCCGGCCAGTCCGGGCTTCTACGGCGCGGGGGCGACGGCCACCGCCGCACAGCTCGTGGACTTCGTCGCCGGAAAGGTGCTCGACGCCCTCGGCGTACCGCACACGCTCTTCACGCGATGGGCTGGTGAACTCGGCGTGGCCCGCGGCCGGAGCGGGTCGGAAGGAAACGCGGACCGGACCTGACGCCCGGTCCGCGCGCCGATCAGCACCTTCTCAGTACATGCCGGCGTTGGCCGGACCCGGCCCGGTCGAGGCGGCGGGGCCGGCGTTGCGCGGCTTGCCCATGTCCTCCGCCTCGTCCAGCATGCCCTCCCCCTCAAGCAGGGCCCGCACCTCGGATTCCCGAAACCGGCGATGCCCGCCTGGAGTCCGGATGCTGCCTATCCGGCCCGCCGCTGCCCACCTCGTCACAGTTTTCGGGTCAACCCGAAACAGCGCGGCGACCTCACCCGGTGTCAGCAGGCGATCTCCAGTGTCCACAGCCCCCTCCTCGCGTCGACGAAGCCCCCGGCTGAACACACTGCCCCCGGCCGGTGCGAGCCCAGAGCCGTCATGAGGGACGTATGGCAATTACAGCACCAGCGACCTGGCCTGTCCGCCAAACGCGAAAAACGCACTGAGTGGGAAGTTAGTAAATGGTACCGGTGGGACGCTCCCTTGACTGGGCGTAAGTGAACTGTGACCTTCTGTGATGTTCAACGGATGCCGGACGCCCGGCGTTACGCCCGGGCGACTAGTGTCTACAGTCCGTGGACGCGATCGACCTGAGCCTCGTTGAGCTGCTGCGCGGCAACGCCCGCCTCTCCTATGCCGAACTCGCCCGGCAGGTGGGCCTCTCCGCGCCCGCCGTGCACGAACGCGTCGGCAAGCTGGAGTCCAGCGGTGTCATCCGGGCCTACCGGGCGGAGGTCGAGCCGGAGACCATCGGCCTCGGCGTCACCGCCCTGATCGGCATCGTCGAGGACTCCGGCGCGGACACCGACGACGTCCTGGAGGGGTTCCGGGCGATACCGGAGATCGAGTCCTGCTACTTCATGGCCGGCGTCGAGTCGTTCCTGCTCAAGGCCCGCGTCGGCACCATCGCGGAGCTGGAGCAGCTGATCATGCGGCTCAACCGGACCCCGGGCGTCGCCTCCACCCGCACCAGCATCGCCCTCTCGACCAAGTGGGAGAACCGCCCCCAACCCGTCGGGTCCCCGCCCGCCTGAGCAGTCCGGCGGACGGTGCGGGGCCGTCGGGCCGGGTCTGGTGGACGGGCGTACCCCGGCGGTAGCGTGCGCCGATGACCACCGCGGCGGCCACGCCGACCCCCGGACCAGCGCCCGAACCGCAACCCGGACCGGCTCCCCGACCCCCGACCGGCGGGGGTGCGGCGGTCGTCACCGGAGCCGCCGGCGGGCTCGGCCGCGCCATCGCGGCGGCACTGCACGCCGACGGGTGGACGGTGCTCCTCACCGACCTCGACGGCGACGCCGTGGCCGCCACCGCGGCACCGCTCGGCGGGTGGTCCCGTGCCCTGGACGTACGCGACGAGGCCGCCTGCGCCGAGACCGCCGCCGAGGCGGCCGGCCGGGGCGGCCTCGGCCTCTGGGTGAACAACGCCGGCATCCTCGTGACCGGCCCGTCCTGGGAGCAGGACGCCGCCACCCGGGCCCGGGTGATCGAGGTCAACGCCCTCGGCGCGATGAACGGCACCGTGGCGGCGCTGGCCGTGATGCGGGCGCAGGGCCACGGGCACGTGCTCAGCGTCGTCTCGCTGGCCGGTCTGGTGGCCGCACCCGGGGAGACCGTGTACGCGGCCAGCAAGCACGCCCTCGTCGCGTTCAGCATCGGCACGCTGGCCGACCTGCGGTTGGCCGGGCACCGGGGCGTACACGTGTCCTGCCTGTGCCCGGACGGGATCTGGACGCCGATGCTGCACGACCGCCTCGACGACCCCGGGGCCGCGGCGTCCTTCACCGGGACGCTGCTCGACCCGGAGCGGGTGGCCCGCCGGGCCGCCCGACTCGCCCGCCGGCCGCGCCCGGTGGTCAGCATGCCCCGCTGGCGCGGCGCCCAGGTCCGGCTGTTCGACGCGCTGCCTCGGGTGGCGCTGCGGCTCGCCCCGCTGATCCTCGCCGCCGGTCGCGCCGGGCAGCGTCGCCAGCGTCGTCGTACCGGTGCCGACCAGGGCTGAGCCTGCTTGCTAGGTTTCCGGCGTGACGCATCTCGACCGGTGTGACGAGGCCAGCCGGCGGTGGGTGACTGAGGCGATCGCCACCGTCGAGGCGGACGCCAACCGGTCCGCCGACACCCACCTGCTGCCCTTCCCGCTGCCCCGGGAGTGGGGGATCGATCTCTACCTCAAGGACGAGTCGGTGCACCTCACCGGGTCGCTCAAGCACCGACTGGCGCGTTCGCTCTTCCTGTACGGGCTCTGCAACGGCTGGATCGGCCCGGCGACCACGATCGTGGAGGCGTCCTCCGGGTCCACCGCCGTCTCCGAGGCGTACTTCGCCCGCATGCTGGGGTTGCCCTTCATCGCGGTGATGCCGGCGTCGACCTCGCCCGAGAAGATCGCCCAGATCGAGTTCCAGGGCGGCCGCTGTCACCTGGTGGACGACCCGGCGAAGGTGATCGTCGAGGCGCGCTGGCTGGCCGAGGACACCGGCGGGCACTACATGGACCAGTTCACGTACGCCGAGCGGGCCACCGACTGGCGGGGCAACAACAACATCGCCGAGTCGATCTACGCGCAGCTGGCCCTGGAGCGGCACCCCGTACCGGCGTGGGTCGTGGTCGGTGCCGGAACCGGCGGCACCAGCGCCACCATCGGCCGGTACGCCCGCTACCGGCGACTGGCCACCAAACTCTGCGTGGTCGACCCCGAGAACTCGGCGTTCTACCCCGCCTGGCTGGCGGCCGACTGGTCGGTCCGCACCGGCCGCGGCTCCCGGATCGAGGGGATCGGCCGGCCCACCGTCGAGCCCTCGTTCCTGCCCTCGGTCGTGGACCGCATGGTGCAGGTGCCCGACGCCGCCTCGCTCGCCGCCATGCGGGCCGGTTCGGGGGTCCTCGGCCGGCGCGTCGGCGGTTCGACCGGCACCAATCTCTGGGGCGCGTTCGGCCTGATCGCCGGGATGCTCGCCGAGGGCCGGACCGGTTCGGTGGTCACGCTGATCTGCGACGCCGGCGACCGGTACGCCGACACCTACTACTCCGACGACTGGGTGGCCGCCCAGGGACTGGACCTGGCACCGCACCTGGCCACCATCGAGCGTTTCCTGACCAGCGGCGCCTGGCCGGCCTGAGACCCCGTCCCGGTCAGGCGCGCTCGGCCAGCCCCGGGTAGCGCCGGACGTAGCCGTCGGCGTCCAGGTGAATGTCCGCGGTGAAGGTGTCGCTCCTGAACCGGATCCGCCCCGGGCCCGCTCCCGAGTAGACCTGCTCCGCCGCGACCACCAGCAGGCTCGGCACCTGCACCCAGGCGACCGCGATGCGGTGTGGCGTGTCGGCCGGTTCGTCGGCCAGCCCGAGACGCCGTACCGGGAGGGTGTTGAACAGCGGTGACCCGCCCAGGTCCACGTCGCGCGCGTCGGCCAGTCGGTCCGGGTCGTCGGTGCCGGGCAGGCCGGCGGGGGGATGACCCGCGGCGGTCAGCGCCGCATCCAGGTCACCCTGCTCGGCGGTGGTCACCCGCCACCGGTCGGCGGTCCGTTCCAGGCGTACGCTCCGCAGCCACCCCGCGCCCTCCACCTCGACCGCCAGCCGGGTGGTCGACCAGCCCGGGTCGGTGGTGAGCTGGTAGCGGCAGGTGTACGGGACCGGGTCGACGGCCACCTGGGTACCCCGCGCCGTCAGACCCTGTCGGTCGTCGACGAGCGCGTGCTCGGCGCCGGCGGTGTCCGTACGCGTCCACAGGAACGACTTCGGCATGGTCGGCATGTACCGGACGTTACGCGACCGGCCCGGGACCGGCACGGCATGCGACAACGCCGCCGTGGGGCTCGGGGCCCCGCGACGGCGTTGTCAGGTGACGCTCGTGATCAGTGGGTACGCGCCGGCGGCCGGCCGCCGAAGCCCCGCCGCTCGTCGCGCGGTCGGTCGTCCCGGCCGCGCCCGTCGGACCGGACCGCCCGGTCGGAGTAGCTCCGGCCCTCGGTGGGCCGGTCGCCGTAGTGGCGCTCGCCCTGCGGCCGGTCGCCGTAGGCGCGCGGAGCCCGGTCGGAGTAGGTCCGGCCGTCGGTGGAGCGGTCCCCCTGGGGACGGTCGCCGTAGCCCCGGCTGTCGGTGGGCCGGTCGCCGTAGCCCCGGCTGTCGGTGGGCCGGTCGCCGTAGCGGCGGTCGGAGCGGTCGCCGAAGCCCCGCGCGTCCCGGTCGCCGTAGCGACGGTCGCCCTGCGGGCGGTCGCCGTAGCCGCGCTCGCCCTGGGGGCGGTCACGGTAGCTGCGGTCGCTCTGCGGGCGGTCGCCGTAGCTGCGCTCGCTCTGCGGGCGGTCGCCGTAGCCGCGGTCGCCCTGCGGGCGGTCACCGTAGCCGCGGGCGTCGGCGGGCCGATCGCCGTAGCGACGCTCGGAGCGGTCGCCGTAGCCGCGCGGACGGTCCCCGTAGCTGCGGGCCTCACCGGACCGGTCGCCGAAGCGGCGGTCACCCCGGTCGCCGAAGCGGCGCGGGCCGCCGGGCCGGTCGCCGTGCCGGCGCGGCTCGGGCTCCGCGCGCACCGGGACGCCGCTGGGCTCACGGGCGCCGGTCAGCTCGGCCAGGGCCGGGTCACCGGCCCGCACGCGGGTCTCCGCCGGCTCCACGCCGGCCTTCTCCAGCATGGCCAGGGTGGTCCGGCGCTGCTTCGGCAGCACCAGGGTGGCCACCGCGCCGGACTCGCCGGCACGTGCGGTGCGCCCCGCCCGGTGCAGGTAGTCCTTCGGGTCCTTCGGCGGGTCGACGTGCAGCACCAGCGAGACGCCGTCCACGTGGATGCCCCGGGCCGCCACGTCCGTGGCGACCAGCACGTTCACCCGGCCCTCCTTGAACTCGGCCAGGGTCTTCGTCCGCATCCGCTGGGTCTTGCCACCGTGCAGGCCACCGGCGCGTACGCCGACCGCCGCGAGCTGCTCGACCAGCCGGTCCACACCGAGCTGGGTACGGGCGAACACCATCGTCCGACCGTCCCGGGCGGCGATCGACGCCGCCACCGGGAACTTGTCGTGCGGCGGGATCAGCAACATGTGGTGGTCCATCGTGGACACCGAGGCGGTCGACGGCGCGGTCGAGTGGGTGACCGGGTCGGTCATGAACCGCTTGACCAGCGCGTCCACGTCACCGTCCAGAGTGGCGGAGAAGAGCAGGCGCTGGGTGCCGGCCGGCGTCTTCGCCAGCAGCTCGGTGACCTCGGGGAGGAAGCCCATGTCGGCCATCTGGTCGGCCTCGTCGAGCACGGTGATCTCGACATCGTCGAGGCGGCACACGCCCCGGTTGATCAGGTCGCCCAGGCGACCCGGGGTGGCCACGACGATCTCCACGCCGCGCCGGAGCGCGTCGATCTGCCGGTCGTACGGCACGCCGCCGACGGCGGTCTTGAGGAAGACGCCCACGGCCTTGCCGAGCGGCACCAGCGCGTCGTTCACCTGCATGGCGAGTTCCCGGGTGGGGACCAGGACCAGCGCGCGAGGGTGCAGCGGGCGGGCCCGGTTGCGCTCGGCCATGCGCGCCAGCAGCGGCAGGCCGAAGGCGAGGGTCTTGCCGGAGCCGGTCTGGCCGCGGCCGAGGACGTCCCGGCCGGCGAGCGCATCCGGCATGGTGGCGCGCTGGATCTCGAAGGGGGTGGTGATGCCCTGACGGGTGAGCACGCGGACCAGCGGCTCGGGCAGGCCCAGTGCGGCGAAGTCGACCGGCGCAGTCTCCTCGGCGGCGGCCGGCTCCCCGGCGACGGTCTCGTCGGTCAGCGGGGCGGTGGAGTCGAGGGCGGACGGAGTCGTGCCGGGGTCAGCAAAGATGGTCAAGAAATGCCTTTCGAGCGGGGCGCATCTTCGCGATGGCCTGCCGCAGCTGAGTGCCGCCGAATCGCCCGCAAGACCGCCCAGGGGCGCGCACGGCGCGCGCCAGGTCAGTGATCTACACCAGTGTACGGCGGTTTGGGAAACCCGCCACCGCGCCACGGACGCGTAGTGGGCGGGCTCACCCGCCCGTGGGCCGCGCTCAGTTGTTCAGGACCTTGCCGACCAGCCCGTCCACCGCGTCGCCGGCCAGCAGGACGACGAGCACGCTGATCCCCACGAGCAACCCCAGCGCGGTGGCCAGCACGACCACGACCCGGGCCGTCCGCGACCGCTCCTCGGCCGGGCTCGCGGCCCAGCCCTGGGCCAGGATGTGCCCGGTCAGCGAGCCGGAGTTCTCCAGGCCGGGGTTTCCGGGCAGAGCGACGGTGGCGAATCCCGGCCCGTCCGTGCCGCCGTAGAGGGTGCCCAGGTCGGGGCCAACCTGGTACCGGCCGGGTCCACCGCCGGTCGACCCGTCCCGGGCGGTGGGCCTGCCGGCGGGTACGCCGGGTGTGGCGGCACCGCCGGCCGACGACGCGGGAGGCGTCCACGCCCCGGAGCCGCCCGTGCCCGCGGTGCCGGACCGCCGGTCGGACGGATCGGTCGGCGGCGGCCAGGTCGGCAGAGCCGGCGCGGGCACCGTCGGAGGAGCGGAGCCCGGCGCGACGCCCCGTCCGGCAGGCGGCGCGGAGACCGGGGCGCCGGCCCGCGTGGAGGGGACGGACGGCGTGAAGGCGGGAAACGCCACAGCGGGCGGTGGGGCGACGGCGGGCGGTGCGGAGACCGGTGGGGCGACGGCGGGCGGCGCGGAAACCGGTGGGGCGGTGGCGGGCGGTGCGGAGACCGGCACGGCGGCGCGGCCGGTGAGGCGGCCCGGCGGTGCGGAGACCGGTGCACCGGACACCGCCGGTGGCGGCGGGAACGGCGGTGCCGGCGCGGGGCCGGGCGGCGGCGGGGGAGCGGGCACGGGTGGACCGGGCGGCGGCGCCGGCGGTCCGGGCAGCGGCGGCACGGGCCCCGGTGGGGTCGGGCCGGGCGGTGGCACCGGGCGGGGCAGGGGCGGCGTCGGCGCCGGCACGGGCGGCGGCGGTACCGGCGGCGTCGGGGAGGGCGGGTTCGGCCCGGGTACGGGAGGGATCGGCGCGGGTGCCGGCTCCGGTTCCGGGGTCGGTGGGGTCGGCGGCTTCGCCGGCTCCGGCGGCTGGGCGGGCTCCGGCGGCTCCGGGTTCACCGGGCCGGCCCGGTAGATCCGAGCCTCGCCGGTGTGCGAACGGATGGCCGCCGCCTCAGCGGCGGAGACCCGACTCGTGTCCGGAACCGTGACGCTGCCCCGGGCGGCACCGGCGGGTGGCTCCGACGACGCCACGGCCGGGGAGTCGGACTCGTCGGCGGGCGGGGTGGTGCCCCGCTGGGCGGGCACCGGAGGCATCGGGTCGGCGCTGCCCGTGGCCCGGTAGGTGGTGCTCCCCGCACGGCCGGGGGACGGGTCGACCCCGTCCTCGGGAGGGGCCACGGCGGTGGCGACGGTCGCCCGTGCCCGGGCCGGTACGGCGGCGGGCTGCTGCGGGCGTACGGCGTCGGGGCCGCCGGTGCCGGTTGAGGGGTCGGCGGGCTCGGGCGCGGACCTCCGGTCACCCGGTTCCGCCGGGACCTGCTGATCGACCATGCTCGCCTCCGCGCCACGCTTGCGCCCGGAGCCGTGCGGTCGGCCCGGGAGTGCCTGAGTCTCACCGTGCCACATTCCGCCCCTACGGCACAGTCGGAGCGCATTCCCTGGGCGGCGCGGGCGGGCCGCACCGCCCGGGGTGCAGTCGGTCGAACCAGGTCAGCTGCCGGTGCTCGCCGACGCGGTGGCCGAGGTGCTGCCGGAGGGTGCCGCGCTGCTCGCGGCCGTCGTCGGACTGGCGTTGCTGCTGGTGACCTGCGGCGACGGCGTGGTCGGTCCGGGAGCCGGGGGCGGCGTCGTGGCCGTGGGGGACGGTGACGTGGTGGGCGACGGAGTGGTCGTCGGGGTCGGCGTGGTCGTGGGGGTCGGCGTGGTCGTCGGGGTCGGCGTGGTCGTCGGGCTCGGGGTGGTCGTCGGGCTCGGCGACGTCGTCGGCAGCGGCGACCGCGTCGTCGACGGGGTCGGCTTCGGGGTGGGCTTCGGCTTCGGCGTGGCCGGCGCGGCCGGCGTGGTGGGCGGCGCCGGGACGGCACCGACGACCCGGGTCGCGGCGTAGAGCCGGGACCAGCGCACGTTGGAGATCTTGACCACGTCGCCGGTGGTCGGCGCGTGGATCATCTTGCCGCCGCCGATGTACATGCCCATGTGGTGGATCGTCGTCCAGCTCGTGCCCGAGGCGAAGAAGACCAGGTCGCCGGGGAGCAGCGCCGCCGGGGGCACGGTGCGGGAGCGGGTCGCGTAGTACTGGTCGCGGGACACCCGGGGCAGGCCGTCGTAACCCGCCGACCGGTACGCGGCCCAGACGAGGCCGGAGCAGTCGAACCGGTCCGGGCCCTCGGCGGCCCAGAGGTACGGGTCGCCGAGCTGTGCCCGCACGTAGGCGACGGCGGCCAACGCGGCGGGGTGCGCGGCCAGCCCGTTGGCGGTCTCGTTGGCCACGTAGCCGGCGCCGAGCTGCTGCTCGGCGGCCTCCTGCTGGCGTTCGATGACGATGAGCTGCGCGGCGTTGTCCTTGCGCAGCTGGACCAGCTTCGCCTCCTCGGCGCGCAGGCCCCGCTCGCCGGCGACGTACGCCTGGCGGGCCGTCGTCACCCGGCTCTCGGCGGCCACGAAGGCCTGCTGGGCGGCCTGCTCGCCGGTCCGGGCACGGGCGATCTCCTGCCTCGCCTCGGTCGTGTCGCCGCCCTCGACCCGCTCGCCCCGGGTGATCCGGGAGAGCTGGCTCAGGTCGTGCAGATCGCTCGCGAAGTCGCCCGGCGGCAGCGCCGCAGCGGCCTTGATCGCCTCGGTGGCGGTGGCGTCGGCGATGTCCTGCGCCCGGGCCAGGGCGTCGCGGGCCAGGGCCAGGTCCCGTTCGGCGGCGGCGAGCTGCGTCTCGGCGTCGGTGCGCCGCTGACGTAATACGAGCAGCTCGTCACCGAGTTGCCCGACCCGCGCCTCGACGGCGTAGATCTGCGCGGCGAGCGGGCCGGTGCCCACGTTGGTGACCGGCGTGGTGAGGCTGCCGGGACGGGTCGGCGTGCCGCCGGGCAGGTTCAGGGAGCCGGTGACGACCGGGCGGGCGCCGGTGTCCGGGACGGTGGTGGGCAGGCCCGGCTCCGCGTACGCGGGAGCGGCCAGCACGGCGGCGACGACCGCGCCGAGCAGGGCGGACCAGAGCCTCGGACGCAGCACCGGTGAGATCACCGGGCTCCGCCGACGCCGTCGTCGCCCGTACCCGCTGTCGACCATTCCGCTCCCCGTCCGACCGGCTTCGCCGCGACCGGTGCGCGCGGCGTCAGGACGCTATCAGTGGTGTGAAACGTCCCATCCTGTCTTACCGCACGCCGGCAACGATGTCGATGTGTCAGCGGGTAACGGAAGGCTGTGAGTCCGGTGAAGTGCGTCGCTGCGGGAGACCGTGCCGACGGTCCGTCGGGCGGCCGACGTAGGCTCGATCGGGACACCAGGGTGGAAGGACGTGGCTGGAGATGGACGCCGGACTCAAGCGTGAGCTCGAAGCGAAGGTGTACGCCGGCGAGCGGCTGACCCGTGAGGACGGGATCGCCCTCTACGAGAGCGACGACCTGACCTGGCTGGGCCGGCTGGCCCACCACCGGCGTACCGAGCTCAACGGCGACCGGGTGATGTTCAACGTCAACCGGCACCTCAACCTGACGAACGTCTGCTCCGCGTCGTGCGCGTACTGCTCGTTCCAGCGCAAGCCGGGCGAGAAGGACGCCTACACGATGCGTATCGAAGAGGCGGTCCGCAAGGCCAAGGAGATGGAGGACGAGCAGCTCACCGAGCTGCACATCGTCAACGGTCTGCACCCGACGCTGCCGTGGCGCTACTACCCGAAGGTGCTGCGCGAGCTGAAGGCGGCGCTGCCGAACGTCAAGCTCAAGTGCTTCACGGCCACCGAGGTGCAGTGGTTCGAGAAGATCAGCGGCCTGAGCGCCGACGAGATCCTCGACGAGCTGATGGACGCCGGCCTGGAGTCGCTGACCGGTGGCGGTGCGGAGATCTTCGACTGGGAGGTCCGCCAGCACATCGTCGACCACGCCTGCCACTGGGAGGACTGGTCGCGCATCCACCGGCTGGCCCACTCCAAGGGCATGAAGACGCCGTCCACGATGCTCTACGGCCACATCGAGGAGCCCCGGCACCGGGTCGACCACGTGCTGCGCCTGCGTGAGCTGCAGGACGAGACCGGTGGCTTCGCCGTCTTCATTCCGCTGCGCTACCAGCACGACTTCGTGGACTCGGCGGACGGCAAGATCCGTAACCGGATCCAGGCCCGCACCACGATGGCCTCGCCGGCCGAGTCGCTGAAGACCTTCGCGGTCTCCCGGCTGCTCTTCGACAACGTCCCCCACCTCAAGAACTTCTGGGTGATGCACGGGCTCTCGGTGGCCCAGCTCTCGCTGAACTTCGGCGTGGACGACCTGGACGGCTCGGTCGTGGAGTACAAGATCACCCACGACGCCGACTCGTACGGCACCCCGAACACCATGCACCGGGACGACCTGCTCCACCTGATCTGGGACGCCGGCTTCCAGCCCGTGGAGCGGGACACCCGCTACAACGTGGTCCGCGAGTACGACAAGGCCCCCTCGCTGGCCGAGCGTCGCGCCGAGCCGCAGCAGGTCTGGGCCTGACCGCGTACGCGGTGGCGCGGACGCCCGCACCGGTGGCGGGCGGCGGCTCGCGTACCCTCGTAGGGCCATGACCGAGCAGCGGAGCGGATTTCCCCGGCGCGACGCCGAGGGGCGTGTCCTCAGCCTGGGTGACCTGCTCGGGGTGGGCCTGGCGGGCCTGGTCGTCGGCCTGGTCGCGCTGGTGCTGTTCGACGCGGCGTTCGTGTCGTTCGGCGCGGGGGAGTTCGGTCGCGCCAACGGCTGGCTGGCGGTGATCCTGCCGGCGTGGCTCTACTGGGACGACTTCCGGGCCTGGGAGTTCGGCGCCGCCCGGGTGGTGGCCGCGCTGACGGCCGGCGTGCTGGCGGGCGTCGCCGGGCTGGGAGCGGCCGGCCTCGCGGCCGGGGCGCCGCCGCTGCTCTCCGGTGGGCTGGGCGCGGCGGTCTTCACCCTCGGGTACGCGGTGGTCTGGTTTCCCGGTGTCCGCTGGCTGGTCCGCAGGACGGGCTGAACCCTCCGCCCGGGGGCGACCCGGCGGCGAGAAACGGAGTGCGGAGAAGTGAGCGCGGCGGTCAAGTACACGCTGGGCCGGATCGGGCTGTTCGTCGTCGTGCTGGCGGCCCTCCTGCCCACCGACCTGGACATCTTCCTCAAGCTGATCGTGGCGCTGGCCTTCTCGGCCGCCGCGTCCTTCTTCCTGCTGCGGGGCTGGCGGGACGAGATGGCCGAGGAGATGGCCGCCGCCGCCGAGCGCCGCCGCGCCGAGAAGGAACGCCTCCGCTCCGCCCTGGCCGGCGACGACCAGCCCCCCACCTCCCCGGACTCCCCCGACTCCCCGCGTTGATCATGAAGCTGTTGCCCGCGGGCACGGCGTGTCGCGACGACAACTTCATGATCAACGGCGGGGGCGACGGGGTGGTTACCAGGTGGTCGAGTCGGGGGCGGCGGGCCAGGGGACGTCGGTGGGCTTGATCAGGTAGACCACGCCGCCGGAGCCGCTGCCGGTGCCGCCGGTGGCGGTGGTCCGCTTCGTCCGCAGCCAGATCTGCTCGAACTGCTCCCGGGGGTAGATGTGGCGGACCGCGTCGTTGCTCGACGAGGCGGGGTCGTTGACGACCACGTCGCCCTCGGCGGTGAAGCCCACCACCACGAAGAGGTGCCCCGCCGTGCCGTAGCCCGCGCCGTCCAGCTCGCTGGCGACGAAGGACTGGCTTGTCACCACGGGGATGCCAGCGGCGATGAACCGCTCCAGGTCGTCCAGCGAGTGCAGCCGGGTGACCCGAGCCTCCAGCCCGGCGAAGGTGGCCGCGTACGCGGTGTTGAACGGCCAGTTGCCGGCGCCGTCGTACTGGTGGTCGTAGACCATCCGGGCGGCGTGGTTGACCGTCGGATCGGGGTAGGCCGGGTTCACCCAGGCGGTGTCCGCCGCGGACGCCCGCCGACCCCAGTACTCGATCACCATCGTGGTGGAGGTGGGGGAGCACCAGGCCTGACCGCCGCCGTCGTACTCCGGGTAGTGGCCGGTGTGGATGTTCTGCGAGTAGCGGGGGACGGCCAGCTCGGTGCCCCAGGCGATCCCGCCGGCGCTCGGCGGCACGGTGAACCGGTCCGGCACCGTGGAGCTCATCGCGCCGACCATGCGTGCCGTCGGCGTCGCGCTGGTCGTCGGGTCCCGGTAGAGGGTCACCCGTAGCTGGTACGCCCGCAGCAGCACCCCGGCGGACGGATCGTTGACGGCGAACGTGTCGGTCCAGACGCTGGAGACCTTGTCGCCCTGCTTGTCGACGCTGGTCCGCTTGATGTCCGCGTCACCGGAGGCCCACCGGCTCAACACGTACCACGGGGTGCGGGTGCCGGTGCTGTAGGTGCCCTGGAGTTCGACCTGGAGCCAGGTGCCGGCGGGGGTGTCGGCGTTCCAGGAGGCGATCAGCTCGGTCGCGTCGAACCCGACCGCGGTGACCGGCGAGGTCCAGGTCCCGTACGCCCAGGTACGTCGGGTGCCGGTGTGCGGGTCCTTGTAGAGGGTCGTGCCGATCGGGGTGCCGAGCGTGAGACCGGTGGGAGTGACCACGGTGCCGGCGGCGCTGCCGGCCCGCCAGTCCGTCTCGCCGGACCAGTCGTGGAAGGCGATCTGTTCGTCGTGGACGGTGCGGAGAGCCGGGGCGGCCGTCGGGGCCGCCCCGGCGGGGGTGGGTGTGAGGGTGCCGAGCAGGGTGAGGGTGGTGGCGCCGGCAAGGGTGGCGGCACGAAGGCGAGATCGGGTCACTGGTCCTCCGCTTCCTGATGGGCGGATCGTTGGCGGTCAGTGTCCCGCTCGGAGGGAATTTTCGCCAGAGGTCGCCAGAAGGAAACTTCTTGCCGGCATGAGGATCCGGCTGACATGGATCAATTAAACGACGGATGTTGATATGACCATGTGACGGGTGGTGGAGTGTCCTCCACCGTGCGGGATCTCTCCCGCGCCCCGAGGAGGTTGTCCATGGCCTTCCGCAACCCCGCCCTCCGTCGCCGTCTCGCCCTCGTCGTCGCCGGTGCACTCGGCGTGCTCACCCTCGCCGCACCCCCGGTCTCGGCCCGCCCCGGACCGGACCGCTCCGGCGAACCGGCCGCCGTGTCGTACCGGGTGCTCGGCCCCCGTACGCTCGCCGACCGCAACGCCGTCGCCGGCACCGGCGCGTCGATCGACTACTCCGAACACGGTGTGCTGCACATCAGCGCCACCCGCGCGGAGGCCGCCGCGATCACCCGGCTCGGCTTCCGGCTGGAGGCCACCGCCGCGGCCCCCACCGACCGGGGAGCCGACACCCACGGTCACGCCGAGGGGGACGTCGGGACGCTCGCGTTCCCGCCGGCCGACTCCAACTACCACGACTACGCCGAGCTGACCGCCGTGGTGAACAAGGTCGTCGCCGACCACCCGACGATCGCCCGGAAGATCAGCATCGGGACGTCGTACGAGGGACGCGACCTGATGGCGGTGAAGATCTCCGACAACGTCGCCACCGACGAGGCGGAGCCGGAGATCCTCTTCAACGCCCAGCAGCACGCCCGTGAGCACCTGACCGTCGAGATGGCGATCTACCTGCTCAACCTGTTCACCGACAACTACGGCACCGACTCCCGGATCAGCAGCATCGTCAACGGCCGGGAACTGTGGATCGTGCCGACGGTGAACCCGGACGGCAGCGAGTACGACATCGCCACCGGCTCGTACCGGTCCTGGCGGAAGAACCGGCAGCCCAACAGCGGCTCGTCGTACGTCGGCACCGACCTGAACCGGAACTGGGGCTACCTGTGGGGCTGCTGCGGCGGCTCGTCCGGGTCCACCTCGTCGGACACCTACCGGGGCCCGTCGGCGTTCTCCGCGCCGGAGACCCAGGCGCTGCGGAACTTCGTCAACAGCCGGGTGGTCGGCGGCAGCCAGCAGATCAAGGCGAACATCGACTTCCACACGTACTCGGAGCTGATCCTCTGGCCGTTCGGCCACACGACCGCCAACACGACCACCGGGATGACGGCCGACCAGTACAACACCTTCGCCACCATCGGCCAGCAGATGGCGAACACCAACGGCTACACCCCGGAGCAGGCCAGCGACCTGTACATCACCGACGGCGGCAGCATCGACTGGATGTGGGCGACACACGGCATCTGGGCGTACACCTTCGAGCTGTACCCGGGCTCGGCCGGCGGCGGCGGCTTCTACCCGCCCGACGAGGTCATCCCGCAGCAGACCACCCGCAACCGGGACGCCGTGCTGCTCCTCAGCGAGTACGCCGACTGCCCGTACCGGGCCATCGGCAAGCAGGCGCAGTACTGCGGCGGCGGTGGCGGCGGCACCACGGTCTGGTCGGACACCTTCGAGACCGCCACCGGCTGGACGACCAACCCGTCCGGCACCGACACCGCGACCCTCGGGGCGTGGGAGCGGGGCGCCGCCCAGGCGACCACCTCCAGTGGCGCGAAGCAGCTCACCCCGTACGCCGGGAGCAACGACCTGGTCACCGGCCGGCTGGCCGGCACCGCAGCGGGTGAGCACGACGTCGACGGCGGCGTGACCAGCGCCCGGTCCCCGGCGGTGACCCTGCCGTCCTCGGGCACGTTGACGCTCTCCCTGGCCTGGTACCTCGCCCACGGCTCCAACGCCAGCTCGGCGGACTACCTCCGGGTCAGCGTCGTGCACAACGGCGGCACCACCGCGCTGCTCACCCAGGCCGGCGCGGCGACCAACCGCAACGGCTCGTGGGCGGTGGCCAACCTCAACCTGACCCCGTACGCGGGCCAGTCGGTCCGCATCCTCGTCGAGGCTGCGGACGCCTCGGGCGCGAGCCTGGTCGAGGCGGCTGTGGACAACGTCACCATCACCAGCTCCTGATAGCCGGTGGGGCCCCGTTCAGCCCCCATCGGGGCCCCACCCACCTCCCATCCCTCGCCGATCCGGGACATAACGGCGCTGCTCACGACCGTCGAGCAGCGACCGGCCCCCGGATCGGCGAGGCGCGTACGGGGCGTGCGCTACCGTCGTACCGACCAATCCGCAGCGAAGCCGGTGCGAAACCGGCGCTGTCCCGCAACTGTGATGCCCCTGATCGGGGACGAGCCAGGTCGCCTGCGGTCGGTCGCGACACGCGCTCTCGAGGAAGGGCGCCTCGCGGACGGGCGCCCCCGCTCCCTGTCGGCGAAGCACCACGCTCCTCGACCGACAGGAGGACCCATGTCCAGACGTACCCCCCGGCTCTTCGCCGCGACCCTCGCGGTCGCCGCGATCGCCCTCGGCGCCTGCGCCGAGAAGACCGCCGACACCCCCGCGGCCGGCGGCAGCCCGTCGGCCGCCGCCAGCTTCCCGGTCACCGTCGGCTCGCTGACCCTCGAAGAGCGGCCGGAGAAGATCGTGTCGCTGTCGGCGACCGCCACCGAGATGCTCTTCGCCATCGGCGCCGGCAAGCAGGTGACCGCCGTGGACGACAACTCGAACTATCCGGCCGAGGCGCCGAAGACCGACCTCTCCGGCTTCCAGCCGAACGCCGAGGCGATCGCCGCCAAGAGCCCCGACCTGGTGGTGCTCTCCGACGACCGCAACAAGGTCGTCGAACAGCTCACCGCCCTGAAGATCCCGGTGTTCCTCACCCCGGCGGCCACCACGCTGGACGACTCGTACCGGCAGATCACCGAGCTGGGCACCCTCACCGGGCACCCGGCCGAGGCCGCCGACGTGACGAAGCGGATGAAGGACGACATCGCCAAGCTCGTGGCGGAGCTGCCGAAGCGGACGGAGAAGCTCACCTACTTCCACGAGCTGGGCCCGGACCTGTACACCGCCACCAGCAAGACGTTCATCGGCTCCATCTACGCGCTGGCCGGCCTGGAGAACATCGCCGACCCGTCCGACGCCGACGGCAGGAACGGTGGCTACCCGCAGCTCTCGCAGGAGGTCATCGTCAAGGCCAACCCGGACTTCGTGTTCCTCGCCGACACCAGGTGCTGCCAGCAGAGTGCCGACACGGTCAAGGCCCGGGCCGGCTGGGCCGGCGTCACCGCGGTGAAGAACAACCAGGTCGTCGGCCTCGACGACGACGTCGCCTCCCGGTGGGGCCCGCGCGTCGTGGACCTGCTCCGCGCCATCGTCGACGCGACCGCCAAGGTGCCGGCGTGACGCTCGCCCACTGTTAACAGGGGACCCTTTCCATGCAGCAGGCGTTAAGAAGGGGCCCTTCCTTGCCAGCAGCACCTGCCCGGCCGGCCGGGACGCCAAGCGCGTCCCGGCCGGCCGGGCTGCGGCCGGGCTGGCTCGTCGCCGGCGTCGCCGCCGTGCTGGTCGCCCTGGTCGCGGGGGTGTCGTTCGGCGCGGTGAGCCTGCCGCCGGGCAGCGTCGCGGCCGAGCTGCTCAACCTCATTCCCGGCGTACGCCTCGACAGCGGGCTGACCGAGCGGGAGATCGCCATCGTCACCGAGCTGCGGCTGCCCCGGGTGGTGCTCGGCCTCCTCGTCGGTGGACTGCTCGCCCTGGCCGGCGGCGCCTACCAGGCCGTGTTCCGCAACCCGCTGGCCGACCCGTACCTGCTCGGGGTGGCCGCCGGCGCCGGTCTCGCGGTCACGGTCGTACTCACTCTCGGCGTCGGGGCGGGCGGTGCCCTGACCGGCCTGCCGGTCGGTGTACCCCTCGCGGCGTTCGTCGGGGCGATCGCGGCGGTCGCCATGACGTACCTGCTGGGTGCCTCGTCTGAACGGGGCCGCTCCCCGGCGACCCTCATCCTGGCCGGCGTGGCGGTGTCCGCGTTCCTCTCCGCCGGGCAGACCTACCTGCTGCAACGCAATTCCGACAGCATCCAGCAGGTCTACTCGTGGCTGCTCGGGCGGCTCGCCACCGCCGGCTGGCACGACGTCCGGCTGGTCCTGCCCTACTTCCTGCTCACCGCTGTGGTCGTGCTCCTGCACCGCCGGGAGCTGGACGTGCTCTCCCTCGGCGACGACGAGGCGGCCAGCCTCGGCCTGCACCCGCAGCGCTCCCGGTACCTGCTCATCGCCGCCGCCTCGCTGGGCACCGCAGCCGCCGTGTCCGCCTCCGGCCTGATCGGCTTCGTCGGCATCATCGTGCCGCACGCCGTACGCCTGCTCGCCGGGTCGAGCTACCGGGTGATCCTGCCGCTGTCGCTGCTGTTCGGCGGCGCGTTCCTGGCGCTGACCGACGTGGTCGCCCGTACCGCCGCCGCCCCCGAGGAGATCCCGATCGGCGTGGTCACCGCCCTACTCGGCGGCCCGTTCTTCGTCCTCGTCCTGCGTACCTCCCGGCGGGTCCTCGGATGACGGCCCCGGCACCGGCCGGCGGCCCGCCCGCGCCCGCCGTCGAGGTCCGCGACCTGCACGTCCGCCTGGACGGCGTGCCGATCCTGACCGGCGTCGACCTGACGGTCGCCGCCGGGGAGTGGGTCACCGTGATCGGCCCGAACGGCGCCGGCAAGTCGACCCTGTTGCGCGCCGTCGGCGGCCTGCTGTCCGCGCCGCGCGCCATCACCCTCTTCGGTACGCCGAGCGAGGCGCTGCGCCGCCGCCACCGCGCCCGGGTCGTCGCCACCGTGGCCCAGTCCCCGGCCGTGCCGGCCGGCATGTCGGTGCTGGACTACGTGCTGCTCGGCCGGACCCCGTACATCCCCCCGCTCGGGCGGGAGTCCGCCGCCGACCTCGCCGTCGCGTACGACGTACTGGACCGGCTGGACCTGACCGGATTCCACGCCCGGGAACTGGCCACCCTCTCCGGCGGTGAGCGGCAGCGCGTCTTCCTCGCCCGGGCGCTCGCCCAGGGCGCCACGCTGCTGCTGCTCGACGAGCCGACCAGCGCACTCGACATCGGCCACCAGCAGGAGGTGCTGGAACTGGTCGACCAGCTCCGCCGCGAGAACGGCCTGACGGTGCTCGCCACCATGCACGACCTCTCCATCGCCGGCGAGTACGCCGACCGCATGGTGCTGCTCTCCGACGGCCGGGTGGTCGCCACCGGCCCGCCTCGCGAGGTCCTGACCGAGGAACACCTGGCCCGCTACTACCGCGCCACGGTCAAGGTCGTCACCGGCGACCACGGCCCCCTGGTGGTCCCCATCCGCCCCCACTGACCCCCCCCGTCCCCGCCCCGCGCCCCGCGCCCCGCGCCCCGCGCCAAGATCATTCACGCCTTCATTGAAGTCGGGCTGTCCCCGACACGCCGACACCCCGACTTCAATGAAGGCGAGTTGATCTTCGGAAGCGGAGACCGTTGGGGCGTCGCGATCATGCACTTTGTGTCCCGGCACAAGCTCCGGAAAAGGGGCTTATCGGCGACCCAAAGTGCAAGATCGCCGGGCCGAAGCCGGGTCGGGGTCGGCGCCGGGGTGGGCGGGAGTAGGGGGCGAAGGGAAGGGGGTCAGGTGCCGGGGGTGATCAGGGCGATGACGTTGAAGAGGGCGCCTTCGGGGTCGCAGAGGGCGGCGTAGCGGCCCGTCGGGATGTCCCGGGGCGGGACCAGGATGGTGCCGCCGAGGGTCGCCGCGCGCGCCGCCGCGGCGTCGGCGTCGTCCACCCCGAAGTAGACCGTCCAGTACGCGGGTGAGTCGGCCGGGACGTCGTCGCCGAGGCGCGGCATCATCCCGCCCACGATGCGCTCACCCAGTCGCCAGCCCGTGTAGGTGATCGGACCCATCGGCTGGTCGTCGGGTCGCCAGCCGAAGACCAGCTCGTAGAAGTCCTTCGCGCCGTCCGGGTCGGGGGTGACCAGCTCGGTCCAGCTCAGCGCGCCGGGTACGTCGAACACCTCGGCGCCCGCCATGGCCATCGGCTGCCAGACGCTGAAACTCGCGCCCGCCGGGTCGGCGAAGACGGCCATCCGGCCCCGGTCGAACACCTCGAACGGCGGCACCACCACCTGCCCACCGGCCCGTTCCACCCGGCCGGCCACGAGGTCCGCGTCGTCGGTGGCCATGTAGACCGACCAGATCGGCACTTGGTCGGGGATCGCCGGCGGACCCACCCCCGCCACCGACCGACCGCCGAGCAGGAAGACCGTGTAACCGCCCGCCTCCGGCTCCGGGGTGATCCGTCCGGTCCACCCGAACAGCTCCGGGTAGAAGCGCCGGGCATCGGCCAGCCCCGGCGTGGCCAGGTCGGTCCAGCAGGGCGTGCCCGGCGGGACGGTGCTCACGTCGACCCCTCTCGGCGGAGGCGGCCACTCCTCGGCACGCCCTGTCGGCATCGTGGCACCGCCGACCCGCCGTCCGGGGCGGGAACGGGCGAAACGTCAACTGAACCGGCGACCCCCGTCGTCACCGCGTACACCCGACGGGCGTCAGCCCAGCGGAGCGGGCAGCGGCGCGGTGTGCAGCACGGCGAGCCGGGAGACGGCCCGGGTGAGCACCACGTACAGGCGGTGCAGCCCGCGCGGCTCGGCGGCGACGATCGCGGCCGGCTCGACCACCACGACGTGGTCGTACTCCAGGCCCTTGACCAGGGTCGCGGGCACCACCGTGACGCGGGCGGCGGACGCCGGGTCGTCGGCGGTCGCGGTCGGGATCCCGGCGGCGGCCAGCGCCGCCCGCAGCTCCTCCACCGCGTCGTCCGCCGCGATCACACCCACCGAGCCGTCGTACGTCAGGGCCGCGCGCACCTCGAGCACCGTCGCGGTGACCAGGTCGCCGACGGTACGCACGTCGAGCGCGCCGTCCCGGCGCAGCGACTCGGCCGGGGGCACGTCGACGGCGAGCGCCGGCAGCAACCGGTTGGCGAACGTGACCACGGCGGCGGGCACCCGGAAGCCGACGGTCAACGGCACCACGACGGCGTGCGGCTTGCCGAGGTGGCGCAGCGACTCCCGCCAGTCGGTCGCCGCCCACGGCGCGGTGCCCTGCGCCAGGTCGCCGAGGAGGGTGACCGATCCGTGCTCGCTGCGGCGGGCCAGCGCCCGGCACTGCATGGGGGAGAGGTCCTGCGCCTCGTCCACCACCACGTGCCCGTAGCCGGCCGGCCGCTCGATCAGGCCGGCGGCCTCGTCGACGAGCACGGCGTCGGCGGCGGTCCACCGCATCGCCTTCGGGGTGCGTGCCGGCTTCGCCGGGCGGAGCAGGGCCGACTCGTCCGGAGTGAGCAACCCGTCGGCCGCGGCGGCCAGCGCGTCCGGATCGGTGAGCAGGCGGTGCACCAGCCCTTCCGGGGTGAGCGCCGGCCAGACCGCGTCGAGGAAGCCGACCACCTCACGGGACTTCCCCATCCGGCGCAGCCAGGCGTCGCTCGGTGACTCGGCCCGCCGGGCCTCCGCCTGCCGCTGCAGCAGGCCCACCACGCGCGCCCGGACCCGCTCGCGACCGGTGCCGTACGGCAGACCCTCCCGACGGGTCTCCTCGACGATCCGGTGCAGCGGCTCCAGACCGATCCGCCAGCGGAAGGACCCGTCCGGCATGACGATCGGCTCGGTCGGCTCGCCGATGTGCGCGTCCACCGCGCGCCGGAGCACGTCGGCCATCCGCGCGTCGTGCTTGACCGCCGCCACCCCCGGGTCCTCGACCGCCCGCACCGGAACCCGTTCGATCAGGTCCTCCACCGTGGCCTGGTCGACCTCCACCTCACCGAGAGCCGGCAGCACCGCCGCGATGTACGACAGGAAGGCCCGGTTCGGGCCGACGATCAGCACGCCCGAGCGGCGCAGCCGCTCCCGGTGCAGGTAGAGCAGGTACGCGGCCCGGTGCAGGCCGACCGCCGTCTTGCCGGTGCCGGGGGCGCCCTGGACGCAGATCGAGTCGGCCAGGTCGGCCCGCACCAGCTCGTCCTGCTCGGGTTGGATGGTGGCGACGATGTCCCGCATCGGCCCGACGCGTGGTCGCTCGATCTCGGCGGTGAGGATCCGGCTGGCCGTACCCAGCTCCTCGCCCCGGTCCAGGTGCTCGTCCTCGAAGCTGGTCAGGTCACCGCCGTTGAAGCCGAAGCGGCGGCGGACGGCCACCCCCTGCGGTTCACGGGCGCTGGCCCGGTAGAACGACCGGGAGACCGGGGCCCGCCAGTCCAGCACCAGTGGTTCGCCCCGCTCGTCGGTGACGTGTCGCCGACCGACGTGGTACGCCCGGCCGGCGTGGTCGGCGTCCTCGTCGTGCGGTCCGCCGGCGGGTGTCCCACCGAAGTCGAGACGGCCGAAGAAGAGCGGCGTGGTCGGGTCGTCGGCCAGCTCGGCGACCCGCCGGGCCATGTGCCGGCCGAGCTGTTCGGCCGTGTACGCGTCCCCGGCGACCTTGTCGCCGGTGGCGAAGAGCGCCTCGGCGCGTTCGCGCATCCGGCGCAACGCGGCGCGGGACTCCTCCAGATGGTCCCGCTCGGCGGTGAGCTCGGTGTCCAGTGACTGTTCATGGGCGTGCAGGGTCATCCTCGTACCTCTCGGGGAAGAACTCTGCCGCTCGCGTGTCCGACCTGTCGGTCGGCGCGGGGACGTCCGCTGCGGTGCTACACACCTCGGCCGTCGGGCGGGAAGGGAAGCAGTTTACTGCGATCCCGGACGCCGGCAACCGCATTTCCGCCGGTCCCGCCGGACGGGGCTGGCCGGGTCTGGTCCCGCCCGCTACGCTCCGGTGCGACCTGGTGATCCACAGTCGACCGCGTCGCGCCGGATCCGGTGCCGAGTCGGAGGGCCGAGCATGGGGCTGGAGCTGCCCGCCGAGCTGACCGAGCCGTTGAGCTGGATCGGCCTGGAATGGCCGCAGGCCGACGAGGAACTGCTCTTCGCCGCGGGACAACGCTGGCTGGAGTTCGGCCTGCACCTGCAACAGGTCGCCGAGCGGGCCGAGGCGGCGGCGCAGTCGGTCTGGCAGGCCAACGTGGGTGAGACCGTCGACGCCTTCCAGCAGTGGTGGCAACGCGACGACGGCCCACGGCTGCGGCTGCGGGAGGACGCGATCGCGGCCCAGCTCATCGGTGCGGCGCTGATCGCCTTCGCGGCGCTGACCCTGGCCATGAAGATCGCCTTCTTCGTCCAGCTGGTGGTCCTGCTGGTGCAGGTGTCGATGGCGATCGCCGCCGCCGTACCGACCGCCGGGGCGTCGACGGCCGCCGTGCCGGGTTTCGTCGCCGCGACGCGGATCGTCTGCCAACGGCTCGTCCGGATGCTCGTCGACCAGGTGCAGACGCTGCTCAAGGAGATCCTGGAACGGGCGAAGAGCCTCCTCAAGATCGTCCGGCGGCGGCCGGGTGCCGCCCGGCCTCCGCGCACTCCCGGACCCGACCCGACGCCGGTCGGCGCTCCCGCGGGGCGTGCCCTCACCGACGCCGACCGCGCGGCCCTCACCGACTACACCGGCCCCGGCTACCGGGCGATGAACCCCTTCCTGCGCGACCCGGGGAAGTACACGCCGGACGAGGCCGCCGCGCTCCAGGCCCGCGCCGACCGGGTCTCCGAGGCCCTGGCCAGGTTGCCCGAGCGGCCGGGGACCACCTACCGGGGTGGCCAGTACCCCGACGACCTGCTGGCCCGCTACGAACCGGGACAGGTCGTGACCGAACGCGCCTTCACCAGCACCTCCACCGATCCACGGGTCGCTCAGGGCGCGTTCGACGGCAACACGGTCATGGTGATCTCGGGCCGGAACGGGCGCGACGTCGCCCCGTACTCCGAGTACCCGGACGAGGCGGAGATTCTGTACGACCAGGCGACCAACTTCAAGGTGACCAGCAAGGCGTGGGATGCTGACCTCGGTAAGTGGGTCGTGACGATGGAGGAGGTGTGAGCCGCATGACGCCAGCCCAGGAGCCCGTCAGCGACGAGGAGCGGGAGCGCGCGGCCCGCGCGGTCGAGCAGCTCAAGCGCGATCTCGCCGCCGCGTCCGGCCGGCCGGCGCCAACGCGTACCGACCCGGGGAAGTTCAGCGACCCCATCGGCCTGGACCGCGACGGCAACTACCAGCGCCCGCTCGACGAGCGGGAGCGCGCACACCTCGACGAGGTGCGCCGCCGTGCCACCGAGGACTCCGACGAACGCTGACGACACGACGGTACGGACGGGTGCGGGTTGGGTTGGCCACTCCGCTGGCGTCCCGCTGAGTCCGCGAACCGGGCCGGGGATACCGTCGGGGCATGGCTGAGCGCGTCGCACGCCCCCGGGTCGGACACATCCAGTTCCTGAACTGCCTACCGATCTACTGGGGTCTGATGCGGTCCGGCGCCCTGATCGACGTCGACCTGCACAAGGACTCGCCGGACCGGCTGAGCGCCGCCCTCGTGGCGGGCGACCTGGACATCGGGC
Source organism: Micromonospora sp. BQ11 (assembly GCF_052068135.1). Lineage (NCBI taxonomy): Bacteria > Bacillati > Actinomycetota > Actinomycetes > Micromonosporales > Micromonosporaceae > Micromonospora > Micromonospora sp. BQ11. The sequence continues at coordinate 312,075 of NZ_JBQHDB010000007.1, read as the reverse complement.
CGATCTCCCACGTCGAGTACCTGCGGCACGCCGACGAGCTGCTGCTCCTGCCCGACCTGGCGGTCGGGAGCGACGGCCCGGTGCTGTCCGTCAACGTGGTCTCGACCCGGCCGCTCGACGAACTGGACCACGGCAAGGTCGCGCTCGGCTCGACGTCGCGGACCGGCGTGCTGCTCGCGCAGCTCCTGCTCGCCGAGCGGTACGGGGTGAACCCCGAGTACTTCCGCTGCCCGCCGGACCTCACCCAGATGCTGCTGGAGGCCGACGCCGCGGTGCTGATCGGCGACGTGGCCCTGCGCGCCCACTACGAGGCGCCGCGCCGGGGCCTCCAGGTCACCGACCTCGGGCAGGCGTGGCGGGAGTGGACCGGTCTGCCGATGGTCTTCGCCGTGTGGGCGGTACGCCGCGACTTCGCCGCCGCCCACCCGGGGCTGGTCAAGGAGGTGCACGAGGCGTTCCTGCGCTCCCGGGACCTCTGCCTCGCCGAGCTGGACCAGGTCGCCGAGGGGGCGGCCCGCTGGGAGCCGTTCGACGCGGAGACGCTGGCCTCGTACTTCCGGGTGCTGGACTTCTCCCTCGGCGACCGCCAGGTCGCCGGCCTGCGAGAGTTCGCCCGCCGCGCCGCCGCCATGGGCGCCGCCCCCGACCTTCCGCCCAACGGCCCGGAGTTCTTCGCCGGCTGATCCCCGGCCCGCGCGGCTCAGTTCGCGGTGCGGAGCAGGGCCTCGGTGATCTTCCGGCAGTTGTTCATGCCGTACTCGTAGCCCTTGGTGATCGGGTAGCGGACCATCACGCCCATCGTCCAGGTGTCGCCGATGGCGAGGCAGTTGATGTGGATCTCCTGCTCGCGGGTGCGGTCCACCCAACCGTTCTTGATCGCGATCGTCTTCTGCTCGGCGGCCGGGAACGCCTTGCGGATGCCGAAGTCACCCGTCCCGCGCACCAGCCGCATCTCGTTGAGGAGCCACTTCGTCCACTTGGGGCCGGCGGCCCGCCCGTCGGCGATGCACTGGCCGAGCCGTGCGGTGTCGCGGGGCGACAGGTTCGTACGGCTCCAGCCGCGGTCGCTGGCGACACTGCTGTCGGTCAGCTTGCACAGGGAGAGCAGTCGCGTGATCGAGGCGGAGCGGCCCAGGGAGTTGTAGAACTGCTCGGTCCGGGTGTTGTCGCTGTCCCGGATGATCCTCGTGGCGTCGGCGAGCTTCGCGTCACCGGGCGTCTGCCCGGCGTCGGCGGCCCGGCGCAGGTAGTCGGCGACGATCCAGGACTTGATCAGCGACGCGGTGGTGCTGGTCTCGCCCATGTTGTCCGAGCCGATGATCTCGCCGGTGCGCCGGTCCAGCACGCTCCACGAGTACCAGCCCTCGATGTCGAGGTCGAGGTCCTTCGCCGCGAAGGGCAGGGGTTCGAGCTCGGCCTTCGGCGACGGGCTGGGCGCGGGGGCGGGACGGTCCTTACGGTTGGTGGGGGAATCGGTGGAGCGCTCGGCCGGAGCGGTGGGCTCGCCCCAGCGGGCGGCGGCCGTGGACTCGAACGGGGAGCCGGGCAGCAGGCGCAGGGACACGAGCGCCAGTCCGATGAGGATGGCCACGACCGCGATCAGCTTGCCCGGTGACGTCCCACCGGATGCGGGGGCGGCGCGGCGGCGGGCCATCAGAGCTTCCCGACCGGCTGCTGCGGCACCTTGAGGGCGGCGCCGGGCTGCGGGGTGACCAACTGGCTGGCGACGCTCGCACAGACCTGGGCCCCGTACGTGAGGCCGCTCTTCTGCGGGTAGCGCAGCATCACCGCGAGGCTCCACCGGTCGGTCACCGCCAGGCAGTTGACGTGCCAGTTGCCGTCGTAGCTCAACAGGGTCCAGCCGTTCTTGATGCTGACCGGACCCTGACTGGCGATCGACGCGGGCAGACCGTCGATGATGCCCCAGCGGCCACCGCCAAAGCGCAGCTTCTGGTCCTTCGCGGCGGTGGAGCCCCGCACCTTGCTCATCTCGTCCAGCAGGTAGCCGGTCCACTTCGGGCCGGCGGCCTTGCCGTCGCCGATGCAGTCACCGAGCCGGACCGCGTCGCGGGGGGACATCCGGGTGAAGCTCCACCAGCCGACGTATCCGGGCACGTTGCCCGGCTTGGTGTCCGTCAACCCGCAGGTGCCGATCATCTTCTTGATGGTGGCGGCCTTGCCGACCGCCGCGTAGAGCGCGTTCGCCGCGTCGTCGTTGCTGTCCCGGATGGCGGTGGTGATGTTCTTCTTCATCGCGGCCGGGATCGGCTTGTTGCCCAACTGCCGCAGGTAGTCGGCGGCGAACCAGGACTTGATCATCGACTCGGTGGAGCTGGTCGCGGCGAGGTTCTTCGAGCCGGAGATCTCGCCGGTCGCGCGGTCCATCAGGGCCCAGGAGAAGAACTCGCCCTTGAAGTTCACCGACACCGTTCCGGCCGCCAGGGTCGGCGGCGGTGGCGCCTGGGGCGCGGGCGCCGCGACGCTCTGGGTGCCACCTCCGCTCCCACCGGCGGCACCGTCGGCGGCGAGCCGGGCGTACGCGGCGGGCACCACCAGGGCGCCACCGAGAAGGACCGCCACGACGGCGAGCACCAGGGTCACGCGGGATCGCATGAGTGGGTGAGCTCCAGATGTCAGGGCCGGGGGGACCGGCTTCACGTTGTCCGGACGGATCGGCGGACCGCCGAGAGGCCGGGGGTGGCCTCCGCTGGTGCTGGTGGGGGGCGATCGTCGTGAGCCGAACGGTGTGCCGGGGGAAGTCTACGTCCGGATCGGTGACACGCCAGGATCCGCCACTTGGCAACATGCCATGAACTCAGGACATAGAACCGGTATGCCTTTTCTGAGTGGATTCATCTTTGTGTCGTGACCCAATTCACAGTCCCGGCCGTTACCGAAGGTTGTCGTCCGGTCACCGGTTACGTCTCAGAATTCTGTTACACCCTCTGGTGCGCGGCGCGGAGAGCTGTAACACTTGTCCTCATGTATGGCAACGACTTCGGCGCCGAGGACACTGCCGGCGGCGGCCTTCTCGGCGAGGTCGAGGCGGCGGAGGCGGCATTGCGCGAGGCTGCTGCCCGGGGACGCCGGGCCGGCGCGGCCGGCCCGGACGAGGACCTGGCGGCGTACTTCGCCGAGGTCGTCGACGCCGACCAGAAGATCGAACCGCGCGACTGGATGCCCGAGGGGTACCGGAAGACGCTGATCCGGCAGATCGCCCAGCACGCCCACTCCGAGATCATCGGGATGCAGCCCGAGGGCAACTGGATCAGCCGCGCCCCCTCGCTCAAGCGCAAGGCGATCCTGCTGGCCAAGGTGCAGGACGAGGCGGGCCACGGCCTCTACCTGTACGCGGCGGCGGAGACCCTCGGGATCAGCCGGGACGAGCTGGTCGACATGCTGCTGACCGGGCGGCAGAAGTACAGCTCGATCTTCAACTACCCGACGCTCACCTGGGCCGACGTCGGCGCGATCGGCTGGCTCGTGGACGGCGCGGCGATCGTCAACCAGGTCCCCCTCTGCCGCTGCTCGTACGGGCCGTACGCGCGGGCCATGATCCGGGTCTGCAAGGAGGAGTCGTTCCACCAGCGGCAGGGCTACGAGATCCTGCACACCCTGGCGCACGGCACCCCCGAGCAGAAGGCGATGGCGCAGGACGCGGTGGACCGCTGGTGGTACCCGTCGCTGGCCATGTTCGGGCCGCCGGACACCGACTCCACCCACTCGGCGCAGTCGATGGCCTGGAAGATCAAGCGCTTCTCCAATGACGAGCTGCGCCAGCGCTTCGTGGACATGTGCGTCGGGCAGGCCGAGGTGCTCGGCGTGACTATCCCCGACCCGGACCTGCGCTGGAACGACGAACGCCAGGCGTACGACTACACCCAGCCCGACTACGACGAGCTGATGCGGGTGATCAAGGGCGACGGTCCGTGCAACCGGCAGCGGATGGAACATCGTCGCCGTGCCCACGCCGAGGGCGCCTGGGTCCGGGAGGCCGCCGCGGCGTACGCCGCCAAGCAGTCCGCGCGCGCGGAGCAGGAGAAGGAGAAGGTGGCAGCGTGAGCACCGAGCACACCCCGCTCTGGGAGGTCTTCGTGCGGGCCCGGCGCGGGTTGTCGCACACCCACGTCGGCAGCCTGCACGCACCGGACGCCGAGTTGGCCCTGCGTAACGCCCGTGACCTGTACACCCGCCGGCAGGAGGGTGTCTCGATCTGGGTGGTGCCGGCGGGCGCGATCACCGCGTCGAGCCCGGACGAGAAGGATGCCTTCTTCGACCCGGCCGCCGACAAGGTGTACCGCCACCCCACCTTCTACGAGGTGCCAGAAGGCGTGGCCCACCTGTGAACGGTCCCTTCGACTTCGTCCTCGCGCTCGGCGACGACGCGCTGATCGCGGCGCAGCGGCTCGCCGAGTGGTCGACCCGCGCGCCGGAGATGGAAGAGGACATCGCGCTGTCCAACATCGCCCTCGACCAGCTCGGCGCCGCGCGGTTGCTGCTCACGTACGCGGGGGAGCTGGAGGGCGCCGGCCGGGACGAGGACGCGCTGGCGTTCCTCCGCGACGACCGGGAGTTCCGCAACTGCCTCCTGGTCGAGCTGCCCAACGGTGACTTCGCCGTGACCATGGCGAAGCTGCTGTTCCTGTCGGCGTACCAGCGTTCGCTCTACACGGCGCTGGCCGGGTGCGGCGACGAGCGGCTCGCCGCGATCGGCGCCAAGGCCCGCAAGGAGTCGGCGTACCACCTGGACCACAGCTCGATGTGGGTGAAGCGGCTCGGTGACGGTACCGAGGAGTCGCACCGCCGGATGCAGGCGGCCGTGGACGAGGTCTGGCCGTACACGCACGAGCTGTTCGCGGCGGACCCGGCGGCGCCGGTCGACCCGGCCACCCTGCGGGCCGACGTCGACGCCGTCGTGTCGACGGTGCTCGACGAGGCGACGCTGACCCGACCGGAGACGACCTGGGCGCCGGCGGGCGGGCGGGACGGCGTGCACACCGAGCACCTGTCGTACCTGCTGGCCGAGATGCAGGTGCTGCACCGGGCCCACCCCGGAGCGCGGTGGTGAGTACGCCGAGGGAGGCCGTCGCGGCGGTGGTGGACCCGGAGATCCGGGTGATCACCATCGACGAGCTGGGCATCCTGCGGTCGGTGGACGAGGACCCGGCCACCGGCCGGGTCGTCGTGACCATCACCCCCACCTACACGGGCTGCCCGGCGATGGACGTGATCCGGTCGGACATCCGCCGGGCGCTGGCCGTCGCCGGCCATCCCGACGCCGAGGTCCGCACGGCCTACAGCCCGGCCTGGAGCACCGACTGGATCTCCGAGCGCGGGCGGGCGAAGCTCGCCGCCGCGGGTATCGCCCCGCCGGCTCCGGTCCGGGCCCGCAACGTCGTCCCGTTGACCCTCGCGGTCCGCTGCCCGCGCTGCGGGTCCCCGGAGACCGAGCAGATCAGTCGCTTCGGCTCCACCGCGTGCAAGGCGCTCTGGCGCTGTCGCTCCTGCTCCGAACCCTTCGACCACCTGAAGGCGCTGTGACTGTCACCATCACCCGCCCGGTCCGTCGCCGGCCGGTCTTCCATCCGCTGCACGTCGCCGCCGTCGACCGGCTCACCGCCGACGCCGTGGCGATCACTCTCGCCGTACCCGAGGAGCTGCGGGAGACCTTCGCGTTCTCCGCCGGTCAGCACCTGACCGTCCGGCGTGCCGGTGCCGGCGGGGAGGACGTGCGCCGCTCGTACTCCATCTGCTCCACCCCGGACGAGCTGGCGCGGCACGGCCAGCTGCGGATCGGCGTGCGCGAGATTCCCGGTGGGGCCTTCTCCGCGTTCGCCTGCGGCGCGCTGCGCGGCGGGGACACCGTCGAGGTACTGCCGCCGCTGGGGCACTTCACCACGGCCTTCGCGCCGGGCCGGGTCCGCCACTACGGTGCGGTCGTCGCCGGCTCCGGCATCACGCCGGTGCTGTCGTTGGTCGCGACCGCCCTGGCCATCGAGCCGGCCAGCACGTTCACCCTGGTGTACGGCAACCGCACGGCGAACACCGTGATGTTCGCCGAGGAACTGGCCGACCTGAAGGACCGGTACCCGGCCCGGCTGCACCTGGTGCACGTGCTCTCCCGCGAGCAGGGTGAGTCGCCGCTGCTGTCCGGGCGGGTCGACGCCGAGCGGTTCGGTCGACTGCTGGACACGATCGTGCCCGGCGAGGCCATCGAGGAGTGGTTCCTCTGCGGCCCGTACGGCATGGTGGTGGACGCCCGGGAGGTCCTGACCGCGCGGGGTGTCCCGGAGTCCGCGGTGCGGACCGAGCTGTTCCACGTCGACGCGCCGCCGGAGCCGGTGCGCCGCCCCGGCGACACCCCGGGCGCCGGCGCCGAGGTGACGATCGTGCTGGACGGGCGGTCCTCGACCTTCACGATGGGCCGTGCGGAACGGGTGCTGGACGCGGCGCTGAAGGTGCGCGGCGAGCTGCCGTACGCCTGCAAGGGCGGCGTCTGCTCGACGTGCCGGGCCAAGGTCGTCGACGGCGCGGTGACCATGGCCCGCAACTACGCGCTGGAGCCCGACGAGGTGGCGGCCGGCTACGTGTTGACCTGCCAGTCCAGCCCCACCACGGAGCGGCTGACCGTCGACTACGACGCCTGAGCGCCCGCCGCCCGCCTTCCCGCCGCCCGCCGTCGGCCGCCCGCCACCCGCCACGCGACGTCACGGCGGCGCTTCGGCGGCCCGGTCACGCCGGGTCACGTCCGATCCGTCCCCGGCACAGGGGCCGTTGGCCCCTTTGCTCTGCTGCCCTGTACGCACCACGCCCCTCAGCAGGGCCTTTCCGCCGAGCCGGCGGGAGGCGCCGGCATTGGAGTGACTGCGCAGAGTGACCGGTGCGTATCGGGCAGCAGAGCAAAGGGAGCGGACGGGTCTCCTGCCGGGAGATCCCGGGGTGGGTAGTGAGCCACGGAGAGTGATGGGTGGGTGGGCGGACCGGTGGGCCGCGCGCGTACGCCCTGGGGTCGCGCTCCGGTCGGGCCGGCGGAAGCCGGGGAGGTCACACCCGGGTGGCCGCTGATCGCAGGACGTGGGGCGGCGACGTAGGCTCGGAGGCGTGACGGTGAGCCGGGAGATCGACGACATCCTGCAGCGTGGCGCGGACGGCGGGCGGATCACGCCCGAGGAGGCCCTGCTGCTCTACACCGAGGCGCCCTTCCACGCCCTGGGCGAGGCGGCCGACGCGGTACGCCGGCGGCGCTATCCGGACAACATCGTCACGTACCTGATCGACCGCAACATCAACTACACGAACGTCTGCGTGACGGCGTGCAAGTTCTGTGCCTTCTACCGTGCGCCGAAGCACAAGGAGGGCTGGACCCACCCGACCGAGGAGATCCTGCGTCGCTGCGGCGAGGCGGTGGAGCTGGGCGCGACCCAGGTCATGCTCCAGGGCGGGCACCACCCGGACTACGGCGTCGAGTACTACGAGGAGCTCTTCTCCTCGGTCAAGCAGGCGTACCCGCAGCTGGCCATCCACTCGATCGGCCCGAGCGAGATCCTGCACATGGCCAAGGTCTCCGGCGTGAGCCTGGACGAGGCGATCTCCCGGATCAAGGCGGCCGGCCTGGACTCGATCGCTGGCGCCGGCGCGGAGATGCTCCCGGAGCGCCCCCGAAAGGCCATCGCGCCCCTCAAGGAGTCCGGCGAGCGCTGGCTCGAGGTCATGGAACTGGCCCACCGGCAGGGCGTCGAGTCGACCGCCACGATGATGATGGGCACCGGCGAGACGGCCGCCGAGCGGATCGAGCACCTGCGGATGATCCGCGACGTGCAGGACCGTACGCGCGGCTTCCGCGCCTTCATCCCGTGGACGTACCAGCCGGAGAACAACCACCTCAAGGGCCGCACCCAGGCCACCACCCTGGAGTACCTGCGGCTCGTCGCGGTGGCCCGACTGTTCTTCGAGACCGTGCCGCACCTGCAGGCGTCCTGGCTGACCACCGGCAAGGACGTCGGGCAGCTCGCCCTCCACATGGGGGTGGACGACCTCGGCTCGATCATGCTGGAGGAGAACGTCATCTCCTCCGCGGGCGCGCGGCACCGCTCCAACCTGCACGAGCTGATCGGCATGATCCGCTCGGCGGACCGGATCCCGGCCCAGCGGGACACCCTCTACAACCGCCTGGCGGTGCACCGGACTCCGGCGGACGACCCGACCGACGAGCGGGTCGTGTCGCACTTCTCCTCGATCGCCCTGCCCGGCGGCGGCGCCGGCAAGACCCTGCCGCTCGTCGAGGCACGCTGACCCGTCCACCCGGAACGTCCCACGGTCCATCAACGATCGATCACACTCAGTGATCATTGCTGATGGGCCGTTCGGTCATCCCATGGAGTCCGTACATATCGATCAGGTGAACGTTGTACCGATGTCCGTTGACCACGTGCGATGACAACCCCCATCAATCCGGACAATCCTTAAGTCGTCCTTAGGTCGGCAGGCCGAAACGCCGTGCCACGGGGCTGGCGGCGAAGATCGCGGACCGCTAACGTCCCCGCCCGTACGTTTCCTTTACCCCAACGGGGGGACCTTTTCATGATCTTCCGTAACCGTGCTGCCGCGTACCTGGGCGCCGGCGCCGCCGGTCTGGTCGCCACGGGCGCGTTCGCCGCACCGGCCCTGGCCGCCAACACCGCCGACCTCGCCATCAAGGCGACCGGCACCACGATCGCGGTCGGGGCGCCGGGCAAGCTCGCCAGCGTCTCGCTGCTGAACAAGAGCGCCGTCGACGCCCAGCGCGTGCTGGTCGCACTCAACATCAGCAAGCTGGACACCAAGCTCGTCGACATCGACGAGCGCGGCTGCAACACCCGCGAGGACGGCTGGATCCTCTGCGGCATCGAGGGCGACACCATCGGCGCCGGCGAGGACATCGACTGGGCCTTCCCGCTGACCCGCAAGGGCACCGGGGTCGGCCCGGCCGGTTCCATCGAGGCGCTGATCCTGCACGAGGGCACCGACCCCGACGAGTCCAACAACCTGGTGAGCGTCGACGTCAAGGTCGAGGGCACCGGGCCGGACCTCTCCGTCGTCGCTGACGACGTGCGTAAGGCGGTCAAGGTCGAGGGCGGCACCATCACCCCGGTTGGTGACCTCCAGGCCGGCAACACCGGCCAGCTCATCTACAGCGCGCTCAACCAGGGTGACCAGGCCACCACCGGTCTCCGCATCTCCGTGAAGCTGCCGAAGGGCGCGACCTTCGCGGAGAAGGAGCCGGACTGCACCTACAACGACGCGATGACCGCCCTGACCTGCCAGTACCCGGCCGTTCTGGTCCCGAAGTCGCAGGACAAGGACGGTGACAAGCTCTACGCGGGTGCCCGCTTCTACAACCTGGTCAAGGTCGACGCCGGCGTCAAGCCGAGCAGCCTGACCGGTGGCGAGGTCACCATCGACCCGCTGTGGAAGGAGGGCACCTCGGTCAGCACCACGACCAAGGCGACCACCTCCAACCTGCCGCAGAACGCCGAGGGCGTGTCCGACAAGGACGTGGACGCCAGCGACAACACCGACGACTTCTCCGTGATCGTGGCCGGCAAGGGCGGCTCCGGTGGCGGCGACGGCGGCGGTCTGCCGGTCACCGGCCCGCAGGCCGGCCTGATCGGCGGGATCGGCACCGCGGTGCTGCTCGCCGGTGGTGTGATGTTCGTGGTCGCGCGGCGCCGGCGGGTCGTCCTGGTGACGCCGGGCGACGAGAAGTCGGCGGTCTGACCGCTGTCCTCCATCGACCCGCGAGGGTCGTTCACATAGATGCACGGCAGAACGGGCGGGATGGGTCACCATCCCGCCCGTTCTGTGTCCCGGCCCGTTCGGACAGGCCGGACACACCCCCCGACGCTGGCGTACGGGGATGGGCTTCGATAGCGTCCGCTCGGTTCCGCAACCATCCACACTCCCTAACCCCGGGGGATCGATGACTCTGTTCCACCGCGCGGCCCTGGCACGTGCCGGTGCCGTGGCGCTGCTCGCCGCCGGCGGCCTGACCGCCGTCGCCGTGCCGGCCCACGCCGCCGACCAGGCCGACCTCGCCGTGACCCCGCTCAGCTACGAGCTGGCCAAGGGCGTCGAGGACGCCAAGGCCAAGCCGTTCAAGTTCCAGGTCGACAACACGCGTGGCACTGTCGACGCCAAGGGCGTCCGCGTCACCGTCGAGACGAAGGGCCTCAAGGACCGCAAGGTCGCCGTGGCCGTCCCGGACGGTTGCGAGGTCGCCGGCACCACGTTCAGCTGCCTCCTCGGCGACCTGGCCGCCGGCACCACGGAGGACTTCGGGATCCCGCTGTTCTCCACCGGTGGTCGCGGCGACGCGGGCACCCTCGTCGTCACCGTCACCGCGGCGACCGCCGACCCGAACCCGGACGACAACACCGTCGAGCACGACATCACCGTCGCCAGGCCCGGCTACGACCTCACCTCCTGGGTGCAGGACGTCCAGGGCAACGTGATCGTCAACGGCGCGGTGGCCGACGAGCCGGACCTGCGGCCCGTCCGCCGCGGCGAGACCGTCCCGGTGGACTGGGCGATCTACAACGACGGCAGCCGCAGGGCCACCGGCGTCGCCTACGGAATGGTGCTGCCGGCCGGCGTCACCTTCGCCGAGCTGCCGGAGAGCTGTGTCGAGCAGAAGCTGGGCGGGCTCGCCCAGGCGTACTGCGAGGACCCGGGTGTGGTCGTGAAGCCGGGCGAGTACTACACCGCCGACGTACGGGTGACGATCGGCGAGGACGTCGTCTCGCCGGTGCTGCGGCCCGGCTTCCTCTTCGCGTCCGGCCTGGACGCGGCCGAGGGCCAGCCGGAGGAGCAGCCGGAGGTCGCCAGCACCGCCCAGCGGCGGACCTTCACCGAGGTCGACCCGGTGGACAACTCCGCGCAGTTCGACGTCTTCGTCGACCTGACCGCGCAGCCCACTCCCACGCCGACGCCGAGCGGGCAGCCGACGGCCACGCCGACCGTCCCGCCCACGGCCGCACCCACCACCCCCGGCACCGGCGGTGGCGGCGGAGACGGTGGCCTGCCGGTGACCGGCGTGCAGGTCGGCCTGATCGGCGGCGTCGGTGCCGCCGTGCTGCTGGCCGGTGGCGCGCTCCTGCTGCTGTCCCGGCGCCGGAAGGTCGTCCTGGTCAGCCCCGGCGACGAGAAGCAGGCCGACTGACCGTCGTGACGTCAGCGGGGGTCGGGGTGGCTGTCGGGCCACCCCGGCCCCCGTCGCCGGTCGCACCACTGTGCCCGGCGGCCGACCGTGCCCGGCGGCCGACCGTGCCCGGCGGCCGACCGTGCCCGGCGGCCGACCGTGCCCGCCGGCCGACCGTGCGCGGCGGTCGGCCGGCGTTAAGAAGGGGCCCTTCCTCTACCGGAGACGTTAAGAAGGGGCCCTTCCTTCGGTTTCAGGGGCGGCTGGCAGAGTGGAGGGGTGAGCCGTACCCCGCAGGGCCAGCGCGCCAGCCTGGACAAGCAGCCGCACGAGGTCGCCGCGATGTTCGACGGCGTGGCCGCCCGCTACGACCTGACCAACACCGTCCTGTCGTTCGGGCAGGACCGCGCCTGGCGGCGGGCGACGCGGGCCGCGTTGGACCTGCGGCCGGGGGAGCGGGTGCTGGACGTGGGCGCGGGCACCGGCGTGTCGACCGAGGAGCTGGCGCAGTCCGGGGCGTACGCCGTCGGCGCCGACCTCTCCCTCGGGATGCTGTACGCGGGCAAGCGGACCCGTCCCGGCGTACCGCTGCTGGCCGGCGACGCTCTGCGGCTGCCGTTCGCGGACGGCAGCTTCGACGCGGTCACCATCTCCTTCGCGCTGCGCAACGTCAACGACACCGACGCCGCACTGCGTGAGCTGGCCCGGGTGACCCGGCCGGGCGGCCGGCTGGTGGTGTGCGAGTTCAGCACGCCGGTCAACCCGGCCTTCCGCACCGTGTACCTGTCGTACCTCATGCGCTCGTTGCCGGCGGTCGCCCGCGCGGTGTCCAGCAATCCCGACGCGTACGTCTACCTGGCGGAGTCGATCCGCGCGTGGCCCGACCAGTCGGCGCTGGCGGCGCGGGTCGCCGCCGCCGGCTGGGGCCGGGTGGCGTGGCGCAACCTGACCGGCGGGGTGGTCGCCCTGCACCGGGCGGTCCGGGACTGATCACGGCGGCCACGGGTGCGGTGGCGCATCCGTAGAAATGGACCTCTTTGGTCCAGTTTGTTCCGTAGGCTGCCCTGCATGACGGGACCACACCGGACGGACCCCGCGGCGACGACCGACGACGACGCCGCGGAACTCATCGCGCAGCTCAAGGAGCTGGCCGGTGCCGATCCGGCCGACGTCCGTCAGGTCGTGGCCGAGGTGCTCGCCGCGCTCGACCGCGCGGCCGGCGGGGCCCTCCGCGAGCACCTGCCGGAGACGATCCGGGCGGACGCCGGCCTGGACGCCACCGCACGGGCGGGCGGCTGACCACGACGTGGACGCCGACCGGCCTGTTTCCGGCAAGTTAGGTACCCCTCACCGGGCGGCGGTGTAACGCCGGTCATAGACTCCTCAGCGTCTGGCTTGTGAAGCATTTCACGAGCGTGCGGGAGGAGGCGCGAGATGACCTCGGTGGAGAACGACGCCGACGTGATCGTCGTGGGCGCCGGTCCCGGTGGATCGGCTACCGCGTACCACCTGGCCCGGCACGGCGTGCGGGTGCTGCTGCTGGAGAAGACCGAGTTCCCCCGGGAGAAGGTCTGCGGCGACGGGCTGACCCCGCGCGCGACCCGGCAGCTGATCCGGATGGGTGTCGACACGTCCCCGGAGGCCGGCTGGTTGCAGAACCGCGGCCTGCGGGTCATCGGCGGCGGCATCCGGCTGGAGCTGGACTGGCCCGATCTCGCCAGCTACCCCAACTACGGCCTGGTTCGCACCCGGCTCGACTTCGACGACCTGCTCGCCCAGCGGGCCCTCGCCGCCGGCGCGAAGCTGCGTACCAGCGTGAACGTCGTGGGTCCGGTGCTCGACGCCGACGACCGGGTCATCGGCGTGACCGCCGAGGTCGGCCCCGACAAGGAGCCGGCCACCTTCCACGCCCCGCTGGTCGTCGCGGCGGACGGGGTCTCCGGCCGGTTCCCGCTGGCCCTCGGGCTGGCCAAGCGCGAGGACCGACCGATCGGCGTGGCCGTGCGGCGCTACTACCGCTGCGAGGCCAAGCACGACGACAACTACCTGGAGTCCTGGCTGGAGCTGCGCGGCCGGGACAGCGACGCCCTCCTCCCCGGGTACGGCTGGATCTTCGGCCTCGGGGACGGCCGGGTCAACGTGGGCCTCGGCGTGCTGAACTCGTCGTCGGCCTTCGGCAAGACGAACTACCGGCGACTGCTCACCGACTGGCTGGCCAACACCCCGGCCGAGTGGGGCATGACCGACGAGACGAACGCGGAGGGGCCGATCCTCGGCGCCGCGCTGCCGATGGGCTTCAACCGGGTGCCGCACTACACCCGCGGGGTGATGCTCGTCGGCGACTCCGGCGGCATGGTCAACCCGTTCAACGGCGAGGGCATCGCGTACGCCATGGAGTCCGGTGAGCTGGCCGCGGAGATCGCGGTGCAGGCCCTCGCACGGCCGGCCGGTCCGGAGCGCGAGCGGGCGCTGATGGCGTACCCGACCGAGCTGAAGGCGCGCTTCGGCGGCTACTACCGGCTCGGCGGCATCTTCGTGAAGCTGATCGGCCGTCCCGAGGTGATGCGGATGGCGACCAAGCACGGCATGCCGCACCCGATGCTGATGCGCTTCGTGCTCAAGCTGCTGGCCAACCTGACCGACCCGCGCGGCGGGGACGCGATGGACCGGGTCATCAACGCGATGACGAAGGTGGCACCAGCGGTATAGACGACCTGCTCAGGGTCGCTTCCGACCCCGGGCACGGTACAAAGATCGACCCCCGCTGACGGTCGTCACGAGGGACGTGAATAGTGTGATTTTCGTCAAGCACCAGGGGCAGGGAAGGACGAGCAGGAGAAAACGATGTCGCTCTCGCCTTACGCACCGATCATCGGGCTGTTCGCCCTCGCCGCGGGGTTCGCGCTGTTCTCCGTGGCCGCCGCCCGCCTCACCGGCCCCCGGCGCTACAACAAGGCCAAACTCGAGGCATACGAGTGCGGCATCGAGCCCAGCCCGCAGCCCGTCGGCGGCGGCCGGTTCCCGGTCAAGTTCTACCTGACGGCGATGCTCTTCATCGTCTTCGACATCGAGATCATCTTCCTCTACCCCTGGGCGGTCTCGTTCGACGCCCTGCCGATCTTCGGCTTCGTGGAGATGGTCCTGTTCATCGTCGCGGTCTTCGTCGCATACGCCTACGTCTGGCGGCGCGGCGGCCTGGACTGGGACTGAGGGAGGAACCTCAGATGGGTATCGAGGAGAAGCTCCCCGCCGGTGTCCTGCTCACCTCGGTGGAGAAGCTCGTCAACTGGTCGCGGAAGTCGTCGGTCTGGGGCGCCACGTTCGGCCTGGCCTGCTGCGCGATCGAGATGATGGCCGCCGGTGGTCCGCACTACGACATGGGCCGCTGGGGCATGGAGGTCTTCCGGGCCTCGCCCCGACAGGCCGACCTCATGATCGTCGCGGGTCGCGTGAGCCAGAAGATGGCCCCGGTGCTCCGCCAGATCTACGACCAGATGGCCGAGCCTCGCTGGGTGCTGGCGATGGGTGTCTGCGCCAGCAGCGGCGGCATGTTCAACAACTACGCGATCGTCCAGGGCGTCGACCACGTCGTCCCGGTCGACATGTACCTCCCGGGGTGCCCGCCGCGGCCGGAGATGCTCATCGACGCGGTGCTCAAGCTCCGCGAGAAGATCATGTACGAGCCGCTGGGCGCGAACGGCCGCAAGATGCTCCAGGCCCGCCAGGAGCGCGGTGACATCCCGGTCGTGCCGTACGGCTCGATGCCGTCGTCGTACCGCAGCGACAAGGCCCGGCGTGCCGAGTGGACGAAGGCGGTCCGCGAGGGGCGCGAGGAGCAGCTGCGGATCGAGAACTGGATGAAGGCTCAGAACCACCTGCACGAGCACGGGGGTGTCCAGAAGTGACCGCACCCAACGACCGGGTCGACGGCGGCGGCGTACCGGTGCCGACCACGCCGGCCGGTGCGAGCAGCACCGCCCCCGCCGAGTACCCGCCGGCCAGCCCGGCCGGTCGCGGCATGTTCGGCAACCAGGGCACCGGCGACGTCTCCGGCTTCGGCGGCCTGGTCCGTCCGCGCCGCGCGATCGCCGACGCGGCCCGGCCGTACGGTGGCTGGTTCGACGAGGTCGCCGACGCGCTGGAGGAGGCGTACCCGGCCTTCGGCGAGGCGATCGAGAAGGTCGTCGTCGACCGGGGCGAGCTGACCCTGCACGTACGCCCCGAGCGGATCGCCGAGGTGTGCCAGGTGCTGCGGGACGACATGGCGCTGCGCTTCGAGCTGTGCTCCTCGGTGTCCGGCGTGGACTACCTGGGCGCGGACGAGCGTCGGCTGCACGCCGTCTACCAGCTGACCTCGATGACGTACCGGCGCCGGATCCGGCTGGAGGCCGCGGTCTCCGCCGAGGACCCGCACCTGCCCAGCGTCACCGCCGTCTACCCGACCGCCGACTGGCAGGAGCGGGAGGCGTACGACATGTTCGGCATCGTCTTCGACGGCCACCCCAACCTCACCCGGATCCTCATGCCGGACGACTGGGAGGGCCACCCGCAGCGCAAGGACTACCCGCTCGGCGGCGTGCCCGTCGAGTACAAGGGCGCCGAGATCCCGCCGCCGGACCAGCGGAGGTCGTACCAGTGACAACGTCGAACTACGCCACCGAGCGCGAGACCACCGAGGGCCGGGTCTTCACCGTCACCGGCGGGGACTGGGACGAGGTCGTCTCCGGCACCGACCCGATCAACGAAGAGCGCATCATCGTCAACATGGGTCCCCAGCACCCGTCGACGCACGGTGTGCTCCGGCTGATCCTGGAGCTGGAGGGCGAGACGGTCCGCGAGGCCCGCTCGGTCGTCGGCTACCTGCACACCGGCATCGAGAAGAACCTCGAGTACCGCAACTGGGTCCAGGGCTCGACCTTCGTGACCCGGATGGACTACCTGTCCCCGCTGTTCAACGAGACGGCGTACAGCCTCGCAGTGGAGAAGCTGCTCGGCATCGAGGAGCAGATCACCGAGCGGGCCACCACCATCCGGGTGCTCATGATGGAGCTGAACCGGATCTCGTCGCACCTGGTCTGGCTGGCCACCACGGCCATGGAGCTGGGCGCGATCAACATGATGCTGTACGGCTTCCGTGAGCGGGAGTACATCCTCGAGATCTTCGAGATCATCACCGGCCTGCGGATGAACCACGCGTACGTCCGGCCGGGCGGCGTCGCCCAGGACGTACCGGACCAGGCGATCGTCAAGATCCGTGAGTTCCTCAAACTGCTGCCGAAGAAGCTCCGGGAGTACGAGGACCTGCTCTCCGGCCAGCCGATCTGGCTGGAGCGGACGCAGAACGTGGCGGTGCTCGACGTGACCGGCTGCCTCGCGCTCGGCGTGACCGGCCCGGTGCTGCGGTCCGCCGGTCTCGCCTGGGACCTGCGCAAGACCATGCCGTACTGCGGCTACGAGACGTACGAGTTCGACGTGCCGACGCACCCCGACGCCGACGTCTGGGGCCGCTACCTGGTCCGGCTCGCCGAGATCCGGGAGTCGCTGAAGCTGGTCGAGCAGGCGGTGGACCGGCTCAAGCCGGGCCCGGTGATGGTCGCCGACAAGAAGATCGCCTGGCCGGCGCAGCTCGCCATCGGTGTCGACGGCATGGGCAACTCGCTGGAGCACGTCGCGAAGATCATGGGTCAGTCGATGGAGTCGCTGATCCACCACTTCAAGCTCGTCACCGAGGGCTTCCGGGTTCCCCCGGGCCAGGTCTACGTCGCCGTCGAGTCGCCCCGCGGCGAGCTGGGCGTGCACGCCGTCTCCGACGGTGGCACCCGGCCCTACCGGGTGCACTACCGGGAGCCGAGCTTCATCAACCTCCAGGCCCTCCCGGCGATGGCCGAGGGTGGCCTGATCGCCGACGTGATCGCCGGTGGCGCCTCGCTGGACCCCGTGATGGGTGGTTGTGACCGATGACTGTTTTCACGGAAGAGACCCGCGAGCGGGCGCGGGAGATCGTCGCCCGCTACCCGGCCGACCGGTCCCGCTCGGCGCTGCTGCCGCTGCTGCACCTCGTGCAGGCCGAGGAGGGCTACGTCTCCCCGGCCGGCGTCGCGTTCTGCGCCGAGGTGCTGGGCCTCAACAAGGCCCAGGTCGGCGCGGTGGCGACCTTCTACACGATGTACAAGCGCCGGCCGACCGGTGACTACCTGGTCAGCGTCTGCACCAACACCATGTGCAACGTGCTCGGCGGCCAGGAGGTCTATGACACCCTCGCCGAGCACCTGGGCGTCGGGCACGACGAGACGACCGCCGACGGGACGATCACCCTGGAGCACGCCGAGTGCCTCGCGGCCTGCGACTACGGCCCGGTGATGACCGTCAACTACGACTTCTTCGACAACGTGGACGCGGGCACCGCGGTCGGCGTCGTCGACGAGCTGCGCGCGGGGGGCCGGCCCATGCCGACCCGCGGCGCCCGGCTCTGCACGCTCAAGGAGATGGCCGTGCAACTCGCCGGCTTCGCCGACGAGCGCGACGGTGCGGTCGCCGACGGCGGGCCGGGAGAGCCGACCCTGCGGGGCCTGCGCCTGGCCGAGCAGCACGGCATCTCGGTGCCCGGCTTCGACCCGAACACGCCCATCCGCAGCAAGGCCGAGTCGGACAAGGCCGCCGCCGAGGCGAAGGCGAAGGCCGAGGCCGCGAAGCCGGCCGCCGCGCCCGCCGGCGCCCCGGTCCGGGGCGGGGACGGCGCGTCCGCCCCGACGGGTACGCCCGGCAGTGCCGGCGTCGGCGAGCCGGCTCCCGCCGCCGCGGCCACCGGCAGCACCACGCGGGACGTGCCGGCCCCGGACGACAAGTCGCCGGAGATCCGGGCCGCCGAGACGCGGCAGCCGGACGCGGGGACCGCCGTCCCGGACGCGCCCGGCACCAAGGTCCCGACCGACAGCACCGCTTCGGCACCCCGGGACGCGCGGGAGGCCGAGGCCGCCGGTGTCGCCGCCAACGCGCCGGCCGGTGACGGCAAGCCCGCCGGCGACGAGGCCGCGGCGCAGGAGCGCAACCTGAAGGAAGCGGAAGCAGGTACGGGCACCGCTGGCCCGGGCTCCGCCGTCGCGAGCGAAACGGGGGTCCAGAAGTGACCGCTCCTCGGCCGGAGACGCTGGCCAAGCTCACCCCGGTGCTGACCAAGCGCTGGCTCTCGCCGGACGCCTGGCGGATCGGCACCTACGAGAAGCTCGACGGCTACGCGGCGCTGCGCAAGGCGCTCAAGGCCCACCCGGACGACCTGATCCAGCTGATCAAGGACTCCGGCCTGCGCGGTCGCGGCGGCGCGGGCTTCCCCACCGGTCTGAAGTGGGGCTTCATCCCGCAGGGCGACGGCAAGCCGCACTACCTGGTGGTCAACGCCGACGAGGGCGAGCCGGGCACCTGCAAGGACCTGCCGCTGATGACGCACGACCCGCACTCGCTGGTCGAGGGCGTGATCATCGGGTCGTACGCGATCCGCGCCAGCCGCGCCTACATCTACATCCGCGGCGAGGCGGTGCACGCCGCCCGACGGCTGCGCAACGCCGTGCGGGAGGCGTACGCCAAGGGCTACCTCGGGAAGAACATCATGGGCTCCGGGTTCGACCTGGAGCTGG
The DNA here is from genome assembly GCF_052068135.1 of Micromonospora sp. BQ11. Taxonomy (NCBI): domain Bacteria; kingdom Bacillati; phylum Actinomycetota; class Actinomycetes; order Micromonosporales; family Micromonosporaceae; genus Micromonospora; species Micromonospora sp. BQ11. Next base: position 293,268 of record NZ_JBQHDB010000007.1, on the reverse strand, counting down.
TGGTGCACTCGGGTGCCGGGGCGTACATCTGCGGCGAGGAGACCGCGCTGCTGGACTCGCTGGAGGGCTTCCGGGGCCAGCCCCGGCTGCGCCCGCCGTTCCCGGCGACCCACGGCCTGTACGCGAGCCCGACCGTGGTGAACAACGTCGGCACCATCGCCAGCGTGCCGTACATCGTGCTCGGCGGGGCGGACTGGTGGAAGACCATGGGCACGGAGAAGTCCTCCGGGCCGATGATCTACTCGCTGTCCGGCCGGGTGGCCAACCCGGGGCAGTACGAGTGCACGATGGGCGTGACGCTGCGGGAGCTGCTGGAGCTGGCCGGCGGGATGCAGCCGGGACACGAGCTGCGGTTCTGGACCCCGGGCGGCTCGTCGACGCCGCTGCTGACCGCCGAGCACCTCGACGTGCCGCTGGACTTCGAGGGGGTGGCCGCCGCCGGTTCCATCCTCGGCACGACGGCCACGCAGATCTTCTCCGACCAGGACTGCCCGGTGTACGCGACGTACCGGTGGCTGGAGTTCTACCACCACGAGTCGTGCGGCAAGTGCACCCCGTGCCGCGAGGGCAACTACTGGATGGTCCGGGTCTACCGGCGGATCCTCGCCGGTCAGGGCACCCACGAGGACCTGGACACCCTGCTCGACACCTGCGACAACATCCTCGGCCGCTCGTTCTGCGGCCTGGGTGACGGCGCCACCAGCTCGGTGACCTCGTCGCTGAAGTACTTCAAGCAGGACTACCTCGACTACATCGAGGGTCGTACCGCGCCGAAGCTGTCGGACAAGCAGCTGGTGGGAGCCCACTAATGACCGACGTAGCCAAGCAGACCGAGACCGTCACGCTCACCATCGACGGCGTCGAGGTCACCGCCCCCAAGGGGGCGCTGCTGATCCGGGTCGCCGAGCAGTTGGGCACCGAGATCCCCCGGTTCTGCGATCACCCGCTGCTGGCCCCGGCCGGCGCGTGCCGGCAGTGTCTGGTCGAGGTGGAGGGTCAGCGCAAGCCGGTCGCCTCCTGCACCCAGACCGTCGCCGACGGCATGGTGGTCCGCACCCAGCTCACCTCCCCGGTCGCCAAGAAGGCGCAGGAGGGGGTCATGGAGCTGCTGCTGATGAACCACCCGCTCGACTGCCCGATGTGCGACAAGGGCGGCGAGTGCCCGCTGCAGAACCAGGCGATGTCCACGGGTCGCACCGACTCGCGGTTCCACGAGCACAAGCGGGAGTACCCGAAGCCGCTGCCGATCAGCACCCAGGTGCTGCTCGACCGCGAGCGCTGCGTGCTCTGCCAGCGCTGCACCCGGTTCTCCGAGGAGATCGCCGGCGACAAGTTCATCGACCTGATGGGCCGGTCGTCCGCCGAGGAGATCAACATCTACCGGGACGAGGCGTACGGCGAGGAGGGCGACTCCGGGGACGTGCCGTTCAACTCGTACTTCTCCGGCAACACCGTGCAGATCTGCCCGGTGGGGGCGCTGACCGGGTCCCAGTACCGGTTCCGGGCCCGCCCGTTCGACCTGGTCTCCAGCCCCAGCGTGTGCGAGCACTGCTCGGCCGGCTGCGCCCAGCGCACCGACTGGCGGCGTGGCAAGGTCCTGCGTCGGCTGGCCGGCGACGACCCGGCGGTCAACGAGGAGTGGAACTGCGACAAGGGCCGGTGGGCCTTCCAGTACACCCGCGCCTTCGACCGGCTCACCACCCCGCTGGTCCGGGACGAGGGCACCGGTGAGCTGCGCGAGGCCTCCTGGAGCGAGGCGCTCAGCGTCGCCGCCGACGGGCTGCGTGCGGCCCGGGACGGCGGCCACGGCACGGCGGTGCTCACCGGCGGCCGGCTGACCGTCGAGGACGCCTACGCGTACGGCAAGTTCGCGCGGGTCGCCCTGCACACCAACGACATCGACTTCCGCGCCCGCCCGGTCTCCCGCGAGGAGGCCGACTTCCTGGCCAGCAGCGTCGCCGGGGTCACCGACGTGACCTACGCCGACGTGGAGAACGCTCCCGCGGTGGTGCTGGTCGGCCTGGAGCCGGAGGAGGAGTGCCCGATCCTCTTCCTGCGGCTGCGCAAGGCGTACCTGAAGAAGACCCTGACGGTGTACGCGATCGCGCCGTTCGCCACGCGTGGCCTGGAGAAGCTCGGCGCCAAGCTCGCCCGGGTGGTGCCGGGCGAGGAGGCCAGCGTGCTCGCCGAGCACGCGACGGTCGCCGAGGCGCTGGGCCAGCCCGGCGCGATCCTGATCGTCGGCGAGCGGCTGGGTGGCGTACCGGGCGGGCTCTCCGCGGCGGCGGCGGTCGCCCGGCGTACCGGAGCGAAGCTGGCCTGGGTGCCGCGGCGGGCGGGTGACCGCGGCGCGGTCGACGTCGGCTGCCTGCCCAACCTGCTCCCCGGCGGACGCCTGGTGACCGAGCCGGCCGGCCGGGCCGAGCTGGGCGAGGCGTGGGACATCCCGGCCGGAGTCATCCCGAGCCAGGCCGGCCGGGACACCGACGGCATCCTCGCCGCGGCGGCGAACGGCCAGGTGGGCGCGCTGGTGGTGGCCGGGGTCGACCCGGCCGACCTGGCCGACCCGAGGCTGGCCGAGGCCGCTCTGGACGCGGTGCCGTTCCTGGTCAGCCTGGAACTGCGCAACAGTGCGGTGGCCCGGCGGGCGAACGTGGTCTTCCCGGTCGCCCCGGTGGTCGAGAAGGCGGGCAGCTTCCTGGACTGGGAGGGCCGCCTGCGCACGTTCGAGGCGGTACTGAACACCGCCGCGATGACCGACGCTCGGATCCTGGACGCGCTCGCCGCGCAGCTCGACGTGCGGCTCGGCACCGGTGACGTGCCGAGCATCCGGCGTGAGCTGGGCGCCCTGCCCCGGACCCGCACCGACCGCCCGGCTCCGCCCTCGGTGGACCCGGGCCCGGTGCCGCACCCGGGTGCCGGCGAGGCCGTGCTCGCGACCTGGCACCAGCTGGTCGACCTGGGCAGCCTGATCGACGGCGAGGAGCACCTCGTCGGCACCGCCCGCCCGCCGGTGGTCCGGCTGGGCAAGGGCACCGCCGAGGCGCTCGGCGTCGCCGACGGCGACCCGGTGACGGTCGGCACCGACCGCGGCGCGGTCACCCTGCCGGCGGCGGTCACCGAGATGCCGGACGGGGTCGTCTGGCTGCCGACCAACTCGCCCGGCTCGACCGTCCGGCGCAGCCTCGGCGTGACGGCCGGCGCCGTCGTCCGGGTCGCGGCCTCCACGGTGGCGGCCGACCTTCCCCACCAGGCCGACGCATCCGAGCCGGTCGCGGCGGACGCCGCCGGTCGTCCCGGCCCGCTCCTCAACTCCGGGGGTAACCGGTGAGTCCCACAGTCGCGAACGAAAGGTGGGTCCGGGCATGACCTTCCTCGCACAGGACCCGACCCTGGCCGACTTCGGCCGGGACCCGTGGTGGCTGGTCCTCGGCAAGATCGTCTTCGCCTTCGCGTTCGGCCTGCTCGCCACCCTGCTCGGCGTCTGGTTCGAGCGGCGGGTCGTCGGTCGCATGGCGGTGCGGCCCGGTCCCAACCAGGTCGGCCCGTTCGGCCTGCTGCAGACCCTCGCCGACGGCTTGAAGATGGCCTTCAAGGAGGACATCCTGCCGAAGTCGGCGGACAAGGTCGTCTACTTCTTCGCGCCGGTCATCTCGGTGGTGTGCGCGGTCACCGCGCTCTCGGTGATCCCGTTCGGTCCGATGGTCAGCATCTTCGGCCACCAGACGCCGCTGCAGGTCACCGACGTGCCGGTCGCGGTGCTGCTGGTGCTGGCGTGCTCGTCGCTGGCCGTCTACGGTGTCGTGCTGGCCGGCTGGGCGTCCGGCTCGACGTACCCGCTGCTCGGTGGTCTGCGGTCCGGCGCCCAGCTGATCTCCTACGAGATCGCGCTCGGGCTCTCCGTCGTCGCGGTCTTCATGTCCGCCGGCACGATGTCCACCAGCGGGATCGTCGCCGCGCAGGGCAGCGGCACCCAGCTGAGCGTGTTCGGCACCGACATCCCGGCCCCCGGCTGGTACGCGATCCTGCTCTTCCCGAGCTTCGTCATCTTCTTCATCTCGATCGTCGGCGAGACCAACCGGGCGCCGTTCGACCTGCCGGAGGCGGAGTCGGAGCTGGTGGCCGGCTTCATGACCGAGTACAGCTCGCTGAAGTTCGCGCTCATCATGCTCTCCGAGTACGTCGCGATGGTCACCATGTCGGCCTTCACCGTGACGCTGTTCCTCGGCGGCTGGCGGGCACCCTGGCCGATCACCCTCTGGGAGGGCGCGAACTCCGGCTGGTGGCCGCTGCTGTGGTTCTTCGGCAAGGTCGTCCTGCTGGTCTTCGTCTTCGTGTGGCTGCGGGGCACGCTGCCCCGGCTGCGCTACGACCAGTTCATGCGCCTGGGCTGGCGGGTCCTGCTCCCGATCAACCTGGTCTGGCTCCTGGTCCTCGGGGGTCTGCGCTCGATCGAGGACTGGGACACCCGCGGCAAGCTGATCGCCGTCGGCATCCCGGCCGGCATCCTGCTGCTCACCACGATCTTCTGGCCGACCCGGAAGCCGACGGTGAAGCCGACGGTCCAGGAACAGGTCGACAACCGGCCACACGGCAGCTTCCCGCTGCCGCCGATGGACCTGCAGGTACCCCCGAGCCCGCGCACCAGGCGCGTGGTCGCCGAGCGGGAACCGGCCAACGTCGCCGCCGGCCCGGACTCTCAGGAGGTGTGACGTGGGCGCGATCACCGGAACGTTCAAGGGCTTCGGTGTCACCTTCTCGCACATGTTCAAGAAGGTCGTCACCACCGACTACCCGTTCAAGCCGCCGGTCTCGGCGCCGCGCTACCACGGGCGGCACATCCTCAACCGGCACCCGGACGGGCTGGAGAAGTGCATCGGCTGCGAGCTGTGCGCCTGGGCCTGCCCGGCGGACGCGATCTACGTGGAGGGTGGCGACAACACCGAGGAGCAGCGTTTCTCCCCGGGTGAGCGGTACGCCAGCGTCTACCAGATCAACTACGCCCGCTGCATCTTCTGCGGCCTCTGCATCGAGGCCTGCCCCACCCGCTCGCTGACCATGAGCAACGAGTACGAGCTGGCCCGGGACAACCGGCAGGACCTGATCTTCACCAAGGAGCAGCTGCTCGCGCCGCTGCTGCCCGGGATGGAGCAGCCGCCACACCCGATGCGCCTGGGCGAGAGCGAGAAGGACTACTACGTCGGTTCGCTGACCAACCCGGGCACGTCGGCCGGCGCGGAGCGCTCCCCGATGGGCCCCGGCCGCTACCAGGTCGAGGAGCACCCCGGGGTGACCTTCCCCGGTGCCGAGCAGCACGCCCAGCGGGCCGCCGCCGCCAAGGGAGACGACGCATGACAACGCAGACGGTGCTCGCCGCGGCGGGCGAGGTGTCCGGCGGTGAAGAGGTCGCCTTCTGGATCCTCGCGCCGCTGGCGCTGCTCGGCGCCATCGGCATGATCGCTGCCCGCAACGCGGTGCACTCGGCCCTGTGGCTGGTGCTGACGATGCTCTGCCTGGGCGTGTTCTACGTCCTCCAGGCCGGGCCGTTCATCGGCATGGTGCAGATCATCGTCTACACCGGCGCCATCATGATGCTGTTCCTGTTCGTGCTGATGCTGGTCGGCCGGGACGCCTCCGACTCGCTGATCGAGACCCTGCGGGGTCAGCGGGTCGCGGCGATCGCGCTGGGGCTCGGCTTCGCCGGCCTGGTCGGCGGGGGCCTGTGGCGCGCGCTGGACGGCACCACGGCGGTCGGCCTGGAGCAGGCCAACGCCGAGGGCAACGTGCAGGGCATCGCCCGGCTGCTCTTCACCAAGTACGTCTTCGCCTTCGAGCTGACCTCGGCGCTGCTCATCACCGCGGCGGTCGGCGCGATGGTCCTGGCGCACGTCGAGCGGCGCAAGGAGGACCGGATGGACCAGATCGCCACGATGAAGGCGCGGTTCGCTCCCGGCAACTACCCCGGTCCGAAGCCCGGCCCGGGTGTGTTCGCCACGTCCTCCTCGGTGGCCACCCCGGCCCGCCTGCCCGACGGCCGGCTGAGCGAGCGGAGCACGCCGGACATCCTGCCGGTACGCGAGCTGACGGCGCAGGACACCTCGCTGAAGGGGACGGACAAGTGACACCCGACTACTACCTCGTCCTCGCCGCGGTGCTGTTCACCATCGGTGCCGCCGGGGTGCTCGTCCGCCGCAACGCGATCGTGCTCTTCATGTGCGTCGAGCTGATGCTCAACGCCGCCAACCTGACGCTGGTCACCTTCAGCCGGATCAACGGTGACCTCAACGGCCAGATCATGGCGTTCTTCGTGATGGTGGTGGCGGCGGCCGAGGTCGTGGTCGGACTCGCCATCATCATGTCGATCTTCCGGACCCGGCGCTCCGCCAGCGTCGACGACGCCAACCTGCTGAAGTACTGAGGGGCCTGCGGTGATGGAGATTCTGGCGAACGCTCCGGTCGAACCGGTGGGCACCGTCACGTACGGGGCGGCGGACGGGCTGCTCGGCAGCGTCTGGCTGCTGGTGGCGATTCCGCTGGTGAGCGCCGCGATCCTGCTGCTGCTCGGCCGGCGCGCCGACCGCTGGGGCCACTGGCTCGGCGTGGCCGCCATCGGCGCCGCGTTCGTGCTGGGCCTGACCTACTTCCTCCAGCTTCGCGGCCTGGAGAACAAGTCCGTCGAGCTGAGCCTCTGGGACTTCATCACCGTCGGCGATCTGCGGGTGGACTTCGGTCTGCTCTTCGACCCGCTCGCCGGTGTCTTCGTCCTGCTGATCACCGGGGTGGGTTTCCTCATCCACCTGTACGCGGTGGAGTACATGGCACACGACGCCGGCCGGCGTCGGTTCTTCGCGTACTTCAACCTGTTCGTCGCCGCGATGCTGCTGCTGGTGCTCGGCAACAACTACGTGATGCTCTACTTCGGCTGGGAGGGCGTCGGTCTGGCGTCGTACCTGCTGATCTCCTTCTGGTACGAGCGGCCGAGCGCCGCGACGGCCGGCAAGAAGGCGTTCCTGATGAACCGGGTCGGCGACGCCGGTCTGGCCATCGGCATCTTCATCATGTTCGCCACCCTCGGCACCACCCAGTACGACGAGGTCTTCACCGGGGTCGGCTCGCTGACCGCGACCACGGTCCTGGTGCTCGGCCTGCTCCTGCTGCTCGGCGCGACCGGCAAGTCCGGCCAGTTCCCGCTCCAGGCGTGGCTGCCGGACGCGATGGAGGGCCCGACCCCCGTGTCGGCGCTCATCCACGCCGCGACGATGGTCACCGCCGGCGTCTACCTGATCGCCCGGTCGAACCCGATCTTCTCGGCCAACTCGACGCTCCAGCTCGTCGTGGTGAGCGTCGGCGCGCTGACCCTGCTGATCGGCTGCATCATCGGCGCCGCGAAGGACGACATCAAGCGGGTGCTGGCCTGGTCGACCGTCAGCCAGATCGGCTACATGTTCCTCGGCGTTGGCCTGGGCGGCGCGGCGTACGCGCTGGCGATCGTGCACCTGCTGGCGCACGGCTTCTTTAAGGCCAACATGTTCCTCGGCGCCGGCTCGGTCATGCACGGCATGAAGGACCAGGTCGACATCCGACGCTTCGGCGGGCTGTCGGCGTACATGAAGATCACCTGGATCACCTTCATGATGGGCTGGCTGGCCATCATCGGCATGTTCCCGTTCTCCGGCTTCTTCTCCAAGGAGCCGATCATCGTGGCCGCCTTCGAGCGGGACGACTGGACGGCCTGGCTCTTCGGCGGTGCCGCGCTGCTCGGCGCCGGCCTGACCGCCTTCTACATGACGCGGCTCTTCGTCCTCACCTTCCACGGCCCGAAGCGGTGGACCGAGGACATCGAGCACCCGCACGAGTCGCCGAAGCTGATGACGATCCCGCTGATCCTGCTGGCGATCGGCTCGGTCGGCGCCGGCTTCCTGCTGTCCACCTCCGTGCCCGACTGGCTGGAGGCGACCGCCGGGTTGGGCGCCCAGGAGGAGCCGCACGAGGCGGTCCTCTCGCACGCGGTGATCACCGTGCTCTCGCTGCTGGTCACCGTGGTCGGCGCCGGGCTGGCGTGGTTCCTGTTCCGCGGCGGTACGGCGATCGCGCCGCAGCCGGCCGGGATCCTGGTCACCGCCGCCCGCCGCAACCTCTACACCGACGCCGTCAACGAGGCGGTCTTCGAGAAGCCGGGCATCTTCCTCACCCGGGCGCTGGTCTACCTGGACAACCGGGGCGTGGACGGGCTGGTCAACGGCCTGGCAGCCGGCGTCGGCGGTGGTTCCGGCCGGCTCCGGCGGCTGCAGACCGGCTTCGTCCGGTCGTACGCCACCTCGATCCTGACCGGCGCGCTGCTGGTGGTGGCGGCGTTCCTGGCCGTCGAGGCGGGGTGGCTCGCGTGATCGACCTTCAGAGCTGGTCGGGAACGATCTCCCAGGCGGCCGTCCTCGGCGGACCGCGCAGTGACGACGGAGGTAAGGCCGCATAATGTCCGACTTCCCGTTCCTCTCGGTGCTCACCGTGGCGCCGCTGGTCGGTGCCCTGGTGGTGGCCTTCCTGCCGCGTAGCCGGCCGGAGCTGGCCAAGCGGGTGGCGCTCGGCTGGTCGCTGCTGGTGCTGGCGCTGTCGGTGGTCATGTGGGTGACCTGGCAGACCGGCGGCGAGCGGTTCCAGTTCCGCGAGTCCTACCCGTGGATCCCGAACTGGGGCGTCAACTTCACCTTCGCCGCCGACGGCATCGCGCTGGTGATGCTGATGCTGATCGCGGTGCTGGTGCCGCTGGTGATCCTGGCGTCCTGGCACGACGCGGACGCCTCGAAGCGGTCGGTGCCGGTCTACTTCGCGCTGCTGCTCGTCCTCGAGTGCACGATGATCGGCGTCTTCGCCGCCGCCGACGTGTTCCTGTTCTACGTGTTCTTCGAGGTCATGCTCGTGCCGATGTACTTCCTCATCGGCAGCTACGGCGGCCACCAGCGGCAGTACGCGGCCGTGAAGTTCTTCCTCTACTCGCTGGTCGGCGGTCTGTTCATGCTCGCCGCCGTGATCGGCCTCTGGGTGGTCGGCGGGAAGACGTTCGACTGGCAGGCGCTGTCCCAGGTGGACATCACCACCGGCACCGAGCGCTGGCTGTTCCTCGGCTTCTTCCTCGCCTTCGCGATCAAGGCGCCGTTCTTCCCGTTCCACACCTGGCTGCCGGACGCCGGTGGCGCCGCCCCCGCCGGTGCCGCGGCCCTGCTCGTCGGCGTGCTGGACAAGGTCGGCACCTTCGGCATCCTGCGCTACTGCCTGCCGCTCTTCCCGGACGCGGCGAAGTGGTTCGCGCCGTGGGCGCTGGCGCTGGGCGTGATCGGCATCATCTACGCCGCGCTGCTCGCGGTCGGCCAGAACGACCTGAAGCGGCTGGTGTCGTACACCTCGATCGCGCACTTCGGGTTCATCGGCGTCGGCATCTTCGCCTTCACCACCCAGGCGGGCACCGGGGCCGTGCTCTACATGGTCAACCACGGTCTCGCCACGGGCCTGCTCTTCCTCGTGGTGGGCATGCTGATCGCCCGCCGGGGCTCGGCGCTGATCAGCGACTTCGGCGGTGCCGGCAAGCTGGTGCCGGTCCTGGCCGGGGTGCTCTTCTTCGCCGGTCTCGCCTCGCTGGCGCTGCCCGGCACGGCGCCGTTCGTCTCCGAGTTCCTGGTGCTGATCGGCACGTTCACGGTGAACAAGCCGGTCGCGGTCATCGCGACGCTCGGCATCATCCTGGCGGCGGCGTACGTGCTCTGGATGGTGCAGCGCACCACGCAGGGCACCCTCAACCCGGCGCTGACCGAGGTCGAGGGCATGCGGCGTGACCTCAACCTGCGCGAGAAGGTCGTGGTCGCCCCGCTGATCGCGCTGATCGTGCTGCTCGGCTTCTACCCGAAGCCGGTCACCGACGTGATCAACCCGGCGGTGCAGGCGACCATGCAGGACATCGACCGGACCGATCCCGCCCCCACCTCGGGCGGCACCCCTCAGGAGGCGAGCCGGTGAGCGCGAGGAGTGAACGAGCGGAGCGAGTGAGCCCCGCAGTCGCGAACGAAAGGCCGGCACGGTGAACGAGCTGCAACTCCCCTCGATCGACTACGGGGCGCTCGCGCCGACGTTGATCATGCTGGGCGCCGCGCTGCTCGGCGTCCTGGTCGAGGCGTTCGTGCCCCGACGGCACCGGCACGTCGTCCAGCTGACGCTGGCGCTGCTGGCGGTCCTCGCCGCGCTGACCATGGTCGTCCTGCACGCCGACGACCGGCTGGTCACCATCGGTGGGGCGATCGCCGTGGACGGGCCGGCGCTCTTCCTCCAGGGCGCGATCCTGGTGCTCGCCGCGATGTCGCTGCTGCTCATCGGGGAGCGCACGGTGGAGCGGGGCGGGTACTTCGTGGCCCAGGCCGCGGTCACCGCCGAGTCCGCCGAGGACCGCCGGCAGGCCGAGGGGCAGAACGGCGCCACCGAGGTCTACCCGCTGACCACCTTCGCGATCGGCGGCATGCTGATCTTCGTGGCGGCGAACGACCTGCTGACCATGTTCATCGCGCTGGAGGTCTTCTCGCTGCCGCTCTACCTGCTCTGCGCGCTGGCCCGCCGCCGGCGCCTGCTGAGCCAGGAGGCCGCGCTGAAGTACTTCATGCTTGGTGCGTACGCCTCGGCGTTCTTCCTCTTCGGTGTCGCCCTGATCTACGGCTTCACCGCCGGCATCCCGGGCCGCCCGGCCGGCGTGGACTTCGCCACCGTGAACGCCGCCGTCGCCAACTCCCCGGCGAGCCCGGTGCTGCTCTTCGCCGGCATGGCCATGCTCTCCATCGGCCTGCTGTTCAAGGCGGCCGCCGCGCCGTTCCACGTCTGGACGCCCGACGTCTACCAGGGTGCCCCGACGCCGGTCACCAGCTTCATGGCCGCCTGCACGAAGGTCGCCGCCTTCGGCGCGCTGCTGCGCGTCTTCCACGTGGCCTTCGAGGGCGCCCGCTGGGACTTCACCCCGGTGCTCGGCGTGGTCGCGGTGCTCACCATGCTGATCGGCGCGGTGCTCGCGGTCACCCAGACCGACATCAAGCGGCTGCTCGCGTACTCGTCGATCGCCAACGCCGGCTACCTCCTCGTCGGCGTGCTCGCGCCGAACTCCGAGGGCATCTCCGGAACGATGTTCTACCTGGTCGCGTACGGCTTCTCGGTCCTCGCCGCGTTCGCCGTGGTGACCCTGGTCCGGGACGCCGACGGTGAGGCCACCCACCTGTCCCGCTGGGCCGGGCTGGGCCGGCGCTCGCCGTTCTACGCGGGCGTGTTCACCTTCATCCTGCTCGCCTTCGCCGGCATCCCGCTGACCAGCGGGTTCACCAGCAAGTTCGCGGTCTTCGGCCCGGCGCTCGACGGCGGGCAGGCGTGGCTGGTGATCGCCGGCGTGCTGACCAGCATGGTGCTGGCCTTCCCGTACCTGCGGGTCGTCGTGATGATGTGGCTCTCCGAGCCGGGCGAGTCCACCCCCACGGTGACCGTGCCGGGCGGGCTGACCTCGGCCGCCCTGATGATCGGTGTCATCGCCACCCTGGTCCTGGGCGTCGCACCGGCCCCGCTGCTGGACCTGGCCACCGGTGCCGCCGAATTCGTCCGATGACCGATGCTCCTCCGTGCGGGGGCCGGTACGCCACGGCGTGCCGGCCCCCGCGCCGTTTCCCCCGCCCGGGGGAAGGGCTGGTCGAAGGGGTGTGGCATGGTTGAAGACGTGGTGAATCCGGCTGGCGAGCGTTCAGGTGCCACCGGTTCCGGCGGCCGCCGGGACCGGATGGGCACGAGTCAGTTCGGCGCGCTCGGCCTGCATCTCGCCGACCCGCGCGTCGAGGCGTCCGTGCTCGGTCTACTCGCCTCGGTGGAGGACGAGCTGCGGGCCAGCGTGTCCAGTGCCGATCCGTTCGTCACCGAGGCCGCCCGGCACCTCGTGGAGGCCGGCGGCAAGCGCTTCCGGCCGCTGCTGGTGGCGCTGGGTGCCCAGTTCGGTGACCCGACCGGCCCGCAGGTCGTACCGGCCGCGGTGGTGATGGAGCTCACCCACCTGGCGACGCTCTACCACGACGACGTCATGGACGAGGCCGCCGTGCGGCGGGGCGCCCCGAGCGCCAACTCGCGCTGGACCAACTCGGTGGCCATCCTGGTCGGCGACTACCTGTTCGCCCGCGCCGCGGACATCGCGGCGGACCTGGGCACCGAGGCCGTACGCCTGCAGGCGCGCACCTTCGCCCGCCTGGTGCACGGCCAGATCGCCGAGACCGTCGGCCCACGCGCGGGCGACGACCCGGTGGCGCACTACCTCACCGTGATCGCCGAGAAGACCGGCTCGCTGATCGCCACCTCGGCCCGCTTCGGCGGCATGTTCGGTGGCGCGACGTCCGAGCACACCGAGGCGCTCGCCGGGTACGGCGAGACGATCGGCGTGGCCTTCCAGCTCTCCGACGACCTGCTCGACATCGCCTCCGAGTCGGTGCAGTCCGGCAAGACGCCCGGCACCGACCTGCGGGAGGGCGTGCCCACGCTCCCGGTGCTGTACGCGCTGGCCTCGGACGACGCGGACGCCTCGTCGGTGCGGCTGCGGGAGATCCTGGCCACCGGCCCGCTCACCGACGACGACCTGCACGCGGAGGCCCTCGGGCTGCTGCGGGAGAGCCCGGCGCTCAAGCGGGCCCGGGAGACCGTGCGCAGCTACGCCGAGGACGCCCGGTCGCAGCTCGCGCCACTTCCCCAGGGCCCGGCCCGCCGCGCCCTGGAGTCCCTCTGCGACTACATAGCCGACCGCACCAGCTGATCCCCCAGCCCGGCCCCCCGGCCCCGGCCGTCCCGCCGTGTTGATCAAGAAGTTCGCGTCAGAATCCGGCCCTCGGATGACGCAAAGCTCTTGATCAACGCGGGGGGCTCGTGGGTGGACGGGTGAGCAGGCGGCTGCCGGTGAGCATCAGGATGGCCGCCACCAGCATGGACAGGGCCGCCGCCACCCACATGGTCTCGTAGCCGGCCTGGTCGGCGATCGTGCCGAGGCCCAGCGGGCCGAGGCAGCCGCCCGCGTACACACCGGTCTGGGTGATCGAGGTGGCGGCGGCCGGGGCCTGCGGGTGCAGCCGGACCACCGCGAAGTTCATCAGACCGGGCCAGGCCCAGCCGAGGCCGAAGCCGAGCACGACACCCATCGTCAGCGGCACCGGGCCGGCCACCGCGAGCAGGGCGAGCCCGGCGGCGCCGACCACGAGCATGCCGGCGATGACCGCGACGTGGCCGCCGTCCCGGCGGTCGGCGAGCCAGCCCGCGCCGACCCGCGCGGTGACGCAGACCGCGCTGCCGAGCGTGAGGGTGAGGCCGGCCAGACCGGGAGCCAGGCCGCGGTCCACGGCCGAGTCGACGACGAAGGTCCCGAGGGCGTTCGCGGCGGCCGCGGCGAGCGTCGCCGCCACCCCCACGACCACCAGGGCCGCGGTGGCGCGCCCACCCCGGGCCGGTGCGGCCCTCCGGTGGGGTCGGGCTTCCCGCGGCGGTACGGCGGGCAGCGCCGCCAGTGCCACCACGGCGGCCGCCACGAAGGCCCACCGCCAGCCGGCGGTCAACGCGATCGCGGGCACCGCCAGGCCCGCCAGGAGCGTGGAGACCGGGATCGCGGCCTGCTTCACCCCGAAGGACAGCCCCTGCCGGCGGAGCGGCACGTGGCGGGCCAGGGCGGCGTTGCTGGCGAGCTGGCCGAGGGCGTTCGCGGTGCCGGCGAGGGCGAGCAGCCCGACCAGCACCGGGTACGAGCGGGCCACCGACGCCACGGCGAGCATGGTGCCGGCGGAGAGCAGGATGCCGGCGCGTGCGACAACGGTCGGTCCGTAGCGCTCGGTGAGCCTTCCGGACGGTACCGAGGCCAGGGCGCCCACCCCGAAGTACACCGAGACGACCAGGCCGAGGCCGGCGGGGGAGAAGCCGAGGTCCTCACTCATCTGTACAGCGAGGCCACCGACCAGGAAGACCGGCAGGACGCAGGCGATCGTGACGGCGACGGCGCCGGTCGCGGAGCGTACGGGGTGGATCGGGGCGGTGCCGGAGCCGGAGGCGAGAGCGGTGTCGGTCATGGTCCGGCAAACCTACGTGAGCACCCCGTCCGTGACCCAGAGTGGCGGTGGCGGTACAAGGCGTGGATGAGAATCTGGCATCCTCCACCCGAACAGGCATTTCGTCGGAGGCATGTATTTCATATGGTGTAAGTCCCCGGCGGCGGAGGTGGTTGTGCGCGACCCCCTGGCGGAACCTTCGGACCTCATCCGGAGCGTGTCCCGCGCACTACGAGTGCTCGAGTCGGTCGGTCGTGCCCCCAAGGGGTTGACCGTCAAACAGATCGCCCGGCGCTGCGAGCTGACCGTGGCCACCACGTACCACCTGGTTCGCACCCTGGCGTACGAGGGCTACGTGATCCGTCGTGAGGACGGCACGTACATCGTCGGCCTGGAGGTGGCGGACCGGTACCGGGAGCTCGTCACCGCCTTCCGGGGTCCGCCGGCCGTCGGCGAGTGCCTGCGCCGGTCGGCGGTGGACACGGGCTACAGCCACTTCCTGGGCCGGTTCGTCGGCGGTCAGGTGGCGATCACGGCGGTCGCCGAGGGCCACCGCTCGCCGTACCTGGAGGATCTCGTGCCCGGCTTCGACGAGGCCGCACACGCGACCGCACTGGGCAAGGCCCTGCTCGCCACGCTCACCGCCGACCAGCGCTTCCGCTACCTGCGGGAGTACGGCATGCGGCCGTTCACCTCCGCCACCCTGACCACGCCGGAGGCGTTGGAGGCGGACCTGGTCGCCGGTGACCGTCGGGGCATGCATCTGGAGCTGGGTCAGTACCGCCAGGGCGTGGCCTGTGCCGCCGTGCTGGTCAGCCCGGACAAGGACATGGAGCGCCGGGTGGTGCTGGCGTGCTCCTTGCCGGCCAGCGAGATGATGACGTCGGCGCGGGTGGTCCGGGCGAAGCTGCTCACCACTGCCCGGTCGATCGCGGACAGCATCGCCGCGGACGCCTGACGACGGGGCGCCCCGACGGCGGTGCCCCACAGGGAAGGCCCCTCTCCCCGTCGGGAAGAGGGGCCTTCCGGTCGGTCCAGCGCCGGACCGACCCGGGGAGGGCTCAGCTGCCGATCGGGCCGCCGTCGAGACGCCAGGTGACCACGACGGCCGGCTTGGCGTAGTCGCCGTCGGGCCAGTTCGAGGCGGGGTTCTCGACCGACGCCCCGTCGAGCTCACCGGGGTGCTGCACGGCCACGAAGACCGAGCGGTTGTCGGAGGTGATGAACGGTCCGCAGGCCTCCGCACCGACCGGCACGGTGAGGAACTGCTTGAGGTGACCGCGCTCCGGGCCCTCGACGGCGGTCGCGAAGAGGCCGTCGTTGCTGCCCAGCGCGTTGCCGTCGGTGGAGATCCAGAGGTTGCCGGTGGCGTCGAAGGCGACGTTGTCCGGGCAGGAGATCGGGGAGACCTTGGTCTTGTCGTAGCCGGCGAAGTAGGTCGATGGGTCCGTGGGGTCGCCGGCCACGATCGGCAGCGACCAGGTGAAGGTGTCGGCCGTGTTGTCGCCCCGGTGCTCGACCAGCTCCAGCACCTGGCCGTGCTTGTTGAGGTTGCGCGGGTTGGCCTCGTCGGCGGCGGCCTTGCCCGGCTTGCCCCGGTCGGTGTTGTTGGTCAGCGCCACGTACACCTTGCCGGTGAGCAGGCTCGGCTCGACGTCCTCGGGACGGTCCATCTTGGTCGCGCCGACCTTGTCGCCGGCGAGCCGGGTGAACGTGAGCACGTCGGCGGCGGTCATGCCCTCGACGTACGAGCGGTTGCCGCTGACCAGTTTGATCCACTGG
This sequence comes from Micromonospora sp. BQ11, assembly GCF_052068135.1. Lineage (NCBI taxonomy): Bacteria > Bacillati > Actinomycetota > Actinomycetes > Micromonosporales > Micromonosporaceae > Micromonospora > Micromonospora sp. BQ11. The sequence goes on along the minus strand of NZ_JBQHDB010000007.1, from coordinate 277,408 downwards.
CCGGTGCCGTCGAACGCGCCGTCGGTCGGCAGCTTGCCCGAACCGTCGATCTCGCCGGCGCTGGTGAAGCCGAGCTTGGCCACGTAGAGCGTGCCGGACTCCAGCAGCGTCAGGTTGTGCCGGCGGGCGACCCAGGAGTTGCCCTTCATGTACTTCTTGTCCGACACGAACTTGTAGAGGTAGTCGAACCGCTCGTCGTCACCCATGTACGCCACGACGTGGCCGCTCCTGGCGACGATCACGTTGGCGCCCTCGTGCTTGAACCGGCCGAGCGCGGTGTGCTTGCGCGGGCGGCTCTCCGGGTCCAGCGGGTCGATCTCGACGATCCAGCCGTGCCGGTTCGCCTCGTTCGGGTGCTTGGCGAGGTCGAAGCGCTCGTCGGCGCGCTCCCACTTCCGGCTGCCGCTCGGGTAGCGGGCGGTGGTGGTGATCCCGTACCGGGCCAGCTTCGGCTTCGCGTCCTCCGGAGCGGCGTCGCCGCCGACGAAGTACTGGTTGAAGTTCTCCTCGCCGGAGAGCACGGTGCCCCACGGGGTGACGCCACCGGCGCAGTTGTTCAGCGTGCCGATGACCGTACGACCCTTCGGGTCCGCGGCGGTCCGGAGCCAGGCCGAGCCGGCGGCCGGGCCGGTCAGCTCGAACCTGGTGGTGTTGGCGGTGACCCGGCGGTTGTACGGCCGGCGGCCGGAGGTGACCGGCCGCCACTGGCCGGTGCCGCCGACCCGCTCCAGCTCCACGACGGACATGCCGTGCGCCGCCATGGCGATCCTGACCTGCTCGACCGACAGGGCGTCCTGGCTGGTGAAGCCCGGGAACATGAGGTTCTCGTTGGTGTACTCGTGGTTGACCACGAGCAGGGCTCGACGTCGGTTCAGCGGGATGATGCCGACGAAGTCGTTGTTGTAGCCGAACTGCTTCGCCTGGGCCGCGGCGGTCTGCCCGTGCAGGTCGAAGTCGGGGGCGTCCGGCTCGACCGGGTCGCCCCACGTCATGACGACGGCGTGGTCGTACCCGTTCGGGACGATGAAGCTGTCGAGGGTGTTCGGCGGGACCGGCTTGAAGGTCAGCGCGCCGTTGCCGACGCCCTTCTCGGGCCGGCCGAAGCCGATGGCGTCGAGGTCGGCCGGCACCTCGGGGGCGGCGGCGGCGGGAGCGGCCCCGGCCAGCGCGCCGGCCACCGCGCCACCGAAGCCGAGGACCAGCGCGCCGACCGCGCCGGTCCGGACGACACCGCGGCGGGAGACCTCGGCGTTGACGACGTCCCCGAAGTACGTGTTGTCGGAGGTGTTCGGCACCGGGTGGTCGCAGGCGTTGCCGCACCGGTAGAGACAGGTCATGGCGTCACGGCTGCCGTGGCGGGTGGCGCCCAGCAGCGGGAGCAGCCGAGGACGGTCGCTCATGTGGAGAAGCCTCCTGGATGGGGGTCAGGCGCACGCCGGATCAGCAACTGACGTGCGTACCCGCCGGACGCTAGGACGGGCCGGTGAGCGGTCGTCGGCGTCGATGTGAACCAGGCATGAACACCTCACCGGGGGCGACCGCGATGAGCTGGGGCTGAACCGATGCGGGTGGGGCGTACGTATGTCCCGGGGGAAGGCACCGCCGAACTCGCGTCGACAGCGAGGAGACCGTCATCAGCGACCACGACGCCCAACTGCTCCGCGCCCTGCACGACGAGCACGCGGAGGCGCTGTACGCGCACGCCCTGCGCCTGGTCAACGGCGACCGGCAGCGGGCCGAGGACCTGGTGCAGGAAACCCTTCTGCGCGCCTGGCGGCACCCGGAGTCGCTCGATCCCCGGCGTGGCTCGGTCCGGGCGTGGCTGTTCACGACCGCCCGCAACCTGGCCATCGACGCCTGGCGTCGCCGATCCACCCGCGTCGGTGAGGTCTTCACCGACGAACTGCCGGAGCCGCCGGAGACCGTGGACGAGGCGGAGCGCGCCGTGGAGGCCTGGACCGTCGCCGAGGCGTTGAACCGACTGAGCCCCACCCATCGTGAAGTCCTGGTGGAGTGCTTCTACCAAGGACGCTCGGTGGCCGAGGCGGCCGCGCGACTGGGAGTGCCGCCGGGGACGGTCAAGTCCCGGACGCACTACGCACTGCGCTCGCTGCGGTTGGTTCTGGCGGAGATGGGGGTGACCGGATGACCCGGTGCGAGTTCGCGCACGACGACGGCGCGTACGTGCTGGGTGCGCTGGCTCCGGCAGAGCGGGCCGCCTACGAGCGGCACCTCGCCGGGTGCGCCGACTGCCGGCAGGCGGTCGCCGAGATCGCCGTGCTCCCGGGGTTGCTCGGCCGGCTCGACCCGGCCGGTCTGGAGCAGTTCCTACCGGCGCCGGCGGAGACGTCGCGAATGCCCGCGCTGCTCGACGCCGCCCGCGAGCGCCGGCGCCGCGAGCGATCCGCCACCCGCCGCCGGTACGCCCTCACGACGCTGGTCGCCGCCGCTCTGGCCCTGCTCGCCGGCTTCGGCACGGCCGCCCTGCTGCCCCGGGAGTCGACCGTCCCGCCGGGCGGGAACGTCCAGCTGGTCGCCATGCAGCCGGTCGCCGGCACGGTGCCGGTGCACGCCGAGATCGGGCTGACCGGCACCGAGTGGGGGACCGAGGTGACCATGCGGTGCGGGTACGACGCCAAGGTCGGCTACGGCAAGGCGTACACCTTCCGGCTGGTGGCGCACGGCCCCGACGGCGCGACGGAGCAGATCGGCTCCTGGCTCGCCGCCCCCGGCGACGACCTGCGCATCAGCGGCGCGACGAGGTTCACCGACGCGGAGCTGGTCCGGGTGGAACTCCTCCGCGCCGACAACACCCCCGTCCTGGCCTACAACCTCCGCTGATCCCGGCCCCCCTACTCGCGGCGATCATGCACTTCCTGCCCCGGCGAAAGGGATGTTCCTCGCGATCCGGCGACCGAAAGTGCAAGATCGCGGGCGGCGGCGGCGCGGGTGCGGGTGTGGGTGCGGCGGGCGGTGTGGACGGCGTCGATCGTGAAGACGGCCAGGGCGAGCCAGACCAGGGCGAAGCCGGCCAGGCGCGCGGGTGGCATCGGTTCGTGGAAGATCAGCACGCCGCAGCCGAGCTGGAGGATCGGCGCGAGGTACTGGATCATGCCGAGGCTGGTGAGCGGGAGCCGGTTGGCCGCCCCGGCGAAGAGCAGCAGCGGGATCGCGGTGGCCGCGCCGGCCAGCACCAGCAGGACGGTGTGTGCGACCGACACCTGCCCGAAGGTGGCCTCACCGGCGGCGGCGAGCCAGCCCAGGTACCCCAGCGCGGGAAGCGCCAGCACCGCCGACTCCACGAACAGGCCCTCGGCCGCGGGCAGCCCCAGCTTCTTCTTCACCAGGCCGTACCCGGCGAAGCTGAACGCCAGGACCAGCGCCAGCCAGGGCAGCCGGCCGTAGTCGACGGTCAGGACGGCCACCGCCAGCCCGCCGGTGCCCAGCGCCGCCCACTGCGCCGGGCGTAGGCGTTCCCGCAGCACGAAGACACCGAGCAGCACCACGACGAGCGGGTTGATGAAGTAGCCGAGCGCGGTCTCGACCACCCGGTCGGAGTTGACGCCGTAGATGTAGGTACCCCAGTTGACGGCGATCAGCGCGGCGGCCACGCCGATCCCGGCCAACGCGCGGGGGCGGCGGGTCAGCGCCCGCAGGAAACCGACGTTGCGCAGCGCGCCGAGCACGAGCGCTACGAAGACCACCGACCAGACGATCCGGTGAGCCAGGATCTCCAGCGGCCCGGCCGGGCGCAGCAGCTTCAGGTAGAGCGGGAAGAAACCCCAGAGCAGGTACGCGCCGAACCCGTAGAGGTAGCCGAGGCGAAGTGGCGTCACGCCTCAACCGTAAGGGGCCGATCGGGCTCCTGCTCCTTGCCGGTGACCGGCTTCACCCGGTTGTCCAGCTCCATCCAGCGCTCCGCCTGGACCGGTGTGAAGCCGACCTTCGCGTACACCCCGTGGGCGTCGTTCGTGGCCAGCAGGATCCGGCGTACGCCGAGGTCGGCCAGGTGGTCGCGGACCGCTCCGGCCAGCCAGGTGCCCAGCCCGCGACCACGCTCGGCCTCCTCGACGTAGACGTCGCAGAGCCAGGCGAACGTGGCGCCGTCGGTGACCACCCGGGCCACCGCGACCTGGCGGCCGTCCCCGGGCCGGTAGACGCCGAAGCCGATCGAGCCGGCGAAGGCGCGTGCCACCGTCTCCCGGTCCCGCCCGATCGCCCAGTACGCGTCGGTGGAGAGCCAGTGGTGCACCCGATCCAGGTCGAGGCGGGCGGGGTCGGTGCTGAGCAGGTAGCCGTCGTCACGGGTCACGGTGAACACCGGTCCGACGCTAGTGCACCGTCCCTGCCCGCCCAGCAGCCGATTCCCGGCATCTGGTCGGCCGGCGGGCTGCTCAGTCGCGGTCGAGGATGGCGCCGAGGATCCAGGTCACGATGCCGACGAAGAGCGCGCCGAGCACCGCCTCCGGCCAGAAGCTGTCCACGTGGAACGGCAGTCCGGCCTGGCCCGCGATCCAACTGGTCAGCAGGAAGAGCAGCCCGTTGACGACCAGCGCGATCAGCCCGAGGGTCAGCAGGTAGAAGCCACAGCCGACGGTCTTGACGATCGGTTGGAGCACGGCGTTCACCACGCCGAAGATCACCGCGACGAGGACCAGGGTGGTGACGGTCTCGGTGGTGGAGGTCGAGTCGAGCGTGATGCCGGGGATGAGCAGCGTGGCCAGCCAGAAAGCCAACGCCGTCGTGGCCAGCCGGATCAGCAGCCCTTTCAGGAAACCCATGGCGCAAGATGCTGCCACGGACGGATCACGCGCGGAAGCCTCGAACCGGTGCCTTCACCGCCGGCCGGGGTGGCCGACCAGGTGTGCCTCGATGGGTGTGGGGGAGATCAGAGCCCAGCGCAGCGCCCGCCGGTTGACCACCGCCACCATGTCGTCCCTTATCCGGGTCAGCCACTCGGCCGTGCCGCCCAACCCGAGGGCGGTGCCGGCCAGCGCCGCCTCGGCCGGATCGAGGGGTTGCAGCACGGCCAAGTCCGCCCGCCCCAGCGCGTCGGCGTCGGCGGCGGTCAGCTCGTCGCGGAGCAGCAGGGTGGCCCGCCAGGGCGATCCCGGCTCGGGCTCCGGCGGTGTCGGCCCGACGTCCAGCACCACCAGCAGCGGACGCAGCGGGGTGCCGACCGCGTCGCCGAGCGGCCGGCCCGGCGGGAGGAGCGGAATCATGTCGCCCGGCGCGCCGACGCCCCGGACGAACGGCTCCCACACGCGGGGCCGGCCGGTCTGCACGACGACCCGCGCCCCGAGCGCCATCGCCCGCAGGGTGACCAGTTGGGCGGCGCGTACGCCACCGACGAGCATGATCCGGGTGCTCTCCGGACGGAACAGCCGGACGGTCACCGCGCCGCCGTGCCGGTTGGCGCCCAGCATCAGGCCCGCCTCGCCCAGCGTCACCTCCAGCGCGGCGATGCCGGTCGGACCGGGGCTGGGCAGCGCCAGCGGCAGGGTGGCGGCCAGCCCGGTCAGCTGCTCGCCGTCGAGCCGTCGTACCTCGCCGCCCGCTCCGGTCACCACGCGTCGCAGCGCTCCGGCCGCCGAGGCCAGCTCCGCCGGGGTGCGGGCGGCCAGCCGTACGGTCAGCTCGGTCGGCGCCGACGCGGGGTCCGCGCCGGCCCACGGCCCCGCCGCGATCGACACCGTGGTCGCGGTGACCGGAAGCGCGAGCAGCCGGGACGTCAGGTGCCGGCCGCCGTCGGTGCGTGGGTCCGGCCACCGGTGCAGCCGGAAGGTGGTCTGCAACAGGTCGCCCGTACGCACCGCCTGCCAGGACTCCATCGCCGGCCGGTCGTCGTGGTGGGCCAGCTCGCCCACCACCCGCAGGGCCGCCTCCGCACCCAGCGGTCGGGCGCCGACCGGCCCGAGCCGGCGGATGATCCGGCGCAGGGTGCCGGAGAGCGCGCGGCGCAGGTCGTCCGCGGTGAGGTCGTCGACCCGGAGCACCCGCACCGCGAGCACCGCCCGTTCCCGGCCGGGGAGCCGGCCGTCGGTGAGCTGCCGGTACGACGTGGCCACCCCGCCCGACGCCTCGACGGTCGGCGCGGGCGCGCCGGTGAGCAGGAGCTGGACCCGGACCGGCGGACTGCCCGGGGTGGCCGCCGGCAGCAACGCCGCCGGGAGCGGCAGCGTGCGCGGACCGTCACCCAGCAGGTCGCCCGGGTCGCCCAGCTCCAGGACCGCCACCATGCCGGTGGCGTCGTCCAGCACGGCGGCGGACCCACCGGCCAGCTCCACCGGGCGGACGAGCGCGTCCGCGACCACGCCGAGCAGCGCGGCCGGTCCGGCGTGCGCCGGCAGGGTGCGTCGACGGGTGAGGTAGCCCAGGCCGGCGCCGAGCCACTCGAAGAGCCACCGGCCCCGCAGCCGTACCCAGGCCAGCGGCAGCACCACGAGAGCCATCGCCACGGCTGCCAGCATGGGCAGCGCACCCCGACCGGCGGCGGCCACCGGCGCGGCGAGCGCCACCTGAGCGGCGACGATCTGGCCGGCCCGGACCCGGGGACGAACCCGGCCGCCGGCACTGACCGGCGGGGGGTCACCTGCCGCGGCCGGGGCCGGTCGCCCGGGACGCGACGTCGGCCGCTCGGGACCGCCGCCCGTGGTCGACCGCCGGGCGTTCGTGGTGGTGGCCGGCACCGCGCCTCCTCAACCCGATCACTCGCCGCGACGCGGCTGCCGCTCATCGTAAGGGTCCCGGCGGGTGGAGCGGGAACCCCGTTGTCCACAGGGGACCGCAGGGGGGTAGCAGAACGGCGATCGGGCGGCTACCGTCAGCGACGAGTTTGGCTGACCCGCGCCCGCCGTGCTCGACCCTCCGGGGGTGGCGCGAGCGGCGTGCTCCCGGAGCGGGCACGCCGACGGCCAGCCACGACACAGGAGACGAGGTGACGTCCGGGTGTCCCAGACCCAGGCAGAAGCCGCGGTGATGCAGCAGACCGCCGCGAAGTTCGAGCAGGTGGACCAGTCGTTGCAGTCGATGCTCAGCGGGCTGATGGCCGAGCTGGAGGTGTTGCAGCAAGCGTGGCGCGGCGCCGGTGGGCGCTCGTTCGAGCAGGTCAAGCAGCAGTGGGCACAGGACCAGGCGGCGCTCCAGCGGGCCCTGCGGGAGACCGCCACCGCGATCCGCACCGCCGGCCAGCAGTACGACGTCTCGGACACGGAGGCCGCCGGCCGGGTGTCCACCACCAACCGCGGCGGCATCCAGCTGCCGCTGTAGTTCTCCGACCAGGGGGAGGAACCATGGACCACGGTGTGCTGGTCGTCAACTTCGCCGCGCTGCAACAGGCCGGCGCGGACATCCACAAGGCACTGAACACGCTCGACTCGCAGCTCGGGCAGCTCGAGCGGGACGCCGCCCCGCTCGTGGCGAGCTGGTCCGGCGAGGCGCGGCAGGCGTACGAGCAGCGGCAGGCCCGCTGGCGTTCCGCCTCGCAGGACCTACAGGCCATGCTCCGCGACATCAAGCTCGCGGTCGACGACTCCGCGACCGACTACCTCGACACCGAGAAGAGGAACGTCGGCCTGTTCCAGTGACGCCCGCGCACGGTGGCGTCGGCCCGCCCGGCCGGCGCCACCGGCGTGTCCGGGGGCTCACGCCGGGCCGGGTGGCCGCCACCGGCGGCGCGTGCCGCGCGGCACCACGAGTGCCAGCAGCACCGCCGCCGCGACGACCGCACCGCTGATCCCCGCCACCAGCAGCGCCCGGTCCCGGGCCGTCGCCCGCCGCTCCCGCTGTGCCTGCGTGGCGGGATCGGCACGGTCGTCGGCGAGGGCGGCCGGGCGTACCCGGGCGGACGCCCCACCCACGGTCTCGGTGACCGCCCGGTACGGGTTCAGCACTCCGGCGCCGTACGCGCCCCCCGCCGCGTCGCCGGGGGCCGGGTCGGTGGTCGCCACGATCCGCCGGGCCACCTCCGCGGCGTCCAGTTCCGGCCGGTACTGCCGCAGCAGGGCGGCCGTGGCGGCGACGAACGGCACCGCGTACGAGGTCCCCTCGGCGCGCAGGTGGCCCTGCCTCGGCGCGGCCATCAGCACGTCGCCGCCCGGGGCCACCAGGTCGACGTACGGGCCGGTCTGCGAGAACGGTGCGCGCGTCCCGTCCGCCCCGACCGCACCCACCCCGAGCACCCCGTCGTACGCCGCCGGGTAGGGGCGCGGATCGCCGTTCTCGTGCAGGTTCCCCGCCGCGGCGACCACCACCACGTCCCGGTCCACCGCGTGGGCGATCGCGGCCCGCACGGCCGGATCGTCGGCGTACAGCACGACGGAGAGGTTCAACACGTCGGCACCCTCGTCCACCGCCCACCGGATCGCCCGGGCGAAGTCGGCGGCGCTGACCGTACGCCCCGACTCCCGGCCGTCGACCACCTGCTGCTCGCTGACGCGTACCGGGAGGATGCGGGCGTCCGGCGCGAGTCCCCGGAAGGCCACCCCCGGGCGTGGCGCCGCCGCGATGATGCTCGCCACTCCGGTGCCGTGGCCGGCGCAGTCCCGCGTGCCGTCCCCGCCCGGGTCCAGCAGGTCGGTGCCGGCCAGGACCCGCCCGGCGAGCTGCGGGTGCACGCGGTCGACGCCGGAGTCGACCACCGCCACGGTCACCCCCGCCCCGGTGGCGAGTGGCGCCAGGCGCTCCGGCGCGTACCGCTGCTGCGTCCACGGGGTGGCGGCGACCGGTCGGGACGGGGCGAGCGGCGTGGCGCAGCCCGGCGCACGCGCGCCGGCCAGAGCCGGGCCGGGCGGCGGGCCGGCCGGGGGCGGCACCGGCACGGACGCGACCACGGCCGTCGAGAGAACCGCCAGAAGGGCGTGGGCGGGGGACCGGGACATCGACGCCTCCGTATCGTGTCGACTCCGGAACGCGATGTTATCGCCTTCTATGGAACCGGGCGGCCCGCCGCCGGCCAGCCATTGTGATCTTGAATTGACCTTGTAGGTTGTACGCGATGCCTGTGGCCTGTTCTCGGAAGGAGAGGTGGCCGTGACCGAATGGGAGCCGGCCACGGAGGCCGAGGCGGCGATGCGCGAGGCGCTGCACGCCAACGACCAACAGCTCTACTTCCGGATCCTGGCCCGGACGGACCTCTTCCTGCCGGTGTCCACGCAGGCGCTCGCCGGTCAGGCGCCGCCCGGGTGGGGCACCTGGACGACCGGCGGCCGGACGCACGTACTGGCCTTCACCTCGGCGGCCGCCATGCGCGCCTGCCTCGGGGACAACGCCGGGTCCAGCCGGCGCGTGCCGTACCCCGACCTGGCCGAGGAGTGGCCCAACCAGGAGTGGTGGCTGGCCGTCAACCCGGGCCTGCCGATCGAGGGCTACCTGCCGTCCTGGTTCGTCGCGCAACTGTCCCGCGGTGACGTCCGGCTGCCGGGCCGCACCAGGGGCGCCCGGGCCCGCCTGGAACGCGCCGAGACGCTGGCCCGGGCGCGGGCCACCTCGGTCGCGGGGGACGCCGACGCCGTGCCGAGCACCGGACCGCAGGGCCGGACGACGACCGCCGGGGCCGTCCCTGTCGCACCCACGCCGGACCGGGCCACCGCGGTCCTCCCTCCGACTATCCGACCGTCGGTGGAGGGGGTTCCCGCCGACCGGACGGCAAGCGAGCCGTCGCGGGCGGACGCGGTGACCAACGGGCAGCGGCTCGCGCCGCCGCCCGCGTACCCGTCGACCCTGCCTCGTAACGCGGGCGAGGGCCGGCCGATGTCGCCCTGGCCGTCGGCGCGGCCCGAGCCCGGCACCGACCGTCCCGCGACGGCGGACGGCCACGCGGGTGCCGAGGGCGGGGACCGGCCGAACCGCTCCTTCTTCGAGCCGGCGTCCGGCCGCGGCTCGACGTACCGGGATCCGGTGACCCGTTCCGGGGACCGGGCTGTCCCGCCGTCCCGTTTCGCGGGCGGCAGCCAGCCCTTTCCCCGTCGCCGGCCGCCGACCGGGCCGTCGGAGGGGCCGACCGAGGCGTTCCGGACGACCGACCCGGTCGCCGTCGGGCCGACCGAGGAGACCACCCAGGCGCTGTCGGCGCGGCCGGGTCCACCGGACGACGAGCGGACGCGGCCCATCCGCGTTCCCGTCCCCGAGCGTCTCCAGGCGTACGCCCGCGGCCCGGCGGAGTCGGACGTGGACGTCACGCAGGCGCTGCCGCGCCGCCTACCCGTTCCGGAGCCGGACCCGGTCGAGGACCTGCCGGTCTCGATCGCCGAACCGGTCTCGGCGCCACCCGCTCCCCGGCGGAGCTTCACGCCCATCGTGATCGAGGGCACGGTCATCGAGGCCCGCGACATCGCCGCGTCTCCGGTCGCCGGCACGGAGGCCGCCGGCTTCCTCTTCGAGCCGGCGCCGACCGGTACCACGCCGCCCGTGCAGGCGACCGGAACTCCCGCCGCCGGGTCCGTCGAGACCGGCGGACCGTCCGCCGACCCCACCGTGCCCGCCGGTACGGCGAGCGGCCCGCTGATCGGCACCGGTTCCGACCGGGTGGACCCGACGGCCGACCCCACGTGGACGGCGCCGCCGACCGCCGCCGATCCGGGACCGGCCGCCGACCCGACGACCCCCGCGACGGGTTCCGCCGCGTTGGCGGACTTCCTGCCCGCCAACGAGGTGGAGGAGAACCTCCTCGACGCGAGCGGCAGCGGCAGCACCGACACCTTCCTCTCCACGCTGCTGCTGGCCCGCGTGCTGCTCCCGGTCGCGCCCGACTCCGCACCGGGCAGCCGCCCCGGCGAACCGGGTTTCGTCTGGCTGCGGGAGGAGGTGGACGGCGAGACCTTCGTGGTGGTCTACACGTCGCCGGAGCGGCTGGCCGAGAACACCGACGCGCCGGTGGAGACGCTGCCGGTCAAGTTCGTCCAGCTCATCCACCGTTGGCCGGACGAGTCCTGGTCGTTCGTGGTCAACCCGGGCACCCCGATCGGGGCGAAGCTGCCCGGCGAGCAGATCGTCGGCCTGGCGAACTGGGCCGCGGAGGTCGGGCTCGGCACCGATACCGAGCCGGAGCCCTCGCCGGCCGAGGAACCCGTCGCCCGCACCCGGTACGCCCCGCCCGCACCGGACCCGGCCCGGCCCGTCGTCATGCAGAAGGCGGTCGCACCCAGCCAGCTCGCGTACTACCTGGAGCGCGGCTACGACCGGGTCTCCGGCTTCGTGCACCGGGCCGGCGAACTGGCTCACCTGACCACCCCGGCCGAGCTGTACGACGCCCTCGGTCTCGGCTACCCCGACTCGCCGTTTCGGCGGGACGCCGAGGAGATCTACGTGCTGCGGTGGCCGGCGCACCGGCCGAGCCTCTACCGCATCCCGTACGGGGGCCAGAACGAGGCGGCGATGCGGGCCATGGAGGGCTGGGTCATCGAGCGGCCGCCGTTCCGGGGCAACGGTTTCGCGCCGGGCGAGAGCAGCGACGTGGTGGCGGAGTTCAAGGTGGACAGCGCCCGGCTGCCGCACGGGGCCCAGCTCCTGCGGGTCGGCGCGGACGGCACCGAGCGGGTGGTCGCCCTCCTCGACGCCGACGCGCTCCTGTGGCGAGAGGTCGGTGCCGGTGATGCGTGACGGTTACGTGGCCCGGTGGCGCGGGCGTGAGTACCAGGCCAGCCCGGACGGCGACACCGTCCGGCTCTACCAGCCGGAGCCGGGTGACGGCTTCGACGAGGTACGCCCCGGCCGGTACGTGCGCGTCCTGCCGGTGACCGAGATCGAGGACCTGGCGTACGTGCGGACCACCTGCACCTGGCAGGGGCAGCCGTTCATCGTCCTCGCCGAGCACGACGGGTGGCTGCGCGTGGAGTACACGGGCGGTCGCTGGCCGGTGGCCCGGGCGCTCGGCCTGGAGGTCTTCGACTTCGGCGTCTACCAGGGCTGGGCGCCCTCGGCGGAGGTCGCCGACCTGCGCGAGCAGCGGGTGTAGGGCAGCGTCAGGACTTCGTCCAGCGCAGGATCTCGCCGAGCACGACGTCCCGGGCCTCCGCGTGCGGGAAGTGTCCCACCCCGTCGAGCAGCCGCCACTCGTACGGTGCCACGACGTAGCGGCCGGAGCCCTGGGCGGTGCGCGGGAGGGTGGCGACGTCGAGCGCGCCGTGCAGTTGCAGGGTCGGGGTGATCAGCGGCTTCTGCATCAGGCGCACGAACCGGTAGCCGTGCAGCCGCAGCACGGACCGGAACGCCCAGCGGTAGCCCTCCAGGGCACAGAAGGCAGCCTGCGGGATCCGCATCGCCTCCCGGCAGCGTTCCGCGTACGCGGCGAAGGCCGGTGAGGCCACCCAGTCCGGTCCGCCCCAGCGGCGCAGCATCTCCTCGACGGCCGCGGCGTCGTCCCGGGTGAGCACGTGTTCGTACCGGGGCATCTGGAACTTGAGGGTCGGGGTGGAGGCGGTGAACTGTCCGCGCGGGTCGGCGAAGATGGCCGCGCGCAGCCGCAGCGGGTGCGGCGCGCCGAGCACCACCAGCCGGCGGATCAGGGACGGGTGGAACGACGCGACCGTCCACGCGATCATGCCGCCGGCGCCGCTCCCCACCAGCGTGGCCGACCGTTCTCCGAGTGCCCGGATCAGACCGGCGACGTCGGCGGCGAGGGTGTAGCCGTCGTACCCCCGCGGGGGCTTGTCGCTCGCGCCGTAGCCGCGCAGATCGACGGCGACGGCGCGGAAGCCGGCGTCGGCGACCGCCGGCAGCATCTCGTGCCAGGCCCACCAGTGCTCGGGAAACCCGTGCAGGAACAGCACCAGCGGGCCGGTGCCGGCCTCCACGATGTGGAAGCGGCTGCCGTTGGCGCCGACGAAGCGGTGCGTCCACGGCCCCTCGGTGAGGACACAGGACTCGTCGACGACGCCGCCGCGCTGCTCGGTCATGGCAGACAGCCTAGGACCTGCGTGCCGGCCGTCCCGTTGCGCCAGTGCCGCGGGTGGCCCGGATCGCTCCCCTCAGGTGACCGGGGCGATCTTCACGATGGTGGCGGGGGTGCCCGGTCCGCAGTCGACGGCGGGATCGGCGGGTCCGATCGTCACCCGGACCCAGGTGCCGGTGGCGAACGTGCCCTTGTCGGTGCCGTGCAGCGCGTACTCCCGGCCGTCGTCGGTGACCAGGCCGTAGCACGGCCCGTCGCCGCCCCGGGTGATCCGACCGGCGAGCGCGTCGACCCGGCGCAGGTCGGTGGGCCGGCTCGGCGGCGCGGTCGGCGGACCCAGGGTGGGCGGGCGGGTGGGCGACAGCGACGTCCCGGTCCGCCCGGACGGCGCGACCGGCCCGCCGGTCGGGGTGGCGGCCGGTCGGCTCGGGTCGCCGGTGCTCTCGGGCGGGGTGGGCGCGGGGGTCTGTGGACCGGACACGGTGGGTCCCTTCTCGGTGCCCTGGCAGCCGCTCAGCGGTGCGGCGAGGGCCACGGCGGCCACGACGGGCAGCAGGCTTCGGGTGGCACGCATGACCGGTCAGACGCGCCGGGCGGACGCGGCGTTCCTTCCGCCGGGTCCCGGAGAAAGGGCGATGCCCGGGCAGGATTCCTGCCCGGGCATCGCGTGTTGCGATCGGTCGATCAGGAGAAGCGGACCTTGATGGAGGTGCCGTTCTGCTCCAGAACCTTGATCTTGGTCCCGGTGGCGGGGAGCTTGACGCCGTGGTTCGGCAGCTCCTCGTACCAGTACTTCTTGGTGTCGTCGAACAGCGGCTGCGCCGCCTGGCCGCGGATGTACTGCGGCTGGCTGTTGAGGTGCAGCGTGAACGAGTCCGCCTTCTTCAGGCTGAACGGCGCGTCGTAGACCTGGACCCGGGCCCGCCACGGCTGGCCGGTCAGGTTGTAGATCGGCCGCGGGTGCGCGTCGATGATCAGGTTACGACCCTCACCCGGGTGCTCGAACGTGTCGTTGTCCGCCCACCGCAGGTTCCAGTACGAGATGAGCAGGCCCTCCTGGTACGCGTAGTGGTCGACCCAGTCGGGCCGGGTGTTCGCGTAGCCGAAGAAGTACGGGCCGGTCTTCAGGTACTTGTCGTACGAGACGTACGAGCGGCTGCCCGCGATGTAGTAGTTCGCGAACTTGCGCTTGTAGGTCTCCTCGACGATGCCCCAGCCCTTCAGTGCCCAGTCGCCGGCGCCGGCCTCGGCGCCGTCGCTCAGGAGGGCCTGGCCGTCGGCGGTCACGGTGATCGCGTCACCGAAGAAGCCGCCCTCGGACACACCGCCGTCGGTCTGGTAGCGGAAGCGGAACTGCACGACCTTGCCGGCGGCGGCGTCCATCGGGATGGTGATGTCCACCCACTTGCCCGCGCTGCTGCCGTCCAGGGCCGGCTTCCCGCCGACCTCCTTGAGCGGCTGGCCGTCGACCGTGCCCGGCAGCGCCGTCCAGGTCTTGCCGCCGTCGAGCGACGCCTCGAAGAAGAGGTAGTCGAAGCCGGCCTCGATGTCGTAGCGGCCCTTCATGGACAGCGACGCCGACGACTTCCCGGTGAGGTCCAGGGTGCGGGTCATCGTGTTGTTGAGGTCGTCGTCGTTGCCGGAGAAGTACTGCTTGGTGCCCTCGAACGGCTTGCCGTTGTCGAAGGTGTACTCGCGCTCCGGCAGCACCACCACGGCGGCCTGCGGCTTGGCGGAGTTGTACTCCTGCGGGCCGAGGGTCATGGTGCGCTTCTGCCCGGCCACGACCACCTCGTAGTCGAGCCAGCCGAGCTGGAGCTTGTTCCACGCGCCGAGGTCACCGCCGCGCTCGCCGATGCCGCCGTCGTTCTTGGCGCTCAGCCGGCTCTGGGCCATCAGGGTCCAGTGCTCGTTGTTGTTGTCCCCGCCGTTGAGGATGTTGTAGTCGTCCGGCAGGCCCAGGTCGTGGCCGTACTCGTGGTAGAAGACGCTACGGCCACCGTTCTCCGGCTGGATGGTGTAGTCACCGATCCAGATGCCCGTGTCGCCGATCTGGGTACCGCCGGCCGGGAAGTTGGCCGGACCGGTCGAGCCCTGGTCGGAGGCGAAGGCGTACCAGCGGTGGCTCCAGATGGCGTCCTCACCCTGGTTGGGGTCACCGTCGGCCATGTCGCCGCCGGCGTGGACGATCTGGAAGTGGTCGATGTAGCCGTCCGACTCGTTGAAGTTGCCGTCGCCGTTGTGGTCGTACCGGTCCCACTTGTCCATCGCCTTGACGTCCGCGGCGATCTGGGCGTCGGTGCGACCCTGGGCCTTCTGGTCGGCGACCCACTGGTTGGCGGCGTCGCGAACGAGCTCCCAGGTGTTCTGGCAGATGTTGCTGTTGCAGACCGCGGGGTCGTTGGCCGGGTCGTTGCTGTCGTCGGCGATCGGGTCGTTGGACCGGCCGTACCGGGCCTCGTTGTACTTGACCTTGACCCAGTTGCTGACCACGCCGTCGACGCTGTAGCGCCCGGACGACTGGGCCTCGTAGTACTGCTTCAGGGACTCGTCACCCGGCTTGGTGCCGAAGTAGAGCTTGCGGAAGTGCTCCGGGCTGAAGTCCTTCTGCCACACGGTCGAGTTGTCCACCGCGCGGTTCGGCTCGGGGATCTCGTTGTGCAGCGGACCGTCGAACCGCGCCGGACCCGGCCAGTCGGGGTCGATGTCCTTGTCCGGGAAGTCCGGGTGCCGCTCGTTGCCGAACTCGGCCAGGATCACGAAGACCTGGTCGGTGCGCTCCCGCGAGAGCTCGACGTACTGGTCCTTCTTGCCGCCCGTGCGGGCGGCCCGGGCGGTGGCACCGGTCGCGCCGGGCGCGCCGGCGGCGGTCTCACCGACCTTGACGACCGTGCTGCCGTTGATCCGCTGGGCCTTGGCCTTGCCGGACAGGACCTCGCTGAGACCCTCCTGGCGCAGGGCGCGACGCTTGTCCTCCAGCGGGTTGGGCAGGTCATGCTCGGCGTGGGCGTGGGCGTGCTCGGCCTCGGCCTGCCCGGCGACCGACGGTGCGGTCGTCGGCGACTTCGGCTGCGGAGCGGCGTTGGCGGACGGTCCGACCGCCAGTGCCGTCGCCGTCAGCGAGAGCCCGAGCAGACCCACTGCGACTTTGCGCACGTGGTACCTCCGGTGTGAGGGAACCGGCCCAACGGGGGGTACGGGGCCGGCGAATTGGATCCCACGGGTGGGACCAATGGTGAAGATAGACACTCGTGTGACGGGTGGGAAGACGGGCGCGTCGTTTTGTGGCAAGAATTTGTTGAGAACGCTTTTCACTGTCACACCCCGACTCTTCGTCGACGGGCGTGGCCTGCATAAATGGTCAGGGCCATCCGGATAGCGACGATCCTCTATCAGAGGCGCAGGTGGGTGGAATGCAGTGGGGCCGGTGGCGTCTCCGCCACCGGCCCCACTGGTAACACTGTTGTCAGTTGGTCACCTTGACGACCATGTCGTCGGTCGGGTTGGTGCCCTGCTTCAGGATCTCGATCCTGGTGCCGGTGCCGGCGACCTTGACCGAGTTCCACGGGTTGCTGTTGTTCCAGTACTTGTTCGCCCCGCTGTCGGTGAAGAGCGGGTTCGGGGCGAGCGCCGGGACCGTGACCGGCACCCCGTTGCGGTGGAAGGTCTGCGCCGGCTTGGCGTACAGGCTGAACGTGGCGTCGTACCCGTTGCGCCGGTTGCTGATCGTGCCCTGACCGTCGACCTTGATCTGACCCGGCCGGACGTCGACCGGCAGGTTCAGGCCGTAGCCCGGGTGCTCCGAGGTGTTGTTGTCGCCGTACGCGTAGTTCACGTACCAGACCAGCATGCCCGGGTGGTTGGAGAAGCGCTCCACCCAGTTCGGGCGGGTGTTCGCGAAGCCGTAGTTGTACCCACCGGTCCGCAGCGTGTCGTCGTACCCGAGGTGGGTGCGGTTCTCCGCGATGTAGAAGCGGGGGTACGTGTCGGTCACCGAGCCGGTCATCCGGGTGAAGCCCTTGGCCGTCCACGCGGCGTCCAGCGTCTCCGCGTCGTCGGTCCAGGCGGCGGAGCCGTTCTTGACCAGCGACACGTTGTCCAGGAAGGCGCCGGCGAGGTGCACGCCGCCGTCGGTCTGGTAGCGGTAGCGGAACTGCACGGTCTGCCCGGCGTACGCGGACAGGTCGTAGGTCAGGTCGACCCAGTTGCCGCTGGTGGAGCCGTCGACGCCGGTCTCGCCGGAGTCGATGAGCGAGTTGCTCAGCGGGGCCCAGGTGGCGCCACCGTTGGTGGACACCTCGGCGTAGAGGTAGTCGTAGTCCTCTTCGATGTCGTACCAGGCCTTCGCGGTGATCGACGCGGAGGTCGCACCGGTCAGGTCCAGCTGGCGGGCCAGCGTGGTGTTCAGGTCGTCCGCGCTGCCGCCCCACCACTCGTTGGCACCCGCGAACGGGGTGTTGTACGAGGTGGTCTGGGTCTGCGCCGGCAGGTTGACCACCACGGCCTGGGCCTTCGGCCCGTCGCTGTCGCCGGCCGGGCCCAGGGTCACCTGGGTGCTGCCCTTGCCGTACTGCACCGTTGAGTGGTTGAGCCAGCCGAGGTACAGCTTCGACCACGGGTCCATGTAGCCCGGGGTCGACCCGATGTCGTCCTTGCCGCGGCTCAGCCACGAACCGGAGGACATCAGGCTCCAGAAGCCGACGCCGTTGTCGCCGCCGGCGGTGTCGTACAGGTCCGGCAGACCGAGGTCGTGGCCGTACTCGTGGGCGAACACGCCCAGGCCGCCGTTCTCCGGCTCCGTGGTGTAGTCCCGGATCCACATGCCGGTGTCACCGATCTGCACCCCACCGGAGAGGTTGCCCGCCGGACCCGCGGAGCCCGCGAGGTTCGGGAAGGCGGCCCACCGGTGCGACCAGATGGCGTCCTCGCCCTCGGCGCCGCCGCCGGCCTCCTCGCCCTCACCGGCGTGCACCGCCTGGAAGTGGTCGATGTAGCCGTCGGCCTCGTTGAAGTCGCCGTCGCCGTCGAAGTCGTACCGGTCCCAGATGTCGAACCGGGCCAGGTACTGCTTGATCTGCTCCGGCGTCTTGCCGGCGGCGACCTGGGCCTCGTACCAGGCGGTGGCGCTGTCCTTGACGAAGTTCCAGTAGCCGTCCGCCTCGGAGATGGCGTTGCTGCCGTAGCGGGCCTCGTTGTAGGGGACCTTGACCCAGTCGCTCACGTCGCCGTCGAGCGTGTAGCGGCCGCCGGACTGCGTGAAGTAGAAGTCTCGCATCGACTCGCCCGGACCGAACATCATGTCCTGGAAGTGCGCCCGGTTGAAGTCCGGCCGCCACAGGGTGCTGTTGTCGTCGGTCGCGTCGCCGTCCCAGTTACGGTCGGGCTCGGGGATCTGGTTGCGCACCGGGCCGGCAGCTCCGCCGGTCCGGGGGTCGACCTTGTCGCCGAACTCGACAAGCATGGTGAACAGCGGGTCGGTCTTCGGCGCCTGCTGGTACTCGACGAACAGGTCGTCCTTGACCTGGATGACCTTCGAGCCGTTGCGCGTCTGGAGCTTGGCCTTGCCGGAGAGCAGGTCGGCGATGGCCTGCTTGCGGAGTTCGCGCTGCTGATCCGACTTCGGATCGGGGAGGCTGTCCCTGCCGTGCTTCGCCTTGTCGGAACCGGGGGCCGGGTCCGCGGCCGGTGCGCCGGAGGCCGGCGCCGACACGACTCCCGCCGCCAGCAGCGCGGCCGCGGCCGAGGCCAGACCGGCTGTGACTCGTCTCCTCAAAGGTCCTCCTCCTTGTGGATCTGTTACATGGCAGTGACGTATCGAGCCGTGACTGTCATGTGATGCGGCACTCACCCTTACAGAGAGGAGGGGCGGTTGTCACGGGTCAATTGGTGCCTGAGGCGACGATCTGGGGGGTCATAACGCTGCAAAATGGGTTCAAATGCTTCACGAGAGCGGTGCATATCCACGTCACATTTCGGTAACGGTCACTTGGAGTAATCGCGGTTATGGGGTCCCCCTGGTAGAGCGCCGGGGGACACGAAAGTGTCACAGGAAGCGGAGCGGGGCCCGGTCGGAGCACTGTGCTCCGACCGGGCCCCGCGTGTGTGACGGGATGGCGAGACGGTCTAGTTCGCCGGGGTCACGTGGACCGTGGCGTACGAGTTGTCCTTCGCCGTCTTCTTGATGGTGATCGTGACGCCGTACGCGGCGCCCTGGTCACCCGGGTTGCCGCTGCCGAGCACGGTGAACCCGAGGTCGGTGCCGTACAGCCCGGTGGCCGGGCTGCCGTCGGCGTTGGTGACACGGGTCGTGTAGGGCACGTTGCCCTTCGACGGGATCACCACCGACGCGTCGAGGTCCCGGGCGAAGAGCGACGAGCCGCGGACCTCGATGCCCGGGTACCAGCCCTTGGCGTCGGTGAACGCCGAGACCGCCGGCTGGGCGCCGAAGCTGGTGCAGTACTCGCTGTACGGCTCGCCCGTCGCCTCCAGGCACTCCCGGAAGGGGTACGTGGGGTTGAGCGAGAACGCCGCGTTGGCGGACTGCGGACGGCTGGGCAGATTGTCCAGCGTCGACGGGTCCTTGACGGCCGCCTCGCCCTGCCGGCGGTACGGGTCGAAGTGCGAGTCCACGATCAGCAGGCCGCCCTTCGAGCCGTAGCTCGGCAGCGCGGTCGAATTCGCGGTCACGTGGTTGTCGTTGCCCATCGTGGTGTCCCGGTACCACACCAGCATGCCCGGCGCGTTGTAGGAGATCTTGTCGACCTTCCACGCGTCGCGCGAATAGATGGTGTCGTAGCCGTACTTCAGGCCCTCGTCGAACCCGTCGAAGTTGCGCCACTCCGCCAGGTAGTAGTGCGACTGCCTCGTGGTGCCGCCGTCGATGCGCCAGCCGGCGCCGGTGGTGTCGACGAAGGTGCCGCCGGTGGCGGTCCAGCCCGCCGTTCCGTTCTCGACGTCGTCGCTCCACGTGGTGGCGCCACCGCCGGTCACCGAGAAGTCGTCGGCGAACCAGCCCTTCTCCAGGAACGCCTCGTCGGTGGCGTACCGGAGGCGGACCTGCACGGTCTGCCCGGCGTACGCCGACAGGTCGACGTAGTCGTGCCGCCAGCCGTGGGTGTCACCGGTGAGCCCGTACTTCTTGTTGCCGAAGTCGACCATGCGGCCGTTCGGGTCCGCGTATCCGTCGTTCGTGGAGACCAGCTTGCCGGTCGAGTCGTAGACCTTCTGCTCGGCCCAGGTCGTGCCGCCGTCGGTGGAGACCTCGACGAAGCCGTAGTCCCAGTCGGCCTCGATGACGAAGTTGTTCCACATCCAGAACTTCGCGTCGGCCGCCGCCGGCACCGCCACCTGGCGGGCGATCTTGACGTCCGCCCACTCCTGGTCGGCACCGGAGTGCCACATGTTCGCGCCGCTGTGCGGGGTCGCGAGCGTGATCACCTTGTCCGGCAGGTTGACCTTGATGCCGTCCTTGGTGCCCACCGGCGTCCGCGAGGTCTGGCCGAGCTGCACGTCGCGGGGGGACGAGCCCGGGGTGATGGTCAGCGGGTCGGCCCAGCCGAGGATCCACTTGTCCCAGAGGCCCATGTGGGTCGGCAGCGCCTGGAAGATCTCACCGGAGTGCGAGCCCGACGCCATCAGGTCCCAGAAGTCGACGTCCGAGTCGGCGTTGCCGGAGGTGTCGTAGAGGTCCGGCAGACCGAGGTCGTGGCCGTACTCGTGGGCGAAGACACCGACGCCGGCGTCCTCCGGCTGCACGATGTAGTTCGACACCTTGAGCTGGGTGCCGGGGATCGTGTAGCCGCCGACGATCGACGACGAGTGCGCCCACACGGCGTAGGTGCCCTGCGCGCCACCGCCGGCCGACTTGCCCTTGCCGGCGTGCGCCAGTACCAGGTGGTCGATCACGCCGTCCGGCTCGAGGACGTTGCCGTCACCGTCCCGGTCGGCCTGGTCCTCGATGTCGTAGTCCGCCCACGGGAAGTTCGGGTCCATCTTCGCGAGCGTGTCGATCGCGTCGGTGGCCAGCCGCCCGGCACCCTGCGGGTTGTCCGGGTGACCGTTCATCGACTGCTGCCGCCCGGCGACCCAGTTGCCGTTCTCGTCCTGGAAGCAGCGGGAGGCCGCGTACCAGCCCTCGGAGTGCGGCACCTTGATCCACGGGCTGGCCTGCCCGTCGACCGTGTACGCGCCCTTCGACATCTCCAGGTACATGTTGCGCATCGTCCGGCCGGCCAGGTTGATGCCCGGCTTGCCGTCCGGCCCGGTCAGGTCGGTGCGGACCCGCTCGGTGATGCCCTCGGCGGTGTAGAGCATCTTGTTGTAGTGGGTGGGGGAGAAGTCCGGCACCCACATCGAGTTGTTGTCGAGCTTCGGCAGGCTCGCCGGGTTCGGGATGTTGTTGTGCAGCGGTCCGTTCTGCACGGTGCCGAGGACACAGCTCCGGTCCTCGAAGACCGTCTTGGGGACCATGACGTCGGTGAAGTCGTCGTTGGCGTTCTCGTTGAACTCCACCAGCAGGGTCAGCAGCTTGGCGGTCTGGGTGCCCTTGGCCTGCTTGATCTGCCGCGGGTTCTTGCCCGTCTTGATCGCCTCGGCCTCGATCTTCGCGAGCTGCCGGGCGGTCACCGGGTTGCCGCGTGCGAACTTGCGGTCGTACCTGCGCGCCTCGTCGACGGCGGGCGCGTGGACGCCACCCTTGCCCTTGACCTCGCGACCGTCGCTGTCCGGTTGGACGGCGGGCTCCGAGTAGTTGATGTAGTACTCGTCGGCCCCGATCGTGGCCCGGGGGGCCCCGGACTCGGCCGCCGCCGAGCTGCCGGTCACGGTCAGTGACGCGGCCGCCAGGGCGACGGCGGGCAGCGCGACGAGCAACCGTCGACGCGACCCGGAGAGGGATTTCTGGTTCATGCCACTCCATTTCTCGGGCATGGGTGCGGAGGGAGTCGGCCGGCGCGGACATCGAAGTGATACCGATCGAACCGTCCGACCTGCGTGAACATAAATCAGAAACAACATGAACGACAGGGCTGGAGCCGGCCTGTGTCCGTTCAGCTTCTCCCTGGTCAGCCGACTGACCGATGTAACACCGCTCGGATCCTTCGGCTCATACCCGTAAGACATGACGGTGGGTGGCGGTCCGCGCGGACCGCCACCCACCGGTGTGTACGCCTGCCGTCAGTCCTCGTCGGACTTCCCGCCACCCATCCCCGAGGAGATCATCTCCATCACCGACGAGTCCTGGAGGGTCGTGACGTCGCCGAGCGAGCGGTTCTCCGCCACGTCCCGCAGCAGCCGGCGCATGATCTTGCCGGAGCGGGTCTTCGGCAGCTCGGGCACCAGCAGGATCTGCCGGGGCTTGGCGATCGGGCCGAGCGTCTTCGCGACGTGGTTGCGCAGCTCGGCGATCAGCTGCTCACCCGCGTCGCCGGAGGTGTCCGCGCTGCCGCGCGGAATGGCGAACGCGACGATCGCCTGCCCCGTGGTCGGGTCGGTGGCGCCCACCACGGCCGCCTCGGCGACCGACGGGTGCGACACCAGCGCCGACTCGACCTCGGTGGTGGAGATGTTGTGCCCGGACACCAGCATCACGTCGTCGACGCGGCCGAGCAGCCAGATGTGCCCGTCGTCGTCCTTCTTCGCGCCGTCACCGGCGAAGTACACCCACTCGCCCTCGCCGCTCGTGCCGGCGCCCGCGCCGAAGCGCGACCAGTACGTCTCGAGGAAGCGGTCGTCGTCGCCCCAGATGGTGCGCAGCATCGACGGCCACGGCTCCTTCAGCACCAGGTACCCGCCGCCGCCGTTCGGCACCGACACACCCTGGTCGTCCACCACGTCGGCGGCGATGCCCGGCAGGGCGGTCATCGCGCTGCCCGGCTTGGCCTCCGTGACGCCCGGCAGCGGGGAGATCATGATGGCTCCGGTCTCGGTCTGCCACCACGTGTCGACGATCGGCAGCGCGCCCCGGCCCACGTGCTGCCGGTACCACATCCACGCCTCCGGGTTGATCGGCTCGCCGACGCTGCCCAGCAGCCGCAGCGACGACAGGTCGTACCCGGCCGGGATGTCCTCGCCCCACTTCATCATCGTGCGGATCAGCGTCGGCGCGGTGTAGAGGATGGTGACCTTGTACCGGTCCACCACCTCCCAGAACCGGCCCTTGTGCGGGGTGTCCGGGGTGCCCTCGTACATGACCTGGGTGGCGCCGTTGGAGAGCGGCCCGTACACGATGTAGGAGTGGCCGGTGACCCAGCCGATGTCGGCCGTGCACCAGTAGACGTCGGTGTCCGGCTTGAGGTCGAACACCGCGTGCGTCGTGTACGACGCCTGGGTCAGGTAGCCGCCGGTGGTGTGCAGGATGCCCTTCGGCCGGGCCGTGGTGCCGCTGGTGTAGAGGATGAACAGCGGGTGCTCGGCGTCGAAGGCCGCCGGGGTGTGCTCCGGCGACGCGGTCTCCACCGTCTCGTGCCACCAGTGGTCCTTCGCCGACCAGGCGACCTCCTCGCCCGTACGGCGGACGACCAGCACGTGCTCGATCGACGGGCACTTGGCCACCGCCTCGTCCACCGTCGGCTTCAACGCCGACGGCTTGCCCCGCCGGTAACCGCCGTCGGCGGTGATGACGACCTTGGCGGTGGCGTCCTGGATGCGGTTGGTCAGCGCGTCGGCCGAGAAGCCGCCGAAGACCACGCTGTGGGTGGCGCCGATCCGGGCGCACGCCAGCATCGCGACCGCCGCCTCCGGGATCATCGGCATGTAGATCGCCACCCGGTCCCCGGCCGTCACCCCCAGGTCGGTCAGCGCGTTCGCCGCCTGGCAGGTCAACCGGTGCAGGTCCGCGTACGTGAGCGTCCGGGTGTCGCCCGGCTCGCCCTCCCAGTGGATCGCCACCCGGTCGCCCCGGCCGGCCTCGACGTGCCGGTCCAGACAGTTGTACGCGACGTTCAACTGCCCGCCCACGAACCACTTCGCGAACGGCGGGTTCGACCAGTCCTGGACCTGGTCCCACTGCTTCGCCCAGCTCAGCCGGCCCGCCTGCCGCTCCCAGAAGGCCAGCCGGTCGGCGTCCGCCTCGGCGTACGCGTCGCCGGTGACGTTGGCGTTCGCGGCGAGCTCGGCCGGCGGTGGGAACTGGCGTGTCTCGTTCAGCAAGTTGGCCAATGCCTCGCTCATGCCGTGCTCCCTCGTCGCTCGGGTGACCTGCGTCCGGTTGCAGGAGAGGGTAGTCGGGACGTCCGGTGGCGGCGACCACGCGCCGCCCACACCGCGCCGAGCGGCCCGCCGCACGCGCCAGACGGCTCTGCGGTGAAAGGAAGGGCCCCCGCTTAACGTCTGCGGTAGAGGAAGGGCCCCTTCTTAACAACGCATGGGTGGCGCCGGTCGCGTTCCGGCCGGCTCGTCGACGGACCGGGCCGGGCGGTCGATAGCGTGGCGGGGTGACCGCAGACCCGCTCGCCCCGCTGCTCGCGCTCGCCGACATCGCCCCCGCCACCGAGCGGGCCCGCGAGCGCTTCGACCAGGCGCTGGGGCACCGCGCGTTGCGCCGGCACGGCGGCCAGGTCGCCGCCGAGGTCAGCCTGCGGTCCGCGGTGGCCAGCGCAGCCCTGGAGGGGTACGCGAACGACCGCGAGGCGGTCCGCTCGGGCACCGTCACCGAGCCGGTGGTGCAGGGGGCACTGCGGGTCGCCGGCGCGCTGCCGGGCCTGTCCGAGCTGTGGCCGAAGGCCCCCCGGCAGGCCCTCGCCAAGCTGCACGTACTCGCCGCCCGCGAGGTCGTGACCGAGGCGGAGCTGGGCCGGCCGATCGCCGACCCGGTGGTCGCCGCCCGGCTGGACGGGCTGGCCGGTCTGGTGGCCGGCGGCACCAAGGTGCCCCCGCTGGTCCTCGCGGCGGTGGTGCACGGCGAGCTGCTGAACCTGCGCCCCTTCGCCGGCCCGTCCGGCGTCGTCGCCCGGGGCGCCGCCCGGCTCGTCCTGCTCTCCAGCGGCCTCGACCCGCGGGGCCTGCTCGCCGTCGACGTCGGCCACCACGAGCGGGAGCCCGAGTACGTGGGGTCGGCGGGCGCCTTCGCCACCGGCACCCCGGACGGGCTGCGCTCCTGGCTCCGGCACTACATGGCGGCGGTGGAGGTGGGCGTCGACCAGCTCACCGTGATCGGCGACGAGGTCCTCGCCGCGAGCTGACCCGTCCGCCGGGCAACCCGCGACGGGCGGACCCTGACCGGGCGGTCCCGGCGTCAGGCGGTGGCGGGTGTGGCGCGGGTCCGGCGGTGGCGGCCGTACCAGGCGATGCCGATGGCCACCCCCACACCGACGCCGAGCGCGGCGGCGGCGACCGGGACGGCGGGACGTTCCCGCAGGCGCCGACCCAGCGGGATCGGGTGGCGGAACTCCAGCACCGGCCACGCGTTCTCCACCGCCAGCCGGCGCAGCTGCCGGTCCGGGTTGACGACCGTCGGGTGACCGACGCACTCCAGCAGGGGGCGGTCGCTGTACGAGTCCGAGTACGCGTACGAGTCGGCGAGGTCGTACCCCCGCGCGGTGGCCAACTCGCCCACCGCCTCGACCTTGCTCGGACCGGCCGCGTAGAACTCCACCTCACCGCTGTAGCGGCCGTCCACCACGCCCATCCGGGTGGCGATCACGTCGGTCACCCCGAGCAGGGCCCCGATGGGACGCACCATCTCCTCGCCCGAGGCGGAGACCAGGACGACGTCCCGCCCGGCGGCCTGGTGCTCCTCGATGAGCGCGGCGGCTTCCGCGTACACGTAGGGGTTGATCAGCTCGTGGAGCGTCTCCGCGACGATCTGGCGCACCTGCTCCACCTGCCAGCCCTTACACAGGGTGGCGAGGTAGTCGCGGGTCCGGGCCATGGTCTGCTCGTCGGTGCCGCCCAGCCGGAACATCAGCTGCGCGTACGCCGACTTGACGACGTCACGCCGAGTGATCAGCCCGTCCCGGTAGAACGGCCGACCGAACGCCAGGGCGCTCGACTTGGCGATGACGGTCTTGTCCAGATCGAAGAAAGCGGCACTTCGGCCCACGGCGCGAAAGTCTAGTCCGATGGTCTATGGTCGGCGGGTGCCCGGGGTCACGAACCCCCCTCGGACCTGCGGGCCGACCGCGCCTCCTCTGCCCACAGTGACGACAGTCACACTCTGCGAACATCAATTCGCGGGGAGTGGAGGCTACAACACTCGACGTAGCCAGGTTCGCTCAGGCAAACTTGTCACTACGACGAGTGTTCATATCTCGGACAACCGACAGGCCCTCAGCGGTTGCACCCCCCGCGGCCGCTGAGTGGTTCGGCTCAACCCCCCCGGAGCCGAACCTTCGACGACCCCCGTCTCCCCCCGACGGGGGTCGTCCCTATTCCGGGTTCCTTCTGGCCCAGTTGAAGGCGCGTCTCCCGGGTCGACCGGGCGGGGCGACGGCCGGAGAGTCAGCGAATCGTCAGCGAACGTCAGCCGGACCCGGTCGGCGTAGTCCTCCGGCGTGTGCGTGTACCGGTCCAGCGTCGTCGACGCCTTCTCGTGCCCCACCACCCGCCGCACCACGTTGACTGGCACCCCGTCCGTCACCAGCCACGTGATGTAGGAGTGCCGGAGGTCGTGGAACCGCAGCCCGCCGAAGGCCGAAGCCGCCGCGTGCGCCACGGCCGCCGCTTTCGTCGGAAACTCCGCCCGCTGCTCCCGGGCGTCCCGGTCCGGCCACACCGCCAGCCACCGGCCCGGCGCCACCTCGGCGACCCGGCCGAGCAGACCGGCCCGCACCAACGACGGCAGCCACACCCGCCGCCGGAAGTTCGACCGCCGCTGCGGCCCGCCGTCCCCGTCGGCGAAGACCAGCGCCCGCCTGTCCGGCGACGCGGGCCCGCGCCGCCGACGCAGCTCGTCGACGAGGAACGGCGGCATGGGCACCGCCCTTATGCTGGCCCGACTCTTCGGGTACGCCCGCAGTACGATCCCGCCGTGGGTCTCGACCGCCACTTGGGCGACGTGGACAAGACCTTGGGCGAGGTCGACCGCCTCCCACGGCAGGCCCGCGCACTCACCCCAGCGCAGCCCTGCCCCGGCGGCGGCGCAGACGATGCCCCGGTACTCAGCCGGAACGGCGGGCAGCAGTCGGCCGAAGAACACGTCCCGGCTGACCGTGCTCGGCCGCGCCTCCCGCGCCCGGTTGCGGGCCACCCGCACGCCGTCGCACGGGTTTACCGCGATCAGCCGCGCCCGGATCGCCGTCTGCATGATCATCGAGAGCATTCCGACGTGCTTCGCGGTCGTCGAGGGCGCCAGGGTCCGGCCGAGGACGGTCACCCACTCCTGCACCGCCAGGTAGTCGATCTTTGCCAACGGCCAGTCCGCCCACTGCGGCAGCAGATGCGCCCGGATTCGCTTCACCTGCTACGGGTAGAGCCGGGCCAAGCGCGACGCTGCCCGAAAGAAACCCCAACCGAGTGCATGGTCACCGCAACCTCCTCGAAGTTGAAACCGTCGGCCGGGCCTTTCGACTCGCCCCGCCCTGCCCGGCATGGCATGGGGGAGTGGATGGTGTGCGCTGGGCGACGGGAACAGCGGCCGGAGCAAGCAGCCTCAAGCCCGCGCGCTGCACGAAGATCTCTCGCCGGTCCACGGCATCGCCTGCCCGGTCGAGTGAGTAGCCGGTCAGCCAGACCCAGCCCTCGTACGTCGGCTGGTCGCAGACCCTGATAACTCGGAAGATCAGCGAACGGTCCCCGCCGAACTGCACAGACGCATCGGTGCCGACGTGCAGAACATCGCCCGGCTTCGGAATCATCGCCGCCCGCCCTCAATCAGTGGATGGGCACCGAAGCAGGCGGGCTGTGGCCACGGCCGACACCGTGAATCGCCTGCCGGCACCTGCTCCGGTGCCCTGCTCAGGAGGCAGCCGTCACGACAAGCGCCGCCGAGCGTGTCTGCCTACCGGTTCCGACGCAGTCCGGGCAGTCCCGCCGTTGCAGACGGTTCGGATCGCTCGGCGCGCGGAGGGATCGTCGAGGGCTGGCCACCTTCCAACCCCGCCCCTCGCAAGCCGAGCAGGGAACGGGAGGCGGCGAGGCGTGGCGCGTCTTCCCACGCGGCTTCCCTCCGTCCACCCATCGAAGGACCCGGACGCCGCCTCCCGCCACGACCGCAGCCGAACCGGTACGGGCGCGAGCGGGCCGGCGCCGAGTCGGCACGTGTACCTCAGCGGCCAGTACATGCACAATTGCGGTGGGTGAGACGTCCATGGTGGAGATAGAACACCGGGTCGTGGAGACCGATCGAGGACCGATACAGCACCTCTCACGGACCTCGGGCGGACACCATGAGGACCTGCGTTGAGTTCAGGACCTCGTACAGGCGAGCGTGGAGATAGCCCATCAGGAAGGCATCGACGATGGCCCGAGACCGCCGCGAACCTCGCACCGTGCTGGAGCACCTGATCCAGTGCAGTGACCGCACGTACGAGGAACTGGCCGACGAGTTCAGCCGCATGGATCCTCGTGCGGCGATCAGCGCCCGGCACCTCGGACGGCTGGCACGCGGCGAACGGGACCTGGCCTCATCAACCCCCGCCACCCGGCGAGCGTTGCAGGCCATGTTCGGCAAATCAGTCGATGAGTTGCAGCGCCC
Source organism: Micromonospora sp. BQ11 (assembly GCF_052068135.1). Taxonomy (NCBI): domain Bacteria; kingdom Bacillati; phylum Actinomycetota; class Actinomycetes; order Micromonosporales; family Micromonosporaceae; genus Micromonospora; species Micromonospora sp. BQ11. Next base: position 248,888 of record NZ_JBQHDB010000007.1, on the reverse strand, counting down.
CTGGGCATCCCACCAGTTGACCCCTGCGCCGGCCCGCCAGCTCCTCGTCGAGCCGACCGGCGCCGGCCCGGAAAGGACCCTCCTCGCCATGGCCGCACAACGCGCCCGCCAGTACGCCATGCTCGCCGCCGAAGCCACCTCCCCGGCAGCCATCGACCAGCTCACCGAGGACGTGCAGCGCCTCGCCCTGGCCTACCCGCAGCGACCGGTCAGCCAGATCCTGCCGGACCTGGTCGAAACTCAGGACACACTCTTCACGCTGCTTGAACGTCGCCAACAGCCGACCCAGTCGCGGGACCTGCACTTCCTCGCCGGCATCACCAGCGGCCTACTCGCCAAGGTCTCGCACGACATGGCCGACCCGCACTCCGCCATGCTGCAAGCCCGAACCGCCGTCCTCTGTGCCGACCAATCCGGCCACCCCGGTTTGCAAGCCTGGCTCCGCGGCCTTCAATCGCTGGTCGCCTACTGGGCCGGTCGGTACGCCGAAGCAGTCCGCTATGCCGAGGCCGGACGCGAGTACGCCACCCAGGCTGGCGGCACCTCCGCTGTCTGGCTGCCTATCAGCGCCGCCCGTGCCTACGCCGCACTTGGCAATGCGGAACAGGCCAAGGCCGCCATCAACGAGGCCGAGGACACCTGGTCCCGCGTACGCCCTGACGAGATGGATGAGATGGGCGGCATCTGTACCTTCAACCAGCCCCGCGCGCTCTACTACGCCAGCGACGCCCTTGCCTGGCTGCCAGGCGAAGCCGCCGCCACCGAGCGCTACGCCCTGCAAGCCGTCCAGGCGTACTCCGACCGCTACGACCCCGCGTGGGCGTTCGGCGACCAGGCCGGGTCTCACACCAATCTAGCCATCGCCCGCGTCGCGAACGGAGAACTCGACGCTGCCGCCGATGCTCTTGCCCCGGTGCTCGACCTCCCCGCCGACCAGCGCATCAACGGCATCGTCCACTCCGTCCGGCGCGTCCACCAAGCCATCACCCGGGCTGGTCACGCCACTGACGCCCGCGACCTCATCGACGGCATCGAGCACTTCACCCACACCCCGGCCAACGCTCTGCCTCGATAAGGCACCATCAGCGCATGTACCCGATCACCATCCCCGGCCGCGTCATCACCCTCCGCGAACTGCGACCCGATGACGCGGCCGACGCTTTGGCGATCGTTGGCGACGACCGCGTGACCCGGTGGCTCTCCTTCGACAGCCGCGACCAGGCCGCCACCGTGGCGATGATCGAAGGCGCCGTGACCAGGGCGCAGCTTGAACCGCGAACCGAGTACTACCTAGCTGTCGCTGGTGGCACAGACCGGATGATCGGCTTCGCCCGACTCGGACTCACTGGGCACCAGGCCGCCAAACTTGGGTACGCCATCGGTGCCGGCCACTGGGGCCACGGCTATGCCACCGACGCCGCCCGCACCATCACCGACTACGGCTTCCGAGAGCTAAAGCTCCACCGCATTACCGCCGCCATTGGTCCCGACAACGCCGCCTCCATCGCCGTCGTTAAACGGCTCGGCATGCAGTACGAAGGCCGCCTCCGCGACCACGTCTTCACCAACAGCGCATGGCGCGACTCCCTGCTCTACTCCATCCTCGCCCCGGAGTGGAACACGATCACCGGCTGACTGCCCTTCACCTGCTCAGCACGCGCAGGCCATACCGATCATGGCGCCGGTACGATCGCCGCCATGCGCGACGCCGACACGCCGCCGCAGGAGCCCGCCGACCGCCACCACACCCGTACCGGACTCACCCCTCGCCAGCAATCGGCCCTCATCCGAGCCGCCGCAGCCGAGGTTTACGAGCGCGTGCAGGAGTGGCGGAGCTCTCCCCGCTGGCAAGACACACCCACGAACGCTCAACGGTATGAGGCAACCGTCGGCGCGGTCACTGCGCTTGACTTGCTACCCGAGCCGGCGACTGCGGAAGAACTCACTGAACTTTCCGATGCCGTCCGACCACTACTCGTCGAGTGGCGACCAAGCCGGCCTGGTCCCGAACAGCAAATCTTCGCCGCGGTTGAGCGACTTCGGCGAGCTTGCGAGTAGTACGTACCGTTGTCTAGTCCCACCTGATGCTTGACGGATCCGTCCCAGGTGTTGCTTGACGGTTGGTCTAGGTTTGTGCTTCGGACGTTATAGATCGATGCGTTGCTCGACGGCCGTTGGGTCGTCTGCCTCGCCGAAGCGCAGCACGGCGTGTGCTGGCCTGGCGTGAAAGGCTCGTAGCTGTGGTTCCATCGCGGCGAAGAGCCGGTTTGCGTCGGGGCCGTATGCGTAGAGTTCGACTTCGCCGCCACCGAACAGGTTGCCGTCGAACTCTCCGGCGTCAGCGGCCTCGATCGCTTCCGTCAGGCGAGCCTCAAGTGCATAGATCGCCTTGCGTTCCTTCTCCTCCCCGAACCGATCGTCGGACAAGGCGTAGGTGACCAGGACGGCGTGCTCAGGCGAGGTCATGGGCTATCCCATCATCGGCCGGTGCCGTGCCAGTCATGGCCACAGCAAAAGCGATCTTGCGGGGTTGGTGGGCTTTGATGCTACGGACGGGTTGGTCGTTGGTGCGTCTGACGGTGCGGGGTCCGGCGTCGGTGTGGATGGTCAGGTCGGTGTCGGTGACGTCGATTCTGACGGTCTTGCCGGCGTGGCTTCGGCCGAGCGCGACTTTCTGCCCGACGACCATGACGACGCCGGAGTTCGACGCGCGGCGTTGAACGAGCACCGGTCCGGTTGCTGGTTGTGGTGGTGGACCGGCGGGACGGACACCCGTAGTCGGCTGATGTCGGCTGGGGTCAGCGGGTTCGGCCGAGTCCGCAGCAGCTGACGGGTGTCAAGGTCGAAGAAGCTCAACGTCGCTGCGTCGATGCGGATCCCGACCCGGCGCCCGCCGAGGATTTCCGCGGCCAGGACCAGGTGCTGACCCAGCGACACGCTGCCGGTCCGATTCACGGTCCGGTCCACCTCGACCGCTTCACCCTGCTCGGCTGGCGGCAGCGGTGGCGGACCGGCCGGGCGGCCTCCCTGACGCATCAGAGCAGCAAGGTCGGCGACCGACAGGTGCGAACGCACTGACTTGATCCGGGCGCCGGCGATCAGCAGGTGGATGACGTCGGTGTCGGCCCAGAACGTCACCGTGACTCCGGAGCAGGCCGAGCCGAGCCAGAACTGTCTCCCGGCGACTTGCAGATTGCCAGACGGTGGGACGACCCGGTCGAACTCCACCGCTGACGGGGGCCAGTGCTCGACTGGCTGTGGGGCAATGAGGGGCTCTGGCCGGGCCGGCGCTTCGGCCGGCATCGTCACCGAGGCGGGCAACTTGACCGGCACCACGCCGGGTCCCGCAGGCCGGAAGCGGCTTGCGGGAAACGCCATGTCGAGGGACTGATGCGGCCGGTCCGTGTTGTATTCGTGCCGGAACACCTCGATCGCCGCCTGAGCGGTATCGATGTCCGGCCAGACCGGCACGTCATCGAGCAGCTCGCGCCGCAGGCTCTGGTGGAACCTTTCCACCTTGCCGGTGGTGGTCGGTGTCGCGGGCTGGGTGAGCCGGTGCACGATGCCGTTCTCCCGGCAGATCCGATCGAACATCACCTCACCGCCGTTGCCGAACCGGGCGGTGAACTGCTTGCCGTTGTCGGTCAGCACTTCCTCGGGCACGCCGAATTCCCGCAGCGCTTCGGCGAACGCGAGACAAACCGCACGGCCGGTGGCCCGACGCACCACCGAAGCGATCACGCAATACCGGGAGTGGTCGTCAACGCCAGTGACGACCTTGGCCTCCGATCCGTCAGGCAGGAAGATCCCGCCAACGATGTCCATCTGCCACAGCTCCATCGGCCGATCACGTTCCCAGCGCACGTAGTCCTTGCGGCCCCGACGACGCTTGGCCGGGCTCATCAGACCGTGACGAATCAAGATCCGATAGACCGTCATCCGCGACGGCACCGGTTCGGGACAACCATGACGGCCCAGCTCGAACGCGACGCGCCGCGACCCCCACTTCGGGTGGTGCCGGCGCAGCTCACACACCAAAGCCTCCACCTCCGGCGACGCCTGATGAGCACACCCGTCCGGACGATGAGACCGGTCCTGCAAACCGGCCAGACCCTCATCGGCATAACGGCGCAGCCACCCATGCACGCTCTGCCGCGACACCCCGACCTTCTCAGCCACGTCCACGACCGGATCACCAGCCAGGACCGCCATCACGGCCTGATACCGCTGCTCCACGATCGACATCTCCACCAGTGCCAATCCCGGCTCCCAGATCGAGTGCTACCGCAACAACACGCGATCAAGAAGCCAAATAGTGATCATGTCAAGCATCAGGTGGGACGTGAGTGTCAAGCATCAGCCGTGACGGGACAGGCCGGCTGCCGGCGAAGTGGTTCAAAGTTTCTGTACGTCTTCAAGGCGGCCCGCAACGGGCCGCACGCGCCGCCGCCTGGGCGCGCGCCAGCCGCTGCCGCTGTCGCTCTGCGGCCGTCACGCCTGACGCCCGGCGGCTGGCGCGGAGAGCGGGAAGCCCGGAGGGCCGCCGCAGCACGACAGGTTGTTGACCGGTGAGGGGTTGGGCCGGCAGCCGGCCGGGCCGCGCGGCCACGAGCCCGCGCGGCGTAGGGGAGGGCACGCCGGCCGCGTCGGCGAGCTGGAGGCGGTTGCGAGGTTGCGGTCACTGCGCCTCCGGCGGGGGCGCTCCGGCTCCAGGATGGCCGGGGCTCCGTCGGCGTGTCACGGTCCGTGGGTGGTTGGGGTAGGCCTTCCCGTCTGCCATCGACCCGGACGAGCCGAGCAGACCACCGCCCGACCCGCCAGCGTCCGAACTTGTGTCAACGTCCGCTTGACGTGGCGGGCCGGGCGGCACCCCGCTCCCCAGAGGGCGGGTCGACGGCAGACGGGATGGCAGCGGCCGTCTAGCTACATTTGCTCATCGTGTTCCAACCAATTGCGGATGGCTCGGACTGGCTGAGGGGTCTGCTGCACCGGAATCGCTGAGCTGGTGGCTGCTGCCAACCTCGTGGCGGGTGTCGAGATACGCGATGATCTTCTTATGATGCAGGGGCTGCTGCAGACTGTGCGCCGCCACCTGCTCGGACGACACGCACGGGCTTGCGCTGAGCGTCCAGCATCTGTCGTCGAGTGATCCGCGTAAGGAGCCTTGTGAGCGCCCTCGGTAGTTTCATCTGGTCGATCGCCGACCAGCTTCGGGGCCCCTACCGCCCCAACCAGTACGGCAACGTGATCCTCCCGCTCACAATCCTGCGACGCCTTGACTGCATCCTTGAGCCCGACCGGGAGATGGTACGCGCGCTGGCGGCGAAGTACGACAACCCCAACCGGCTCAAGATCGAGGTCAAGAAGGCAACCGGCAGGCCGTTCTACAACACCTCGAACTACTCCTTCGCCAACCTGCTGACTGACGCCGATGGACTGGCGGACAACCTGGCCGACTACATCGATCGGTTTTCGCCCGATGTCGACGTGTTTCAGTACTTCGACTTCAAGAAGGAGATCCTCGCCCTGGAGAAGGCGGAGCTGCTGCGCGAGGTCATCACGTCCTTCAAGGCCGTCGACCTGCATCCGGAGGTCGTCTCCAACGCCGACATGGGCGATGCGTTCGAGTACATCATCCGTAAGTTCAACGAGGCCGCGAACGAGACCTCCGGTGACCACTACACCCCGCGGGACGCGATCCGGCTGCTGGTCGACCTTCTCTTCGCCGAGAAGGACGCCGACCTGACCGAGGCTGGCATCGTCCGCACGCTGTACGACCCCACCGCGGGCACTGGCGGCATGCTCGCCTTGGCCGAGGAGCACCTGCTCGCGCAGAACCCCGACGCGAAATTGAGCCTGTACGGCCAGGAGTACAACCCGCAGTCGTACGCGATCTGCAAGTCCGACCTGCTGGCCAAGGGCCACGACGCGACCAACATCGCCTTCGGCAACACCCTCACCGACGACGCGTTCAAGGGCCGTCAGTTCGACTTCTGCATGTCCAACCCGCCCTACGGCGTCGACTGGAAGCAGTACGCCAAGAAGATCACCGCCGAACGCGACTCCGCTGGCCCCTACGGCCGGTTCGCCCCCGGCCTCCCGTCGACCTCAGACGGGCAGATGCTCTTCCTGCTCCACCTGGCCCACAAGATGCGGGCGCCGGAGGACGGCGGCGGCCGGACCGGCATCGTGATGAACGGCTCGCCGCTCTTCAACGGCGTCGCCGAGTCCGGTCCCTCCAACATCCGCAAGTGGCTGCTGGAGAACGACCTGGTCGATGCGATTGTCGCGCTGCCGACCAACATGTACTTCAACACCGGGATCGCCACCTACATCTGGATCCTCGACAACACCAAGCACCCCGACCGCGCGGGCCTGGTCCAGCTCATCGACGGTTCGTCGTTCTGGACCAAGATGCGCAAGAACCTCGGCTCCAAGGGCCGTGAGATCAGCGACGCCGATCGTGCCAAGGTCGTGAAGTTGTATGCCGACTTCAGCGACGCCGACCCCGACTACTCCAAAGTTCTGCGCAACGACGAGTTCGGCTACTGGACCATCACCGTCGAGCGCTCCCTCCTCAACGAGTCCGACCAGCCGGTGCTCGACCGCAACGGCAAGCCCAAGCCGGACCCGAAGAAGCGCGACACCGAGAACGTCCCGTTCACCTACGGCGGCTCGACCGTCGGCGCGGCCGGCAAGGTCGAGGTCATCCAGGCGTACTTCGATGCCGAGGTGAAGCCGCACGTTCCCGACGCCTGGATTGACTGGACGAAGGTCAAGACCGGCTACGAGATCCCCTTCACCCGCCACTTCTACAAGTACGTCCCACCCCGCCCTCTTGTCGAGATCGACGCTGACCTGGAGAAGCAGGTCGCCAAGATCCTCGACCTGCTGCGTGAGGTGGAGCAGTGAGCGCACCTTGGAAGCCGAAACGGCTGGGAAGTTTCTACGATGTGCGCGATGAGCGTGCTGGCCTGTCGGCAGACTCGCTTCCGCTAATGTCGGTCTCGCAGATGCATGGCGTTATCCCGCGCTCGGAGTTGTATGGTGACGACGGGCGCGCAGAGACGCTCGTCAACTACAAGATTTGCGAGCCAGGAGACATCGTCCTCAACCGCATGAGTGCTTACAATGGCGCCGTGGGAGTCGCGCGGCAACGTGGACTCGTGTCGCCGGACTATCTCGTAATGCAGCCACGGGAAGGCGTCAACGCCGATTTTGTCGTTGCCTGGCTAAAGACGCCGCGCGGCATCTATGAGATGACTTCACGACTTCGGGGAATTGGCTCTGCTGACGCTGCACAGGTACGTACTCCCAGGATCAACGAATCGGATCTTCGACTGATCCCCGTCGAGGCCCCGTTGCCTGAAGAACAGCGTGCCATCGCCGACTACCTCAAACGCGAGACGGCGCGCATCGACATCCTCATCGAGGAACAGCAGCACCTGATCCAGTTGCTCCGCGAACGCAGACACGCGGTCGTCGATAGGGCGATCCGTAGGGGAGTCGTGAACGCTCGCATGACCGATTCCGGGGATCCCTTGGTGGGGGAGGTTCCCGAGGGCTGGTCGGTGGTGCCTATCCGCAGAGTGGCGGCTTCTCTTGACTCGCGACGGATCCCCTTGAGCTCTGAGCAGCGAGCCGAGCGGACCGGGCCAATTCCGTATTACGGGGCAACATCCGTCATCGACCACGTTGACGACTTCATTTTCGATGAGCCGTTGGTGCTAGTCGCAGAGGATGGCTTCGGCCTTCTCTACCGTTCAAAGCCCATTGCCGTCCACGTCGAGGGTCGAATTTGGGTGAACAATCATGCCCACGTACTTCGCCCTCTCGGCGTTCCAGCACACCTGCTGGCAGCTAGGATCGAGTCTGAGAATCTCGTTCCCTATCTCGCCGGTTCTCGGCAGCCGAAACTCACGGCCGAGGCGCTCATGGGCATGCGTATCTCGATCCCGCCCGAGGACCAGTGGAGTCAGATTCTGGCGGTACTCGACAATGAGACCGCGAAGATCGACACGTTAATTGCCGAGACGGAGCGGTTCGTCGAACTCGCCAGGGAGCGGCGGGCGGCGCTGATCACGGCGGTTGTGACGGGGCAGATCGACGTACGGGAGATGGCGTGACGGCCGATCACAACGAGGTCGTCTTCGAGTCCGAGATCTGCGTGTACCTGGAGTCCCACGGGTGGTTGTACTCGGCGGACGATACCGGCTACGACCGGGAGCGGGCGCTCTTCCCTGCGGACCTGTTCGCATGGCTGGAGGAGACCCAGAAGGCGGCGTACGCGAAGGCTTTGAAGGCCGCGGGGTCGCAGGCGAAGTTCCTCGACGTGCTGACCACGGCGCTCGACAAGCCTCTCGAACACGGTGGCGGGACGCTGAACATCCTGCGCAACGGGGTGCAGTACATCGGCGGTGGCCGGCTGAAGATGGCACAGTTCCGCCCCGAGACCAGCCTGAACGCGACCACCAACGAGCAGTACGCGGCGATGCGGGTGCGGGTGATGCGGCAGGTGCACTTCTCCACCGCCGACCAGCGCAGCATCGACCTAGTCTTCTTCGTCAACGGGCTCCCGGTCGCCACCGTCGAGCTGAAGACCGACTTCACCCAGTCCCTCGATGAGGCGATCAACCAGTACCGCAAAGGTCGGCAGCCGCGGACCAACGGGCGGCCGGAGCCGCTGTTGTCGTTCGGGCACCGGGCGCTGGTGCACTTCGCGGTCTCCAACGACCTGGCCGCGATGACCACCAAGTTGGAGGGCGAGACGACGCACTTCCTGCCGTTCAACATGGGTCACGAGAGCGGCGCGGGGAATCCGCCGGCTGAGGGCGGGCGGTCGGCGACGGCGTACCTGTGGGAGCGGGTCTGGGAGAAGGACGCCTGGCTCACCATTATCGGCCGGCTGATGATCGTGGAAACCAGGGAGGAGTGGGATGTCGCGACCGGGACGTCGGTGCGGCGTACGAGCATGCTTTTCCCGCGGTTCCACCAGTGGGAGGCCGTGACGAACGTCGTGGCCGCAGTGCGCGAGGAGGGGGTGGGGCATCGCTACCTGATCGAGCACTCGGCGGGGTCGGGAAAGACGAACACCATCGCCTGGACCGCGCACCGGCTGGCGCGACTGCACGTGAACGACGAGAAGGTCTTCGACTCGGTCATCGTGGTCGTAGACCGCACCGTGCTCGACGGGCAGCTCCAGGACGCGATCCGGCAGATCGACGGGTCGGGGAAGATCGTTGCCACGATCAGCCCGCAGGACGTCCGCAAGGCGGGGGCCAAGTCGAAATCCGGGCTGCTGGCGACCGCGTTGAAGAACGGGGAGCTGATCATCGCGGTGACGGTGCAGACCTTCCCGTTTGCCCTCGACGAGATCCGGGCCGACTCATCGCTGAAGGGCCGGCGGTTCGCGGTGATCGCCGACGAGGCGCACTCATCGCAGTCCGGCCAGATCTCCTCCAAGCTCAAGGCCGTGCTGACTGCGGAGGAGGTCAAGGAGATCGAGGAGGGTGGTGAGGTCGACGTCGAGGCGATCCTGGCCTCGGAGATGACCGAGCGAGCCGAGTCGGAGAACATCTCCTACTTCGCGTTCACGGCGACGCCGAAGAACAAGACCCTGGAGCTCTTCGGCCGCAAGGGTCCTGACGGGAAGCCGGTCGAGTTCCACCTCTATTCCATGCGGCAGGCGATCGAGGAGGGCTACATCCTCGACGTGCTCAGGGGCTACCAGTCCTACGACACCGCGCTGAAGATCGCCGGCCGGGCCGAGAGCGGCGACGGCGACGAGGTGGTGGAGGAGGCCACGGCGCGTAAGGGGCTGATGCGGTGGGTGAAGCTACACCCGACCAACATCAGCCAGAAGGTTCAGATCATCGTCGAGCACTTCCATACCAACGTCGCCCACCTGCTAGAGGGCAAGGCGAAGGCGATGGTCGTGACCGACTCGCGCAAGGCCGCGGTGAAGTACAAAAAGGCGATCGACGCTTACATCGCCAAGCGGGCCGCCAAGGACGCCTCGTACAACTACCGCACCCTGGTCGCCTTCTCCGCCTCGGTGAAGATGGCCGAGGACGAGGAGTGGGCTTCGGACTGGGGGCCGCAGCCGAGCAAGGACGACGAGTTCACCGAGGCCAACCTGAACCCCGGCTCCGGCCCGGACCTGGCCGCCGCCTTCAAGGGCGCGACGTACAAGATCATGCTGGTCGCCAACAAGTACCAGACAGGGTTCGACCAGCCGCTGCTCTCGGCCATGTACGTCGACAAGAAGCTGTCTGGGGTCACCGCCGTGCAGACGCTGTCCCGGCTCAACCGCACCCATCGCACTGCCGGTGGGGAGCAGAAGCGCAAGACGTTCGTCATCGACTTCGTAAACAAACCTGAGGACATCCGGGCTGCGTTTGAGCCGTACTTCACCAACGCCACGCTGGAGACCGAGACCGACCCGTACGTCGTCGTCCACCTCGCCACCAAGCTCGCCCAGGCCGGGATCTACACACCAGAGCATGTGCGCGAGGTCGCCGAACTGTGGGTCACCCGCAAAGGCAACAACGCGCTTTCGGCTGCGATCAGCCCGGCCAAGAACGACTTCGCCCGCCGCTACGCGGCGGCGATCGAGGCCGACGACAAGGTCACCCTCAACACCCTCGACCTGTTCCGTAAGGACGTCTCCACCTATGTCCGGCTCTACGACTTCATGAGCCAGGTCGTCGACTACGGCGACCCGTACATGGAGATGCTGTCGATCTTCCTGCGGCTTCTGGAGAAGGTCATCGCAGACTCCTCCTGGGCCGCGGCGGTCGACCTCACCGACGTCGTCCTGGTCGGGGTCAAGCACAACAAGGGGACCGCGGTCGACATCTCGCTGACCGGTGACGGCGAGCTCAAGGGCATCGGCGCCGCAGGCACCGGCACCCGGAAGGAGCCCAAGTACGTCGCACTACAGGTCGTCATCGACAAGATGAACGACCTCTTCGGCGCCGAGTCGTTCTCCGCGTCTCAGATCCGCGAGTTCGTGCAGGGACTGGTGCAGCGGCTGCTCGCCTACCCGAACCTGGTCAACCAGGCCAAGGTGAACTCGAAGAAGCAGTTCATGGAATCGCAGGACTTCCAAGCGGCGGTCACCGAGGCGGTCGTCGACAACCAGGAGGCCCACAACACCATGGCTGACTACTTCTTCAGCGACGGTCCTGGCATCAGCGCTGTCATCATGGCGCTCGCGGACGCCTTCTACGAGGCAGCGATCGATCAGCGGACGGACGTGTGAGCGGGGGGTGGCCTGCACGGAAGGGGCCGCGCGGTACCGGCTGACAGCTAGAACGATCGCAACGCCACCACCACCATCGGCAAACGAGGTTCGACCGCTATTCGCCACCATGGCCTGGCACCCTCCACCGAGTTGGCGATGCGTCAGCCGACAGCGTGAGTAGCCAATCGAGCAGCCAAGCCGGCGAGCAACAACGGACGATCCCGGACGCGGGCGTCAACCATCACACCAAGAACAGAGGTAGGAGCAGCGATAGGCGGCCGACTCGTAATGCGCAGGTCGGCGGTGCGATTCCGGCAGGCGGCTCCACACGGAGGCCCAAGTAACTGGCTTGATCGCCGGCTATGACTTGGACCTTCTGGTCATCGTCGGTGATTCATTCCCCGGCCTCAGTCAAGCGTGAGAAGTCTTCCTTGAACTTTTCGATTAGTTCGAGACGTCGGGAAGCGCCCCAGCCGAAGTCCATTCTGACAAACCGTTCTTGGGCCACCGAGATGAGCAAATCGGGTGACCAAACCTCCCATCGGTCTTCAAGCGAGTGGAGGTATCGCACTAACTCCCGCCCGCGAGATGTCAGCTTGCCCAGGACTTGGCCGGTAAGATTAAGTCGCTCGCCGACTTCATCAAACCAGGCGTAGTCTAACCGTGCGAGATCGAGTGCAATCATCAATTCAATATACCGTCTCAAAAAAAGATGATCGCTGGGGCCAATGCCGTAGACTGGCAAGTTATACTCAAGCAGCTCTACGTAAACCTCCATCCCGAAGTAGAGTGCGTATCCGCCTTCTGTTAGGCCGTTTACAAAGAGGTCAAAGAACGAGACATGGTCGGTCGAAGGGGACTTCTCGTTAAGCATTCTCCTGCATAGATCAGCTGGGGGTATGCCACTAGCAGGAAGTGGCCCGTCCGACGAAAAGATGCCGAGGAAGGTTCGCTCAGTCAGCTTGCGGTGTAGTGGTATGCGGATGGGATCCGCCCTCTCCAGCGAGATCTCGCGCCGCGCGTCGGCCCAGTATATGTTGCGGCTTTCTGGGTCAAAGATGATGAGAATGACGGGCAGTGGGTAATTGGACCAGTACTCTTTGTGCTTTGCTGAGCAGTAATACTGGAGGGTGCTGCTGTTTGTGCGCATATAGGAGGTTCCCGATTTAATCTGCACGGCGACAGTGCGTCCAGTAGCATTGCCGTCAGGATCCACATACTCTACGTGGCCGTCAATGCCGACGTCGCGCATGGGAGTTTCCCGCCATAGGCAGCGAGTTCTGTTCGCTAGGGCCGCGAATGCCAATACGCCCTCCCGCTCCACGAAGGACGACGCTGGCACGCTTGGCCCCACGGGCTCCTCCTCTTGGTGCGTGAGACGCAGTTATGAGCACGGTAGTACGACCAGCCTCCTAACGACAGGCGTGGACCCTGAGACCAGCCGGGCCGGACAGCGGCACGCTGGGAAGGGCTGGCATGGACGAACTCCGAGCGTGTCGCCGTTCCAGGCCGTGTGCGCGGACGCGGTACACAGAGCCTGTAACGAGGTGTCAGGCAGCAGCGACGCAGCGAGAAGTCAGCGCGAGCTCTGGTCTCGGCCGGTTCCGAACGTCAATCGGCGACGGCCGCCACCTACCCGCCGACGCGGGCCGCTGTCGGTCGGCAGCAGCCGACAGCTTGGGTCCGCACCTCCCGGCCGGAGTCAAAATACGAATGCTTGGACGGGCCGACGCGACCTGACATCAGCGGTTGACATCAACGTTGGCGGCCGAGGCCGGACGAGTGTGGACGGGTGCCGCCCAGGAGCCGGGGCCCATGGCCGTCAGCGGACGCCGTGACTTTGCCGAAAACGCCCTACAAGGGAGACGTCACGGGAGGCAGCTGCTCGTAGCCACCAGCGTCCGCACAAGGCTTCAAGGTAGCGCCTGGCGTGGCGGCCCGGCGGTTGGCCGCTGCGCAGGGTGCGGGTCGTGGGTAGACGGGATAGCGGGACTCGCGCTCTTGAGGCAAGGTGTCCTCAGCAAATGCCTCGGCGGGTCGGCGGCCTACCCATGCGATCCCCTGCGGCAGCAAGCGACTGTTCTGCCGCAGCCAAGTAGTTGAGGAGCGTGGTCGAGTGCCCACTTGGGAAGAGGACATCGTTTCAGCCCTAACCAAGTTGGGCGGTACGGGAACTTACGCAGAAATCTACGACGCGGTGGAGTCGCTTCGAGCTGATCTGCCCTCTTCTTGGAAGGACATCATTCGGCGGCAGATTCAGGACCGCTCATCAGACTCAGCGGGGTTTAAGCGCGTCGCCGACCTCTTTTTCTCTGTAGAGGGTCTTGGTCGGGGCGTTTGGGGTCTACGCCAGCTCGTCCAACCGACGCCAATCGCGGCCGATTTGCCAGAGGGGAACACGAATCCCGAGCGGGCTTGGCAGACGACGTACCGAATCCTGCGGGACACGGCCGTAGCGCGACAGCTCAAACTGCTTCATCGGGACGCCTGCCAGCTCTGCGGCAAGGTCTTGCAGATTTCTCCTACTAAAACCTACTCAGAGGCTCACCACATTATTCCCCTCGGGGGACATCACGCCGGACCTGATACGGCCTCAAATGTGATTGTGCTGTGTCCGAACCATCATGCCCTCTGCGATATGGGGGCGATCGCTCTGCGGTGGCAGGAAATCCGCATGGCCGAGGGGCATGAAATCTCTGAGGAGAGCTTGAAGTACCACAACGAACAAATCTTCGGACGAATCTTTTGATCGAGCGGCCGACGCAATCCATCTTTAGCCTGATAGTCGGAGGGAGTCTAGTTGTTCCAGGTGGATCTTCAGGACAGCGTGGACCGGCTAGCCCGCTCGCTGGAAGTGCCCAAGCGTTTGCTCAGCCTCCATCCTCGCCAGCCAGGTAACGCCGGAAACTATTCGGCCTTGCCGCCGGCGGTGGTTCTTGGGGTGATATCGGCGTTCGAGGGATTTGTTGAGGACTTCATGGCCACAGCCCTCTATCTCCGTGGTTATGGTATGGGCCAGATTGCCAAGCGCGTGTCGATGAATAACCCGACGGTATCCGAATTTCAGAAACGGTCTGAAAGCGAATTTCCTGGGATTGCGTCGAGGTTGATGAAGGTTCCTCCGTTGCAGGTGTGGAACATTCCGTCCGTCAGTGGTCGCCCAGTCACCGAAACGATCGCTTGGAAAGAAGTGTGCAAGCGAGGCGATGGGTGGATGGAAGTCCGACATTGCCTAACTCACGGCCTTGCATCCGGCTGGCGTAGCGAGGTATGGCCAGGCCCCTTGAAAGGCAGTATGACGGCCAGCAGCGTGCTTCGTGCAATGCCGGGCGGCAAACACTCAATCGGGCTCACAGGTGCGATTTCGTGTGCACGAATCTACCTTTTTGGAGCAGAGCGAATCGCAACCGCGGTGGCTACGGAACTCGATAGGGGGTTGGTGTGGGGGATTCCCGATTTCCCCGTTAAGGCTGCAGCCCGGCAGGGACTTGAAAGCAAGGGTCCAAAGCCTTAACTGGATCTCTGATCAGCCAGCGGATAGGTCGCTGCCTGGGCTACGGACGTTCCACAATTCGTGCTCGCTGAAACTCCTACGCCCCCACTCGCGGCGCACTGGATGCTGCGGCGACTCCTCGTGCGGGGGATCTGTGTCTACCGTCTCGACCAGGTCCTCGGTGGGCTTGACTCGGGCGGGCAGCTCACCGAACCTGACGTGCCGCAGGCGGGCGAACTCCTCGTCCACTGACCGTTCGGTGGGCCGTCGAATCCTCATCCATCGGCCGGCCTGCATCGTGAAAATCCCTTGTCCCTCGCTGAACATTTTGGCGTTGGCGGCGACCTTTCGAGGTCGCGGGGTTGCCGCCCGGGCAGGAGGGGTGACCGTAGCCGGACGTCGGGGAAACGGCTGTCGATAGCAGCGCTGACAGCAACGCCGCTCGACCATCTTTCTGCCCTGCTCATGACCTCGGCTGGCTGAGGCTGAACGTTGGATCGCAGACCTCGAAAGCATGTGAGGACCGCGGCCGTCTCATTTCTCGTCTCGTTCGGCCGCGTTCAAGGTCATCCGGCCAGTCGCACACAGGGCCAGCCCTGCTGCTCTTACGGCTACAGGTCCCGGTGAACTCTGAACAGCAGACTTGGAAAGCGTGCCTAGCGCACGGCTGTCGACAGCAACGCCCGACAGCAACCGCGCCGGACGGCGGCGCACTGACGAGCGCTGGTACGGACGAAGCCCGGAGCGTGCAGCCGTTGCCGGACGTGTGCGGACGCGACGCGCAGAGCTTGTAAGCGAGAAATCGCCGTTGCAGAGAATGCTTCTGTCTGAGGGGTGGCCGACCCGTTTGCCAGGCCGGCCACGCCCGCTACATAAAATGCGTCATCAGGTACGAGCCAGGAGGAAGGGCGGGCTGTCTAAACGTTTGGCTTGAATTGCGAGCTGGCTCGTTCCTGCCTGTGGGAGAGGTATCTGTATTCAGGCACCTGGGATTGCCCTTTACTTCGATGGCGTCCGTTATTGAACTGCCGCCCAAGCTTTCGGCCCCAGTGGGGGGTAACAGTGCGTAGCGCACCACATTCATTACCTCTAGCGGGAGGTGAGCGCCACTACCTCGCGCATTAACCGTTTCGCGGTAATCTACCTCAAGCTGGTCCCTGGGATGGCAATGAGCGACCGCTCGCGTGGATTGCTCGTAAAGCACGCTTTCCAAGCGCAGGGCCGTATTCGCTCTTATGGTGGTTGAATGCTGGGACCTGCAGAACCGCAAGAGTTTCTTGAAAGCTTCCACGCTCTCCGATCGGTACAGCAGCGTGGCACCTCTTACGAAAGCATCCGTCCGCGTCGCGACGCACGCGTCGATGACTGCTTGGCTGGCAATGGAACTGAACCTATCAACGGCGCAAAGCTGCTCTAACACCTCATTGCGGATATTAGATGCCTGCCGAGCCGCAATATTTAGGCGCTGCTGCTCTTCCTTTGCATCGCCCAAAATTTTTTCGGCCTCTTGGTGGGCCTCTTCTAGAATTTTTTGGGCCTCTGCGCGGGCTTGGGCGATGGTATCAGCAGCGCGCCTAAGGGCGGCGTCCTGGTACTCTTCTGCTTCCTTGCGTGCCTGAGCGCGGATGGAAGCTGCTTCCCGCCGTGCAGTCATGGTGTACTGCGCCGTGGGCCAATTAGAGTTCCGCGCTTCCCGACTGAGCGGCACGATCGGAAGATTTCCCTGATTACCGAGGCTAGGGGTGCAGGTAACTTCCGAGGGAGTGGCCTTCTCGGCCGCTGCCCGCTTAAGCCACTCCCGACGCCTGGCAAGTTCGCCGTTTCCGAGTCGTGCGGCGACAAGCTTGTCGGCCAGTTCGCTGACTTCGTTCGCCAACTCCTCCAGGGACTCCGGCTTCGGGTCGGCCGGGTCCAGGTGGCCATCGTGGGTAGTCACCGGGTCTCCTTCCTCGTGCCCTGAGCGCCGAACTCGTTGTTCTCTCGCCGGAGCTCCCGCTCCAGCTCGACCTTGAGTCGGTCGCGAGCCAGCTGCAGCAGCTTGCGCACGTTGGCGGGCTTCTTGCCGAGCTTGGCGGCGATCTCGTTGGGGCTCAGGCCGTCATACTCATACGCCATCACCGCCCGCTGGTTGTGCGGGAGTTGCTTCAGGTGCTGGAGCACCCACTCCCGTTCCTCCCAGGCAGTCATCGAGGTGTCCTCGAAGCCGGCGGGGGTGAGATGGCCACCGCGGAGTGTGCGGGGCAGTCGCTCGGCCTCCCGCGTTCTGTTCTTCCGAATCCGGTTGATCAGTGCCGTTCGGGCGTATGCCAGCGGGTTCTCAACCGTCTGCGCGATCGTCTCCCATTTGCGGAGGAGCTCGATCATCACCTGGTTGACGACGTCCTCTGCCTCATGGATGTTGCGGACCTCGATGAGAGCGGTCTTCAGCAAGGAGGGGTAGGCGCTGTCGATGAACTCGTCGACGTCGCTGGCCACCGGCAGCGTCGCGTCGGCATGCGGCGCGGGTGCCGCCTGCGCCAAGCCCTTGTCCGCTCGGACCACGGGCGACCTCCCCATCTCTTCGTCGATGACTCCCGCTCTGGGAGGTAGGTCCACGGGAGCCCGGATCTGTGAAACGAATCTTCGAGATTTTTTGGGGCGGGCGGCACCCCACCGGGATGCCGCCCGTCTGGGCTATCGATGCACGATCACGGCCAAGCCGCCGATGATCACCGCCGCAGCCGCCGCGATCCCCGTGGCCGGGAGGCTGACGGTGGTCAGGTAGACCCCGCCGACTCCCGCCAGGACGCCGTTCGTCACCGCGAGCAGGCCCTTGGTGCCCAGCCGCCGGGCCGGCCTCCGGCGGGCCGGCCGCTGACGGGTTGCGCCAAGAACATCGGAGGCGGAACCGGTGTTCGCCACAATCCTGTCCAACTTAGACGATCTCCTCACGTGCCGGGAGCAGCCCTCGCTGCCCTCCCAGGAGATGTGGTCCGCGGGACAGGGCAAACGTGAAAGTCGCGATCGAGCGAGGCGTCAGGCAGCGAGGCAGCAAGAAGGCAGCGCGAGCGCTGATGCGGACCGACCCCGATCGTCAGCAGCCGACGCCCGGCACCTGCTCGTCGACGCAGGTCGTCACCTGCTGACAGCGGCCGACAACCTGAGGCCGCATCCCCCCGACGGGGGTCGTCCCTATCCCGGGCGAGATGCGCGGCCCGCCGCACAAGGGCCTCTTCCGCCGAAAACCGCCCACGAGCGGAACAGCCGGCCACCGCACCACGGCAGGCGGCCGGCCATAGCAGATCATCGGCCTTTTCGGCGGTTGTCCACAGGGAGCTCCGTTGTCCACAGGCGGCCCCGTTGGGCCGGTGAGCGGGACCGACGGCGACCAGTGTTGCGCCTCAGCAACCACGTCGACCGCTGGAGGCCGCGATGCCACCCCGTACCTCCGTCCCGCCGCCCCGGCGCCTGCCACTGATCGTCACCTCGGACGGCGACCTGCTCGACGACCTGCTGCGGCTCGCCGCGGCCGGGGGCGTCACGGCCGAGGTCGCCACCGACCCGGCCGCCGCCCGGTCCCGCTGGCAGTCCGCACCGCTGGTCCTGGTCGGCAGCGACCAGGCCCGATCCTGCCTCCGCGCCCGGCTGCCGCACCGGCCCCGGCTGGTGCTGGTCGGCCGTTCCGGGGATCTCGACCCGGGCTGGGAGATCGCCGAGCTGGTCGGCGCCGAGCACGTCGCCGTGCTGCCCGCCGCAGAACCGTGGCTCGTCGACCGCTTCGCGGAGTGCGGGGCGGACCCCCCGGGTGCCGGTGCCCGCCTCGTCGCGGTCCTGGGCGGGCGAGGCGGAGCAGGGGCGAGCGTTCTCGCGGGTGGCCTCGCCGTCACGGCCGCCCGGTCGCGGCTGCGGACACTCCTCGTCGACGCCGATCCGCTCGGCGGTGGCCTGGACCTGGTGCTCGGCTGGGAGCAGTTGGACGGCCTGCGCTGGCCCGCGCTGACCGATGCCGAGGGGCGCGTCGACGCGCCTGCCCTGGTCCGCGCGCTGCCCCGACGCGGTGACCTGGTGATGCTCTCGTGGGACCGGGGCGATCCGCTGCCACTGCCCGCAGAGGCGATGGCGGCCACCCTCGACGCGGCCCGGCGGGGGCGTGACTTCGTGGTCGTCGACTGTCCCCGTCGGCTCGACGACGCGGCGGTGACCGCGTTGCAGAGCGTGGACCGGACGCTCGTGGTCGTACCGGCCGAGCTGCGGGCGACCGCCGCGGCGGCGCGGGTGGTGGCCGCCGCCGCCCCGCACTGCGCGGACCTGTCGGTGGTCGTCCGCGGGCCCGCTCCGGGTCGACTCAAGGCCGCAGAGGTGGCGCGGGCGCTCGGCCTGCCGCTCGCCGGGACACTACGACCCGAACCGGCGCTGTGCCGGGGACTGGAACGCGGCGAGGCGCCCGCCGCCGACGGGCGAGGGCCGTTGGCCGCGCTCTGCCAACGGATCGTCGCGGAACTCGGCGGGACCACCACGGCGGGTGCGGCGTGACCGGCCCGAACGTCGGCGACTCCCTGGCCGCGCGGGTCCGACAGCGGATCGCCGCCGCTCCCGGGCCGGTCACCCAAGCCGCGATCGTCTCCGCCGTACGCGCCGAGCCGACCGCCGCCGTCCTCGGCGACACCACCGTCCTCCGGATGGCCGACGAGGTGCACGACCAGCTCGTCGGTGCCGGCCCGCTCGCACCTCTGCTGGCCGACCCGGAGGTGACCGACGTGCTGGTCAACGGTGTCCGCGTCTGGGTCGACCGAGGGCAGGGCCTGCACCAGGTCGCGGTGCCGGTCGGTTCCGTCGAAGACGTACGCCGGCTCGCGCAACGCCTCGCGGCCGCCGCCGGTCGACGGCTCGACGACGGCTCCCCGTACGCGGACGCCCGGCTGGCCGACGGCACCCGGCTGCACGCCGTACTGCCTCCGGTGGCCACCGATGGTCCGTACCTGTCCCTCCGGACGTTCCGGCAGCGGCCGTACACCCTGGACGAGCTCGTGCAACACGGCACCGTGCCCCGGCCGGTGGCGCCGGTGCTGGCCGCCGTGGTCGCCGCCCGGCTCGCGTACCTGGTGGTCGGCGGCACCGGTTCGGGCAAGACGACCCTGCTCAACACGCTGCTGGGCCTCGTGCCGTCGACGGAACGGATCGTGCTCGTCGAGGACGCCGCCGAGCTGCAACCACAGCACCCGCACGTGGTGGGCCTCCAGGCGCGTACGGCCAACGTGGAGGGTTCCGGCGCGGTCGGTCTGACGGACCTGGTCCGGCAGGCACTGCGGATGCGGCCCGACCGGCTCGTCGTCGGTGAGTGTCGGGGCGGGGAGGTGGTCGACCTCCTCGCGGCCCTGAACACCGGCCACGACGGTGGTGCGGGCACGCTGCACGCCAACACGCCGTCGGACGTACCGGCCCGGCTGGAGGCGCTGGGACTCCTCGGCGGTTTGCCCCGTGCGGCGTTGCACGCGCAGGTGGCCGCTGCTCTCCAGGTGGTGCTCCAGGTCCGGCGTGGTCCCCGCGGCCGAGTGCTGGAGTCGGTCTGTCTGCTCCTTCCGGAGGGCCCGGACCGCCTGGTCACCGCCGTTCCCGCCTGGGTACGCGGCACGGGTCCCGGCCCCGCCGCCCGTGCGCTCGGGGTCCTCCTGCGGGAGAGGGACGTGCCGGTACCTCCGATCCTGTGCACGCCGTGGCCCGGATCGGCTGGTCCCGCGTGATGGCCCCGGTCGCTCTTCTGGTGCTGGTGGCCGTGACCGCCCTGGTCGTCTGGCCGCTCGTGCGTCGGCTCCGCCCTGCCGCCCTGCCGCCGGGGAGCGCGCGAACCGGCGACGACCCGCTCGTCCAGTGGATCGCCGAGTTACGCCGCACCCCGGCCGGCGAGCCGGGTCGGATCCCGAGCGCCGAATTACGCCGGACCTCGGACGCCGAGCTGCGCCGGACCTCGGACGCCGAGCGTGGTCGGGTCCCGATCGCCGAATTACGCCGGACCTCGGCCGCCGAGCTGCGCCGGATCCCCGCCGCCGGGACGGCCCTGGCGCCGTCGGCGGGTCCGGACGGCGAGGTGGCGTCCCGACCCGACGACGCAGTCGTGCCGCCGGAGCCGGGGGACGGGTGTCGGTCTGCCGGCGCGGGCGACCTGGTGTCGTCGCTGGTGCCGATGTCCCCCGTGGCCGGCTCGGTTGACTCCGACACGCACCACGGTCCCGTCACCGGTCCGGTCGGTGTCATCGTCCCGGGTGGGAGCCGCCGGCCCGGGCGCGACCTCGACACCGGGGTGCGCTGGCCCTGGCCAGCCGGCCGCCCCGGCCCCTCACGACCCGCCGGCCCGACCGGACCGCCGCGTCGACACGACGGCCAGCGACCGCTCGGCCCGGCTGCTCCCGCCGGCCTGGCACGTCCGACCGATCGACGTCCTGATCGGGCGGGACACCCGTCGGTGCCGGTGTCGTCCACGTCGGATGATCCGGCACAGGCCACCCGGGATCGGGGCGCGCCCGTGGCCGCTTCCGGTCGTCGGTGGCGAATCCGCTGCGCAGACACGTGGCTCACCGGATCGCCCCGGCGCACCCTGGTGCTCGTCGGGCTGGGCGCACTGTCCGGGGGTGCGGCCCTGGGCGGACCGGTGGCGGCGGTGGCGGCTGCCATGTACGCCGTGCTGGGTGTTCGGGCGGTTCTCCGCAGCCGGTCCGGTCGACAGGCCGGTCGTCTCCGGCGACAGCAGCTCGACCGGCTCTGCGGCCTGGCCGCCGACCTGCGGGCCGGTCTGCCGGTGTCGGCGACGGACACCCCACCACCGTTCGCGGAAGCCGACCGGATCACGAGGCTGACGCGGGCCGCCGTCCAGCTTGCCGACCGTACGGGCGCACCACTGGCCGAGCTGGTCGAACGGATCGAGGCCGACGCGCGGTCGACGGACCGGGGGTGGGAAGCGGCGGCGGCCCAGGCGGCCGGTGCGCGAGCCACCGCGTGGCTGCTCGCGGCCCTGCCCCTCGGTGGCGTGGGCCTGGGGTACGGGATCGGGGTCGACCCCGTGGCGGTCCTCCTGCACACCCCGCTGGGCGGGGCTTCGGCGATCGTCGCGGTCGTCCTCCAGACCGCGGGGCTGTTCTGGACCGAGCGACTGACCGGCGCCGGACGAGGTGATCGCTGATGTCCGGAACGGCGTTCGTGTCCGTCGGCCTGCTCGGTGCGGCTCTGGTGGCGGCGATCACCGGTCTGCGCCGCCGCCCGGTCCGACGACTGCGCCGACTCACCGCCGCCCCCGGCGGGCCGGGGCGGATCCCGGCCGAGGCCCGTCCGCCGTCGGACGGGCGCTCCGAGGAGTTCGACACCGCCGCCGGCGCGTCGGCCGACACCGCGCCCGCGCGCCGACTCGACGCCATCCGGCTCGCTGCTCTGCTCGGTGGGCTGGCCGTCGCCGTGCTGGGTGGGGGCTGGTCCGGGCCGGTTGCCGCACTCCCGACGGCGATCGTGCTCGACCGGGTCCTGCGCAGGATCGAGTCACCGGCGGCGCGGAACCGGCGGCTGCGCGAGGCCGGAGACCTGCCCCTCGCCGCCGACCTGCTCGCCGCCGCTCTCCGGGCGGGTGCGCCCGTCGACCGTTCGGTGCAGGCGGTCGCCGACGCCCTCGACGGGCCGCTCGCCGAGCGGCTGGGTCGGGTCGGCCGCCTACTGGTGCTCGGGGCCGGCCCGGAGGAGGCCTGGTCCGCGCTCGACCCCGTACCCGGTGCGGAACGGCTCACCGCGGCCGTCCGACGATCCGCGAACAGCGGAGCGGCACTGGCCGGTGCGCTGGTGCGGGTCGCCGACGACCTGCGTGTCGACCGGTCGACCGCCGCCGAGGCGACGGCCCGTCGCGCGGGTGTGCTCATCGTGCTGCCGCTGGGGCTCTGTTTCCTGCCGGCCTTCATTCTCGCCGGCCTGGTGCCGGTGATCGTCGCCGTCCTCGGCGACGTGCTCTGACCCACCGAGAAAGGACACGTACGTGCGCAGACTCATCGCCCGTTTACGCGGGGACGCCGGGATGAACACGGCCGAGTACGCCGTCGGCACGCTCGCCGCCGTCGCCTTCGCCGGCATCCTGCTCAAGGTGCTGACCTCCGGCAACGTCCAGTCCGCGTTGACCGCCGTCATCGACCGGGCACTGAAGTGACCGGGCGCCGGTGGGCCGGCCGGGACCGGGGATCCTTCACCGCCGAGTTGGCGGCCGGCCTGCCGGCGCTGCTCCTGTTCCTGTTCGTCGGCCTGACCGCGGTCAACGCGGTCGGTACGAAGGGAAGCTGCCTGCACGCGGCCCGGGAGGCGGCGCTGGCCGCCGCGCGGGGCGGGGACGGCGCGACCGCCGCCGACCACTCCTTCCCGGTTGGGGCCGAGGTGTCGGTCAGCACCGACGGGGAGCGGGTCCGCGTGACAGTCCGGGCACCGGTCCGTGCGCTCGGCACCCGGCTGCCCCGGTTGATGGTCACGGCGACGGCGGTGGCCGCCCTCGAACCCTCCACGGTCCCGTGACCGCCGCCGACCCGCACCGCCCGACCCAACCGCCCGACGCTCCGACAGGCGTTGCCGCGTCCGTGATCGTCTGCGCGGTAGCGGTCCGACACGCCGACGTTTGGACCGGAGATGCGCAGACGATCACGAGCGGAGATGCGCAGACGATCACGAGGAGGGTCGGGATGCGGCCGGCCGACCGGGGTGGGGCAACGGTTCTCGTGCTCGCGCTCGGACTGGTGTTCGTCCTGTTCGGCGGGTTCGGCGCGGCCGTGGCTGCCGCCCGGCTGGCCCGACAGCAGGCGGCGGTGGCGGCCGATCTCGGGGCGTTGGCCGGTGCCGGTCGGGCGTTCGAGGGCGCGGCGGCGGCCTGCGGTACGGCGGGCGACGTGGCCTCGGCCAACGATGCCCGACTCGTCGCGTGTCGACTCCACGGCCTCGACCTGGTGGTGACCGTCGAAGTGACGGTCGCCCCGCTGCCCGGGCTGACCCGGGCAGCGGAAGCCAGCGCCCGCGCCGGCCCGGTCCGCGCCGGGCCAGCCCCCGCAGACGGCGTGCCACCTGGGCCGGCGGGTTACTGAAGCTGCCGGCGCGGCGGCGCGGCACCGCCCCAGGAGCCGCCGACACCGCCACCGTCACCGCAGCCAGCGGCGCCGACACCGCCAGCGGCGCCGCACCGGAGCCGGCCGCGCGGCGCCGCCACCAGAGCCGGCCGCGCGACACCGCTACCGGAGCATGCCGTGTGGCGCCGCCACCGGAGCCGGCCGCACGGCACCGCTACAGAAGTCGGCCGCGCGGCGCCGCCACCGGAGCATGCCGCGCGGCACCGGCGCGGTGGAGGCGGAGGCTCAGCGACCCTGGAGCGCGTCCAGGGCGACGGCCATCGCGATGACCACCCGGCGGTCGACCTGGGGGTTGTGGACCTGGACGACGTACCGGTCGCGCAGGCCCCACTGCTTGATGACGGAGAAGACGGGCTGGCCGCCGGCGGTGAAGTCGAAGTGGTACGGCAGCCAGGACAGGGAGTCCACGAACCGGCGCAGCAGCGCCACCGGCATGCTGCGCTCCTGGCCGGTGACCTGCGGCAGCCCGGCCTGCTCGACGTGCCACGTCGAGCGGAGCAGGGACTGCGCGAAGTCCTTGCGGAACTGGCCGATCGAGTTGCCGGCGTGGTCGGTGACGTCGTACGTGGCGCCGATGTCGAGACGCTGGCGCGCCTTGAAGCCGAGCAGGGGCTGCTGCTTCGACTCGTCGGTGTAGATCGTCACCTGCTCCTTGAAGGCGAGGCGCTTCTGCTGGGCGAAGGCCAGCATCTCGCCCTCGGAGCCGTCCGGTGCGACAGCGTGGACCTGGTACTGGTTGACCATCAGCCGCAGCTTCTGGCGGATGTGGAACTGCTGCTGGGCCTGCAAGTTTTCGAGCTGCATGAGGTCTCCTTCGATGTTGGGGCGGAGTGTCGCACAGCCCGCCCCACCCCGCAGACCGCCGCCCGTGCACCCGGGCGGCAGGGGCCACACGCGTCGACGGCGCCGCTCATCGGCCGCCGTCGACGGTCGCCCGCAGCGACCACGCGGTGAGCACCTGGTGGATGCTGCGGAGTCGTTCGTTGATCTGTTCCAGCCGTTCCGCCTGCGCGAGCGCCGCCAGCGCGGCGCCGAGCGCGATCTGCTGGTCGGGGGTGAGGTTGTCCTGGTCGATCGTGTAGAGCAGGTCGACGGTCTCGGCGATGGTATCGGCCACCACTCCTCCTCGGCAGGCAGAAGTCTGTCTATGGAAGCGCTCCCATAATGCCCCGGTGGAGCGAGTTCCATGCCAGGAAACTTCAGCGGGGCAGGTTCGCCAGGACCACGTCGAGGACGCGGACCGCGTCCGCCTTGGACAGCGGATTGTTCCCGTTGCCGCACTTGGGGGACTGCACGCACGACGGGCAGCCGGACTCGCACCCGCACTCGACGATCGCGTCCCGGGTGGCGCCCAGCCACGCCGCCGCCGTCCCGTACGCCCGCTCGGCGAAACCCGCACCACCCGGGTGCCCGTCGTAGACGAACACGGTCGGCGCCTCCGTGTCCGGGTGCACGGCGGTGGAGAGCCCGCCGATGTCCCACCGGTCGCAGGTGGCCATCAGCGGCAGCAGCCCGATCGCGGCGTGCTCGGCGGCGTGCAGCGCTCCCGGCACGTCCGCCGGGTCCACGCCGGCCGCCGTGAGCGACTCGGGCGACAGGGTGAACCAGACGGCCACGGTGCGCAGCTCCCGGGCGGGCAGGTCCAGCGGGCGGGTGTCGATCACCTCGCCGGAGGCGATCCGCCGCCGCTGGTACGACACCACCTGGCTGGTCACGTCGACCTCGCCGAGGAAGAGCCCGACCGGCCCCGCGTCGACGTACGAGCGCACCGACACCACCGACAGCGAGGTGACGTCCCGGGCGTGCGTGGACCAGTCCGGCTCCTCGGGATGCACCAGCGCGCACCCGTCGGTCAGGTCGAGCGAGTCGACCACGTACGACACGCCCTGGTGCAGGTAGACCGCGCCGGTGTGGAGCAGGAAGTGCGACGAGCCGCCGTCGACGGTGCCGAGCAGCCGGCCGGTGGCCGCCTCGACCACGCAGACCGGTGCGCCGTCGGAACCACGCAGGTCCACCTCGGGGCGTTCCCGGTGCCGCCAGTACCAGCCGGTCGGTCGCTGCCGTAGCGCGCCCGCCTCGACAAGCGCGTCCACCGCCTCCTTCGCGCCGTCGCCGAACAGGGTGAGGTCGGCCGGCGTGAGCGGAGCCTCGGCGGCGGCGCAGGCGAGCTGCGGCCCGAGCACGTACGGGTTGGCAGGATCGAGGACGGTCGCCTCGACCGGCCGCCCGAACACCGCCTCCGGGTGGTGCACCAGGTAGGTGTCGAGCGGGTCGTCGCGGGCCACCAGCACCGCGAGGGCCTCCTGCCCGGAGCGCCCGGCCCGACCGGCCTGCTGCCACAGCGAGGCCCGGGTGCCGGGGTATCCGCAGATCAGCACGGCGTCCAGACCGATCAGGTCGACGCCCAGCTCCAGGGCGTTGGTCGAGGCCAGGCCGAGCAGGTCCCCGTACAGCAGCGCGCGTTCCAGTTCCCGCCGCTCCTCCCGCAGGTAGCCGGCCCGGTAGGCGGCCACCCGGTCACCGAGTCCGGGCACCGCCTCGTCGAGGGCTCGCCGCGCGTTCGAGGCCACCACCTCGGCGCCGCGCCGGGAGCGGACGAAGGCGAGCGTGCGTACCCCCTCGGCGACCGTGTCGGCGAGTAGGTCGGCGGTCTCCCGCAGCGCCGACCGGCGGACCGGCGCGAGGTCCGCCGCCTCGGCGGCGGCGTCGCGGGGCAGCAGCGGAGGCTCCCACAGGGCGAAGGTCACCCCGCCGCGCGGCGAGGTGTCCTCGGTGACGGCGGCGACGGGCAGGCCGGTGAGCCGCCCGGCCGCCGCGGCCGGGTCACCCGACGTGGCCGAGGCCAGCACGAAGACCGGTGTACGCCCGAAGCGGGCGCACTGTCGACGCAGGCGGCGCAGGACGTGCGCGACGTGTGAGCCGAACACGCCCCGGTAGGTGTGGCACTCGTCGATCACCACGTACGTGAGGCGCCGCAGGAACCCGGACCACTGGGCGTGCCCGGGCAGGATGCCGTGGTGCAGCATGTCGGGATTCGTCAGCACGAAGCGCGAGTGCCGGCGGATCCACTCCCGCTCGGCGCGCGGCGTGTCCCCGTCGTAGCAGGCCGGGCGTACGCCCTCCAGCTCCAGCGCGGCGACGGCGCGTAACTGGTCGGCGGCGAGTGCCTTGGTCGGTGCCAGGTACAGCACGGTGGCACGGGGGTCGGCGAGCAGGGTGGCCAGGGCGGGCAGCTGGTAGGCCAGGGACTTGCCGGACGCGGTGCCGGTGGCCACCACGACGTGCTGGCCGTCGTACGCCAGGCTCGCCGCCTCGGCCTGGTGCCGCCACGGCGCGACCACACCGCGGCGGGCGAAGGCCGCGCGCAGCTCCTCGGGGGCCCACTCCGGCCAGGGGGCGGGCGTGCCCGCGCGGGCCGGCACCCGCTCGACGTGGGTGACCGGGTCGGCCTCGCCGCGGGCGCGCAGCCGTCCCAGCAGGTCGGCCGGGGTGCGCCCGGAGCCAGGACCTGCGGATACGGCGGCGGTAGAGGTCACGTCCTGCACCCTCGCACTGGTGTTCGGAAATGAAAAGCCGGGGGCCTGGGTAAGGGGAAGCCTCGCCCGGTGACCCGACAGGTCGTTCAGGCGTAGTGGTTAGATGCCCAGGAGAGTTTACGGCTCTTGCGAAGGAGGACCGATGGAGCTGTCGCTGGCGACCCGCACCGTGGGCGAGCACACGGTGCTCGAGGTCGGCGGTGAGGTGGACGTGTACACCGCCCCCCGCCTGCGGGAACGGCTCCTCGAACTGATCGACGGTGGTGCCCGTCACATCGTCGTGGACCTGGGCCGGGTGGACTTTCTCGACTCCACCGGTCTCGGCGTGCTGGTCGGCGCGCTCAAGCGGCTGCGTACCGCCGGTGGGTCCTTCGCACTGGTCTGCGACAAGGAGCCGCTGCTCAAGATCTTCCGGATCACCGCGCTGGACCAGGTCTTCCCGCTGCACCCGACCGTCGAAGCGGCGGTCGGCGCCGGCCCGGCCGGCGACGGCGCGTGATGGCCACGGTCCGCCTGTCCTTCTCGCCGGCTCCGGTGCACGTCCGCACCGCCCGGCTGGTCGGTGTGGCGGTCGCCCGGCGGGCCGGGGTTCGGGAGGACCTGCTCGACGAGGTGCGACTGGCGATCGGTGAGGCGTGCACGCGCGCGGTCGCGCTGCACCGGCAGTACGGCGTGCCCGACCCGGTGCTGGTGGAGATGTCCGACTCGGGGGCGTACGCGGTGCGGGTCGTCGACCGGGCGCCGATCGAGGCGGGTATCGGTCTGGCCGCGCTCGGGCCGGACGACTTGGCCAAGGAGTCGCTCAGCGAGGACGCGCTGACCACCGGCGTGGGCTTCGCGCTGCTCGCCGGTTTCGTGGAGGACCTTCAGGTGCGCCCGGTGGACGAGGGCGTCGGCACCGAGGTCCGCATGGTGTGGCCGGTCGGCCGCTGATCTGATCTGCACCACCGCAGGCCGTGCCCCCGGACGGGGGTGCGGCCTCGTTGTCATGGACGCACTCCTATATCAGATTTTTCCTCATAACACAGCGACAGAGATCATCCGGACACGGTGCCCCCTCGATGTGACCTCCAACACTGCGGAGGGCTACAGTACCCGGGTTGTCAGCAAGTGATCCGCCC
This sequence comes from Micromonospora sp. BQ11, assembly GCF_052068135.1. Classification (NCBI taxonomy): domain Bacteria; kingdom Bacillati; phylum Actinomycetota; class Actinomycetes; order Micromonosporales; family Micromonosporaceae; genus Micromonospora; species Micromonospora sp. BQ11. Next base: position 220,380 of record NZ_JBQHDB010000007.1, on the reverse strand, counting down.
TGCGGCCAGCGGGAATGGGTGTTCGTCGCTGGATCGCCGGGCCGGGTCGGTGCGTACTTGCGACTCCGCATCCAGGCGCCGGCCGGTGCGTCTCCACCGGCCCGCGCGAGGTTCGGTACAGGAGGACACAGATGTCCGGCACCTTGGCCGCCGAGAGCGGCGGGATCTCCCTCACCGGGAACAATGTCACGTACGTCGTCATCGCCGCGGTGATCGCGTTGGTGGCGCTCGCCTTCGCCGCCGCACTGACGAGAACGGTACTGGCGGCCGACAAGGGCACCGCCAGAATGCAGGAGATCTCCGGGGCGGTGCAGGAGGGCGCCTCGGCCTATCTGCTCCGGCAGTTCCGGACCCTGGCGATCTTCGTGGTCGTCGCCGTGGTCCTGCTCTTCCTGCTGCCGGTGCACGACACCGACGGCAGCGAGACCGCCGTGAAGATCGGCCGCTCCGCCTTCTTCGTGGTCGGCGCGCTGTTCAGCGCGTTCATCGGCGGCGCCGGAATGTGGCTCGCCACCCGCGCCAACCTGCGGGTCGCCGCCGCCGCCCGGGAGCGCCAGGGCGGCCGGGAAGCGGCCATGAAGATCGCCTTCCGGACCGGTGGCGTGGTCGGCTTCCTCACCGTCGGCCTCGGCCTGTTCGGCGCCGCGCTGGTCGTCATCATCTTCAAGGGCGACGCCCCGACCGTGCTGGAGGGCTTCGGCTTCGGTGCCGCGCTGCTCGCCATGTTCATGCGGGTGGGCGGCGGCATCTTCACCAAGGCCGCCGACGTCGGCGCCGACCTGGTCGGCAAGGTCGAGCAGGGCATCCCCGAGGACGACCCGCGCAACGCCGCCACCATCGCCGACAACGTCGGCGACAACGTCGGCGACTGCGCCGGCATGGCCGCCGACCTCTTCGAGTCGTACGCGGTCACCCTGGTCGCCGCCCTGATCCTGGGCCGCGCCGCGTTCGGCGAGGCCGGCCTGGTCTTCCCGCTGATCGTCTCCACCATCGGCGTGCTCATCGCGATCGTCGGCGTCTTCATCACCCGGCTGCGCACCTCCGACCGCAACGCCCTGACCGCGATCAACCGGGCCTTCTACCTCTCCGCAGTGCTGTCCGCGGTGCTGGTGGCCATCGCCGCCTACGCCTACCTGCCGGCCACCTTCGCCGAGCTGGAGGGCGGCCTCACCGACGTCGGCGAGAACCCGCGGGTGGTCGCCATCGGCGCGGTCGTCATCGGCATCGTGCTGGCCGCCGCGATCATGGCGCTGACCGGCTACTTCACCGAGACCAACCGGCGCCCGGTGCAGGACATCGGCAAGAGCTCGCAGACCGGCGCGGCCACCGTCATCCTCGCCGGCATCAGCGTCGGCCTGGAGTCGGCGGTCTACTCGGCGCTGCTCATCGGCGCCGGCGTGTTCGGCGCGTTCCTGCTCGGCGGCAGCTCCATCACGCTGTCCCTGTTCGCGGTGGCGTTGGCCGGCATCGGCCTGCTCACCACCGTCGGCGTGATCGTCGCCATGGACACCTTCGGCCCGATCTCCGACAACGCCCAGGGCATCGCCGAGATGTCCGGCGACATCGACGAGCACGGCGCCCGGACGCTCACCGAGCTGGACGCGGTCGGTAACACCACCAAGGCGATCACCAAGGGCATCGCGATCGCCACCGCCGTGCTCGCCGCGACCGCGCTGTTCGGCTCGTACACCGACACGCTGCGCACCGCGTACGCCGACGCCGGGGTGGCCGACGTGGGCGGGGAGATCCTCAACTCGCTGAACGTGGCCAACCCGCGCAACCTGGTCGGCCTCATCATCGGCGCGGCGGTGGTCTTCCTCTTCTCCGGGCTGGCCATCAACGCGGTGTCCCGCTCGGCCGGCGCGGTCGTCATGGAGGTACGCCGGCAGTTCCGCGAGCTGCCCGGCATCATGGACGGCACGCAGCGCCCCGAGTACGGCAAGGTCGTCGACATCTGCACCCGGGACGCGCAGCGCGAGCTGGTGACCCCCGGCCTGCTGGCCATCCTCGCGCCGATCGCGGTCGGCTTCGGCCTCGGGCCCGGCGCGCTGGCGTCGTACCTGGCCGGCGCGATCGGGGCCGGCACCCTGATGGCGGTCTTCCTGGCCAACTCCGGTGGCGCCTGGGACAACGCCAAGAAGCTCGTCGAGGACGGCGCGTACGGCGGCAAGGGCTCCGAGTCGCACGCCGCGACCGTCATCGGCGACACCGTCGGCGACCCGTTCAAGGACACCGCCGGCCCGGCGATCAACCCGCTGCTCAAGGTGATGAACCTGGTCTCGCTGCTGATCGCGCCGGCCGTGGTGGCCTGGAGCGTGGGCGACGACCGGAACACCGGCCTGCGGATCACGATCGCCCTGGTGGCGACGTTGATCGTCGTCGCGGCCGTGGTGTTCAGCAAGCGCAAGGGCGTGGCGATGGACGACTCCGGCGCCGGCACCGGGGCGGGCAGCCCGGACCAGCGGCCGGAGGCGGTCAACGTCTGACCCGTCCGTGCACCGGTCCCCGGTCGGCCCTCCGCCGGCCGGGGACCGGTGCGTACAACGGGGCAAACCTGAGCGGTGCCGCCGTCGTCCGCACGCCGTACGCTGCAACGCATGCGTACGTGCCGGGCGTCAGCCGCCGGAAGGCTCACGGTGGTCCTCGCCACGGTCGTCGTGGTCGCCGCCGGCTGCGGTGGGGGCCCGAGCCCCCGGGCGTGGGCGGCGTCGGTCTGCTCGGCGCTCACCCCCTGGCGCGCCGAGATCAGCCGGCTGACCAGCAGCACCGACCAGCAGATGACGGCGCAGACCACCCCCGCGCAGGCGAAGGAGAACCTGGTGCGGCTCTTCGACGGCGCGGAGCGGGCCAGCGAGACCGCCCGGCGCAAGGTCGAGCAGGCCGGCGTTCCCGAGGCCGAGCACGGTGCGGAGGTGTCCGAGGGGTTCCGCACGTCGCTGGCGAAGATGCGCGATGCGTACGGCCAGGCCCGGGACACCATCGACGACCTCGGCACCGGCCAGCCCACCGCCTTCTACGACGGCGTGCGGGCCGCGGTGGAGACCCTCAACAAGGAGTACGACGCCAGCGCGCTGGACACCACCCGGCTCAGCTCCGAGGAGCTGAAGCGGGCCTTCGCCGAGGTGCCCGAGTGTCGCTGAGCGGTCCGGGTGGGCAGCGGGACGCCGACGCGCTCCCGGCGCTGTTCCCCGCGCCCGCCCCGGAAGCGGCGGAGTCGCGCCCGCCGTCGCCCCGTGCCGCCGGGGTCCGTCCCGTCGGTGGGCACCGGGACGGGACGGGCGGCCCGGGGGACGAGGACGCCGCCCGGCAGCTCGCCTTCTTCGGCGCGGAAGCCGCGGACCCCTCCCTCGCCGACCTCGCCGGTCTGCTCGCCGGGCCCGCCGAGGTGACCGTCATGGGTGGTACGGCCCGGCTGTCGGTCCTGCTGGACGCCGCGTGGCGGGTGCACGTGATCGTCGCCGAGCTGGCGCAACGCGGGCTTCCGGCGAGCTGGGAGGCGACCGACGACGCGCGGCACACGGTGCGCACCTCGTACACCCGGCTGTTGAAACCGCTCGCGGCGGCGTGGCTGCACGGCCCGGTGAAGCGGCCCCCCGCCGGGTTCCACCTCAACGGCCGGCGACTGCGCCTCTGGCTGGCGGCGGCCGGCACGCCCGAGCCGCCGGACGTCGTGCTCCGCCTCGGCCCCGGCGACGAGCAGGGCCGGGACCGGGTCGGCGCGGCGCTCGCCGCCGTCGGCCTGCCCGGCGCCACCGTCTCCGACGGCCCGGGTGGCCCGGCCTACCGGGTCACCGGGCGCCGCCAGCTCGCCCGACTCGCCGAACTCGTGGGCGACCGCCCGAAGGCCGCCCCCGTCTCCGCCTGGCCCACCCGATCCTGATCCTTCCTCCACCGCGACGCCGACGATGCCATGATCGATGGGTGGAGCGGGCTGTCCGGTAGAGGACAGTGCGGGTGGCGAACGGGTGGATGCGCCTCGGCCGAGGGGTCCGCCATCGTCACAGTGTTCCGCCTCCGGCCACGGACGCGGTGTACGGTGGCGCCGTCCGGCCGGTCCGGTCCGCCGCGCGGCCGGAGGGGACGGACAATCGTCCCACCGGGGCGGTTTGTCGCCCGCGAAACCGGAAACGTGGACGGCGCGTTACGTTGGACGTCCGGACCGCCGGTGCGCAATCGGGCCACCGCGCGAAAGTGGCCGCCAGCCGGAGCCTGGAAGGCCACGAGCAGGAGTGAGGTCGGGGAGAGACGTGCCGAGTAACGCTGGAACCACCCGTCTGGTCATCGTCGAGTCACCGGCGAAGGCCAAGACGATCTCGGGCTACCTTGGCCCGGGGTACGTCGTGGAGGCCAGCTTCGGCCACGTCCGGGACCTCCCGCGCAACGCCGCCGACGTACCGGCGAAGTACAAGGGTGAGCCGTGGGCCCGCCTCGGGGTGGACGTCGACAACGGCTTCCACGCCCTCTACGTGGTCTCCGCCGACCGCAAGCAGCAGATCAGCAAGTTGGTGAAGCTCGCCAAGGAGGTCGACGAGATCTTCCTGGCGACGGACGAGGACCGCGAGGGCGAGGCCATCGCCTGGCACCTGGTGGAGACCCTCAAGCCCAAGGTGCCGGTCAAGCGGATGGTCTTCCACGAGATCACCAAGCCGGCGATCCAGGCGGCGGTGGCCAACCCGCGCGAGATCGACCGCGACCTGGTCGACGCCCAGGAGGCCCGCCGTATCCTCGACCGCCTCTACGGCTACGAGGTCTCCCCCGTGCTGTGGAAGAAGGTCATGCCGAAGCTGTCGGCGGGCCGCGTGCAGTCCGTGGCGACCCGGATCGTGGTCGAGCGGGAGCGGCAGCGGATGGCCTTCCGCACCGCCGAGTACTGGGACATCCTCGCCACCCTCGCGGTGGCGAACGCCGGCGAGGGCCCGCGCACCTTCAACGCCACGCTGGTCGCGCTGAACGGCGACCGGATCGCCACCGGCAAGGACTTCGAGCCCACCACGGGTCGCGTGAAGCCTGGCGCCGGGGTCGTCCACCTCGACTCCAGTGGTGCCCGGGGGCTCGCCGCACGCCTGGAGGGGCGGCCGTTCACCGTCACCCGGGTCGAGGAGAAGCCCTACCGCCGCCGCCCGTACGCGCCGTTCATCACCTCCACCCTCCAGCAGGAGGCGGCCCGCAAGCTGCGCCTGTCGTCGCAGCAGACGATGCGCACCGCGCAGCGCCTCTACGAGAACGGCTACATCACCTACATGCGTACCGACTCGGTGAACCTGTCGGAGACCGCCATCGCGGCGGCCCGCCGACAGATCGTCGAGCTGTACGGCGAGCGCAGCGTGCCGCCGGAGCCGCGCCGCTACACCGGCAAGGTGAAGAACGCCCAGGAGGCGCACGAGGCGATCCGTCCCGCCGGGGACAACTTCCGGACCCCGGGCGAGGTGGCCAAGGAACTGTCCGCCGACGAGTTCAAGCTCTACGAGCTGATCTGGCGGCGCACCATCGCCTCGCAGATGACCGACGCCGTCGGTTCCAGTGTGTCGGTGCGCATCCGCGCGGTCACCGCCGCGCAGGAGGAGGCCGACTTCGGCGCGACCGGCAAGACGATCACCGACCCGGGCTTCCTCCGGGCGTACGTCGAGTCCAGCGACGACGAGAACGCCGAGGCCGAGGACGCCGAGCGCCGGCTGCCGAACCTGGTGAAGGACCAGCCGCTCACCGCCGACGAGCTCGCGGCCCAGGGCCACCACACCCAGCCGCCGTCGCGCTACACCGAGGCGTCGCTGGTCAAGGCCCTGGAGGAGCTGGGCATCGGCCGGCCCTCCACGTACGCGTCGATCATGCAGACGATCCAGGACCGCGGGTACGTCACCAAGCGCGGCCAGGCGATGATCCCCACGTTCCTGGCGTTCGCGGTCATCGGGCTGATGGAGCGGCACTACCCGCGCCTCATCGACTACGACTTCACCGCCAGCATGGAGAACGAGCTGGACGAGATCGCCGGCGGTGACCACGCCGCGGTCGACTTCCTCACCGCCTTCTACTTCGGCAGCACCAACGGCACCGGCGACCAGGCGATCGCCCACGCGGGCGGGCTCAAGAAGCTGGTGACGGAGAACCTCAGCGAGATCGACGCGCGGAGCGTGAACTCGATCCCGCTCTTCACCGACGACGAGGGCCGCGAGGTCGTCGTCCGGGTCGGCCGCTACGGACCGTACCTCCAGCGTGAGCTGCCCGGTGGCGCGCCGGCCGCGCCTCCGGCCGAGGGTGAGGAGGGCGGCGGTCAGGGCGACCGGGCACCCATCCCCGAGGGGATCGCGCCCGACGAGCTGACGCCGGAGAAGGTGCAGGAGCTGTTCCTCGGCGGCGGCGGCGAGCGCAAGCTCGGCGACGACCCGGCGACCGGCGAGCCGATCGTGCTCAAGTCCGGCCGGTTCGGCCCGTACGTGTCCAGCGGCGAGCGCAAGTCGTCGCTGCTGCGCTCGCAGTCGCCGGACTCGCTCACCTTCGACGAGGCGCTGAAGCTGCTCAGCCTGCCCCGGCTGATCGGTGTCGCCCCCGACGGTGTCGAGGTGTTCGCCAACAACGGTCGCTACGGCCCGTACGTGAAGCGGGGCGAGGAGTTCCGGTCGCTGGACTCCGAGGACAAGATGTTCACCGTCACCCTCGACGAGGCGCTGGCCCTGCTCGCCGCCCCGAAGACCCGCCAGCGTCGCGCCGCCGCGCCGCCGCTGCGGGAGATGGGGGCCGACCCGCTCACCGAGAAGCCGCTGGTGATCAAGGACGGCCGGTTCGGCCCGTACGTCACCGACGGCGAGTTCAACGCCTCGCTGCGGCGCGGCCAGACGCCGGAGGCCCTGACCCTGGAGGAGGCCTCGGAGATGCTGGCCGAGAAGCGGGCCAAGGGACCGGCCCCGAAGAAGAAGGCGGCGGCGAAGAAGGCCGCCCCGGCCAAGAAGGCCACGGCCACCAAGAAGACGGCGGCGGCGAAGTCCACGGCCGCCAAGAAGACCACGACGGCCAAGACCACGGCCGCGAAGAAGGCCCCCGCGAAGAAGGCCGCCCCGCGCAAGGCGACCACGTCACCCGAGTGACCCACGTCTGAGATCTTGGAAGGCTTCGGCCCCTCCGAGGGCCGTTTCCTTCCAAGATCTCGACGTTGTCCACAGGGACTGCGGCGGAGGGCCGGAGTTGGGCAGCCTTGGTTCGTGGGGATGCACAGCTATGGATCGATGGCGGCGCTACGGCGCCCCCTGCCGACCGACGACGCCGACGAGTTGACCTGGCTGCTCTTCCGTCAGGAGGACGTCATCGGTCTCGGGCAGGCACTACGGCACCTGTCCCGCAAGGCGATCCGGCACGCGTGTCCACCGGGCGCTGGCGACAGCTGCACCGCGCGGTGTTCGTCGCGCACCACGGTCCGGTCGGTCCGACCCAGCTCGCGTGGGCCGCGGTGCTCGCGGCCGGGCCGGATGCGCTGCTCGGCGGGTTGACGGCCGCGCAGGCGGGGGGTCTGCGTGGCTTCTCGAGTCGGGTCGTCCATCTGCTGCTGCCGGCGGCCACCCGACGGGGGTCGCTACCGCAGGGCGTGGTGGCGCATCGGAGCACCCGACTGCCGGTGGAGGACGTGCTCGCCGTCGGCCAGCCGCGCCGGACCATGCCGGGCCGGTCGATCGTGGACGCGGCGCAGTGGGCGGGGACCGACGAGGAGGCCCGCGCCATCGTCGCCGCCGCTTTCCAGCAGCGCCTGGTCGGTGGGGCCGACCTGCACCGGGTCATCGCGCGGGCACCCCGCATCCGACGTCGGCGGCTGATCCTGGAGACCGTCGCCGACGCCGTGGGCGGTGCCCACTCACTCGCCGAACTCGATTTTCTACGCCTGGTCCGCCGCGCCGGGTTGCCGGAGCCGAGCCGGCAGAGCGTCCGCCCGGACGCCACCGGCCGCCGCCGCTACCCGGACGTCTACTTCGAGCAGTGGAGAGTGCACGTGGAGGTCGACGGCGCCCACCACCTCGACCCGGCCCAAGCATGGGCGGACATGCGACGTCAGAACGCCTTCTGGGTCGAGGGCGACCGTGTGCTCCGCTTTCCCGCGTGGGCTCTGCGGCACCAGCCGGACGAGGTGGTCACACAGGTCCGCGCCGCTCTCCGCGCCGCCGGCTGGCCCGGCTGATCCATACCCGCCGCGGCTGGCCGGACAGCCAAGAGATCTTGGTACGGAAAGGCCCCTGGAGGGGCTGTTTCGTACCAAGATCGCGGTGGTCAGCCGAGGATCCGGGTCAGGTGAGGTGTCTGGAACACGCGGTGGGGGTCCAGGTGGTTGCGTACGCGCTGGAAGTCCCGCCAGTGGGGGTACGCGGGAGCCAGCGACTCCGCGTCGCGCCAGTGCAGCTTGCCCCAGTGCGGGCGGCCGCCCAGCTCCGCGGCCACCTTCTCGAAGGCCCGGAAGTACGGCTCGTACGGCGTGCCGACGTACTGGTGGACGGCGATGTACGCGGACTCCCGCCCGTGGCCGTGGGAGAGCCAGACGTCGTCGGCGGCGGTGAAGCGGACCTCGACCGGGAAGAGGACCTTGAACGGCAGCCGGTCGACGATCCGCCGGAGCGCCTCCAGCGCCTCGGGCAGGGTGTCGCGCGGCAGCCCGTACTCCATCTCCACGAAGCGGACCCGGCGCGGAGTGCAGAAGACCGCGTCGGACCGGCCTGTGTAGACGCGTTCGGTGAGGGCCCGCGCGGAGACGGCGCTGATGGCGGGTACGAGCGCCGGCACGGCGCGGCCGAGCCGGCAGGCGCCGGCGAAGACGGTGTTGGCCAGCAGCTCGTCGTCGAGCCAGCCGCGCCAGCGAGGCAGCGGCCGGTCGTCGGAGGGCACCCGGTCGTTGGTCTTGACCTGGACGCGGTCGGTGTACGGGAACCAGTAGAACTCGACGTGGTCGTGGCCGGGGATCAGGTCGGGCAGTTCGGCGAGGACGTCGGTCAGCGGGGCCGGCCGCTCGTGGGCGCGGAGCACGAAGGCGTCGACGCAGCGCAGCGTCACCTCGGTGAGCACGCCGAGGGCGCCGAGGGAGACGCGGGCGGCGGCGAGGACGTCGGGGTTCTCGTCGGCGGAGCAGCGCAGCACCTCGCCGGTGCCGGTGACCAGCGTGAGCGCCTCGACGAACGTGGACAGGCAGCCGTAGGCGGCCCCGGTGCCGTGGGTGCCGGTGGAGATCGCGCCGGCGACGGTCTGCGCGTCGATGTCGCCGAGGTTGGGCAGGGCGAGACCGTGGGCGGCGAGCAGGTCGTTGAGCGTGTGCAGGGTCGTCCCGGCCGGTACGGTGACGAGTCGGCGAACGGTGTCGACGTGCACGCCGGTGTCCAGTCTGGTCAGTTCCATCCGTCGGTCGTCGGTGACCGCCACCGCCGTGAAGGAGTGGCCGCTGCCGACCGGCCGGAGGGTCCCGCCGGCGGCGGCGGTGGCCCGGACGGCCTCGACGACATCGTCGAGAGTGGCGGGGTGGAGGACGGCGCTGGCGGTGGCACGCTGGTTGCCGGCCCAGTTGGACCAGCCGGCGGTGGAAGAAGCGGTACCGGCCATGGAAACTCCTCGACATGAATATGAACTGTCTTCATATCAGGAACGTTGTACCTGGTAAATACCGCAATCGAACCCCGCTCGTTATACCGGTAGTCACGAACTCGTGACGTGCAGATATGTTCATCCGTCGAAGGGGGGTGGCGCCGAGTGTCCACACCAGCCGCCACGACCGGGCCGCTGCGCCGCGTTCCGGTGCAGGGTCGAAGTGTCGCGCGCGTCCAGCGGATGCTGGACGCGTGCGCCGAGCTCGTCGACGAGGTGGGGTACGAGGGGCTGACCACGACTCTGCTCGCCGAGCGCGCCGAGGTGGCGATCGGGTCGGTCTACCAGTTCTTTCCGGACAAGCGGGCGATCGTGCAGGCGCTGACCCTGCGCACCATGGAGTCCTACCTCCAGCGCCTCGACGAGCGGTTCGCCTCCGACGACCTGACCCACTGGTGGGACGGGGTCGACGCGGGGATCGACGAGTACATCACGATGCACCGCACCGTCCCCGGTTTTCGTACCCTGCACTTCGGCGACGTGGTCGACCTGCACCTGCTCGATGAGCAGCGGGACAACAACGGGGTGATCGCGGACCAGCTGGCCCGCGTCCTCACCGAGCGCTTCGGGCTGACCGACGTCCCCGAGCTGCGCTTCTATCTGGAGATCGCCGTCGAGGCGGCCGACGCGCTGATCAAGCTGGCGTTCCGCCGCCAGCAGGACGGCGACGACCGGGTGCTGACCGAGGCGAAGGCGCTGATCCGTGAGTACCTGCACCGACAGGTCAATGCGCGGCACATCGTCGACCGGCCGGCCGAGCGGGCCGACGTGGTGCAGCCCGCCTGACGAGGGGACCCGCCGGCGCCGGACCGCCCGCAATCGGCCCGGACCCGGCGGGCTTCCGCACCCGGAACACCGCGGGAGCGGGAAGCCCGCCCGCAGGTCAGAGGAACGCCTTACCCTCGCCGCGGTAGGTCGGCACGGTGGCCGCCACGGCGTCGGCGCCCACCAGGTGCAGCTCGTTGACATGCTCGGCGAGCTCACCCGCCTTGGCGTGCCGGAACCACACCCGGTCACCGACCCGCAGTGTCCCGGCGGCCACACCGGTCAGCGGTGTCTGCACCTCGCCGGCTCCCTCGGTGCCGATCAACTTCAGCCCGGCCGGGAACCACGGTCGGGGGAGCCGGCTGGCCTCGGCCGGGCCGGAGGCGATCCAGCCGCCACCGAGCACGGTCGCCAGGCCGGGCGCGGGACGGCGGACCACCGCGCAGGCGAAGAACGCCGCCGGGGTCGGGCGCCAGGCGCGGTACGCGTCGAACAGCGTCGGCCCGTACAGGCCCGATCCGGCGGTGACCTCGGTGACCGCGGGATCGGCGCTGGTCGCGGCCACGCTGCCGGTGCCGCCGCCGTTGACGAACTCCAGCTCGGCGTGCTCGCGGACGGCGGCCACCGCCGCGCCCCGCCGGGCCAGCAGCTCGCGGTACGACCCGCGCTGGGCCAGCCGGATCGCGGAGCCGAGCACCGCCCGCCCCGGCGGCGCGTCGCCCAGGCCGGCGATCTGCGCCTCGTACGACATGAGGCCGACCAGCCGGAAGCCGGGGCGGCCGGTGACGGCGGCGGCGAGCGCCCCGGCGGCCCGGGCGCTGTGCACGGGTGAGCGGCGGACCCCGACGTGCACCCGCCCGCGCAGGGGGCGCCACGAGGCGTCCAGGTCGAGGCAGATCCGCAGCGCCGGCCGACGCCCCGGTGGCACCACGGCGTCGACCAGGTCGAGCTGGTCGCTGCCGTCCACCATCAGGGTCACGGCCGCGGCGAGGGTCGGGTCGGCGGCCAGTTCGGCGATGGCCGTCCGGTCGGCCGTGGGGTACGCCACCAGTGCGTCGTCGGTCACGCCGCACCGGACCAGCCAGATCGCCTCGGGAAGGGTGAACGCCATCACGCCGTGCCAGCCGGGCCGGCCCAACGCACGGCGGATCAGGTCCCGGCTGCGGACCGACTTGCTCGCGACCCGCAGCGGCTTGCCGGCGGCGCGGTCGACCAGCGCCGTCGCGTTGGCGTCGAACGCCTCGAGGTCGACCACCGCGTACGGCGGGTCGAGGTGCGCGGTCGCCCGGTCGAGTCGATCGCGCGCTATGTCACTTTCGGTGGCCACGGTCTGCACGCTAACTGTCCGGCGGTCAATGCGAAATACCCTCGCTTCTGTCTGGGCTGCGGGCGGTGGTCGCGGCGGCCTAGGCTCGGCGAGCAGGAGAATGTCGCGGCGGGGAAGCCTCCCGCCGGGTCTAGAGTGTTGCACCGGGAATGCCCAGCGATGGGCCGCCACGTGGAGGTACGGCCATCGAAAGCCAGCAGAACGGCGAGTCGCCCGGCGTGTCGCCGTCCCGGGACCAGCCCGGCCGACCCACGTCCGGCGACCAGCCCGGCGCGTCCACGTCCGGCGTCTCCACCGGCGGCAACGGCAACCAGACCGGCGGGCAGCCCGACCACTCCGGGTACGCGGCGATCCGCTCGGTCCTGCGCATCCGGCCGTTCCGCCGGCTCTGGATCGTGCTCGGCGTGGCCTCCTTCGGCGACTGGTTCGGCCTCCTCGCCACCGCGCTGTTCGCTGCCGACCAGGTCGAGGGGAGCACGGCCAAGGGCGCGGCCTTCGGTGGCGTCATCTCGATCCGGCTGCTGCCCGCACTGGTGCTCGGGCCGATCGCCGGCGTGCTCGCCGATCGGTTCGACCGGCGCTGGACCATGGTCATCTGCGACGTGCTGCGCTTCGTGCTGTTCGCCTCGATCCCCACGGTGCTGCTGCTCGGCGCGAGCGGGGCCGTGGTGGTCGGCTGGGCCACGGTGGCGACGTTCCTGATCGAGTCGCTGACCCTGCTCTGGATCCCGGCCAAGGAGGCCGCGGTCCCCAACCTCATCCCGCGGGCCCGGCTGGAGGCGGCCAACCAGCTCACGCTGATCACCACCTACGGCCTCACCCCGATCCTGGCCGCGCTGATCCTCGCCGCCCTGGACGCGTCCGTTCGGGGCGCGGCGGGCGGCGACCTGGCGAACTGGGCCGAACCAGCCCAACTCGCCCTCTGGTTCAACGCACTCTCCCGGCTGGCCACCGCGCTGGTGGTGGCGTTCGGCATCAAGGAGATCAGCCAGGGCCAGGCGGCCGAGCGGAGGCAGGCCGAGCAGAGCATGCTGCGCCAGTTCACCGAGGGCTGGCGGTTCGTCGGCAAGACGCCGCTGGTCCGGGGGCTGGTGCTGGGCATCTTCGGCGCGTTCGCCGGTGGCGGCATCGTGATCGGCACCGCCCGGTTCTTCGCCAACTCGCTCGGCGCCGGTGACGCCGCCTTCTCCCTGCTCTTCGGCGCGATCTTCATCGGCCTCGCGGTCGGCCTCGGGCTCGGCCCGATGATCGTCAAGGACATGTCCCGGCGGCGCTGGTTCGGCATGAGCATCGTGCTCGCCAGCGCCGCGGTGATGACGCTGGCCTTCGCGATCCACCTGTCCATGGCGATGGTCGGCGCGATCCTGGTCGGCGCCGGAGCCGGCATGGCCTTCCTCTCCGGCACGACCCTGCTCGGCGGCGAGATCGCCGACGAGGTCCGCGGCCGGGTCTTCGCCGTGGTGCAGATCGGCACCCGGCTGGTGCTGATCCTGGCGATCGGCCTGGGCAGCCTCCTGGCCGGTGTCGGCGGCTCCCGCACGTTCGAGATCGCCGACCTGGGCGTCTCCATCTCGTCCACCCGCCTGCTGCTGCTGGCCGCAGGCGCCGCCGGCATCTTCGCCGGGATCAGCGCGTTCGGCCAGATGGACGACAAGAAGGGCGTGCCCGTCCTGGCGGACCTGTGGGGCTCGATCCGGGGCCGTCCGCTGATGCCGGCCGAGCCGTTCGTCTCCGCCGGACTCTTCGTGGTCTTCGAGGGCGGTGAGGGCGCCGGCAAGTCCACCCAGCTCGTGGCGCTGGCCGACCGGCTGCGCGACGCCGGCCGGGACGTGGTGGTCACCCGCGAGCCGGGCGCCACCGCCGTCGGCGACCGGATCCGGTCGCTGCTGCTCGGGCAGCCCGGCTCCGACGCGCCGTCGCCCCGCGCCGAGGCGCTGCTCTACGCCGCCGACCGGGCGCACCACGTGGCCACCGTCGTCCGGCCCGCTCTCGTCCGGGGCGCGGTCGTGATCAGCGACCGGTACGTCGACTCGTCCCTGGCGTACCAGGGCGCCGGGCGGACGCTCCCGGTCGACGAGGTCTCGTGGCTCTCCTCCTGGGCCACCGGTGGGCTCAAGCCCGACCTGGTCGTACTCCTCGACGTCGACCCGCGGACCGGGCTGTCCCGCGTGGCGGCGCGCAGCGAGGGCCCGGACCGGCTGGAGGCCGAGTCCGTCACGTTCCACGAGCGCGTCCGGTACGCCTTCCTCGACCTCGCCGCGAACGACCCGAAGCGGTACCTGGTGCTCGACGCCTCCCGCCCGGTGGAGGAGCTGGCCGAGGCGGTCGCCACGCGGGTCGAGGGCATGCTCGGCAACCCCGCCGGCATCGTGCACCCGCGTCCCGCGCACGGCCCGGACACCTCGGTGCAGCCCGAGTTATCCGACTCGGAGCTGGTGACGATGGAGCATCGGACCTGATGCCGGACGTCTTCGCCGACCTGGTCGGGCAGGACGAGGCGGTCGACACGCTGCGCCGGGCCGCCGCCGCGGCCAATGCCGTGCTGCGCGGCCCCACCTCGGTGGAGGAGGGCGCTGCCCCGGGCGATCCCGGGGCCGGGATGACCCATGCGTGGATCTTCACCGGGCCGCCCGGCTCGGGCCGGTCGGTCGCCGCGCGCGCCTTCGCGGCGGCCCTCCAGTGCGCGTACGGCACCGGCTGCGGCACCTGTCCCGGCTGCCACACCACCATGGCCGGCACCCACGCCGACGTCCGGCTGGTCGTCCCGGAGGGGCTGTCCATCGGTGTCGGCGAGATGCGGGCGCTGGTGCTGCGGGCCGCGAGCACCCCGTCCGGCGGGCGCTGGCAGGTCGTCGTGATCGAGGACGCGGACCGGCTCACCGAGGCCGCCGGCAACGCGCTGCTCAAGGCCGTCGAGGAGCCACCCCCGCGTACGGTCTTCCTGCTCTGCGCGCCGTCCATCCACCCGGACGACATCTCGGTGACCATCCGGTCGCGCTGCCGGGTCGTACCGCTGCGGCAGCCGCCGCCCGACGCGGTCGCCGAGGTGCTGGCCCGGCGGGACGGCGTCGCGCCGGACGTGGCCCGGTGGGCGGCGGCGGCCGCGCAGGGGCACGTCGGTCGGGCCCGGCGGCTGGCCCGTGACCCCGAGGCGCGCAAGCGCCGGGACGCGGTGCTGGCGGTGCCGCGCCGGCTGACCGGTGTGGGTGCCGCCTTCGACGCGGCGTCGGCACTGATCGAGGCCGCCGAGGCGGAGGCCGAGGCGTCGGTCGCGGAGACCGACGCCGCCGAGCGTGCTGCACTGGAGACCGCACTCGGGGCGGGCGGCACCGGCCGGGGCGCTGCCGGTGCGATGCGCGGCGCCGCCGGGCAGATCAAGGACCTGGAACGGCGGCAGAAGTCGCGGGCCACCCGGGCGCAACGGGACGCGTTGGACCGGGCCCTGGTCGACCTGGCCGGCTTCTACCGGGACGCGCTCACCATGGCGCTGCGTGCCCCCGTCGCGCCGGTGCACACCGACACCGCCGCGATCGCCGAGGCCGGCGCGCAGAAGTGGCACGCCGAGGGGGCGCTTCGCCGCCTGGAGGCGGTGCTGGAGTGCCGAGCGGCGATCGAGGCGAACGTCAAGCCGCGGATCGCCGTGGAGGCGATGATGCTCGCTTTGTGGAAGGGTTGACCCCGACCGTCCCGTTGTCCACAGGCATCGACACCTGCGATTCCTGTGCGGTACGGTCCGGTGTGCCGTTGTGACGGTTGCGGCACGCTGAGTGACGATCGCCGGGGAGGAGTCCGCCGATGCCGCGGGGCGAGATCGACGAGGCCTGGATCGAGGAGGCCGTGCGGCGCTACCGCCGCATCGAGTCCCTCCAGGCCGAGTTCGACCAGGCGGTCGCCACGGTCGAGGTCACCGTGCGCTCGCCCGACGGGCTGGTCGAGGTGGTGGTGACGGCGGGCGGCTCGATCACCGACGTGCGCTTCCTCGGCGCGCTGCACAACCGTCATCCCCGGGAGGTCGCCGCGTCCGTGCAGGCCGCCGTGACCGCCGCCGCCGACGCCGCCCAGTGGGCCCGGGAGAAGCTGCACAACGAGACCTTCACCGCCTACCGCCCGCTCGCGGGGGCCTGAGATGGAGGACCTGCGAGCCCTGGCCGCACGGCTGGACTCGGCCGGCGAGACCGTGGCCGGGGTGGCCCGCACGGTCACCGCGGCCGACCCCGCCCAGGCCGCCTTCGGTGCCGACGCCGTCGGACGGCCCGGCGAGATCGGGCGCGCCCTGCACCGGCAGTGGACGGCGGCCACCGGCGACCGCGCCCGCGAGGCCCACGCCGCCGCCCACCGGCTCGCCGCCGCCGCGTCCGCCGTACGGGACGCGGCCGACCGCTACGCCGACGTCGACCGGGCCGCCCGGCGGCGTCTCGCCGGGGAGGTGTGATGGACGCGCTGGACCGGCTCGCCGAGCCGGGTCTGGACCTGCTGCGCCGCGTCGACACGCTGCTCGCCGCCGGTGCGCCCGACGGCCACCGGGTCTGGCCGCTGCTGCGCCGGATGCAGGTGCTCCCCGGCGAGGCCGTGCGCAGCTTCATCGACCTGCACCCGGCGCCGTTGGCCGGTGCCGGCCACGCGGTGCGCCGGCTCGTCCGGGGGTACGACGAGGTGTCCGCCACGCTGACCGACCCGGTCCTCTGGTCCGGGCCGGCCGCGTCCGCGTACGGACAGGCGCGCACCGCCCTGCTGCACCACTTGGACGAGGGGCCGGAGAGCCTGGTGGGTCGGCTGGAGTCGACGGCCGGGTACGCCGACGCGCTCGCCTCCTGGGTGGAGGGCAGCCGGCTGGCACTGGCCCGCGCCTTGGCCGACGTGATCCGCTCGGCCGAGGCGGTGACCGTCGTCGCCGCCACCTCGGTGTCGGTCGGCACGGCGGGTCGGAGTACGTCGGGGACACCGGGCGGAGTCGAGGCCGCCGAGATCGCCGCGCGGGTGCTGGCGGTGCTCTGCGTCGCGTACGACGGGGCGGAGACGATCCTGCGGGAGTGGGCACCCAGCCTGGCCGAGTCCCGGTGGCGGGCACCGGCGGCCGAGCGCACCCGCTACGACACCCCGACCCACGTCGGCTGGTGAACTCGACCCCTGTGGATGGCTGCGCGGTGTAGTCGTACCGCGACGGTCGACGCGCCGAGGTCGGGCGGCGGACGTAGGGTGAGGGAATGGGCATGCTCTGCGCGGTCAGCTTTCAGCGGTACGGGCGCCTCTACTACCTGGATCCGGGTGATCTGAGCCCCCAGGTCGGCGACAAGGTGCTGGTGCCGACCGACGACGGGCCGGAGGTGGCCGAGTGCGTCTGGGCCGCCCAGTGGGTCACCGAGGAGACCGACGGGTTCCCCCGGCTGGCGGGGCTCGCCCAGGAGGAGGACCTGCGCCGCGACGAGGCGCTGCGGCGGCGGAAGGCCGAGGCGAAGGTCGCCGCGAAGCGGCTGATCCGGGAGCACGGCCTGCCGATGAAGGTGGTGGCCGTCGACCACGTGCTCGGCGAGGCCGAGAGCGGCGGCGAGCGCAGCACCATCTACTTCACCGCGCCGCACCGGGTGGACTTCCGGTCGCTGGTCCGTGACCTCGGGGCGACCCTGCACTGCCGCGTGGAGCTGCGTCAGCTCTCCGCCCGCGACTCGGCCCGCGTGCAGGGCGGCATCGGCTCCTGCGGCCGGGACCTGTGCTGCGCGACGTTCCTCAACGACTTCGAGCCGGTGACCATCCGGATGGCGAAGGACCAGGACCTGCCCCTCAACCCCCTGCGCATCTCGGGGGCGTGCGGCCGGCTGATGTGCTGCCTGAAGTACGAACACCCTCTCTACCAGCGCTTCCAGGAGTCGGCACCGTCCATCGGTGCCCGCGTGACCACACCCGAGGGCGACGGCCGGGTGGTCGGCCACAGCGTTCCCCGCGACTCGGTCACCGTCCGCCTCGACGCCGACGGCTCCCGCTGCTCCTGCTCCCGCGCCTCCGTCTGCGCCCCCCGCCAGTCCCACGACCAGCACTACAACCCCTAACCCCTAACCCCCCCACCCCCCGGCCCCCACCCCCACTGTGTTGATCAAGAGGTTTGCGTCAGGATTCGCCGTTCTGCTGACGCAAACTCCTTGATCAACTTTGTGGAGGGGTCGGTTCGGAGATGCGGACGGGGGGTTCGGCCAGGCGGGGGAGCAGGGGGGTCCTCGGGGCCAGCCAGCTGGCGGTGGGGGACTGGTCGGGGTTCACCTGCCAGGCGCGGGACACCCGGTCGACGGCGATCGGGTAGAGCGTCAGGGTGCCGTCCGGGTCGATACGCATCCGCAGGAACGCCTTGGCGTCCTCGATGCCCTGCCCGGCGAAGAGTTCGTTGACGTTCACCCCGAAAGCGCCCGCGACCAGCAGGTACGCGGCCACAACCTGGCTGGCCACCAGGCCGATCACCGGGCCGTAGAGCACCGCTGCGGCGACCGCCGGCAGTGGCCACGGCCAGTCGTAGAACGGCAGCGACAGCCAGGCCCACGTGCCCGCGACGGCCAGTCCGATGTGGGCCGTGCCGTGGGCCAGTCCGAGGACCCAGTGCCGGGCGCGCCGCTTGCCGCCCGCGCTCGGCGGCTTCGCGAAGACCGCCGCGCCGAGCAGCGTCACCAGCAGCATCGCCACCAGTGGCACGCTGAACAGACGCTGGTCGGTGCCGTCACGATGGGACGCGACGCCGGCCATCGCCAGCATCAGCAGCGTGTGCAGGGTGCCGAGGAGCGTCGTGAAGCCCGGGTTGCGCAGCGGCAGCCGGCCGAAGATCCCCCAGCCGTGCCGCCGGGACCGCTTCGCGTCCGGGTAGCGGCCCGCCAGGTCGTACGGGTGGGAGACGCTGGCGCGCCGGGCGAGGGTGTCCCGCGGCGGCACCTCGATCCGCTCCGGGAGCTTGTGCGTCGGGTAGAGATACGCGCCGCCACCCCCGCAGGTGACCAGGTGCCGGTCCGGGCCGGCGTACCGGGCGTAGTGGTGCAGATCGCCGGAGACCAGCAGCCGCACCTGCGCCCCGGTCGGCGCCACGATCGTACGGATGAAGTAGTCGATCGAGTCGTACGCCGTGGGGTGGTCGACGGCCTTGACCCAGGTCGGTGCCGGCACGGCCAGGATCACCCTGCTCTGCGGCCCCAGGCGCTCGGCGACCGTGTCGAAGTAGGTGAGCTGCGGATCGTCGAGGTACGACCCGGACTGGTCGTCGAGGCCGAGCAGCCACCAGTCGGCCGGCAGCTCCACCGCGAAGTACGAGCGGGACTGGCCGGTCACCCAGCCGCCGAAGTGGCGGTCCCGGGACCGGACGAACAGCCGGAGGAACGCGGTCAGGCCGTCGTACCAGTCGTGGTTTCCGGGCACCGCGAACAACGTGGGCCGCGGCGAGGGGGTGATCGGCAGCGCGGCCTGGTAGGGCCCCTTGCAGCGGTCCTCGTACGCCTCGAACGCCGCCGACGGATAGACCTGGTCCCCGCCCATCACGAGGGTCTGCGCGCGGGGCAGCCGATGCCCGTCGACCTCCAGCTCCGGCTGCGCCAGCAGGTACGCGACGGAGTAGGTGGCGTTGAAGCCGTCGCCCAGGTCGGCGACGTAGTCCAGCCAGAGCCCGCCGTCCGGGCCGATCTGCTTGCCGATCTTCGCGTCGAGGGAGTTCTGCAGCTCCCGTTTGTCCAGGTACGCGCCGAAGAGCATCGCGAGGAGCGTACGGATGCCGGTGCTGATCAACAGGAACGGCGCGAGCCACGGGACCGGCTTGCGCGGCGTGAAGCCCAGCTCGAGCGGATCGGTGCTGCGGGGGCGGCGGGCCTGCCGTCCGCCGGCGGCCTCGCTGGCGTGTGGACCGGGTGGGGTGGCCCCGCCGGGCGGCTCGGGATCGTCCGTCATCCGCCGGAGCGTAGTACCGGTGCGCCGGTGTCGCTGTCCGGTGGACGTCCGATCGTGCCGTCCGTCCGGTTCCTGCGGGTGGGAGGTATCCCGTTCGGCCGGGGCGGGGGGCGTGCACTACACTTTACAATCGTTGCCGCCTTAGCTCAGTCGGCTAGAGCGACGCACTCGTAATGCGTAGGTCGACGGTTCGATTCCGTCAGGCGGCTCCATAGAAAGGCCCAGGTCACCGGCTTGATCGCCGATCATGACCTGGGCTTTTTGCTTGCCCTCGCCAGGCCGAGCAGCGAAGCGAGCAGCCAACCTACTCACGGGACCACAGCTCCCCCTCCAACCGTGACGCGGCTTCCCGCGCAACCTCAGGGGCACGTGTGCGTAGATGTTGAGAGTGACGCTGATCTGAGAGTGACCGAGGATCTCCGTCACGACGCGGGCGGGCACGCCCTGGGCGAGAAGGACGCTGGCCGCCGTGTGCCGCAGGTCGTGAAGACGGACCTGCCGAAGGCCGGCCCGCCGGATGATTTCCCGGAACGACCGGTAGTCGTTACGCGGGTGGATGGGCGTGCCAACGGCCGTGGCAAAGACCAGACCCGGATCAGCCCAGTTGTCAGCGTCGAATCGCTCCCCCCAGCGGGGGGGCGACCTGGACGGCCGGCGGGTTGGCTCTCGACAGCAATGCTGACAGCAACCGCGCCGGACGACAGCAGACTAACGAGCGCCGGCATGGACAAAGCTCCGAGGGTGCAGCCGTTCCCCGGACGCACGCGGACGGGACGCACAGAGCTTGTAGGCGAGGCGTCACGAGTCGGGCGATCGAGCCTCCCTCAGCTCACGGACGCATCCTGTCGGGGGAGTCGAGAACTGCTTCTGCCAGCTTCGCGGGGAACATGCGCTTCACGCTCGCGGCGTACTCGCTCCCGTCCAGAGGTTGGGTCACCTGGTCACCATCTACCCGCACGGGCAAGGAGGCCCCCGATGTAACCCCCGCCTCCGGTGCACCTTCGCACAGCGCCCAGGCGAACGACGAGGAACCTTCCCGTCCAAGCAGTCGAACCTTGCATGTACCCGGACCGCTGAGAATCTTGCCAGGCAGAAGTGAGGCGAGCCGCTCCTCTTCAGCCTGGACAGCGGCGGTGCCGCGGTCGGGTAACACGTACTCCGGCTCAGAGCAGCCGGCGAGTAGCCCGACCGCCAGGCCGAGCCAAGCGGCGTATGGGCGACTCATCCAAGGATCATCGCACTTCCATGGCTGGATGGTTTCCCGCGAAGCAGCCAATCGAGCAGCCAAACCAGCGATCGTCGGCGGACAATGACGGACCGGGACACCCGGTTGAGCAGGTGGACCAGCGCCGGGCGGCTGACTCGTAATGCGTAGGTCGACGGTTCGATTCCGTCAGGCGGCTCGATGGAAAGGCCCAGGCCGCCGGCTTCATCGCCGATCTCGACCTGGGCCTTGTTGCGAGGTTGGGCAGAACGCGGGCGCCGGCCCACCTGATCGATGGGCCGGCGCTTCGCGGTGGAGCCGGGTGGCTCTAGCAGTTGGTGTAGCCGCTTCCGTTGCCCCAGGTGCAGCTGTCGACGAGGCTGCCCGCGGAGTTCCGCAGGTAGGCGGTGTCGCCATCGTTGTTCCAGACGTACCAGGAGCGGCCCCAGTAGCGCTTGGTGCCGGCGTTGGTGCCCTTGCCGGTGTAGATGATGATGCTGTTGCCGGCGGCGACCTTGAAGTCGCTCGCGAACGAGTAGACGTAGCCCGCCTTGTCGCGGACGTAGTAGCCCTTGAGGTTGATGACCGTGCTGCGGGTGTTCGTCAGCCGGATGTACTCGCCGTTCAGGCTCGTGTTGGAGCCGGTGTCGCTGCCCGGCGAGTTGTAGTAGACCTTCGTAATCATCACGGGCGGCGTGGCGGCCTGGGCCGGGGCGGCGGCGGCGAGGGTTCCGCCGACGGCGAGAGCGAGCGCCGACATCATGCTGATCAATCTTCTGGTCAAGCTGTCCCCCTGGACTGGAAATGACGAGCTGTGGAACCCGGTCACCGGCCGATGCGCTGGTGGCGCCAAGTGGGCCAGAGCGTAGCGGCAGCACAACGAGAACTTCCGCCCTGACCAGGGGAAAGTCGGCACTTACAACCGGCCAGACCGCATGCTCCGACCATCCGGAGATCACTGCAGGCTGACCGGATGGGTAAGGATCGACGGCCAGGGGGTCACCTTTCAACCCCTCGGTGGACGGTCGCACAGGTCGTCGACGGACGATGAAGGCCAGCTAGAGCAGTGCGGTTTGACCGGGCAGTTCGGGTCGGCCGGACAGCACTGCCCGGAGCTTGTTGATCTGCGGGAACTCACCCACCCCGGCTTCGCTCCACAGGCTCCGCCACTCCGACTGGTCGCTGAGGACCCGGTCAAGCGCCTCGACGCCCAGCTGCGGCAGGTCGTCCTCAAGGTCGAGGGATTCGCCAGCAAGCAGGAAGTCCGGTGCGTACGGCGAGATTATCGGGTCTCCGCCGGGCAGGTGAGATGCCACGACGGCCGACGCGGCGATCGCCGCGGCGGCAACGCCAGCGTCGAGATGACGGGTGTTCGCTGCTGCCGTTGTCAGCGCAGCACGAACCATTGCCGGCCGCGCCGACGGATCGGCATCGTGGAGGTCGCCGCACCAGTCAGCGGCGCTGTCGTTGTCGAACGGACCGTCATCCCAGGTGCCCATGCGCTCCTCCACGATCGGGGTGAGCGGATCATGATGCCAAACGGGGCGGACGCGGTGGTGCGGAAGCGATTGGCTGTACAGCCGTCGGTACAGCCATGCCGGCCGACGCGAGCCCCGTGACCGCCTTGTCCGGCCCGGTGGCAGCGGTCAGGAGACGGCGGCCCTCACCAACTCGGCGACCCTCTTCTCCACCGTGGAACTCCACGTCTTGAGCGCGAACGACGCCGGCCACATGTCCCCGTCGTCGAGGTTGGCCGTGTCCTGGAAGCCCAGGGTCGAGTACCGGGAGTTGAACTTCCCGGAGTCCTGGAAGAAGACGACGATCTTGTCGTCCGCGTTCGCGTAGGCGGGCATTCCGTACCAGGTCTTCGGCGACAGCTCCGGGGCGTTGGCGGTCACCGTCACGTGCACGCGCTCGGCCAGCTCACGATCCCCCGGTGCCATCTGCGCGATCCGATCGAGGACCGCCTGGAGGCCGTCGGCCTTCTTGGCGCCTTTCTTGCCCTCGGCGCGTAGCTCGGCGGCCCGCTCCTTCATCGCGGCACGCTCTTCGGCGGTGAAGCCGTCGGACTGGTTCGTGGAACTCTTCGTGGCCATCCCGGACTGCCTTTCGATGCGGGCGGCTCGGCGTGCTGCCGGCCATCTGGGAAAAGGCTAGGACCGGCGGAACCTGGGTGCTTCTCGATTCCTGATCGGATCGGGACCGGCTCCTCGCCCGGCAACTGCTGGCCGCACCCGACATCGACCTGATCGTCGGCCACCACGCCCACGTGGTGCAGCCCTTCGAGAAGATCGGCGCCACGTGGGTCGCCTACGGGACGGGCAACCTGACGACCCGGTTCGGCGACGGCGCGCGGTGACCGAGCCGGGCACAAGACCCGGGGGTACGAGGGCCGCCGCGTCGACCCCGACGGGTCCGGACGGAAGCGGCCCGACGGCCGTGTCGGAGGTCCCGGACAGGATGGCCCGATGAGTGTCGAACGGGAGGCCGTGGTCCACCGCAAGCTCGTCCGGGACCGCATACCGGAGATCGTCGAGGCCGCCGGCCTGACCCCGGTGACCCGGGTGCTGACCGTCGCCGAGATGGTGCCCGGGCTGCTCGCCAAGCTGCACGAGGAGGCCACCGAGCTGGGGTCGGCGGAGCCGGAGGAGCGGTTGGCGGAACTGGCCGACGTGCACGAGGTGCTGTCCGCGTTGGCCGTCGCGTACGGCTTCACCGAGGAGGACGTGACGCGGGCGGCGCGGGAGAAGAAGGCCGCGCGGGGCGGCTTCTCGGAGCGGGTGTGGTTGGAGGAGGTCCGTTGACGGTGGACCGACGGACGCGCCAGGGCCCGGCGGGCCCGCCACGTCGACGAACGACGCGCGGGGCCGACCGGGCCCTGGACAGGGGACGCGTGGCGGCCGGTCAGAGGCCGCGCCGCGGGTCGGGGGCACTGGTGTAGCCGACGCCGCTCTCCGGGACGTCGGTGACGACGTACTCGTCGGTGACGACGTACTCCGTCTCGGTCGTGGTGGTGATCGGCTCGTCGTCCTCGTCGGTGCCGGAGCGGTGCTTCACGGCCGCTGCCGCGGCACCTGCCGCCGCCACTCCGGCCACCGCGGCACCGGCGGCCACGGCCTTGCCGGACACGCCGGCCTTGCCGCTGTCACCCCGGGTGGCCGCGGCGTCCTCGACGCCCGGCGTGCCGACGCCGACACCGTTGTCGATGGTGCCGCGCCAGGATCCGGTTTCCGTGCCCCGGCTCTCGATGAACGACTTGAACTTCTTCAGGTCGGACTCGGCCTGCTTCTCGACGATGTTGAGCTTGTCGCCGGCCTTCTCGACCAGGCCCTCCGGCTCGTACTCCAGGTGCAGCCGCACCATGGTGCGGTCCGTGCCGACCGGGGTGAAGTAGACCGCGCCGGCATTGGTCGCGCCCTCGGTGGCCGCCCAGGCGACCTTCGTGTCGGGTACCTGCTCCAGGACGGTCGCGTCCCACTCGCGCTGTACGCCCGCGATCTCGGCAACCCAGTGCATCCGCTTGTCGTCGAGCTGCCGGACCTCCCGGACGGCCCCCATGAACTGGGGGAACTCCTCGAACTGCGTCCACTGGTTGTACGCGGTGCTGACCGGGACCTGGACCTCGATGGACTTCTCGACCGTGGTGGTCATGGGCAATCCTCTCGTCAGGTCGAACCTCTGTCATCAGAACTCCTACCCTCGACGAGGGGACCCAACCAGGAACTTCACGATCGTCCAGGGCGGACCGACGCAGGCCCGGATCGACGCAGGCCCGGACCGGCGGGTGCCGGTCCGGGCCTGTTCGGCGTACGGGTGGGGGTCAGCCGTCCTCGCGGTCGGGGCTCTCCAGGCGGAAGAAGTTGCTCTGCTTACCGTCGGAGCGCTCCTCCTGGTAGATGAAGTTCAGGCGACGCCGGTCGAAGGCGTCGAACCAGTCCTCCCAGCTGATCTCGCGCAGTCGGTCCTCCCGGCCGCCGGCCGGGAAGTCGAAGCGCAGCACGCCCGCGTGGCCGTCGTGCTCGGTCCCGTCGACGGTGCAGGGCACACCCTTGCGGGCCTCCGCCCACTGGCGGATGACGTCGTGGTCGGTGGTGACCAGGCTGCGGCCGGGCCGCTCCGCCTCGTCGTCGACCGAGCGGATCTCCTGCGAGTACTTCACCGAGCTGGACGTGTGGGAACCGGTCCGGACGCCGCCACCGGAGGACCCGGACGCGCCGGAGCCGCCCGAGCCGTCCTTCATGGCCTTGATCAGGGCCTCGACCAGGTCGTCCTTCTTCATGTCGGCGGTGTCGGTGACGCCCCGGGAGCGGAGCCGCGTACGCAGGTCGTCGACCTTGAGCCGGGCGATCTCGCTCTCGTTGATGTCCGGGGTGTTCGGCGTCTGGTTGCCGGGCGGGTTGTCCGACGCGCTGCCGGACCTCGCACTGCCGCCGGTCGACTTCGCGCCGCCCGAGGAGGTGGAGGCACCGTCCTTCATGGCCTTGATCAGAGCCTCGACCAGGTCGTCCTTCTTCATGTCGGCGGTGTCGGTGACACCACGGCGGCGCAGCCGGTCACGCAACTGGTCGACCTTCAGCCGGGCGATCTCACTCTCGTTGATGTCCGGCGTGTTGGGAGTCTGGTTGCCCGGAGGGTTCTTGGTCGCGGTCGATCCCGAGCTGTTTCGCGTGGGCATGGGAGGCACGTCCTTCCTTCGACCCGTTTCCAGGGGGTGGTGCCGCGGGGGTGCGGCGGGCCGTCGGAAGAAATCAGTACCCCGAGGCGGGGACTCAAACGTGGCGCTGGTCAGACGTAGATCTTCGTGGCGTACTCCGGGCCGTAGTGCCGTTCCAGGTCCTCCAGGCTCTCGGTCGGTGCCTCGACCTCCTTGACGAGACGCGCCCGGGTGGGCAGGGCGTCGGGGGCCCAGGCCTCCGGCCGCCACAGCGCGGAACGGAGGAACGCCTTCGCGCAGTGGTAGAAGATCTGCTCGATCTCCACGACCACGGCGAGGACCGGGCGGTGACCCTTGACCACCATGTCGGCGAAGAACGGCGCGTCCCGGACCAGCCGGGCGCGGCCGTTGATCCGCAGGGTGTCGGTACGGCCGGGGATCAGGAAGAGCAGCCCGACGTGCGGGTTGTCCAGGATGTTGCGGTAGCCGTCCGCCCGCTTGTTGCCCGGTCGTTCGGGAATGGCGACGGTCGTGTCGTCCAGCACCAGGGCGAAGCCGGGCGGGTCGCCCTTGGGGGAGACGTCGCAGGTGCCGTCCACACCGGCGGTGGCGACCAGGCAGAACGGCGACGCGGCCAGCCACTGCCGGTCCCGTTCGTGCAGGCGGGTGCGTTCCTTGGCAGCGGAGCGCGCGTTGGGCGTACCGAGCAGCTCGCGCAGTTCCTCGTGTGTCGTGATCTCCACCGTCACGTGTTCCTCCCCCGACCGTTGACTCCGGTGGCGGAAGGCCACCGTTCGTCAGCCTAGGCGCGCGCCACCAGCGCGAGGTTTGTCCCCGGGTGTCGGGGGTACCGCCTCACGCGACCCGCCGGCGGAACACCGAGCAGTGGAGGCCCGGTCATGGAGAGCCGACTGAAGGTGCTGGGCCACCCGGTCCACCCGATGCTGGTGATGTTCCCGGTCGGCCTGCTGGTCACCGCGGTGCTCTTCGACCTCGTCGACACCGTGGGCGGTCCGGACTTCCTCGGTGAGGTCGCGTACTGGAACATCACCGTCGGTCTCGCCGTCGGCCTGCTGGCCGCGGTGGCCGGGACGTTCGACCTGCTGGCCATCCCGACCGGCACCCGCGCGAAGCGGGTGGCGCTCACCCACGCGGCGGCCAACGTCGCGGTGATCCTGCTCTTCGCCGCGGTCTGGGTGGTCCGGCTCAACGCCGACTCGCGAGCGGCCGGCGGCGCGCTGATCGCCATCGAGGTGGTCGCCTTGGCCATTCTCGGCGTCAGCGCCTGGCTCGGCGGTGAACTGGTCGACCGCCTCGGCGTCGGCGTCGACCGCGAGGCCGGCCTGGACGCCCCCAGTTCCCTGCGACCGCCGGCGACCACCCACCGGATCGGAGAGGTACAGCGATGAGCGAACACGGCAGTGGTTTCGGTCGGGGCTGGCGCGGCCGGCAGCAGGGCTGGGATCCGATGGGCGAGTTGCAGTCCCTGCGGTCCGAGCTGAGCCGGCTGGTCGGAGGCCGGTCCGGCCCGTCGGACGTGGAACTCAGCGAGACAAGCGACGGCTGGGAGGTCGTCGTCCGGCTGCCCGGCGTGGCACCCGAGGAGGTGGCGGTCGAGCTGGACGACCGGGAGCTGTGCGTCCGTGCCCGCTCCGAGGCGGAGGTCAACGCCGACCACGGCATCCCGGGCGGCTTCGAGACCCGGGGCTTCGAGTACCGGGTCGACCTGCCGTCCCGCGTCGACCCCGACGCCATCGACGCCGTGATGGACCACGGTCTGCTGCGGGTCCACCTGCCCCGGGCGTCCCGGCCCGCGCCGCGCACCATCACCGTCGGCCGTGCCGGGCCGCGGGATTCCGGCGCCTCCGGGGGTACGCCGACCGTGATCGACCCCGCCGCCGACCGGGAGCTGCACCACCCGGACACCTCGGTCGAGATCGACCGGCCGTAGCGGGCACGTGGTCACCCCGAACCTGCTCGGCCCGACCGCCGAGCGTGTGCCCGACGTCGAACGGATCGCGGTCCTGCGCGCGAACGCGCTCGGTGACTTCATCTTCGTACTGCCGGCGCTGGACGCGCTGCGGGCCGCGTACCCGGAGGCGGAGATCGTGCTGATCGGCGCGCCCTGGCACGCGAAGCTCTGGCGCGACCGGCCCGGCCCGGTGGACCGCGTCCTGGTCGTGCCGCCGGCGCCCGGGATCCGGGCACCGGATCCGGGTGAGCCGGAGTCGACGCTGGACAGCTTCCTGGCGGCGGCCCGCAAGGAACGCTTCGACCTGGCGTTGCAGGTGCACGGCGGCGGGGCGAACTCCAACCCCATCGTCAGCGGGCTCGGCGCGCGGATCACGGCCGGTCTCCGCGCCGAGGACGCGCCGCCGCTGGACCGCTGGATCCGCTACGTCTACTACCAGCACGAGGTGATCCGCTACCTGGAGGTGGCGGCGCTGGTCGGTGCCCCGGCCACGACGATCGTGCCGACGCTCGCGGTGACCGACGCAGACCGGGCCGAGGCGGACGAGGTGCTCGGCCCCGCGGAGCGGCCCCGGGTGGCGCTGCACCCCGGTGCCACCGACACCCGGCGAAGGTGGCCGGCGGAGCGCTTCGGCGAGGTGGCCCGTGAGCTGCACGGCGACGGGTACGAGGTGCTGGTCACCGGCACGCCCGCCGAGCGGGAGGTGGTGGACCGCGTGGTCGAGGCGGCCGGGGTGCCCGTCCGTCCCCAGGTCGGCACTCTCAGCCTCGGTGGGCTGGCCGGCTGCTACGCCGGCTGTGCGCTGGTGGTCTCCAACGACACCGGCCCGCTGCACCTGGCCGCCGCGGTCGGTACGCCGACCGTCGGCATCTTCTGGGTCGGCAACCTCATCAACACCGCGACGCCGCTGCGCGCCCGGCACCGCCCGATCAGCTCCTGGACCGTCCACTGCCCGGTGTGCGGTGTGGACTGCACTCCCGGCATCTACCCGCACCGCCCCGGCGACGGCGAGTGCCCGCACCGGGACTCGTTCGTGACCGACGTGCCGCTGGTCGAGGTGCTGGAGGCGGCCCGCGAACTACTGTAAGGAAGGGCACCTTCTTAACGCCTGCGGTAGAGGAAGGGCCCCCGCTTAACAACCGCATCACACCGCGTCAGGCCGGCTGCGGAGCGTCCTCGTCGGCGAGGACGATCTCCCACGCCTCCACGTCGCGCTCGGTGACCGTGGTCGGCGACTCCAGGTGGTACGCGCCGCTGGGCAGGACACCGGCGCCGCCGTGGCGCGCCAACACGGCGAGCTGGGCGGCGACATCCTCGCCCTGGTGGTTGTCCGGCACCCGTCGCCAGAACTCGAACCCACCCGAGTCGACCAGCTTCGCCCGGTCGTAGAGCACGCACCCGCCGATCCAGGAGACCTTGTACGCCCGCCACGCCCCCGGCGCCAGGCGGAGCTTCCGGGTCACGTGCAGCAGGTTCGCCGCCGGGTGGATCGACGCCCGCTGCCACTCCGGCGTGCCGGGGCGGATCCGCTCCGGCGTCGGCGGCCTGTCCCACTCCTCGTAGTGCCGGTGGGTCTCCGGACGCACGTCGTCGTCGTACGACAGCCCGTGCACCGCGTTGCCGACGAAGCCGCAGCCCAGCTCCTCGATCGCCGTGACCAACCGGCGAAGGGCGCCCGGTTCCAGCCAGACGTCGTCGTCGAGGCAGAGGACGTACCGGGCGGCGGAGGCGGCCAGCAGCGCGGCCCGGTGCTCGGCCAGTCCACGCCGGGGCAGCCGGCGGGTCAGCAGCACCGGGTGCCCCCGGTGGCGCAGCGCCCGGACCATCGTCGCCGCCGCCGGATGCCGGTATGCGGCCTCGCCGTCGGACTGGTCGCTGACCACCACCCCGAATTCTCCGACGCCCTCCTGCGCGGCCAGCCCGGAGAGGGTGACCGCCAGTTCGGCGGGCCGGTTGCGCGTCGGGACCAGCACGTCCAGGCGGCGCGCGGCGCGGAACTCCTCGGGCGAGCCGAGGTCGAGCGGCCGGTTCACGCCTGACCTGCCACCGGGGAGGAGAGGTCGTGCCCGTGCGCCCGGATCCGGTCGATGATCGCCGAGGTGGACCGGTCCGGCACGTACCCCAGGGTGCGGACCTGCCCACCCAGCCGGCGCACCAGCGGCGCCTCGGGAACCATCTCCGGCGGGTAGTCGCCACCCTTGACGTACACGTCGGGGCGGACGACCTCGATCAGCCGGGACGGCGAGTCCTCCTCGAAGACCACCACGTGGTCGACGCAGGCGAGGGCGGCCAGCAGGGCCACGCGGTCCTCGACCGGGTTGACCGGCCGGTCCGTGCCCTTGAGCCGGCGTACGCTCCCGTCGGAGTTGACCGCCACCACCAGCAGGTCACCGAGCGCCCGCGCCTGCTCCAGGTAGCGGACGTGACCGCGGTGCAGCACGTCGAAGCAGCCGTTGGTGAACACCACCGACCGGCCGGCGCTCCGATGCTCCGCGACGATGGTCTCCAGCTCGGCGGCACCGACCAGGGCCTGCCGGCCGGCGGTGTCGAGCGGGGCGTCCAACGCCGCGAGCAGGTCCTCGCGGCGGCACACGCAGGTACCGGTGTCCGAGACGGTGATCGTGGCGGCGAGCTGGGCGAGCTGCGCGGCGGTCGGCAGCGGCGCGTCGGCGGCCAGCGCCAGCGTCATCGCCGCCAGGTACGCGTCCCCCGCACCCACGGCGTGGCTCGCCGGGACCGGGGTGCTGTGGCTGCGCCGGCGTTCGCCGTCGGGCCCGCCGACCACCGCCCCGTCGGTGTCCAGGGTCACCGCGACCACCTCGGCCCCGGTGTGCGCCCGCAGCTCCGCGAGGCGGGACTCGGCGAGCACCGCCCGGTCGACCCCCTCACCGGCGTCGGCGTTCACGGTCACGCCGGTGCCGGTGACGCTGAGGCCGTCCCCGGTCATGGCGACCCGGTCCTCGCCGGGTGTCGGCTCACCGGTCGGCCCCGGTCGGGTCGGACCACCCGGCCGCGTGGTCCCACCGGCCGGCCCGTCGCCGGAGGCCACGCCGATCGTCCCCTCGCCGGGGGCGACGCCGACGGTCAACTCGGACGGGCCGTCGGACGGGTCGCCGTCCGGATGGTCCAGGTGCAGGCCGGCGCCGGCCGGCCGAGCCGGGGCGTCGGCGGCGGCACGGGCCAGCAGACGCGTCGCCTCGGCGAAGCTCGGGGTGACCACGGTCGGCGCGAGGCCCCGCCAGTCGGCCAGGTCGTGGGCGTCCAGCGCGACCGTCGCGTACCGCTCCCGGTTCCTCACCAGCCAGGTGCGGACGGGGGTGGGCAGCCCGCCCAGCCCGTAGTCGCAGACGACCAGGGTCGGCGCCTCACCGCTGCCGGCCCGCAGTTCCTCGGTGGCGCAGTCCAGCGCGGCGAGCAGGTGTTCGACGCCCTCAAGGTCGAGTGCGTCGTCCGGTTCGCCGGAGTCTTCCCGCAGCAGGATCTGGTTGCCGGCGAGCATCCGGCGCTTCACCGCCGTGGGCCGGCCGTGCAGGCTGACCGTCCGGTCCCAGACACCGGCCCGGTCCAGGCAGTCGTGCAGCTCGTCGCCGGCGGCGTCCGCACCGACCGGGGCCACCAGCGCGGCCCGGCCGCCCAGTGCGGCCACGTTCACCGCGGTGTTCGCGGCGCCCCCGGCGGCGGAGATCCGCCGGCGCAGGGTGAGGACGGGTGCGGGTGCCTCCCGGCAGAGCCGGTCGGTGTCGGCGAACCGCCACTCGTCGAGCATGGCGTCACCGAGGATCAGGACGGGCCGCCCCAGCCAGCTCTCCACGACGCTGGCGAGCCGGCGCTGTTCCGCTGCTGCTCCTGCCATGCCCTTCGGGGTCCCCCGGGTCCGGCAGGTCAAACCTTGGCCGCCTCGGCCCAGGCCCTGTCTTCGGCTTCCTTGCGGGCCCGGCCCTGACGGCCGTCGTAGCGGAGGAACGCCGGTAGGGCCGCCGCCAGGGCCACGGTGCCGACGACGCAGAGGACGCCACCGGAGACGATCGAGCCCTGCACGCCCAGCGGCGTACGGGCCATCAGTCCGGAGCGGAGCTGGCCGAGCAGCGGGCCGGTCGAGTAGGAGAGCAGCTCGATGCCGGCGAGCCGCCCGCGCAGGTGGTCGGGGATGGTCTGGTTCCAGATGATCATCCGGAAGAGCCCGGAGACCATGTCCGCCGCGCCGGCCAGGACGAGGAAGAACAGCGCCGCCCAGAGGGAGCCGACCAGCCCGAAGCCGATGATCCCGAGACCCCACGCGCCGGCGGCGAGGACCACCATCAGGCCGTGCCGGTGCACCCGGGCCGTCCAGCCGGAGCCGAGGGTGGCCAGCAGCGAACCGACCGCCGGGGCGGCGTAGAGCAGGCCGAGTACGGCCGGCCCGCCCAGTCTCTCGGCCATGAACGGGTAGAGCGCCTGGGGCATGCCGAAGAACATCGCGTTGATGTCCACCAGGTAGGTGCCGAGCAGCTCGGGGCGGCTGCGCGCGTACCGGATGCCGGTCACGACCGACCGCAGCGACGGCCGGTCGGCGGCCGGCGGTGGTGGCACCGCGCGGACCAGCGCCAGGCAGACCAGCGAGAACGCGAAGGTGGCCAGGTCGATCGCGTACACCCAGACGAGGTCGACGCTGGCGATCAGCACACCGGCCACGGCCGGTCCGCCGAGCTGCGCGATCTGCATGCGCAGCGAGTTCAGGGCGCTCGCCGCGGGAATCTCGTCGGGGGTCACGACGCGCGGCGTCAGACCCTCCAGGGCCGGCCGTTGCAGGCCGTCGAGGGCCGCGGTCAGGCCCGCCACCAGGTAGAGCAACCACAGCTGCGGCTCCGACCCCAGGGCGTTGAGCAGGAGTACGCCGCAGAGCAGCGTGAAGCCGACCTCCGCGCCGAGGACCAGCAGCCGCCGGTCCAGGAAGTCGGCGAGCGCGCCGCCGACGAAGGCCATCACCAGCAGGGGTACGAGTTCGCAGATCCCGAGCAGCCCCACCAGCAGGGGGTCACCGGTGAGCTGGTACACCTGGTACGGCACGGTGACGTACGTGATGAAGGACCCGAAGCCGGATACTCCCGCCGCCGCGAAGACGAGGCGGAAGTCCCGCGAGGTGCGGAGCGGGGTGACGTCCAGCGCCATCCGGCGGAGCAGTTCCACGGACGGCATGCTGGCCGACACCCGCGGACCTGTCGACGGGTTTTTCCTGGTGTGCGCGCATGTTCGCGACCGGCAGGGAAAGAAGGCGGGATGACCACGGAAGCCCCGGTGCTGCACCGGCGTCAGATCCGGCTGCTGATGTTCGGCCTGATGACGGGAATGCTGCTCGCCGCGCTCGACCAGACGATCGTCGGCACCGCCCTGCCGACGATCGTCGGCGAGCTGGGCGGGATCAACCACTACTCCTGGGTGGTGACCGCGTACCTGCTGGCCTCCACCGCCTCGACCCCGCTGTACGGGAAGATGGCCGACCTGTACGGGCGCCGGCCGGTGTTCCTCTTCTCCATCGGCACGTTCCTGCTGGGCTCGCTGCTGGCCGGCCTGTCGCAGGACATGACCCAGTTGATCGTCACGCGGGGGATCCAGGGGCTCGGCGCGGGTGGCCTGCTGACGCTGGCGTTCACCATCATCTCGGACGTGGTGGCGCCTCGGGAGCGGGGCCGTTACCAGGGCCTCTTCGGTGCCGTGTTCGGGATCGCCTCGGTGGCCGGCCCGCTGGTCGGCGGGTACTTCGCGGAGACCGACTGGCGGTGGATCTTCTACATCAACGTGCCGCTGGGGATTCTCGCGCTCGCGGTCTGTTCGCGGGTGCTGCGGCTGATCCCGTTCACCCGTCGCGACCACGCGATCGACTGGCTCGGTGCCGGGCTGCTGGTGGCCGGGGTGAGCTGCCTGCTGCTGGCGCTGAGCTGGGGTGGCAACGAGTACCCCTGGGGCTCCGGCGTGATCGTCGGGCTCTTCGTCGCCGGCGCGGTGCTCGGGGTGCTCTTCGTGGTTCAGGAGGCGCGGGTCGCCGAGCCGATCCTGCCGTTGCGGCTGTTCCGCAGCGCGACGTTCGCGCTGGCCAATGCCGCCGGCTTCGTACTCGGCCTGGTGATGTTCGGGTCGATCATCTTCATTCCGCTCTACCTGCAGATCGTCAAGGGCGCCTCGCCGACCCGCAGTGGTCTGCTCATGCTGCCGATGATGGCCGGCATCATCGTCACCTCGGTGCTCACCGGCCGGGCGATGAGCCGCATCGGCCGGTACAAGTGGTTCCCGGTGATCGGCGCGGCGGTGCTGACGGTCGGGATGCTGCTGTTCACCCGGCTGGAGGTGGACACCTCGCTCTGGGTGGCCTTCGGCTTCATGGTGGTCATCGGTGTCGGCCTGGGGCTGTGCATGCAGTCGCTGATCCTCGCCGTGCAGAACGCGGTGTCCATGCGTGACCTCGGCGCGGGCACCTCGTCGGCCACGTTCTTCCGGTCGCTCGGTGGTTCGTTCGGGGTGGCGATCCTGGGTGCCCTGCTCTCCTCGCGGCTCACCGCCGAGCTGGCCGACCGGCTGCCCGGTGCGGTAGCCCAGCTTCCACCGGACCAGCGTGCGGCGGCCGGTGGCGGTGCGGACGTCTCGATCAACGACCCGGCGACCATCCTGGCGCTCCCCGACCCGGTGCGCGCCGCCGTCCAGGTCGCCTTCGTCGAGTCGCTGCACCTGGTCTTCCTGACCACCGGGCTGATCGCGATCGTGGCGGTCCTGGTCACGCTGGCCCTGCCGAACGAGAAGCTGCGTGGCGCGGGCCCGGAGGGCGCCACCGGGGGCACGGACGGCCTGGGCGGCGAGGCCCCCGCCGCTGGTGGAAAGCCGCTGGCGAAGGAGTCGAAGGAGGAGGCCGCCGCCGACATGGAGTCGAAGAGCCAGACGCTGCTCTGACGCCCACTGTGCCGGTTCGGCGGCCTCCGCCGGCCGTGCCGTGGACGCCGCTGGCCGTCGACGCCGCTGGTCGTACGCGTCGTTGGTCGTCGACGCCGCCGGTCGTCGCGCCGCCGGCCGCCGAGCGACTCCACCAATCGCCTCGACCACTCTGCGTGACCATCGGTCTTGGGGTTCAGGTGACACTCACGCCCACTTTGCTCTGCACCCTCATGCGCGCCAGGCACGGACCGTCACTGGCGCGTATCAGGGTGCAGAGCAAAGTGGGCGAGGTAGCTTGTGCGGCCCTCCATGGGTGGATGGCGTATCCGCTGGTGGTTGCGGTATCGGAGCCGTGGCGCGGCGGCAGCCGGATTCGGGCGCCGGCCACGCGACCACGGACAGTGATGAGCGCGGCGACCGGGTCGCGGATGACGGAACGTGACGAGGGCGGGGAGGACCCGCCGGCTACTTGAGGATCAGCCGGTTGGTCTGTTCGAAGACGTCCAGGTCGGCGAGGGTTTCCGGGACACTGGCCGACAGCGGGGTCGGGAGCCGTTCGCGGGGAAAGAACCCGGCGTCGGTCGTCTCGTCGGTGACCCGGGTCAGATCCCCGTCCCACTCCTCGACCCGGAACGCCGCGGTGAAGATCTGGTAGGTGTGGCCGTACATGTTGGTGCGGATGCGGTCCGGCCCGGTGTAGAGGGCGAAGGCGCATACCCGCAGGGCGCGCAGCCCGGTCTCCTCGCGGACCTCGCGGACGGCGCAGTCGGCGATCGACTCGCCCAGCTCCATCGCCCCCGCGGGCATCGCCCACTGACCGTTGTCCGAACGTCGGATCAGCAGGACCCGGCCGGCGTTGTTCCGGACCACGGCACGGGCGCCGACGAACATCAGCGTCCGGTCACCGGCCAGGGCCCGCAGTTGCCCGACGTACGAGTCCGCCCAGGAGATGCTCACCCGCACAATTTACGAGGCCCGCGCCGGGAGGACCGGCGTTCCGGGGTTCCCAACCTGTGACCGCCGCCACTAGCTTGTTACTCATGCGTAGCACGATGATGGACGCCCCGTTGCAGGTCTCCCGCATCCTCACCCACGGTGCCACCGTCCACGGAACGGCCGAGGTCGTCACCTGGACCGGTGCCGAGCCGCGCCGGATGACGTACGCGGAGGTCGGCCGAGCCGCGGCCCGCCTGGCCCACGCGCTGCGCGACGAGTGCGGCGTCACCGGCGACGAGCGTGTGGCGACGTTCATGTGGAACAACAACGAGCACCTGGTGACGTACTTCGCCGTGCCCAGCATGGGCGCGGTGCTGCACACCCTCAACATCCGGCTCTTCCCGGACCAGGTCGCCTACATCGCCAACCACGCCGAGGACCGGGTGGTGCTGGTCGACTCGACGCTCATCCCGCTGCTGGCCCGGGTGATCGGCGAGATGACGACGGTGCGGCACGTGGTCGTGGTCGGCGGCGGTAACCCGTCCCCGCTGGTCGGGGCGGCCGGCGACCGGATCGCCGTACACCACTGGGACGCCCTGCTGGCCGACCGGCCGGAGACGTACGACTGGCCGGAGCTGGACGAACGCGACGCCGCCGCGCTCTGCTACACCTCCGGGACCACCGGCAACCCGAAGGGTGTGGCCTACTCGCACCGGTCGATCTACCTGCACTCGCTCCAGATCTGCATGCCGGAGGGGTTCGGCCTCGCGCCGACCGACCGGGAGCTGGCGATCGTGCCGATGTTCCACGCGATGTCGTGGGGGCTGCCGTACGCGGCGTTCCTCTCCGGCGCGTCGCTGATCATGCCGGACCGTTTCCTCCAGGCGGCCCCGATCGCCGACATGATCGCCGCCGAGCGGCCCACCCTGGCCGGCGCGGTGCCGACCATCTGGAACGATCTGCTGTCCCACCTGGGCGGTCACGACGTGGACACGTCCTCACTGAGAGAGGTGATCGTCGGTGGTTCCGCCTGCCCTCCGGCGCTCATGCACGCCTTCGCGGAGCGGCACGGCATCGAAGTGATCCACGCCTGGGGGATGACCGAGACGTCGCCGCTGGGCTCGGTGGCCCGGCCGCCGGCCGGGGCGACCGGCGAGGAGGCCTGGCGCTACCGCTACACCCAGGGGCGGGTGCCGGCCGGCGTCGAGGCGCGGATCGTCGGCCCGCTGGGCGAGCCGCTGCCCGCCGACGGGACGTCCGTTGGCGAGTTGGAGGTGCGGGGGCCGTGGGTGACCGCGCGGTACGTCGGCGACGACGTCCCCGACGAGGAGAAGTTCCGCGACGGATGGCTGCGTACGGGTGACGTCGGGCTCCTCTCGCCAGACGGCTACATCACCCTCACCGACCGCGCGAAGGACGTCATCAAGTCCGGTGGCGAGTGGATCTCGTCAGTGGAGTTGGAGAACGCCCTGATGGCTCACCCGGACGTGGTGGAGGCGTGTGTGGTGGGCGTACCCGACCAGAAGTGGGGTGAGCGTCCACTTGCCACGGTGGTACTCCGCGAGGGCGCGTCGATCCGCGCCGAGGAACTGCGCGAGTTCCTGGCCGGCTCGGTGGCGCGGTGGCAGTTGCCGGAGCGCTGGGCCGTCATCGACGCGGTTCCGAAGACCAGCGTCGGCAAGTTCGACAAGAAGGTGGTCCGCTCCCGGTACGCCGAGGGCGGGCTCAGCGTGCGGGAGCTGACCGCCCCGTAACGTTTTCCGGCACCCCGTCGCCGTTAGGGGTAGGGGCACTCTTCGAACCACCCTCCCCAGAGGGCGGCCCCGGCGTTCGCACCGCGCCGGGGCCGCCCGTTTTTTGCGGGGCGACCCGCATCGTCATTCTTGCGAAAGTTGTTCACCTCTGTCCCGGCGACGACGAAACCCGCCCGGCCACGCGCTCACTGGGCGTCGGTGGTGGTGATCAGCACCTTCCCGACCACGCCGTTCTCCACCGCCTCGTGCGCCGCCGCCGTCGCCGCCAGGGAGTAGTGGTGCAGCGGCAGTCCCGCCTCCTGGCCGACCCGGACACCACCCTGCGCGGCCGCCGCCGCCACGTCGTTGATCGCGTGGGCCTTCGCCACCTTGGGCTCGGTGTAGACGAGGACGAACTGCCAGCGGACGTTGTGCACCATCAGCGGGCGGACCGGCAGCGTCACCTCCGCACCGCCGTCGTCCGCGTAGACGCACACCGCCCCGCCGTGCCGGACGAGTTGCGCGTCCACGGCGGCGTTGCTCGCGGCGGCCACCTCGACGACGGTGTGGACCCCGTCGGGGGCGATCTTGCGGACCTCCTCGACCACGTCCTGTTCCCGGTAGTTGATGACGAAGGAGGCTCCGGCCGCCGCCGCGAGCTGCGCCTTCTCCGCGCTGCTCACCGTGGCGACGACGCAGGCGTCCGCCCAGCGGGCGAGCTGGATCGCCGCGTTGCCGACCGCGCCCGCGCCGCCCTGCACCAGCACGACGTGGTCGCTGAGCGCACCCGCGTGCAACTTGTCCGGCATGTACTCCCCGGCCGTCAGGCACCGGTGCGCGGTCAGGAACGGGATGCCCAGAGCCGCGCCCAAATCGAAGGAGGCGTCGCCGAGGCGTACGGCCTGGCGGACCGGGACCACCGTGTACTCGGCGGCGGTGCCCCACGGCCGTTGCCACGCGGCCTCCCACAGCCAGACGCGCTCGCCGATCATGTTCCGTTCGACGCCCTCGCCGACCGCCTCGACTACCCCGGCGCCGTCCTGCCCGGGTGTCTGCCAACCGGCCGGCAGCGGCCACTGCCGCCGCGCCTTCCAGTCCGTCGGGTTCACTCCCGAGACGGCCACCCGCACCAGCACCTCGCCCGGTCCGGGCTCCGGCACCGGCCGGTCCACCAGTTGCAGCACCGAGGCGTCGCCGGTGCGCTCGTACACGATCGCCTTCAACCCCGTCTCCTCACCTGCGACGCGACGCGCGGCCCCGGGCGCGCCGTCGGCTGCGTACCCGGCTCGCCCCGGCTCATCCCGCAAGCCCCGGAAACCGTACAACGGGGTAGTCGGCGGGAGGGACGGGTCATGCGACACGCGGCGCTGGAGAGGGACGTGGAGCCCCCGAGTACCGGGCGGCCGTCCGGGGAGTCCGACGCTCCACCTGCGGAGGTGCGGGGGCCGGACGGCCGGCAGCGGCCGTACCTGCCCCGGTCGAGCCGGAACCGGTCGATCTGACCGGCGTCAGCCGAGTCGCTCCACCGTCTGCGGAACCAGGTCGCCGATCGAGTCGAGCACCACCGCCGCCGCGTCCACGGCGTCCGGGTCCAGCGGGTACGACCCGTGCGGCACCGCCACCACCGTCATGCCGGCGGCCGCGGCGGACCGTACGCCGTTGGAGGAGTCCTCCACCGCCACGCACCGCGTCGGGTCGACGCCGAGCCGTTCCGCGACGGCGAGGTAGACGTCCGGCGCCGGCTTGCCCCGCGCGGTCTCCTCGGTCGACAGCGTCGCGCCGAACACGTCGGTCAGGCCCGTCGCGTGCAGCGCCGCCGCGATCAGCCGGGTCGGCGACGAACTCGCCAACCCCAGCGGCCACCGTCCGGCCATGCGACGCACGACGTCGTCCGCGCCGTCGATGAGCGGTACGCGCGCCGCGTACCGCCGGGTCATCTCCTCGACCACCTCGGCCGCGACCTGCTCGGCGGTCCGGTCGACGCCCAGCTCGCCGCTGAGGTAGTCGGCCCACTCGCCGGTGCTCATGCCCATCAGCCGGCGCTGGGTGTCCGGCTGCCAGGAGCCGCCGTGCGCCGCCACGTACGCGCGCCGGACCTCCTCCCAGACCGGCTCCGAGTCCACGATCACGCCGTCCAGGTCGAAGATCACCGCATCCGTCACGTGCCCATCCTGCCCGACGAAAGCGCGACGGTCAGCTCTGCAGCGCGGGCAGGCCGATCGGGCTGTCCGGCGGGATGACCGTGTGGGCGGCCCGGGCGACCGGGTCCAGCAGCTCGCGCAGGCGGTCGGTGCGGTCCGTACCGAGGATCCGCCAGGGCCGTGCGGCGGCGGCGTCGGTGGCGTCCTCGACGGCCTGGAACGCGGTCCTGCCGTGCTCGGTCGGCTCGCCGTCGGCGGTGAGCCAGCCACGGTCGGTGAGCCGGTCGCGCGCCGCGGCCCACTGGTCCTCGGTCCAGCCCCGGCCGAGCAGGTTCACCGGGGAGGTCCCCAGCGCCACCTTCCAGGCGAGGGTCTCCACCGGGTCGAGGTCGGCGGCGACCAGCGCACCGACGTGCCCGTCGCCACGGTGCTCCCGCAGGGTCGTGGCCGCCTGCCAGAGCCGGGCCAGCGGGTACTCGCCGCGCGGCAGTGCGGCGTTGGCCGCGCCGAGCACCCGACCGGAGTTCTCCAGCTCACCGGCCGCGGTCTCCAGCAGGTCGGCGGCCTCGACCAGGTGCGCCTCGGGCAGCTCGTACGTCAGCTCCGCGAGCGCCTGCACGGCGCCGGTGAGCCGGGCCCGCAGCGCCTCCTCCGGCGTGGCGAGCTTCCACACCGCCGGCAGCGCCCGCGCGACCATGTGCGGGGCGAAGCTGAAGAACGCCGCGACCACCGGTGCGGCACCGACCGGGCCGAGGGGGGCAGCCCGCCCGGCGAAGTAGCCCCGCCAGTAGCCGCGCAACCCGACGGCCTCGTACGCGGCCCGCGCACGGGGGTGGAAGTAGGTGACCGCGTGCACCGGCTCGAAGTGCGTCCACAACAGTCGGGCGGTCCGCCCCGGGTCGTCCAGTGCCGTCACGTGCACCTCCGCGTCCGATCGTCACCCCGGGCGGTCCGAACCGACCGGGGTGACGCCGAACCTACTGCCGTGAGGTGACGGGCCGGAAGCCCTCTGTGGGCAACTGCATCGTCCTGGGGCGACGATCGGGTGTCGCGCCGGTCACTGGGCGGCGAGGACGTCCACGACGAACCGCAGCGGGCCGGTCGGGCGACCGCTGGACTTGTCGTTGCCGTACGCCAGCTCGGCCGGGATGTCGAGCTGCACGCGGCTGCCGACGTTGACCCCGACGAGGCCCTGGTCCCAGCCGGGGATGACCTGGCCGACGCCGATCGGGAAGCTGGCCGGCTCGCCCCGGCTCCACGAGGAGTCGAACTCCTTGCCGTCGGCGTAGAACACGCCCACGTAGTTCGTGGTGATCGTCTGGCCCTTCGCCACCGCGGGGCCGGTGCCCTTGATCAGCGGGGTGACGACGAGCTTGGTCAGCTCACCCTTGCCCGCCTCGACCTTCGGCTGGGTGTTCAGCGCCGGGTCCGCGCCCGCCGGCAGCGGCGCCCCCGCACCCCCCGGGGCGGCCGGAGCCGACGCGCTGGCCGACGGGCCGGCCGACGGGGTGGACGCGGCCTGGTTGGTGGAGTCGTCCTTCCCCTGACCGACGATCACGAAGACGGTGATCAGCACGGCCACCACGGCGACACCGGCGAGCCCACCGGCCCACGCCTGACGGCGGCGCTTCGCCTCGGCCGCCTTCTGCGCGGCGAGCTGGGCGGCCAGACGCCGCTCCGACTTCTGGGCCCGGTCCTGCGTACGCTCGCTCACGGCGTCGACTCCCTGCTCGAAAGGTGGTGGCCGGCATCCGCGTGCCGGGGGAAGGCCGACGCACACGGTACCCGGCCGACCGCTTCCAGTGCATGTAAGGAAGGGCCCCCCGTTAACGCCTGCGGTAGAGGAAGGGCCCCTTCTTAACGCGCTCAGCGCGGGTCGGGCACCACCATGAAGTCGGTCACGAAGGAGGTGACCTGGCCGTCGGCGTCGCGTCCGATCCAGGTGCCGTAGCAGCCGTCACCCCAGCCCGACGACACGGCCACCACATTGGCCCCGTCCGCCCCGTCCGGCTCGGCGATCACGAGACCGGGCACCGGCCCGTCCGCCGGGAGGCCGGCGACGAAGACCTCCTCCACCCGCTCGTGGTCCCACGTCTCCAGCACCGCCATCGCCGCCGGGTCGGCCAGCGTGCCGGTGCCGCTGTCGACGCCGTACCCGAAGAAGTCGCCGGCGTCCAGCGCGGCCACGTCCTGGTCGCCGGCCACCGCCATCTCCCAGCCGACGGTCGGCGCCTCGCGGATCACCAGCTCCAGAGCCGCGACCCGGCGGTCGACCTCGGCGCCGTCCTCCCGCAGCACCACCGCGACCCAGGCCCGAGCCGGGTAGCTGCCGGGCGGCACGGCGACCGTGAACGGCTCCGACTCCGGGCAGACCAGGGGGTCGCAGCCGATCACCCGGCCGGACGGCAGTACGACCGGACCCACAGGGTGGACCTCCAGGACGTACGAGCCGTGCTCGTCGGTCCAGCGTCCGCCGGGCGTGAGCAGCCGGTCCAGGTCGGGGGTGTACGGCATCGGGGTCCTCTCGGCGGGTGGCCGGCGGAGCGTACCCGCCGGGATCCCGACGCCCGTGCGGGGAGCGGTCCCGGGAGATCCCGGTGGAGTTCACCCGACGGCGGTACGTTCGCAGGCATGGCGATCCTCACCGATGAAGACCTTGCCCTGCTGGCCGAGCCGCAGCTCGCTCACGTCGCGACCGTCGAGCCCGACGGGACACCGCACGTCACGCCCGTGTGGGTGGACACCGACGGCGAGTACATCATCTTCAACACCGCCAAGGGCCGGGTGAAGTACGAGAACATCCGCCGCAACCCGGAGGTCGCGGTGTCCGTGGTGGACAAGGCGAACGACTTCCGCACCCTGTGGGTGAAGGGCACCGCCGAGCTGGTCGACGAGGGCGCGGACGCGCACATCGACCGGATGGCGAAGAAGTACCTCGGGCAGGACACCTACCCGTTCCGCCAGGCCGGCGAGGAACGGGTGATCGTCCGCATCCGCCCCAGCCAGAAACTCGGCCGCGGCTGAGGTGCAAGGAAGGGCCCCTTCTTAACGCCACGTGTTAAGAAGGGGCCCTTCCTCTACCGCAGGCGTTAAGCGGGGGCCCTTCCTTACACCTCATGCGGTTTTGCGGGCGGCTTTCTTCGGGGCGGCCTTCTTGGCGGCGGGCTTCTTCTCCGCCTCGGCCGCCTTCTTCGGTGCCGCCTTCTTCGCCGCCCCGGTCTTCTTCGGTGCCGCCTTCTTCTCGGCGGCCTTCTTCGCCGGGGCCTTGGCGGCCTTCTTCTCCGCCGCCTTCTTCTGCGCCGA
Organism: Micromonospora sp. BQ11; assembly: GCF_052068135.1. Taxonomy (NCBI): domain Bacteria; kingdom Bacillati; phylum Actinomycetota; class Actinomycetes; order Micromonosporales; family Micromonosporaceae; genus Micromonospora; species Micromonospora sp. BQ11. The sequence goes on along the minus strand of NZ_JBQHDB010000007.1, from coordinate 177,934 downwards.
CCGGGCCGCTGAGATCGGCGTCGGCTCGCCACCACCACCGGCGCGCTCCGGCGCCTCCTCGCCGCGGGCCGCGCGGGCCCGCTCCACGGACGCCTTCAGGGCCGCCATGAGGTCCACCGCCGCCGCCGGGGCCGCCTCGACCTCCTCCGGCTGGACGACCTCGCGGCCCTCCACCTTCGCGTCGATGACCTCCTGCAACGCGGCCCGGTAGTCGTCGGTGAACGCGTCCGGCTGGAACTCGCCGGCCATCGAGTCGATCAGCGAGCTGGCCATCGCCAGCTCCGGCGGCCGGACCTTGAGGTCCTCGTCGAGGAAGCCGAAGTCGGGCTTTCGGATCTCGTCGGGCCAGAGCATCGTGTTGAGCAGGAGCACGCCCTCGCGGACGCGGAGGGTGGCGAGCTGCTCGCGCTGGCGCAGCGCCACCTTCACGATCGCCACCCGCTCGGAGTCGGTCAGGGCGTCGCGCAGCAGCACGTACGGCTTGGTGGCCGCGCCCTCGGGCTCCAGGAAGTACGCCTTGTTGTAGAGGATCGGGTCGACCGACTCGGCCGGTACGAACTCCAGCACGTCGATGGCGTGCGAGGTGGTCAGCGGCAGGTCGGCGAAGTCCTCGTCGGTCAGGATCACCATCTCGCCGCCGCCGATGTCGTAGCCCTTGGCGATGTCGTCGTAGGTGACCTCTTCGCCGCAGACCTGACAGGTGCGCTTGTAGCGGATCCGACCGCCGTCCTCGCGGTGCACCTGGTGGAAACGGATGTCCTTCTCCTCGGTCGCGGAGTACAGCTTCACCGCGATCGAGACCAGCCCGAAAGAGACCGCTCCCTTCCAGATCGCCCGCATCCCACTCTCCCTTCCCCGGTATCGACCATGCTCGCATCCGATCGAACCGGGCGCGAGGTGTTCCGCCTGCTACTACAGTCGGATCGTGCCCGGCGCGCCGCTCAAGCCGATGCTCGCGATGACCGGGCCGCTCCCGGCGGGTGACGGCTGGGCGTACGAGTTCAAGTGGGACGGCGTCCGTGCGCTCGCCGACCTCTCCGGCGGCCACCCCCACCTGTACGCCCGCTCCGGCGTGGAGATCACCGTCGCGTACCCGGAGCTGATCCCGCTGGCCGAGCAGGTCGACGACGCCCTGCTCGACGGCGAGGTGGTGCTGTTCAACCAGACCGGCCAACCGTCGTTCACGGCGTTGGCCGAGCGGATGCACGTGCGCAACGCCGTCAAGGCGGCTCGGCTGGCGGCCACCGTTCCGGTCACGTACATGATCTTCGACGTGCTGCGGCTGCGCGGTCAGGACCTCACCGGCTGGTCGTACCGCGATCGACGGGCGGCGCTCGACGGCCTGGGGTTGGGCGCGGCCCGCTGGGCGGTGCCGCCGGTCTTTCCGGACGGCCCGGCCACCTACGAAGCGGCCGGCGAGCACGGCCTGGAGGGGGTGATGGCCAAGCGGGTCGACTCGGTCTACCGGCCGGGCGTGCGCTCCCCGGACTGGGTGAAGGTCAAGCTGGAGGTCACCGGCGACTTCGTGGTCGGCGGCTGGCGGCCGGGGGCACGGAAGATCGGCGGGCTGCTGGTGGGGGTGCCCCGGCCGGACGGGCGGCTCACCTACCGGGGGCGGGTCGGCGGCGGGATCGGCGCGGCGATCGAGCGGGAGCTGCTGCGCGAACTGGAGCCGCTGCGCACCGGCGCGTCACCCTTCGCGGACGACGTGCCGCGCGAGGATGCCCGTGGCGCTGTCTGGGTAACTCCCCGGGTGGTGGTGGAGGTCAAGTACGGCCAGCGCACCCCGGACGGGCGGCTGCGGTTCCCGCGCATCCTGCGTCTGCGTCCGGACAAGCCGCCGGAGGAGGTCGACGATGCCGGGTGACCGGTTCAGGGTGGACGTCGAGGGGCGCACGCTGGAGCTGTCCAACCTGGACAAAGTGCTCTACCCGGAGGCGGGCTTCACCAAGGGCGAAATCATCGACTACTACACCCGCATCGCCCCGGTGCTGCTGCCGCACCTGGCCGACCGGGCGCTGACCCGGATCCGCTTCCCCAACGGGGTCACCGGCGGGTCGTTCTTCGAGAAGAACGCGCCGGCCGCGACCCCCGACTGGGTACGCGTCGAGACGCTGCCCGCCCCCGGGTCGACAAAGGGGCGGGAGACGATCGACTACGTGGTCGCCGACGACCTGCCCACGCTGGTGTGGTTGGCGAACCTCGCCGCGTTGGAACTGCACACACCGCAGTGGAGGGTCGGCGAGCACCCGGACATGATGGTCGTCGACCTGGACCCGGGGGCGCCGGCCGCCCTGAGACAGTGCTGCCAGGTCGCGCTGCTGATGCGGGACCGGCTGGCGGCCGACGGGGTGGAGTCCTATCCGAAGACGTCGGGGAAGAAGGGCATGCAGCTCTGCTGCCCGATCAGCGCCACCCAGTCCGCCGACGACGTGTCGGCCTACGCGCGGGGCATCGCGCAGGAACTCGAGAAGGCGCATCCCAGGCTGATCGTGTCGAAGATGGCGAAGAACCTGCGACCGGGCAAGGTCTTCATCGACTGGAGTCAGAACAACGCGGCGAAGACGACGGTGGCGCCGTACTCGCTGCGGGCCCAGTCGGTGCCGTCGGTGTCGACGCCGCTGACCTGGGACGAGGTGGAGGCCGGAGCGGCGGGGAAGCGGCCGGCGACGAAGCCGTACACCGCGACGGAGGTGCTCAAGCGGGTCGAGAAGCAGGGGGACCTGCTGGCCCCCCTGCTCGACGGCGGCCCGGAACTGCCCGGCCGCTGAATGCGTCAGGCGGCCGGCCAGGTCGTGTACGAGACCCGTGCGTTGAGGTTCGACGGCACGCCCCCGTACGCGTAGCACCGCACGGTGACGACGGTGTCGGTGCTGCCGGACCGGGCCCAGCCCGCCACCCCGCAGTAGCCGTGCGGCGGCCGGTCGGCGTCGTTGCGGAAGGCGTTGACGAAGGCCGTGCCGTACGCCGTGCCGGTGCCGGTGATCCGCATCTGGTAGTGCCCGGTGCCGAGGTGTTGGACGGCCGCGCCGCCGAGTCCGGGGAGCGTCGAGTTCCAGTTCTCCCCGGGGACCACGCCGAGCGTCTGATCACCGTAGAGGACGCCGGTGTGCATGCGCGGGCCGGTGGAATGGCCGAGCAGGCCCACCCGGCGGCCGTAGGTCACGGCGAACCGGGCGTCGACGAGGTTGCCGGCGGCGTTGCGGCACCAGACCTCCCAGTGGTCCGGCGGGCCGATCTGGCAGTGCACCCCGGTGCTGCCCACGGCCGTCACGTGCGCCATGGGGAAGGAGTAGTCGTACCGGTAGTTCATGTGGAAGCGGTAGTGACCGGTGCCGAGCCGCTCGTAGCGGACCTCGCCGCCGGTGGAGTCGTACCGGTAGGTGGCCGCCAGTGTGCGGAGCCCGACGGGGACCGCCTGGTCGGTGACGAACCAGGTGAAACGGCCGTCACCGGTCCACCGGGCGTTGCTGTACGTGGCCACGAAGCGGCTGTCCACCGGCGCGCCGGTGGCCGCGAAGCAGCGCACCTGGATCAGCAGGTCGGGCGCGGCCAGGCTGCGGTACCAGCCGGCGACCGTGCAGAAGACCGGCCCGCTGCCGTACGCCACGACGTGCGCGACGCCGCCGCGCGCCGGCGCGTCCTCCAGCACCACCGTGTACGCCCCGGTGCCTGTCCGCCGGACCAGCACGCCACCCTCGGTGTTGGTGGCGGTGTATCCCCAGCCCGGGCGGTACTCGGCGGTGGTCGGCGAGTGCGCGTAGACGGTGGCGGTGACCATCGGGTCGAGAGGGGGCAGTGGATCGGCCTGGGCGGGGAGCGCCCCGGTCAGCGTGGTGGCGAGCAGCAGGGTCGACAACGCGGTGAGCGCTCGGCGGGTACGTGTCCCCATGGCGGTGGGCCTCCGTCCAGGACGTCTCGGGTCGGGGGCGGGTCGTGACCCGCGCCGCGAAGTCTGCCAACGCCTGTCAATGTGCCGGGCGCCTCGCGACGGGGCGACCAGACGACGTCGGGTCCGGTGGTTAGGGTGAACCGATGACCGGTCTGACCCTTGCCGCTGCCCGGCCCGTCGGCACCGAAGCGCCGCTGCTCACGTACGTCGACGACGCGACCGGCGAGCGGGTCGACCTGACCGCGCAGCAGCTCGGCACCTGGGTGGCGCGCAGTGCCGGCCTGCTGCGGGACGGCTGCGGCCTCGCCCCGGGCAGCCGCGTGGCGGTGCTGCTGCCACCGCACTGGCGTACCGCCGCGGTTCTGCTTGGCGCCTGGTCGGTCGGCCTGGCGGTCTCGTTCCGGCCGCGCGCCACGGCCGGGTTGCCGGTCCTGGAGCCCGGCGGCGACCTGCCGTACGACGCGGTGTTCGTGACGCCCGAGCGGCTGGACGACTGGCTGGAGGATGTACCCGAGGGGACGCACCGCTACCTGGTCGGGAACGGGCCGCTGACCGACCGGCCCGTCGGCTGGCTGGACTGGTCGACCGAGGTGCTCCGGCACGGCGACACGCCACCCGACCATGCCTCGATCGACCCGTCGGACCCGGCCAGCCCGGACGGCACCAGCTACGACGAGTGGGGGAGCGTCGCCCGGGAGGTGGCGGACCAGCTCGACCTGCGGGCCGGCGACCGGCTGCTGGTGGACCCGGCCGAGCACGAGCAGCCGCTGAAGTGGCTGCTCGCCCCGCTGTCCGTCGGCGCGTCCGTGGTGCTCTGCGCCAACCTCGACCCGGCCCGGCGGGACGCCCGGATCGCCGCCGAGCGGGCCACCCGGGTCCTGTAGCCCTCCTCGGCTGCCGGTCGTCACCGGCAGATCAGCCCGCAACGCAGGTCTTCTATCGACGCCACGGACGTGGTTGCATACCGGAGACGACGTCGATGACCTGGTCATCGGCAACCCCGCGTCGAGTCCGCACCGTATCCGTCCCCCGAAAGGTGCACCGATGCACAGGAGACCCATCTTCCGACTGGCAGTCCTCACCGCCACCGCTGCCACGTTCCTGGCGTCCGGCGGCGCCTACGGCGCGGTTGCGGCGGCACCCGTCACCGTCCCCCCGGGTGTCGCCGAGTGCGAGCCGGATGCCCACGAGCACAGCGTCGCCCGCGTCGCCGAGGGCGCCACGGCGAAAGAGCCGGAGCTGTACTCCAAGAACGAGGCGAACGCGTACGGCGTCATCAAGGACGCCCCGCGCCTGGCCAACGGCAGCGTCACCGTGCCGACGGTCTTCCACATGATCTCGGACCACCCCCTCACCGCCGCCGAGACGGCCAGGTGGAACACCCTGATCGCGGCTCAGATGGAGGTTCTGAACGACTCGTTCGCCGGCCGTACGGCCCCGGACGCCGCCGACACGCCGTTCCGGTTCGACCTGGTCGACACCACGTGGACGGTGAACAGCGACTGGTACACCGTCGTGCCCGGCAAGAACGAGCGGGACATGAAGAAGGCGCTGTACACCGGCGACTCCCGGACCCTCAACGTGTACGCGGCGAACATCGGCGGTGGGCTGCTCGGCTGGGCGTACTTCCCGAAGGGCTACAACAACGGCCGCGACTTCATCGACGGCGTGGTGCTGCTCGACGAGTCGATGCCGGGCGGCACGGCCGGCAAGTACGCCCTCGGTGACACGCTGACGCACGAGGTCGGGCACTGGCTGATGCTGGAGCACACCTTCGCGCACGGCTGCTCCGCCTCCGGCGACTTCGTCGCGGACACCCCGCGCGAGGCGCAGCCGCAGTTCAACTGCCCGGTCGGCGCGGACACCTGCACCGCACCCGGACTGGACCCGATCCACAACTTCATGGACTACACGCAGGACTCCTGCATGAACATGTTCACCCCCGGCCAGGCGGACCGGATGAGTGACGCCTGGGTGGCGTTCCGGGCCGGCGGCGCCGGCTGACGCAGTACCGCAGAAGGGGCGGCCGGTCGCTGACCGGCCGCCCCTTCGCTTCCGGTGTCGATGGGACGACGGCCACAGCCGGTAGGTGTCACAGAACGGCCGGGTCCGGCATCTGATGGGTGACGCAGTCGAGAGCGAACAGGAGTCACCCATGGTGGGCACGCCGCAGACCGCCACCGCCGACGACCGCCCGGACCCGGCCACCGAGGCGTTTGTCGCCCACCGCAACCTGCTCTTCACCGTCGCGTACGAGATGCTCGGCTCGGCCGCCGACGCGGAGGACGTACTCCAGGAGACCTGGCTGCGGTGGGCGGGCGTCGACCTCGGCGAGGTCCGCGACCAGCGCGCCTACCTGGTCCGCATCACCACCCGCCAGGCACTGACCCGCCTGCGTACGCTCAGCCGCCGCAGGGAGTCGTACGTCGGCCCCTGGCTGCCCGAGCCGCTGCTCACCGCCCCCGACGTCGCCGACGACGTCGCGCTGGCCGACAGCGTCTCGATGGCGATGCTGCTCGTGCTGGAGACCCTCGCGCCGACCGAACGCGCGGTGTTCGTGCTCCGCGAAGTGTTCGACCTCGGGTACGACGAGATCGCCGAAGCCGTCGACAAGAACCCCGCCGCCGTCCGTCAGATCGCCCACCGGGCACGCGCACACGTCGCGGCGCGCCGGCCCCGGCAGGTCGTCTCCGCCGCCGAGACCCGGTCCGCGCTCGACGCGTTCCGACGGGCGGTCGAAACCGGCGATATCCAGAACCTGCTCGACATCCTCGCGCCGGACGTGGTCATGCTCGGCGACGGTGGCGGCATCAAGCAGGCCGTCCCGCGGCCCATCCTCGGCGCCGACAAGGTGGCCCGCCTGCTGACCGGCGGGTGGGGCAAGGTCCCGGCCGGCACGTCGTGGCAGCCGACGCACATCAACGGCCACCCGGCGCTGATCCTTTACCTCGACGGTGCCCTGGACACCGTCCTGGCGCTGCGGATCGACGACGGCCTCATCACCGGGATCTACGGCGTGCGCAATCCCGAGAAGCTGTCCCACATGCGGCGGGAGAACGTCCTGAGTCGCTGACGTCAGGCCCTGACAGCGCTGCCCGGCCTCCTGCTGCCACACCCACAGCAGGCTGCACGTTTGCGATGTGGAACAGTGTTCCGTATAGTTAACGGAACGACGTTCCGTTCCTGGTTCCGGCGGAGCGGGCCACTCACGAAGAGGAAAGTGACGTCATGGGTTCCTCCATCACCACCATCACGCAGACGCTGGACGACATCCTCGGCGGCGGCACCTCCGTCGTGTCGGTCGCGCCGGTGAACCTGGCCGCGCCGGGCCGCGCCGTACCCCTGGAAGTGCGGGTATCCGCTCCGGCGACCGGCTCCGACCTGCCGATCGTGCTCTTCTCGCACGGCAACGGACAGTCGCTGGACAGCTATGCACCGCTGACAAGCTTCTGGGCGTCGCGCGGCTTCGTCGTCATCCAGCCCACCCACCTGGACTCCCGCCGCATCGGCATCACCTTCGACGATCCCCGCTTCCCGGACATCTGGCTCCAGCGCATCGCGGACCTGAAGCGCATCCTCGACCAACTCGACACCATCGAAGCGGCCCTGCCCGGCCTGGCCGGCCGGATGAACCGTCGCAGCGTCGCCGCCGCCGGACACTCCTGGGGCGGTCATACCGTCCAGTCGCTGCTCGGCGCGCGGATCATCGAGCCGGACGGGCATCTGACCGAGGACAACTTCACAGACCAGCGCGTCAAGGCCGGCATCCTCCTGGCGACAACCGGTACCGGCGGCGACGAGCTGCACCCGTTCGCGAAGGAGAACTTCCCCTTCATGAACCCGTCCTTCGCCGAACTGAGCACCCCGACCCTCGTCGTCGCCGGCGACCGCGACCAGTCCCGCATGTCCAGCCGCGGACCTGACTGGTTCACCGACGCGTACACGCTCAGCCCCGGCGCCACGGACCTGCTCACCCTGTTCGGCGCCGAGCACGCCCTCGGCGGGATACCTGGCTACGAGGTCGCCGAAACCACCGACGAAAGCCCCGAACGCGTCGCCGTCCTACAACGCCTGACCACCGCGTACCTGCGCAGCGCGCTTCTTCCGACGAACGACAACTGGCCGGCCGCCCGCTCCGCGTTCAACGCGACCACCAACCCGATCGGACGCATCGACAGCAAGTAACCGCGGCACACGGATGCGCGGGCTTCGACGTGAGCTCCGCCGGCAGGAGGCACCGTCCGCGCCCCTTCGGCAACAGCGGATCACCGAAGACCCAATGGCGTACGCCCTGCTCGTCCTCGGCCGACACCGTGACGCCGCCCGGGTCCACGCGGGCGCTGAACCGGGCCAGCACCCGGGCGGCGGTCCACGCCACCGCGTCACCAAGTTTCGTCAGGCGGCGGCGTTCTCTTGCTCCTGATTGCGCCCGGCTCGTGCACCCTTGCCGATCTTGCTGGTGCTGTCGACCGTAGCCTTCTTCGGTGCTAGCTGCGACACGCGCTGCGCAGAGATGCCGAGAAGCGCTCCGGCATCGCGAACCGTGTAGCCCTTGGCCAGGAGTGCGCGCGCGGCGGTGAGGGTCGCCTCCTCGGCAGACTCTTCGGCCTCTTCGGCCTTGCGTAGGGCGCTGCGGGCCTTGCGATCGTTTCACGTGTCATCGCTTCAACCTGTCGAGGCGACGCGCCTGGGAGTACACACCTTTGACCTCCGGCACGGTGATCGCCCACCAGTCGCCCGAGCGTACGCACTTCGCGGTGTACCTCATCGGAGGATCGCCCTTCGGGAACACCGTCATTGAGACCTAGGAGATTCAAGCTGGCAGCCGGTGGCGAAGTATGGAGGCATGGTACTGCTGGTAGTACCAAGGACCGTGCCGTCCATAGCCAAGCTCGTCGAAGCGATGCGAAGCAACCCGCGGAACGTGTCCTACAACGATCTGTACGGCTAAGGCATACCAGGTACGGCAGGTGCTCAAGGCGATCGACAAGAAGGAGGCCCTGTGATGCACCCCCAGGTCACCCACTACACCTACCGCGTCACCTGGTCCCCGGATGACGACGAGTTCCTCGCGACCTGCGCCGAGTTCCCGTCACTCTCCTGGCTCGCGTCGTTGCAGATCGAAGCTCTCCAGGGGCTCCAAGATCTTGTGCGTGAGGTGATCGCGGACATGGAGGAGCAGGGCGAGCAGGTGCCGCAGCCCTTTGCCGACCGCAGCTACTCGGGCAAGTTCAACCTCCGCGTTGGCGAGAGCCTGCACCGCGAACTGGCCATCGAGGCCGCTCAGGACGGTCTGAGCCTCAACCAGTACATCCTCCGGAAGCTCCGCGCCGCCTGACGACGACGACGATCGATCCGATGGACACAGCGGTCTAGCCTGTGCGGGTGGAGAACGAGCTGACCTACGAGCGGCTGGCGCGACTGGGCTTCCATCGATGGTGGACGCCACCTGCCGCCGTGCTGGCCGTGTCACTGGTCGCCGTCGCGACGGCGTTCGGGCTGGTGTTCGTCGCGCTCATCGTTATGGCGGCGCTCGGCCGACCTATCGATGACAGTGCGTCGATCGGCAGTCCCCTGGTCGACAACATCGTGGCGCTGGCGTCTCTCGCCCTGTTCATCCCGGTCACCCTCGGTGTCGCGCGAGTGGTGCAGCGGCGGCCCGCAGGGACGCTGCACTCCGTGGCGGGTCGGCTGCGTTGGCGGTGGTTCGCCGTGTGCGGATGCCTCGCCGTCGCCGTGGCAGCACTGATCATGGTGGCGTTGGTCCTGGTCTACGACGACGGGACCGAGCTGCGGTTGACCATCGACCCGTGGCGGTTCCTCGGGCTCACTCTGCTGCTCATCGTCCTGGTTCCGCTGCAGGCGGCCGGCGAGGAGTACGTCGCCCGCGGGTTCCTCCTGCAAGCCCTCGGGGCGTACCACCGTTGGGTCGGCATCATCGGCTCAGCCCTGGCGTTCACCCTGCTTCACGGCCTCGGCACGTGGTCCGGGTTCGTGGCCCTGTTCGTCGGTGCCATCATCTGGGCGCTGCTCGTCATCCGGACCGGAGGTCTCGAGGTGTCCATCGCCGCACACGCGGCGACCAATCTGTTCGCCTTTGTTGCCTCAGCTGCCACAGGTGGCCTGGACGTCGTCGACGACACCAGCGCCGCCGACGCGCCCCTCGGTGCCACCCTGATCCTGCTGGGCGGTGACCTCACCTACATGGCCTGCGTACTCGTCGCCCTGCACCTGGTTGCGCGACACCGGCCTCAATGGATGCCCGCGAACCGCAGGGTTGCCAGGATGGTGGCCGACGCGCCGCAGTATGCCCCGCAGGCGACGGCCACCGAAGACGCGACCTTTCGGTGATGGTCCGGCGAGCCGATCAGGGCCGCCTGACCGAGGACGGTCAGTCGACCGTGGGCAGCTTCGGCCCCAGTACGTCGTCCGCGTCCACGATCGTGTACGCGTACCCCTGCTCGGCCAGGAAGCGCTGCCGGTGCGCCGCGTACTCCGTGTCGATCGTGTCCCGGGACACCACCGTGTAGAAGTGCGCCTGCCGCCCGTCGGCCTTCGGCCGCAGCACCCGACCCAGCCGCTGCGCCTCCTCCTGCCGCGACCCGAACGTCCCCGACACCTGGATGGCGACCGCGGCCTCCGGCAGGTCGATGGAGAAGTTGCCGACCTTGGAGAGCACCAGGGTGCGCAGCTCGCCCGTGCGGAACGCCTCGAAGAGCCGTTCCCGCTCCTTGTTGGTGGTCGAGCCCTGCACGATCGGCGCGTCGAGGTACTCGCCGAGCTGGTGCAGCTGGTCGATGTAGGCCCCGATCACCAGCACCTGGTCGTCCTTGTGCCGGTCGACCAGCGCCTTGATCACCGGCAGCTTCGTGCGGGCGGTCGCCGCCATCCGGTACCGCTCCTCGGCCTCCGCCGTCGCGTAGGACATTCGCTCGGCGTCGGTGAGCGTCACCCGTACCTCGGTGCACTCGGCGGGGGCGATCCAGCCCTGCGACTCGATGTCCTTCCACGGCGCGTCGTACCGCTTGGGGCCGATCAGGCTGAACACGTCGCCCTCCCGGCCGTCCTCGCGTACCAACGTCGCCGTGAGGCCCAGCCGGCGGCGGGCCTGGAGGTCCGCGGTGAAGCGGAAGATCGGCGCGGGCAGCAGGTGGACCTCGTCGTAGACGACCAGGCCCCAGTCGCGGGCCCCGAACAGGTCCAGGTGGGTGAACGCGCCGCCGCGCCGCGAGGTGAGCACCTGGTACGTGGCGATGGTGACCGGGCGGATCTCCTTGCGCTCGCCCGAGTACTCGCCGATCTCCTCCTCGGTCAGGGACGTGCGGGCGATCAGCTCCCGCTTCCACTGCCGGCCGGCGACGGTGTTGGTGACCAGGATCAGCGTGGTGGCCTTCGCCTCGGCCATCGCCGCCGCCCCGACCAGCGTCTTGCCCGCGCCGCAGGGGAGTACGACCACGCCGGAGCCGCCGGCCCAGAACGCCTCCACGGCCTCGCGCTGGTACGACCGCAGCGTCCACGGCTTGCGGCCCTCCTTGCCGGCCTCGGCCAGCTCGATCGGGTGCGCCTCGCCGTCGACGTACCCGGCCAGGTCCTCCGCCGGCCAGCCCAGCTTGAGCAGCGCCTGCTTGAGCCGCCCTCGCTCGGACGGGTGCACCTGGATGGTGTCGTCGTCGATCTTGTTACCGAGCATGCCGGCGAGCTTCTTGCTCTTGGCGACCTCGACCAGCACGACCCGGTCCAGGGCGCGCAGCACCAGGCCGTGCGCGGGGTCGTTGGCGAGTTGGAGCCGGCCGTACCGGTCCATGGTCTCGGCCACGTCGACCAGCAACGCGTGCGGCACCGGGTAACGCGAGTACTTGATCAGAGCGTCGACCACGCCCTCGGCGTCGTGGCCGGCGGCCCGGGCGTTCCACAGCCCCAGCGGCGTGAGCCGGTAGGTGTGCACGTGCTCCGGGGAGCGCTCCAACTCGGCGAAGGGCGCGATGGTCATCCGGCAGGCCTGCGCGTCCGGGTGGTCGATCTCCAGCAGCAGGGTCTTGTCCGACTGCACGATCAGGGGTCCACCGCTCACGCCAGCGCCTCTTTCCCACGTCGGTGTCGGCCACCGGACGGGGCGGTTGACCTGCCCCGAGCCGACCATCCAGTGTTGCACGCATTCGGGTGGCGCCAAGAAAACGCGCAAACGGCAGCAACCATCCTGCTGTGCCGTACGTCTAGCAGAGTGACAGCTGTCTCTCAGGGGGGCGCCATGACGCAGTTCCGGATCTCCGTTCGGCTCGTCGCCCTGGCAGCCGTCACGCTGGTCGGCGCCGGTGCGTGCGCGTTCGATCCGCAGGCCGACGGTGGCGGGGGCGGGGGACCCGTCCCGGTCGGGGCTGCGGAACGGCAAACGGGGGCGAGCGACACGCCCGGGCCGGACCGGTCGACGCGGGCCGTCGAGGCACCGAAGCCCCGGCCGACCCGGAGCCGGCCCGCGCCCACCCCGAGTGCGGAACAATCCCGCCGGGCGCCGACGCCGCGGCCCTCACCGTCGGCCGCCGGCTGCCCACAGGGCGAGCACCAGCGCGAGGTGGAGACGTACCTCGCGCGCCTCGGCGGGTTCGGCGCGGTCACCGTCGACGGCCGGCAGTCGGCCGCCGACTGCGCCGCCATCAAGCGCTTCCAGCGGCGGTACGACATCCGCCCGGCCCACGGCCGCGCCGGACCGACGACGTACGACGTGGCGAAGCGCCTCGCCACCACCGACACCGGCCGGTGCGACGCCGGCTCCGGCACCACCTTCTGCATCGACCTGACCCGGCAGACCACCTGGGTGATGCGCCACGGGAAGGTCGTCGCCGGACCCACCGTCACCCGTACGGGAATGCCCGGGTACCGCACCCCGTCCGGCAGGTACGAGATCAACTATCGGAACGTGAAGGAGTGGTCGAACCCGTACGAGGTGTGGCTGCCGTACTGGCAGCACTTCACCCAGGGGATGGGGTTCCACGAGACCACCACGTACCTGCACGACAAGTCGATCGGCTCGCACGGGTGCGTCAACCTGCTGCACGCCGACGCCGTCCGCTGGTGGGAACTGGGCCGGGTGGGCTCGCGGGTGGTCCTGGTCGGCCGCCGCCCCGGCACCTGAGGTGTCGCACATCCGGTCCGATGGGGGTTTTAACCCCTGTCGATTCCGTCCCGTCGATGCCACCCTGGACCTCTGGGTGGGACACGGGGAGGCGGGATGACGGTCGACCGGGACGCGATCCGGGACCAGCGGGCCGAGCAGGACGAACCGACGACCGACGTCTCCACGACGACCGTCGTCGCGTACGTGTTCGCCGCCGTGCTGCTGGTCGCCTGGTTCCTCTTCGGCTGGCTGGTGCAGCGGCAGGGCTTCGTCGCCTCGGTCGGTGAGGCCGCCGGCACCGGGTTCGGGCTGCTGCTGGTCGTCGCGGTCGTCGGGACGGTACGCCGCAGCCGGCGCTGAACCCGGCGCCCGGTCATTCCTCCAGCACGGCGGCGGTGATCCGGTGCAGGGCGAACGTGTGCAGCATCTCGGTCCGCTCGTCCTCGGCGCGCAGATACCCCGCGCCGATCGACACCGGCCGGACGAGTCGGGACGCGGTCGCCCCGTGCGCGTCGACGTAACCCACCCAGACCAGCGCCTTGTCCCGTACCGCCTGCTGGAGCACCGCCAGGGCGTCGCTGTGGGTGTGCGCCGGCGCGGGACGGGCGGGTGCGCCGCCCCGGACCACCGCGGGCGCGCGGCGGGCCACCCGGGCGGCCGCCTCACCCCGCCGGATCTGCTCGACCACGCCGAGCAGCCGGGGCAGGGGCAGCTTCGGCCCGGTCAGCGGGTCCACCGTCCGGGCACCCACCGGCATCCGCGCCGGCGCCCGCCGGGCCTTCGGTCGGGCCAGCACGGCAGCGCCGGAGGCGTCCTCGGGCACCGGCGCGTACCCGGCCTCGCGCAGCGTGAGGAGCATCCGGTTGACCTGGTACGGGGTGGCCAGCACGGTCGGCGCCAGCCGCCGCAACGCCAGCGCTTCCAGCCGCTTGTCGGCGAGCACCTCGACCAGCAGCGCCTCGTCGTCACTGCGCACGTACGCCCCGGCGGAGCCGACCCGCAGCCCCCCGTGCTTCCGCGCGATGTCGTCGATCAGGTACGTCAGGCCCTGCGGGATCGGGGTGCGGGAGCGGCGCCGGAACAGCCCGTGCAGGTCGTCGGCCGAGTAGCCGGCGTCCAGGGCGTGCCGGACGCTGGCCGGGGTGACCCGGTGCACGCTCGCCCCACCGGCCGACTCGTGCTCGGCCGCCGCGTCCAGTTCGGCTGCGAGCGCCGGGTCCGGCGGGCCGGGCACCACCACGGTCAGGTCGGCCTGCACCAGGAAGTGGTCGACCGGGGCGGGCAGCAGCGCGTCCAGCGCCCGTACGACGGTGGACTTCTCGCCGCTCTCGGTGTCCGCCCGCAACCCCAACGGGTCGTCCGTGCCCCGCTCGTCGGACGCCGTCACGTCGGCGTGCAGAAGCCGCCCGTACGAGGTGAGCGCCCCCAGTCCCGTCACGCCCAGCGTGGCCGCCTCGACCAGCACCTCCCGGTGCGCGGTCTCCCGCCCCCGGGCGCGGCGCGGCGCCCGCCAGTCGAGCAGCTCCAGCACCTCGTCAGGGGTGGGGGCGGTGGCGGGTTCCAGGTCGGCGAGCACCGCGAGCACGGCACGGCGGGCGGCCGGCGCGCCGGCCCGTTCGGCCTCGGCGGAGAGCGCGGTGATCGGGCGGTCCCGGTCGTCGCGCTGCCCGACCAGGCCCACCTGCCGGGTCATGGTCAGCCAGGCCCGGGCGAGCTGCTCCCAGCGCTGCGCGAGGGAGATCGCCCGCCACACCTCGTACCCGCCGGTCGGCAGCACCTGCTGGTCGGCGCCGTACCGGCTGGTAGTGGCGCCGGGCAGGTCCATCTCGCCGAGCAGGCCGGCCGCGTACGCCACCTCGAGCAGCAGGGCGGTCGTCGACTCGTCCAGCCCGGCCGCCCGGGCCAACCGGCGCAGGTCGCGGACGCCGAGGCCGCCGGAGCGCAGCACCGGCGCGGGTTCGGCGGCGAGCTGGTCCAGCAGCGCCTCGGTCTGGCGTACCGCCTCCATGGTCTGCCCCGCGCCCGCGGAGTCGGCGGCCTTCGGCTCGCGAGCCGGAGCCGCGACGGGCGGTGGGCTGGTGCGCAGCGGGCCGAGCGGGCCGGTGTCCCGACGCAGCAGCAGGCCGACCTCGCGGGGCAGCTCCACGGTGCCGGCGCCGCCGGCCTTCCCGCCGGAGACGGGCACCAGCAGCCGGTGGTCGACCAGCCAGCGCACCGGTGAGCCGGTCGGAGCGCCACCGTTGGTGGCGTCCGGCGGCAGGTCGTCCTCCCCGCCGACCGGCGGCGCCTGGAGCGCGCCGGGCGGCACGCTGCCCACGGGTGGGCCGGCGGCGAGCCGGTCCAGGATCGCGCGGGCCGACGGCGGTGCGGCCAGCAGCGTCCGGCGCAGCTTCGCCGGGTCCGCGCAGAGGGCCGCCGTCCGCAGGTCCAGCTCCTCGGCCGGGCGGCCGAGCCCCGCCGGGTACGGGGAGAGCTCGTCGATGCCGCCCACGAGCTGCACCTGGGTGTCCGGGCCGTACAGCAGGAGCAGCCCACGCAGCCGGTCCACGGCGGCGCGCACCTGGGCCGGTGCGGGTGGGTGTGGGCCGGCGGTGGCCATGGCGAGCACCGCGTCGACCGAGGTGCTGCCGTCCGAGGCGTCCCGGGTGAGCCGGGCCGCGTCGAGGATCAGGAGGGTGAACTGGTCCAGCCCGTCCAGGGCGCGCGCCACCGACACCCGGGACTGGGCCCGGATGGCGAGCGCGGACATGTCGGCGGGCACGGGTACGACGAGGTCCGGCCGCAGCTGGAGGAGCGCGGCGAGGGAGTCGTCCGACAGCGACCGCAGGTGGTCGGCGAGTGAGGTGGTCATCGTCGTTCCACGCTAGCCCGCCGGTGGGACTTCCCGCCCCTCGACTAGGTTCGGCGCATGTCTGTGCTGACGGTCGGATTCGACCTCGACATGACCCTGGTCGACTCCCGTCCCGGCATCGCCGCCGCCTTCCGGGCGCTGACCGCCCGGACCGGTGTCGAGGTGGACGCCGACCTGGCCGTGTCCCGGCTCGGCCCTCCGCTGCGCACCGAGATCGCCCGCTGGTTCCCACCGGAGCAGGTGGAGGAGGCCGTCCTGGTTTACCGCGAGCTGTACCCGGCGTACGCGATCACCCCGACCGTGCCGATGCCCGGCGCCCGGGAGGCTCTCGACCTGGTGCGCGGGCTCGGTGGACGGGTCCTGGTGGTGACCGCGAAGATGGGCCGACTGGCGCGCCTGCACCTGGACCACCTCGGTCTGACCGTCGACGAGGTCGCGGGGGACCTGTTCGCGGAGGGCAAGGCGACCGCGCTGCGGGCGCACGGCGCCACCCACTACGTCGGTGACCACGTCGCCGACATGGTGGCGGCGCAGGCGGCCGGCGTACCCGGGATCGGCGTGGCGACGGGGCCGTGCTCGGCCGACGAGCTGCGCGATGCCGGGGCGGAGGTGGTGCTCGAAGACCTGGGCGGATTCCCGGCGGCGCTCGACCGCATGATCCGGCTAGCCTTGGAGCAGTAGACGTGCCGAGCGAAGCAGGGGTTACAGGTGCCGACGGGTCGAGTGAAGTGGTATGACGCGGCCAAGGGATACGGGTTCGTCACCAGCGACGAGGGTGGCGACGTGTTCCTGCCCAAGGGCGCGCTGCCGACCGGTGTCACCGATCTCAAGGGCGGTCAGCGGGTCGATTTCAGCGTGGTGGACAGCCGCCGTGGCGCCCAGGCGATGGGGGTCAAGGTGCTGGACGCGCCGCCGTCGGTGGCGGAGCTGCGCCGCCGGCCGGCGGAGGAGCTGCACGGCCTCGTCGAGGACATGATCAAGGTGCTGGAGGCGAAGGTCCAGCCGGACCTGCGCCGGGGCCGCTTCCCGGACCGGAAGACCGCCCAGAAGGTCGCTCAGCTGGTCCACGCCGTCGCGCGCGAGCTGGAGGTCTGAGGCACGAGCCCGGCGTCGGTGGCCCGACCGAGCAGCGCCTCGACGGCGGCGAACCCGGCCTCACCCAGGTCGGCGGTGAACTCGTTGACGTAGAGGCCGATGTGCCGGTCCACCACGTCGGGCTCCATCTCCTGCGCGTGCGCCAGCACGTACTCCCGGCTCGCCGTCGGGTCGGCCCACGCCTGCCGGACCGACTCGCGGATCCACCCCGCGGCGGCCTCGGGGTCGACGGCGCCGCGCCGGGCCAGGATCGCGCCGAGCGGGATCGGCAGGCCGGTGTCGGCCTCCCACCACTCGCCCAGGTCCACCAGCGCCGTCAGCCCGTGCCGCGGGTAGGTGAACCGCGCCTCGTGGATGACCAGCCCGGCGTCGTACCGTCCGGCGGCCACCCCGGGCATGATCTCGTGGAACGGCACCACCTCGATCCGCGCCGGCGGCCGGTCGGCCGACCAGAGCCGGAAGAGCAGGTACGCGGTCGTCCGATCGCCCGGCACCGCGACCGTCGCACCGGTCAGGTCGGTGTGTCCGGCGCGGTCGCCGCGGGTGAGGACGAGCGGGCCGCAGCCCCGGCCGAGGGCCCCGCCGCAGGGCAGCAGGTGGTAGTCGTCCAGCAGCCACGGCAGCGCCGCGTAGCTCACCTTGACCAGGTCGAACGCCCCCCGCTCGGCGGCCGTGTTGGTGACGTCGACGTCGGCGTACGTCACCTCGACCGGCGGGGCCCCGGGCACCTGGCCGTGCACGAGGGCGTGGAAGACGAACGTGTCGTTGGGGCAGGGCGAGATTGCCAGCGAGAGCGCCACGGCCCCACCGTAGCCCTGCACCGGGCGGACGGCCGTCGACGACCTCCGTCATGTGACCTGGAGGGCGCGCCTGGCCGGGTCGGTGACATGTGTCGCGGGTCCCTTTCGAGCTGATGTCGTGGATGGATCACCGGCTCGCCGTCCCTGACCTGCGCGCTGTGGCGCTCGGCGCTGCTCGTGGTGCCGGGTTCGCGGCACGGCGCTCGTGGTTCGCGGCACGGCGCTCGTGGCGCGGGCTCGCGGCTCCTTGTTCGCGGCTCGTGGCGCGCCGGGTCCCGGGCCTCGGCTCCTGGCTCGCGGGGCCGCAGCGCCGGGTGATCCTCGACCCTCCGCTGGCGGCGTCGCCCGTGATGTCGTCGGTGACTCAGGTCGAAAGGGCGCTGAAGCACCACCACTGTCCCCAGCCCGGCACGTTGTCCACAGGGTTATCCACAGAATGGGTCGGCCTGTTGAACGTGCCAGACCGGCCCGCGAGCATGGTCACGTGAGCGAGCTGACCGGACCGGAGGAGCCGGGCGACCTGGGCGATGTAAGCGACCTGGGCGACCTGGGCGCGACCCTGCGCGCCCTGCGGCGTCGCGCGGATCTGAGTCAGCGCGAATTGGCCGAGAGAGCCGGCGTCCCCCAGGCGACGCTGGCGCGGATCGAGGCGGGGCGGACGGCCGATCCGAGGTACCGGACGGTGGAGCTGCTCGTCCGTGCGGCCGGCGGACAGATGACGATCGGCGCGCCGGCCGTCGACCCGCTCCCGCCGGTGCCGCACGACGGGCTGCGGGACGTGGCAGGACGGCGGTACCCCGCTCACCTGGACGTCTGGGAGGTCCACGAACCGCGGGACTGGCCGGGCGCCTGGTGGGCCCACTGGTACACGCTGCCGCCGGAGCTGTGGCCGCTGCGGCTCCCCGCGGCGAGCTACCGCCGCAACCGGGTCTATCGGGACGAGCGCCGGTGGGGCGAGGAGGTCCAGCGCACCGTCCGGGTCCGGCGGGTGACGGGCGGGGGCCTGCCGACGACGTCCTGGCGGTTCGTCGCCGAGCTCCCCCGTGGTGAACTGGTCGGCGAGCTGAGGGCCCACGAGCGCAGCCCGCACCTGAGGTACGGCGACAGGCCCGAGGAGGAGCGGGAACTCGTCCTCGACGGCGTCCTCGTCGCCGACCCGTATCGCCTCCTCGGGATCGGACGTCGGCTGGTGCTTCGGCTCACCGAGGAGATGGGCCTGGCGGGCATCCGCACCGCCCATGCCATCGCCGAAGGCCCTGCGGTGCACCTGCTGCGCGCCTGCGGATACCGCGAACAGGCGAGCCGACCCTGGAGCATGCGGCTCGACCGACCGCGCGGCCCCGGGTCAGGTCCCGGTGGTGGGGGTGGTCGGTAGGGCCGCTGCGGCGATGGTGAGGGCCTGAAGGGCCTCACGGAGGCGCCAGGCGTCGCGGTCGCGCGGGCCGATCGGGTTGGAGATCGTCCTCAGCTCGACGAAGGGCACACTCGCGTGGGCGGCGGCGACGGCCACCCCGTACCCCTCCATGGCCTCGGCCACCGCGCCCGGGTGCCGGCGGCGCAGCTCGTCGGCGCTGGTGGCGGTGCCGGTGACGGTGGTCACCGTGAGCACCGGGCCGACCGCCGCGGCCGGGAGGCCGGCGCGGAGGGCGGCCAGCAGCGCGCGGTCGGCGGTGATCGTCACGCCGCCGCCCAGCAGCTCGGCCGGCATGCCCAGCTGGTCCACCGGGATGAAGCCCTCCGGTGACTCGGCGCCGAGGTCCGCGGCGATCGCGCTGCTGCCCAGCACGGTGCCGCCGACCGGCACGTGCTCGGAGAACCCGCCCGCCACGCCGGCGCTGACCACGGCCCGGTACGGCCGTCCACCGGCCTCGGCGAGTGCCAGCAGGCGGGCGGTCGCGGCGCCGGCCACGGCCGGGCCGACGCCGACCGCCACCACGGTCGTGTCCGGGTCCGCCAGGCCGGCACGGACCGCCTCGGCCTCGGCGGGCACCGCGGTGACCACCAGCAGTCCCGTCACGACAGCGGTCCCCGCGTCTCCCGCCGGGTCTCGTCGTCCGCCCCGCCCCCGCCCGGACCGCCGACGGCCGAGGACGGGCGGTAGATGTGGTACCCCGGCGGGGCGAGCCCCGGCGCGTCCGGGGAATCGTCGGGGGCCGGTGCCGGTGAGGTCGGTGCCGGGTCGTCGGCGCTCCGGCCGAGGTGCGCCGGATCGGCCGGGTCGGACTCGTCCTCGGTCAGTTCGTCGTCGGCCAGTGGACGGCCCTGCAACCGCTCGGCGCGCAGCCGGCCGGCCATCACCACCCCCCGTGCGGCGGCCAGGGCGGCCACACCGGCGGCGACGGCGATGCCGATCCGGCCGTCGAACGGCACGAGCCCGAGGCCGCCGCCGGCCACGAAGGCGAGCATCAGGACCGTCTCGGAGTGCGCGAAGGAGCTGGCCCGCAGCCGCTCCGGGATGCGCTCCTGGATGGAGGCGTCCACCGTCAGCTTGGAGATGCCGCTGATCAGGGCGGTGACCAGGCAGAGCAGCGCCACCATCGGCAGCGAGAACTTCAGGGCGGCGAGCACGGCCACCCCGGCAACGATGATGGTGCCGCTGGACTGGATGGCGATCGGTCGGTGGATGCGCAGGCGGGTGCCCACCGCGGTGGCCAGGAAGCTGCCCACCGCGAGCGCGCCGCCGACCAGACCGAGGGCACCCTCGTCGCCCAGGTCCCGGCCGAACACCACCGTGGTCAGGTCCCCCGCCTTGATCGCGAACGCGAGGAAGAGCAGCAGGAAGCCGTACAGCGCGCGGAGCGTCGCGGCACCCACCAGGGTGGCGATCACCAGCCGGCCGGCGGGACGGCCCCGACCGAGTGGCCGGTCCCCGGTACGTCGCCCGAGCGCCCGCAACGGCCGGGGCACCCGCTCCGGCGGCTCCGAGTCCGCCTTCGGCGGCAGCCGCAGGGAGATCACCATGCCCACCAGGAAGATGACCGAGGCCACGCGGAGCGGCCACTGCGGTCCGAACCAGAAGGCCGCCAGCCCGATCGGCGCGACCAACGCGCCGGCCACCGTCCCGTACACGCTGGCCCGTGCACCGACCTGGGACAGGCCCAGCCCCTCGGGCAGCAGCCGGGGCACGGCGGCCGAGCGCGCCACCCCGTACGCGCGGGAGAGCGCCAGCACCCCGAACGCCGCCGGATAGAGGCCGAAGCCGTGGATGTAGTCGGAGATCAGCCACGCCAGGAAGGCCCGCCCGAGCATCGTGGCCGCGAGCGCATAGCGGCGCCCGTGGCGGAAGTGGTCGAGCAGCGGGCCCACCACCGGAGCGAGCATGGCGAACGGCACCATGGTCACCAGCAGGTAGAGGGCCACCTTGCTGCGCGCCTCGCCGAGCGGGACGCTGAAGAAGATCGTTCCGGCCAGGCCGATGGCGATCAGCGTGTCCCCGGCGCACGAGATGGCGTGCAGGTCGAACAGGCGGACCATGCCCACGTCGCCGCCGGCACCGCGGGCCCGGGCCCGTCCGGCCCGGCGGGTCATCCACCGGCCACCGCTCAGCGAGCCCCGGAACAGCAGGCGGACGGCCTTCACGCCCGTGCCGACGGTCCGCCCGAGGACGGACCGCTCGGGGCGGGAGAACAGCGGCATGTGCACCATCCTCGCCCATTCGGCTCGCACACGCCGCACCACCGCCCGAAGACCTCTGGAGGGAGTGCCTGTCGGCGAGCGCCACGCATGGGGAACAATGGTCGGGTGACCAGGCCCGCCTCCGCTCGTGCCGCCCGCCTCGACCAGGTCTGCGCCGCCGCCGTCGACGTGGCGCGTGACGCCATCACCGAGGTCGACCCCTCCGACGTCGGCGACCACCTCCAGGCGGTCGCCGAGGGCGACCGTCTCGTCACGCACTACTTCGAGTGCCGGCTCGCCGGTTACCGCGGGTGGCGCTGGGCGGTCACCGTCACCCGGGTGCCCCGCAGCCGTACGGTGACGATCTGCGAGACCGTGCTGCTGCCCGGACCGGACGCGCTGATGGCGCCGGGCTGGCTGCCCTGGCAGGAACGGCTCAAGCCGGGCGATCTCGGCCCCGGCGACCTGCTGCCCACCCCGGCGGACGACGAGCGGCTCCAGCCCGGTTACCTGCTCTCGGACGACCCGGCGGTCGAGGAGACCGCCTGGGAGCTGGGGCTCGGCCGGGCGCGGGTGCTGTCCCGCGAGGGGCGCGCCGACGCCGCGCAGCGGTGGTACGACGGTGACCACGGCCCCTCGGCGGCGATCTCCGTCTCCGCCCCGGCCGCCGCCCGCTGCGGGACCTGCGGCTTCTATCTGCCGCTCGCCGGTGCCCTGCGGCAGTCCTTCGGCGCCTGCGGAAACTTCTACGCCCCCGACGACGGCCGGGTGGTCAGCGCCGACCACGGCTGCGGCGCCCACTCGGAGACGCTCATCGAGGCCGGTGAGTCGCCGGTCGAGGAGATGCCGACGATCTACGACGACAGCGCGGTGGAGGCGGTCTCGGTGAGCCGGGCGGCGGGTTCGGTGGAGGCGGCCGAGCCGGCGGAGCCGTACGGGCACTCCTGACGCGACGACGGCCCGCGGATCAGCGGGCGGCGCGGCGGCGACGGCGGTTGGCGTCGTGCCGCATCATCGTGGCGAGACCGGGGAAGCCCCACAGGAAGCCGGCGAGGCAGGTCCACAGCCAGTTCTCGTGATCGTTCGCGGACAGCCAGCCCCGGAAGAACAGCAGCAGCACCAACCCCGCCACCGCCCAGGCCGCCATGCCGGCGAGGGCGAAGGGCACCATCGGCGGGTCGAGCGGCTCGGGCCGCGGCTGCTGCTGCTTCGGCACGCGGCAAGCGTACGCGATCAACTTTCCCTGCCCGCCGGTGATCTGGGACGATGCGGCGCGACAACGGATGATCACCTGCGAGGGACCCGATGGCAGTAGCCCCGCCCGAGAACGGCACACCGTCCGCAGCGCCGCGGAACGGTTTCGACCGCTACTTCGAGATCACCGCCCGCGGCTCGACGATGAGCCGCGAGGTCCGTGGTGGCCTGGCCACGTTCTTCACGATGGCGTACATCGTGGTGCTCAACCCGCTCATCCTCGGCTCGGCCGTCGACGGCGACGGGCAGAAGCTGCCCATCCCGGCTCTCGCCGCCGCGACCGCACTGGTCGCCGGCCTGATGACGATCCTGATGGGCGTGGTCGGGCGGTTCCCGCTGGCGCTGGCCGCCGGCCTCGGCGTCAACGCGCTGGTCGCGTACGAGATCGCCCCGGAGATGACCTGGGCGGACGCCATGGGTCTCGTGGTGATCGAGGGTGTGATCATCGCGATCCTGGTGCTGACCGGCCTGCGGACCGCGGTGTTCCGCTCGGTGCCGACGCAGATGAAGACCGCGATCGGTGTCGGCATCGGCCTGTTCCTGACCATCATCGGCCTGGTCGACGCGGGCTTCGTGCGCCGGACCGAGGGCAACACCACGGTGCCGGTGGGCCTGGGCATCGGCGGCAAGCTGGTCAGCTGGCCGATGCTGGTCTTCGTGGTGGGTCTGCTGCTCACCCTGGTGCTGGTCGTCCGCAAGGTCAAGGGCGCGATCCTCATCGGCATCCTCGCCTCGACCGTGCTGGCGATGCTCGTGGAGGCGGCGGGGAACATCGGTCCCTCGTTCGTCGACGGCAAGCCCAACCCCAAGGGCTGGGCGCTGAACGTGCCCGAGCTTCCCGGCACCGTGGTGGACGTGCCGGACCTGTCGCTGCTCGGCAACTTCAACGTGCTCGACTCGTGGGGTCGGGCCGGCTGGGTCGTCGTGCTGATGTTCGTCTTCACCCTGCTGATCACCGACTTCTTCGACACGATGGGGACGATGGTCGCCGTCGGCCAGGAGGGCGGCATGCTCGACGAGCGGGGGACCCCGCCGCGGGCGAAGGAGATCCTGCTGGTCGACTCGATCGCCGCGGCCAGCGGTGGTGCGGCGAGCGTCTCCAGCAACACGTCGTACATCGAGAGCGCCGCGGGTGTCGCGGAGGGTGCCCGGACCGGTGTGGCCAACCTGGTCACCGGCGTGCTCTTCCTGCTGGCGATGTTCCTCGCGCCGCTGGTGGTGGTCGTGCCGTTCGAGGCCGCGTCCACCGCGCTGGTCGTGGTCGGCTTCCTGATGATGACGGCGGTACGCACGATCGACTGGTCGGACTACGAGATCGCCATCCCGGCGTTCCTCACGATCGTCCTGATGCCGTTCACGTACTCGATCTCCAACGGCATCGGCGCTGGCCTGATCACGTACGTGGTGATGAAGCTCGCCACGGGCAAGGCCCGCGAGATCCACCCGTTGCTGTACGGCGTGGCGGCACTCTTCGTGCTGTACTTCCTGCGCGGACCGATCGAGTCCGTGGTGCTCTGATCGCCGGCGCTCCGGGCCGGGCGTTCAACCGGACTACCCGGCCCGGAGCAGGGCAAACCTCCTCGTGAGCGTGGTCATATCGGATGTCGTTAGCCAGGCTCATTAGTTATGCTAACTATCGTGACGGAGCGGACGGTGACGGCGAACAGCGTGCCACCGGCGCAACTGGCACCCCAGTTGCGTGATGCGATCATGCGGCTCAACCGACGGGTCCGCCAGACCCGGCCGGTCGGCGACCTCACGGTCACCCAGCTCTCCGCGCTCACCAGCCTCCGGCTGGCGGGCGCGCTGACGCCCCGGGAACTGGCCGAGGTCGAGCGGGTGCAGCCGCCGACGATGACCAAGATCGTCGGGAAGTTGGAGGAACGCGGCCTCGTGCGGCGTACTCCCCATCCGACCGACGGCCGGCAGGTCATCCTCGCGGCGACCGAGGGGGGCGAGGCGGTGCTCGACCAGTTCGAGCGCGCCCGCGACGAGTGGCTGGCCCACCGGCTGGCCGAGCTGAGCGACGAGGACCGGGACACGCTGCACCACGCGGCGGAGATCCTGCACCAGCTCGCCCGCGCCTGACCCGCGCCACCGCGCCCGCGCCGTCCGACGGCGATGACGCGTACGCGAGGAGGCGCACCAAGAGTGCAGGCGAAGCTGAGCACGATGTTCCAGTCCCTACAGGTCCGCAACTACCGGCTCTTCGCATCCGGGCAGCTGATCAAACTGATCGGCGTCTGGATGATGTTCATCGCCCAGGACTGGCTCGTCCTCGAGCTCTCCGACGACTCGGCCACCGCGCTCGGCGTGGTCATCGCCCTCCAGTTCACCCCGGTGCTGCTGCTCACGCTGCTCTCCGGCCGGCTCGCCGACCGGTACGACAAGCGGATGCTGCTCTTCGTCGCCAACGCCTTCTGGACGGTGCTGGCGCTCGCCATGAGCGTCCTGGTGATCACCGACCTGGTCCAGTTGTGGCACGTCTTCACCTTCGCCGCCCTGCTCGGCGTCGCCAACGCGGTCGAGACCCCGGTGCGGCAGGCGTTCGTCTCCGAGCTGGTCGGCACACCGCTGCTGCCCAACGCCCTCTCCCTGAACGCGGCCGTGTTCAACTCGGCCCGGATCATCGGACCGGCCCTCGCCGGGCTGGCCATCGCGGCCTTCGGCGTCGGCCCGGTCTTCCTGGTCACCGCGCTCAGCTCGGTCGCCCCGCTGGTCAACGTGATCCGGCTGCGTCCGGCCGAACTGCACCGGGAGGCCCTGCTGCCGCGCGACGAGCGCGCCTCGGCCAAGGTGATCGACGGGTTGCGCTACGTCTGGGGCCGCGCCGACCTGCTGCTGCCGATGGTGATGATCTCGGTGATCGCCACGGCGCTGTTCAACTTCCAGCTCACCCTCGCCGCACTGGCCAAGACCGTGTTCAACACCGGTGCCGCCTCGTTCGGGCTGTTCAGCAGCGCGCTGGCGGTCGGCGCACTCGCCGGGGCGCTGGCCGGCACCAGCCGGCGCAGCCGCCCGTCGGTCTGGGTGGTGCTCGGTGCCGCGGTGGCCTGCTCCACCTTCGGCACGCTGGTCGGGCTCGCCCCGGCGTACTGGCTCGTCGTGGTGCTGCTGCTCCCCACCGGGTTCTTCATGGTGTTCTTCGCCCAGGCCTGCAACCAGCGGATCCAGCTCGGCACGGACGCCGCCTTCCGGGGCCGGGTGATGGCCCTCTGGGTACTCGTCTTCCTCGGCACCAACCCGGTCGGCGCGCCGGTGATCGGCTGGCTCGCGGAGACGTACGGCGCCGGAGCGAGCATCTGGATCGGCGGCCTGATCTCCCTGGCCACCGCCCTGCTCGCGCTCACCTGGCAGCTCCGCCGGTCGGGCGCCCGCCTGCGCTTCCGCATCCTGCCGGCCCCGCGCTTCTACGTCACCTCGCCCGAGTGAAAGGAAGGGCCCCCGCTTAACGCCTCAGGTAGAGGAAGGGCCCCTTGTTAACACCGTACGACGGGTCCGGGCAAACCGGTGGCGGGGGCGCGACCAGCGGCTTAGCGTCAGTCCGTGGAGGTCGGACGAGGACTGGTGCTCGCCCTGGCGGTCCTCGCCGTGCTCGGTCTGCCGGTGCTCGTCGCCGTGGTCTGCTGCGCCGACGAGCTGCTGGACCGGGTGGTCTGCGGGTTCGCCGACTGGCGGCAGGGCCGCCGCGAGCGCCGTACCATCGCCCGGCTGGACCGGGCGGTCGAGGCCGACGCCCTCACCCGGGACATCGACATGAGCGGCTTCGACCGGCCCGACCGCCCACCGCTGGAAAAGCTCGCCGCCGACCTGCGCCGCATCGGCGGCCGGCGGGGCGGCGGGCGCGCGGTGGTCTGGCACGGCACGGTCCTCCAGGCGTACGACGACCGGCTCCGGATGGCCTGTGCCGCGCTCGGCCTCACCGAACACCTGAGCGAGCTGACCGGCGTCGACCGGGAGATCGAACGGGTCCGGGTGGAGGGCCTGCTGCACGACGCCGGGCTCACCCTGCCGGCCGCGCGGGCCGAGCACCGGCTGCGCCACCCCTGAGCGGCCCACGGTGAGGCTCTTCGTCGCCGTGTACCCGCCGGCCGAGGCCGTCGCGCACCTCGGCGAGCAGGTCACCCGACTACGGCTCGGTACGGCGGCGGCCAACGGCACCAACGTCCGACTCGCCGACCCGGCCAACGCCCACGTCACCCTCGCCTTCCTCGGCGACGTCGAAGCCGACCGGCTGATCGAGGTGGAGAGCGCGCTGGGACTGGCCGCCGAGTGGTTCCGCGACGGCCGGGCCTCCACGCCCCGGCTCCGGCTGGCCGGCGGCGGGCGCTTCGGACGGAACCGGTTCACCGTCGTGTGGGTGGACCTCGCGGGCGACGTCGAGGCCATGAACGTGCTGGCCCGCCTGGTCCGGTCCCGGCTGCGGCACAACCGCCTCCCGCACGACGAGAAGCCCTTCCGCCCCCACCTGACCGTGGCCCGACCCGGCGACCGGGTGCCCGCCGAGGACGTGGCCGCCGACGTGGAGACCCTGCGGGCGTACGAGGGGCCGGAGTGGCCGGCGACCGAGATGGTGCTCGTCCGCAGCCACCCCGGCCCCCGGCCCACCTACGACCGGCTGGCCGCCTGGCCCCTCTGACCCTTCGGGCGGGGCGCCTTTGTCACCAGGCCCACGCCTCCGGGCCGGGGCCGCCGTTGCCGATCGGCGGGAAGAGCTCGTCGAGGCGCTTCGACGCCGCCTCGTCGAGGGTGACGGTGAGGGCACCCAGCGAACGGTCCAGTTGCTCGGTGGTGCGCGGACCGATGATCGGCGCGGTCACGCCGGGCCGGGAGAGCAGCCACGCCAGCGCCACGTCCGCCGGGTCGTGACCGAGGTCGGCGCAGAACTTCTCGTACGCCTCGATGGTCGGCCGGTGCGCGGCCAGCGCGTCGGCGGCGCGGCCGGAGGTGCCGCGCGCCGCGCCGCCCTCGGCCATCTTGCGCAGGACCCCGGAGAGCAGCCCGCCGTGCAGCGGCGACCACGGGATGATGCCCAGGCCGTGGTGCTGCGCGGCGGGTACGACCTCCAGCTCCACGTGCCGGGTCAGCAGGTTGTAGATGCACTGCTCGGAGACGAGGCCGAGGAAGTTGCGCCGCCCGGCGGCCTCCTGCGCCACCGAGATGTGCCAACCGGCGAAGTTGGACGATCCGACGTAGAGCACCTTGCCCTGGGCGACCAGGGTCTCCATGGCCTGCCAGATCTCCTCCCACGGCGTGGTGCGGGAGATGTGGTGCATCTGGTACAGGTCGATCGTGTCGGTCTGGAGCCGGCGCAGCGACCCCTCACAGGCCCGGACGATGTGCCGGGCGGAGAGTCCCTGCTCGTTGGGCCAGTCGCCCATCTTGCCGTACACCTTCGTGGCGAGGACGACCTTCTCCCGCCGGCCACCACCCTGGGCGAGCCAGCGGCCGATGATCTGCTCGGTGACGCCCTCGCCGGTCTGCCACCCGTAGACATCCGCGGTGTCGAAGAAGTTGATGCCGTGCTCCAGGGCGCGGTCCATGATGGCGTAGCTGTCCTGCTCGCTGGTCTGCGGCCCGAAGTTCATCGTGCCGAGGCAGAGGCGACTGACCGACAGACCGGTCCGGCCGAGGTTCGTGTACTCCATCGGTCCACCCTGTCACGCGGGCACTTCGAGTGCCCACCATCAGGGTGGACCGAAGGATCAGGAGGACTCGCGGGCCGCCGGGCCGCTGCCGAACAGCACGTCGTCCCAGCTCGGCAGGCGCTTGCGCGGCTTGCCCCCGGCCTCGGCGGACTCGTTGGCCGAGGCGGCCGGCGCACCCGTGCGGCGCGGCCGCAGCACCGCGAGCGACGGCACGGCCGGCACCTCCTTGGGCGCGTCCGAGTCGTCGTCGAAGGCCGAACCCTGCCCACCGCCGAGGAGCGCAGCGGCACCGCCGCCCACCGCCCGCTGGCGGGGCGACTCCGAACCGGCCAGGGCGGCCGGCGTACGCGGCTCCAGGCCCCGGCCCGAGGTGGAGCCCAGCGGCCGGTCGAGCGAGGCCAGCAGGGCGTCCCGGCCGGCGCGGATCGGGTCGCGGCCGGGACGGGCGTGCTCGCCGGCCGAGGGAAGGCCGTGGCCGCCCCGACCGGGCTCGGAGCGCGACTGGCCGGGCAGCGCGTGACCGCCCCGCTCCGGTGCCGGCTCCTGCCCGAGGATCGGGGTGGGGCGCTCGGCGCACAGGTACTGGGCCATGTCGTCGTGCGGCGTGACGTTCTGCCGGGTCTTGTCGAGATCCCAGACGGCCTGCGCGGTCGCCTTGCCCGACGGCCACGTGGCGACGATCCGCCAGGTGCCGTCGTCGCGGCGCCACGCGTCCCAGGAGATCTTCTCGGTGTCGATCCCGTGCTGGGACAGCCGGCCGTTGACCACCTCGGCCAGCGGGGTGGGCTTCTCGGCGCCCTTGAGCCGGGTGCGGCGCGCATGCTGGGCGAGCATCGCCCGCTCCTGGAGCACCGGACCGGCGTAGCGGAGAACCCGGTCGACCGGCACGCCCGCGATGCGGGCCACGTCCTCCGCGGACTCGCCGGAACGGATCCGGGCCTGGATGTCACGCGGCGAGAGCGAGGGCGCGACATCGGCGACGGCCGGGGCCGCCGCGAGCGGTGGCGCACCGGGCTCGGTGTGCAGGACGGTGGCGATGCGCTCGTCGATGGGAAGGGCGAGCAGCCGCCCGACCTCGTCGGCGAGCACCAGTGCCTGGCCGTCCTCGGAGAGGGCGACGAAGCGTACTGGGCGCATAGCGTTGCCTCCGTCCCGCTTCGCTGGCCGCACGCCACGAGTCGGCCACCCGGGCGTCTCGGACCACCGTACGCTGTCCTGCCCCGAGGTGGGGGAAGCGACACCCGCATGTCGCGACTGAGCTGCGACGACGATCACGGTCGGTGGCCGCCGGAGGCCCGGTGGCCACCGACCGTGACGGTAGGTCAGAGGCGCTCGACGACGTAGTCGATGGACGCGGTCAGCGCCTCGACGTCGGCCGGCTCCACGGCCGGGAAGAGCGCGACGCGGAGCTGGTTGCGGCCGAGCTTCCGGTACGGCTCGGTGTCCACGATGCCGTTGGCGCGCAGCGCCTTCGCGATCGCCGTGGCGTCCACCTCGTCGACGAAGTCGATGGTGGCGACCACGTTGGACCGCAGTGCCGGGTCGGTGACGAAGGGGGTCGCCACGGACGACCGCTCCGCCCAGCCGTACACGATGCTGGCGCTCTCGGTGGTGCGCTTCGCCGCCCAGGCCAGGCCGCCCTGCGAGTTCATCCAGTCGGTCTGCTCGGCGGCCAGGAAGATGGTGGCCAACGCCGGCGTGTTGTACGTCTGCTCCAGCCGCGAGTTGTCGATTGCGGTGACCAGGTCGAGGAAGGCCGGGATGTAGCGGCCCGAGGCCTTGATCTCGGCGGCCCGGTTGAGCGCGGCCGGCGACATCAGAGCCAGCCAGAGGCCGCCGTCGGAGCCGAAGCACTTCTGCGGGGCGAAGTAGTAGACGTCGGTCTCGCCGACGTTGACCTCCAGGCCCCCGGCACCGGAGGTGGCGTCGACCAGGAGCAGGGAGCCCTCGTCGGCGCCGGCCACCCGGCTGATCGGCACCGCGACACCGGTCGAGGTCTCGTTGTGCGGCGTCGCGTACGCGTCCACCCCGCTCTCGGCCACCAGCGAGGGCGCGGAGCCGGCCTCCGACTTGCGGACACTCGGCTCGCCGAGGAACGGGGCGTCCTTGACGGACTTGGCGAACTTCGCGCCGAACTCTCCGAAGCTGGCGAACTGCGCCCGGTCCCGGATCAGGCCGAACGTCGCGACCTCCCAGAAGGCGGTGGTGCCGCCGTTGCCGATGACCACCTCGTAGCCCTGGGGCAGGGAGAAGAACTCGGCCATGCCCCGGCGCAGCCGGGCGACCTGGTCACGCACGGTCTTCTGCCGGTGGGACGTGCCGAGGTAGCTCGTCGCCACGTCGGCCAGGGCGGAGACCGCCGCCGGACGGACCTTGGACGGCCCGCAGCCGAAGCGGCCGTCGGCGGGCTTGATCTCGTCGGGAATCCGGATGGTCGGTGCGTCAGCCACGGTTGTCTCGATCCTTCCGCATGGGCGAGGGCGGGCCCGGTCTCTGCGGGCACGGATCGAGGGCGGGCGCGTGCACTCAGGCGCACGGCGCGCGGCCGGGACCCGAGCCCGGTCCGGCGACACTGCCGACCCTCATCCTCGCACCCCGACAGGCCACCACCGCCGCTGGTCCCACGCCGGGCCCTGAGGCGTACGCCACAGACCCCCGGCCCCCGGCCCCCGGCCCCCGGTCCGCGGTCCGCGGTCCCGGGACATGATCGACTCGACGTCAGTGACATCGGGGTGTCGGGGTGACCTTTTCAGCCCGACTTCAATGACATCGAGTGGATCTACGCCGAGGCGGGCGGTCGTAAGCGAGATCGCGTCCGGAGCAACGTCGGTCTTCGGTTACTGGGTGTCAGGGGATGCCGCCGGTCACGGACTGTCACAGCTGGCTCGCCACCCGCACCTCACGGTCGGAGACTTTGCTCTGCACCCCTGGGCGCACCACCCGACTCACCTGGGCCTCTTCGCTGTACCCGTGGCAGTCCCTGGAGGCCGCTTCGCTGCGTACGGTCACCGGCGCGCATAGGGGTGCAGAGCAAAGGGGGGAATCGCGGTGGTGGGGCGGTCGGGGCCATCTGCACCCTGAGTGACGAATGCGGTGACGGCCGATGGTGGGGCGTGACGGACGGGTGGGGGCCGGGCGCGGCGCCCGGAACGGGTGAACCCCCGTCCCGGAGCGGGACGGGGGTTCGGTGGTGCTGCGGAGGCGTACGGGTCAGACGCCGTGCGGGATGGCGTCCCAGCCCTCGACCTGCTGCGGCTTGCGGGGGCTGTGGCCGACGTACCGGGCCGACGGGCGGACCAGTCGCTGGAGCCGCTTCTGCTCCAGGATGTGGGCGCTCCAACCGCCCATCCGGGCGCAGGTGAACATCGAGGTGAACATGTGCGCCGGCACCTCGGCGAAGTCGAGCACCACGGCCGACCAGAACTCCACGTTGGTGGCGAGCACCCGGTCCGGGCGGCGGGCCTGGAGCTCGGCCAGCGCGGCCTTCTCCAGCGCCTCGGCGATCTCGAAGCGCGGCGCGCCCAGCTCCTTGGCCGTGCGGCGCAGCACGCGGGCGCGCGGGTCCTCGGCCCGGTAGACCCGGTGGCCGAAGCCCATCAGCCGCTCGCCCCGGTCGAGGACGCCCTTGACGTAGCCCTCGGCGTCGCCGCTGCGCTCGACCGCCTCCAGCATGCTGAGCACGCGGGACGGGGCGCCACCGTGCAGCGGGCCGGAGAGGGCGCCGATGCCGGAGGAGATGCAGGCCGCCGCGTCCGCGCCGGTCGAGGCGACGATCCGGGCGGTGAACGTGGAGGCGTTCAGGCCGTGCTCGGCGGCCGAGATGAAGTACGCGTCGACGGCCTTGACGTGCCGCGGGTCGGGCTCGCCCCGCCAGCGCTTCATGAAGCGCTCGACGATCGTCTGCGCCTTGTCGATCTCCTTCTGCGGCACGGCCGGCAGGCCCAGGCCACGGGCGGACTGGGCGACGAACGACAGCGCGGTCACGGACACCCGGGCCAGGTCCTCGCGGGCCTGCTCGTCGGAGATGTCCAGCAGCTGGCTCAGGCCCCAGTACGGGGCGAGCATGGCCACGGCCGACTGGACGTCGACCCGGATGTCGCCGGAGTGCACCGGCACCGGGAACGGCTCGGCCGGCGGCAGACCCGGGCCGAAGCGCCCGTCGACCAGGAGGGCCCACACGTTGCCGAAGGAGACCTGACCGATCAGATCCTCGATGTCGACACCGCGATAGCGCAGCGCGCCGCCCTCACGGTCGGGTTCGGCGATCTCGGTCTCGAAGGCTACGACGCCCTCCAGCCCGGGTTTGAAATCGGCCATGTCGCTCTCCTGGATCTGCTCGGTGCGCCAGCCCGGGCTCGGATACCCGGCCCAGCCGGGCGAGCGCCTTAGGCGACCCTCAGGGATGTGTTCGTGACATCTTGCCTGCTGGTTACGGAAGTGCGCGACCCGCTACCGCTGTGCTACACGCGACATCCCCGAATGGGCGACGGCCCGGAACTTCGGTGAGACTGGGCGGTACGTGCTGGCCTGCACGCAGGACGGTGACCGGCCGGCCGGGGAGGAGAAGGAACGTGACGGGGGACACAATGCCGCCTGCCGCCATGCGTAACGAGTACGCCGCGGACCGGGGCCTTTCCGAGGCGGAGCTCGCGGCGGACTGGCACACCCAGTTCGATCGGTGGTTCGCCGACGCGGTGGCCGCGGGACTGCCCGAGCCGAACGCCATGGTGGTCGGCACCGCCGACGCCGCCGGTCGGCCGAGCGCCCGTACCGTGCTGCTGAAGGGTTACGACCCCGACGGCTTCGTCTTCTTCACCAACTACGACTCGCGCAAGGGCGCCGAGGCGGCCGCCAACCCGTACGCCAGCCTGGTCTTTCCCTGGTTCCCGATGCAGCGGCAGGTGGTGGTGGCCGGCCGGGTGGAGCGGATCGACCGGGCCGAGACCGAGGCGTACTTCGCCAGCCGCCCGCGCGGCTCCCAGCTCGGCGCGTGGGCGAGCACCCAGTCCCGGGTGGTCCCCGACCGGACGGCGCTCGACGGGGCGTACCGGGCGGCGGCCGAGCGGTTCGCGGACGTCGAGCCGATCCCCGCCCCGCCGCACTGGGGCGGCCTGCGGGTGCACCCCGAGTCGGTGGAGTTCTGGCAGGGGCGGGCGAGCCGGCTGCACGACCGACTGCGGTTCCGCCTGGTCGGGACCGGGGAGTGGACCGTCGAGCGGTTGGCCCCGTGACGGACGTGAAGGACGGCCGGCGACGTGGGGCGCGTCGGCTGGCGATCGACCTGCGCCCGCTGGCCGTGCCGGCGTTCCGGCGGATGTGGCTCGGCAACACGCTGGCGATGTTCGGGTTCCAGTTCACCGCCGTCGCGGTGCCGGTGGAGATGTACGCGCTGACCCGGGACTCGCTCTGGGTCGGCCTGCTCGGCATCGCGGGCTTCGTACCCCTGCTGATCTTCGGTCTCTGGGGCGGCGCGGTGGCCGACGCCCGCGACCGGCGCCGCGTGCTGCTCGGCGGCTCGGCACTGCTCTGGGTGTCGGTGCTGGCGCTGCTGGCGCAGGCGCTGGTCGGCGTGGGCAGCCCGACGCTGCTGCTCGCCCTGGTGACGGTGCACTCCATCGCGTTCGCGATCAGCTCCCCGGCGCGGACGGCGATCCTGCCCCGGCTGCTGCCGCCGGAGCTGGTGCCGGCCGCGAGCACCCTGAACTACACCACCTTCACCGCCGCGTCGGTCGTCGGACCGCTCGCCGCCGGCCTGATCTTCGCCGCGTTCGGCACCGGCGGCGGGCTGCCGATCGCGTACGCCCTCGACGCGGTGCTCTTCACCGGGCTCGTGGTGGCGACCCTGCGGCTGCCCGCGATGCCACCCGCGCCACCGACCGACGGCGAGGCGCGGCGGAGTGGGCTGGCCGGGATCCTCGACGGCCTCCGCTACCTGGCCACCACTCCGGTGCTGCTGCTGTCGTTCGCGATCGACCTGATCGCGATGATCCTGGCCATGCCGCGGGCGCTGTTCCCGGAGATCGCCGAGAGCCGGTTCGGCGGTGGCGCGGCGGTCGGCTGGCTCTACAGCGCGATCGCGATCGGGGCGATGCTCGGCGGGCTCAGCTCCGGCTGGATCGGCCGGCTGCGCCGGCAGGGCGTCGCCCTGGTGGTCGCGGTCGTCGCCTGGGGGCTGGCCATCGCCGCCGCCGGTCTCGCCGGGCAGCTCTGGCTGATGGTGCTGCTGCTCGCCGTCGCCGGTGCCGCCGACCTGGTCAGCGCGGTGCTGCGCCAGTCGATGCTGCTGGTGTACGCGCCGGACCGGATGCGCGGGCGGCTCCAGGGCGTCAACCTGGTGGTCGTCGCCGGCGGCCCGCGCCTCGGTGACCTCCGCGCCGGCGCGATGGCCGCCGGCTTCGGTGGTGGGGTCGCCTGGGTCGGCGGCGGGCTCGGCGCGGCCGTACTCGCGGTGGCGCTGGCGGTGGCGTTCCCGGCGCTGCTGCGGTACCGGGCGACGGCCGTGTCCCGTTAAGGTCGCCGACATGGACAACCCCGACCAGCGTCCCCCCTCGGGCGCGCAGTGGACCATCTCCGCAGCCGGCCACGAGGCCGTCGTCGTCGAGGTGGGCGGGGGTCTACGGACCTACCGGCACGACGGCGTCGACTACCTCGACGGGTACGCGGAGGACGAGATCTGCCCCGGCTGCGCCGGACAGGTGCTCGCCCCCTGGCCGAACCGGATCCGGGACGGGCGGTACGCGTACGGCGACCGGGAGCTGCAACTGACACTCAGCGAGCCGGAGCGGGGAGTGGCGATCCACGGTCTGGTCAACTGGGTGCCGTGGTACCTGGTGGAGCAGTCGGCCGACGCCGTGACGGTGGGCTACGACCTGCCGCCGACACCCGGCTACCCGTGGCCGCTGCGACTCCGGACGCGGTACCGCGTCGGCGCCGACGGCCTGCGCGCCGAGCACGAGGTGACCAACACCGGCGGGGAACCGTGCCCGTTCGGGCTGGCGGTGCACCCGTACCTGCGGCTGCCCGGTGTGGCGGTGGACGACCTGACGCTGGGGCTGCCGGCCCGCAGCCGGGTGCAGGTGGACTCGCGGCTGCTGCCGATCGGGGTCAGCCCGGTGGCCGGGACGGAGTACGACTGGACCAGCCCGCGCCGGATCGGCGCGGCGCGGCTCGACACGTGCTTCGGCGACGTGATCCGGGACGACGAGGGCGGCTCCTCGGTCAGCCTGGCCGCCCCGGACGGCTCGTCCGGGGTGCGGATCTGGGCCGACCGGGAGTTCGGCTGGTGGCAGGTGTTCACCTCCGACGCGCTCACCGGTGAACGGCACCGCCGCTCGGTCGCGATCGAGCCGATGACCTGCCCGCCGGACGCGTTCCGCTCCGGCCGGGACGTGATCGCGTTGAAGCCGGGCGTCGGGTGGCGGGGTGCCTGGGGCATCCGGCCCGGGGTCTGAGGAGGTCGGCGTGGAGTTCCGTGAGGTGGTCCGGCGACGCCGGATGGTGCGCAACTACGACCCGGACCGTCCCGTCCCGCCCGACGTGGTGGACCGCCTGCTCGACCACGCCATCCGGGCCCCGTCGGCCGGGTTCGCCCAGGGATGGGGCTTCCTGGTGCTGGAGAGCCCGGAGGACCGGGAGCGGTTCTGGTCGGTGGCCACCCCGGTCGGCGGTGGCCGGGAGCGCTGGCTGGCCGGCATGCAGCGGGCACCGTTGATCATCATTCCGCACGCGAACCGCTCGGCGTACCTGGAGCGGTACGCGGAGCCGGACAAGGGCTGGGCCGACCGGTCGACGGAGCGCTGGCCGGTGCCGTACTGGATCGTCGACACCGGCTTCGCCGCCCTGCTGATGCTGCTCACCGCCGTGGACGAGGGGCTGGGGGCGTGCTTCTTCGGCATCCCGCCGCAGCGGACGGACGACTACCGGTCGGCGTTCGGGGTGCCGGAGGAGTACCAGCCCGTCGGTGCGATCACGGTGGGTTACCGCGCGCCGGACCACCGGTCACCGTCGCTGCGTCGCGGGCGTCGTCCGGTGGACGAGGTGGTCCGCCGGGGCCGGTGGAGTTGAGCGACCCGCGGGGTTCGTCCGGTTGTGAAACGGACGCCCGGTAGCGAAACTGACATCAGGGAGCAGAACGCGGTGTGAAACGGGCGGCTACGCTGACACGGTCATCGGTGCCGCGGGTGTGGTGCCACGCCGCGACCCGGTGCGGGGCCGTGGGTCGGCCCGGCCGCGGGGAGGGGAGCGTGCCGTCGTGATCTTCAGAGCGGTCCGGGACGGGCGTCCCTATCCGGAGCACAACCTGACGCTCAAGCAGTGGGCGGAGATCCCTCCGCGTCCGCTGCGCCTGGACCAGTTGATCACCACCAAGCGCGAGCTGGCGTTGGACAAGCTGCTCGCCGAGGACTCCACCTTCTACGGCGACCTGTTCCCGCACGTCGTGCAGTGGAACGGCGGCCTCTACCTGGAGGACGGGCTGCACCGCGCCCTGCGGGCGGCGCTCCAGCAGCGCAACCAGATCCACGCCCGGGTGCTCGTCCTCTCCGAGGCGGTGGAGTGAGTCTTCGTTAAGGTGGCCCGCATGAGCCCTCTGGACCTGCTCGACCTGGACGCGTCGCTCACCTCCGAGGAGCGGCAGATCCGCGCCGTCGTGCGCCAGCTCATCGACGACCGGGTACGCCCGCACGTCGCCGGCTGGTACGAGGAGGGTCAGGTGCCGGCGCGGGAACTGGCCCGCGAGTTCGGAAAGCTCGGCCTGCTCGGCATGCATCTGACCGGGTACGGCTGCGCCGGCTCGTCGGCCGTCGCGTACGGGCTGGCCTGCCTGGAGCTGGAGGCCGGCGACTCGGGGGTCCGCTCGCTGGTCTCCGTGCAGGGGTCGCTGGCGATGTACGCCATCTGGCAGTACGGCAGCGAGGAGCAGAAGCAGCGCTGGCTGCCGGCGATGGCCACCGGCGAGGCGATCGGCTGCTTCGGGCTGACCGAGCCGGACCACGGCTCCGACCCGGCGTCGATGGCCACCCGGGCCCGCCGCGACGGCGACGACTGGATCCTGCACGGCGGCAAGATGTGGATCACCAACGCGCCCGTCGCGGACGTCGCGGTGATCTGGGCGCGCACCGACGAGGGCGTACGCGGCTTCGCCGTACCCATGGACACGCCCGGTGTCACGGCGCGGGAGATCCGGCACAAGATGTCGCTGCGCGCGTCGGTGACCGGCGAGATCACGCTCGACGACGTCCGGCTCCCGGCGGACGCGCGACTGCCCGGGGCCAGCGGGCTGAAGGCTCCGCTGAGCTGCCTGACCGAGGCCCGGCACGGCATCGTCTGGGGGGCGCTCGGCGCGGCCCGGGACTGCCTGGAGACCGCCCTGACGTACGCGACCACCCGCACCCAGTTCGGCCGGCCGCTCGCCGGGTTCCAGCTCACCCAGGCCAAGCTCGCGGACATGGCCGTCGAGTGGAACAAGGGCTTCCTGCTCGCTCTCCAGCTCGGGCGGCTGGCCGACGCCGGGAAGCTGCGCCCGGACCAGGTCAGCGTGGGCAAGCTCAACAACGTGCGGGAGGCGCTGGCCATCGCCCGGCAGTGCCGCACGATCCTCGGCGCCAACGGGGTGTCCGGCGAGTACCCGATCATGCGGCACGCCAACAACCTGGAGAGCGTGCTGACGTACGAGGGCACCTCCGAGATCCACCAGCTGGTCATCGGGCAGAAGCTCACCGGGCTGTCGGCTTTCGCGTAACCCGTTCGGGTGGCTCGCCGAGCGGCTGTCGTACCGGGGTCGTAACGTCTGAGGTAGACGACGTGTCTGACGAGGACGGAGAGGGCCATGGCCCGCGACGCTGAGATCAACGAACCCACCAGGGAGTTTCCCGGCTACCCGACCGCCGACACGCTCAAGACCCGGTCGGACGCGCCGCCCGAGCCCGCACCGGGCTCGCCGGCACCGTCCGGTGGGCCGGCCCGCGGCCTGCTCTGGGTGCTCGGCGCGGCGGCACTGGCCGTGGTCGCGCTCCTCGGCGTGCAGGCCACCGGCCTGCTGCCGGACTTCCGCAACCCGTTTTCCAAGGAGCAGACCGACCGCAGCCAACCGCCGCTGCTCCAGTCGATTCAGGACCTCAGCCGCTACGTCGCCGCCGAGGGCAACTTCCAGGTGGTCGTCGACCTCCAGAACGACCGGCGCAACGTGCCCGACTGGCTGCTCAACGACCGCACGCTCTTCGTCGGCGCGGGCAGCGTAGAGGCGTACGTCGACTTCGCGAAGATCTCCGAGGGAGCCATCGTCGAGTCGGCCGACCGGAAGTCGGTGGAGATCAAGCTGCCCGCGCCGCAGCTCGGCAAGACCAACCTCGACCTGGAGAAGAGCTACGTCTTCGCCGAGGAGCGCGGGCTGCTCAACCGCGTCGGTGACCTGGTCGGCGGTGACCCCAACCGGCAGCAGCAGGTCTACCAGCTCGCCGAGGAGCGGATCACCACCGCCGCCCGGGACAGCGGGCTCAACCAGCGGGCGGAGGAGAACACCCGCAAGATGCTCGAGGGTCTGCTCCGCTCCCTCGGCTACGAGAAGGTCACCGTCACCTACACCGCCCCCTGACCCCTCCCCGACTCCCGCCGGCAGTTTCAGAGAAAGAGTGGCCATTCCGGCGGCGGAGGCGACTCTTTCTCTGAAACTGCGCGAGCCAGGGGTGGATCAGTAGCGCGTCGTGTAGCGGTCCTCGTTCGGCATGAGGGCCCACAGCACCAGGTAGACGATCACCTGGGTGCCGGGCAGCAGCAGCGACAGCAGGAACAGCAGCCGGATGAACCCGGCCGACCGGCCGTAGCGCTGCGCGAGGCCGGCGCACACACCGGCGATCATGCGTCCCTGACGGGGGCGAACAAGCCTGCGATTCATCGTCGTACTCCCACTCTGCGGCGTTCCGCCGCTCTGCCGTCAACGGTAGGAAGGACCGGCCACCTCGCCCTCGGTCCCAGGGAGGATCAGCGGCCCGCCGACCCGTAGGTGCATACCCGCGAGTGCCACCCGCGACGCCTCTCCCCGACCCCTACACGGTCCGGCCCCCACCGGGCGGCGGGGTCGGGCGGGGCGTGAGCTGGGCGGGTAGGCTCGATGATTGGGCACCCAACACCCCGGGCGTCCGACCGAGCCGCCCGGACCGGGACCGGCCATGACCCCGGCGGAACCTCGCACGACGAGGTACGGCGGCGAGGAAGTGCAGACATGATCAGCGTTTTCGACCTCTTCAGCGTCGGTATCGGGCCGTCCAGCTCGCACACCGTCGGGCCGATGCGGGCGGCACGGACGTTCGTCGCCGGGCTCAAGGCCGACGGGCTGCTGGCCGACACCGCCCGGGTGCGGGCGGAACTCTTCGGCTCGCTGGGTGCCACCGGACACGGCCACGGCAGCGACCGGGCGGTGCTGCTGGGCCTGGCCGGGGAGGCGCCGGAGACGGTCGACACCGACTCGGTGGACGCGCGGGTCGCGCGGTTCCGGGCCGAGCGCCGGCTCGCCCTGCTGGACGCGCACGAGGTGAACTTCGACCCGGACCGGGACCTGGTGCTGCACCGCCGGCGGTCCCTGCCCTACCACCCGAACGGGATGACCTTCGCCGCGTACGACGGCGAGGGCGCGGAGATCCGTACGCGGACGTACTACTCGGTCGGCGGCGGGTTCGTGGTCGACGAGGCGGCGGCCGGGGCGGACCGGATCAAGCCGGACACCACCCGGGTGCGGTACCCGTTCTCGACGGGCGGGCAGTTGCTCGCCGTGACGCGGGAGACGGGGCTGTCGATCGGCGAGGTGATGCTCGCCAACGAGTTGTCCTGGCGTACCGAGGGTGAGGTGCGGG
This sequence comes from Micromonospora sp. BQ11, assembly GCF_052068135.1. Lineage (NCBI taxonomy): Bacteria > Bacillati > Actinomycetota > Actinomycetes > Micromonosporales > Micromonosporaceae > Micromonospora > Micromonospora sp. BQ11. The sequence goes on along the minus strand of NZ_JBQHDB010000007.1, from coordinate 137,821 downwards.
CCGGCCTGCTGGAGATCTGGCGGGTGATGCGGGAGTGCGTGGCGCGGGGCTGTGAGCGGGACGGCGTACTCCCGGGGGGTCTGAAGGTCCGGCGGCGCGCCGCGGAGCTGCGGAAGAGCCTGGACGCGGAGGTCGACGCGAGCGACCCGCTGCGCGCGATGGACTGGGTGACCCTGTTCGCGCTGGCGGTGAACGAGGAGAACGCGGCCGGCGGCCGGGTGGTCACCGCGCCCACCAACGGCGCGGCGGGGATCATTCCGGCGGTCCTGCACTACTACGCACGGTTCGTGCCGGGCGCCTCCGACGAGGGTGTGGTGCGGTTCCTGCTGGCGGCCGGTGCGATCGGTGTGCTGTTCAAGGAGAACGCGTCGATCTCCGGCGCGGAGGTGGGCTGCCAGGGTGAGGTCGGCTCTGCGTGCTCGATGGCCGCCGCGGGGCTGGCGGAGGCGCTGGGCGGTACGCCGGAGCAGGTGGAGAACGCGGCCGAGATCGGCATGGAGCACAACCTGGGGCTGACCTGCGACCCGGTCGGCGGCCTCGTGCAGATCCCCTGCATCGAGCGCAACGCGGTGGCTAGCATCAAGGCGATCACCGCCGCCCGGCTCGCGTTGCGCGGCGACGGGGTGCACCACGTCTCGCTGGACAAGGTCATCAAGACGATGCGTGAGACCGGGGCGGACATGAAGGTCAAGTACAAGGAGACGGCACGCGGCGGCCTGGCCGTCAACGTGATCGAGTGCTGAACCGGTCACGGCCGTCTCCGGGGCGGGAGGCGGCGTGACCTCTGGCGTCGGGGCGTTGTGGTCGCACCGCGACGCGCTGCGCCTGCTGGTCAGACGTGACCTGGCGGTGAAGTACCAGCAGTCGGTGCTCGGGTACCTGTGGTCGCTGATCGAGCCGCTGGGCACCGGCGCGATCTACTTCTTCGTCTTCGGTGTCCTGTACGCGCGGGACACCACGCGCCACCTGGGCGATGCCGCCGACTCGTACCCCCTCTTCCTGATCACCGGGGTCTTCGCCTGGATGTGGACCAGTTCGGCGCTGAGCGAGGCGACGAACGCGCTCACCGGGCAGGCTCGCCTGATCACCACGATGAACATGCCCCGGCAGCTCTTTCCGATCGGCCGGGTGGTGGGTCGGGTCGCCGAGTACGCGGCCGGGCTGCCGATCCTGGTGGCGGTGGCCGTCGCGTACGCGGTGGACGGCCGGGTCGACCTGGGCTGGTCGGTGCTGGTGCTGCCGCTGGCGATCGCGGTGCAGGGCGCGCTGCTGATCGGGCTGGCGCTGCTGCTGTCGGCGGTGAACGTGCTGATGCGCGACGTGGAACGGTTCATGCGGCTGGTGATCCGGGTGCTGTTCTACGCGACGCCGATCATCTACCCGCTGAGCCTGGTACGGGACTCGGACCTGCCCGGCTGGGTGAAGGTCGCCTACGAGCTGAACCCGCTGGTCGGCATCTTCCAGTTGCACCACGCGGTCTGGTACCCGGACGAGTTCCCGAACGCGCGGCTGCTTGCCACCGCCGTGGTCGGCAGCCTGCTGGTGCTGGCCGCCGGCTGGTGGGCGTTCCGCCGGCTCGAACCGGCCGTGCTCAAGGAACTGTGAATGGCCGCGGCGATCATCGAGGCCGACGGGCTCGGCATCCGGTTCGTGCGGAACCGGCGGCGGCAGTTGCGACTGCGCGAGTTCTTCATCCACCGGGGCGCGACGCGCGGCGTGGACGACGGCCGGTTCTGGCCGCTGCGCGACCTGTCGTTCACGATCGCCGCGGGGGAGACCGTCGGGGTGATCGGTCGCAACGGCACCGGCAAGAGCACCCTGCTGCGGTTGATCGCCGGCGTGCTGATCCCCGACGAGGGCAGGATCCGCGTCTCCGGTGACGTGGCCCCGCTGCTGGAGCTGTCCGCGGGATTCTCCGGTGATCTGACCGGCCGGGAGAACCTGTACCTGGTCGGCGGTCTGCACGGGCTGTCCACGGCGTACCTGCGGCGGCACTTCGACGAGATCGTCGCGTTCGCCGGTGAGCAGGTGGAGCGGGCCATCGACTCGTCGGTACGGCACTACTCGTCCGGGATGAAGGTGCGACTAGGCTTCGCGATCATCTCGCATCTACCGCACCCGATCCTGCTCATGGACGAGGTGACGGCGGTCGGGGACGCGGAGTTCCGCCGGAAGTGCTATGCGACGATCGATCGTCTGCTCGGGGAGGGGCGCACGCTGGTGCTGGTGTCACACAACGAAAACGACCTGACCCGGTTCTGCCGTCGGGGGTTCTACCTCGACGCGGGCCGGTTGACCGTGGACGGGACGATCGGCGAGGCGCTGGACGCGTACCACGGAGCGGTGGAGCGGTGACCCTCGCGATCGTGCTCGCCGCCGACGCGGCCGCGGGCCCGCACACGCTGGTGGAGCGCCTGGTGGAGCAGTGCCGGCGGGCCGGCGCGAGCGAGGTGCGCCGCGCCGCCGACCTGGACGAGCTGGCGGCGTTCGCGGAGGCGGCCACCGGCCCGGTGCTCGTCACCGGCACCGACCTGGTCGCGCACACCGCCGTCCTGCGGCACCTGGCCACCAGCCCGGTCGGGCCGACGGTGGCGCTGGTGCTCACCGATCCGCCCGCGCACGGCCGCACGGCGGTCCGCGAGGAGCGCGGTCAGGTGGTGGCCGCCGGTCCCGCGGAGGAGTTGGGCGGCGACGTCACCGGCACGTTCGGGGGCGCGCTGCGGGTCGGCACCGCCGATGTGCCGGCCCTCGTCGCGGCGGCACGGGCGGTGGCCGCCGGGGTGGTCGCGGTGGGACCGGCCGCGCGGGCCGGAGCGGCGCCGGGCGGGTCCGCGGTGGACCGGCTCTTCGCCGGCCTCACCGCGCGCGGCACGCTGACGTTCGCCCATCGGGTACGTCTGCTCGTGGCGCACCGGGTCGCCGACGCGACCGACCTGACCGGGGCGGAGGCGGCGGTCGCCGCCGTCGACGAGGACCGGGCGGAGCTGCGGCTGTCGGTGAAGGAGCGGGACGACTTCTTCACGACGTACTTCGTGAGCACCTGGTCCCCGCACGTGACGAAGCTGTCGGCGCGGCTGCGGCTGACCCCGACCGTCGTCACGATGATCTCGATCGCGTTCGCGGTGGCGGCGGCGGTGCTGTTCGCCGTCGGCGACCGGCCGGCGCTGGTGCTCGGCGGGGTGCTGCTCTACCTGGGCTTCGTGCTGGACTGCGTGGACGGCCAGTTGGCCCGCTACACCCGCAACTTCAGCGCCTGGGGCGGCTGGCTGGACACGATGGCCGACCGGGCCAAGGAGTACGTGGTCTACGCGGGTCTCGGCTACGGCGCGACGGCCGCCGGGTACCGCTACGGGTGGGCGTTGGCGATCGCCGCGATGACCGTCCAGACGGTGCGTCACATGACCGACACCTGGTACGGGGCGCTGCACGACGAGGCGGCGCGCCGCCCGAAGGCCGTCGGCGGGGGCGGCGGGATCGGCGACCGGCTCAACGCCGCGTCCACGCGGGTGCAGGCGGACACCGGGTCGCTGTCGTACTGGCTGAAGCGGACGGTGGTGTTCCCGATCGGGGAGCGGTGGGCGCTGATCGCGATCACCGTGGCGCTGTTCGGTCCGCTGGTGGCCCTGGTCGCGGTGCTGGTGTGGGCGGCGCTGGCGTTCGCGTACACGGGTGCCCTGCGTACGCTGCGGGCCCGCTGGATGCGGGTCGGGGTGCTGGACACGGTCGACACCTCGCTGCACCGCGACGACGGCCCGGCGGCCCGCCGGCTGCCGGCGGTGCCGTGGCGCAGGCCGCTGGAGTCGACCGTGTTCGCCGCGGCGGCGATGGCGGCGTTGCTGGTGCTCGCCCTGCGCGGCGGTGACGCCGTCCCGCGCTGGGTGCCGCTGGCCGCCCTGGTGTTGCTGCTGCCCGCGGCCGGTATGGCGCGGGTGCCGCACGGGGGCGCGCTGGACTGGTTGGTGCCGGCGGCGTTGCGGGCCGCCGAGTACCTGTTCGCGATCGCGGTGGGTGTGGTCGGCGACGTGCCGGCCTGGGTGATCTTCGGGTACGTCTTCGTGCTGACCCTGCACCACTACGACCTGACTGCCCGGTTGGAGAAGCGGAAGGTGGCGCCGCCGCTGCACGCGGCCACGCTGGGCTGGGAGGGGCGTTCGGCGGTGCTGGCCCTGGCTGCGATCGTGGGATTCGCCGGTATCGGGATGGCTACACTCGGTACGTACCTTCTCGTGGTTTTCGTGGCAAGCGTCGCCCTCGCCTGGGTGGTCCTGCCCGCCCGCGCCGCGCGGGCGACGGCCGGTCCGGTCGGCGCCGGAGGTGGCTCGCCGGGCTGAGGTGAGGGACGGCCGGTGTGACCCTGATCAGCTTCGTCGTGCCGGCCTGGCGAGTGCAGGGCTACCTGCGCGAATGCCTGGACTCGATCCTCGGGCAGCCGGAGAGCGACATCGAGGTGATCGGTGTCGACGACTGCTCGCCCGACGACAGCGGCGCAATCCTCGCCGAGTACGCCGACCGCGACCCCCGCGTGCACGCGATCCGGTTGCCGGAGAACGCCGGGCTCGGTCCGGCCCGCAACGTCGGGCTGGACCGGGCCGTCGGCGAGTACGTGTGGTTCGTCGACGGCGACGACTGGCTGGAACCGGAGTGCCTCACCGCCGTCTCCGACCGCCTGCGCGCCACCCGCCCGGACGTCCTCGTCGTCGACCACGTCCGGGCCTGGTGGAACACCAGCACCACCCGCAGCGGAATGCGCGACGTCTACCCCGAACCGGCCGGCCCGGAGACCTTCCGGCTGCGCGAGCGGCCGGAGGCGGTCCGCCTGCTGCACACCGCCTGGAACCGGTTGCTGCGCCGGCAGTTCCTGGTCGACAACGGCCTGCGCTTCGCCCCCGGCTGGTACGAGGACGTGTCGTTCACCTATCCGGCGCTGATGCTCGCCGAGCGGATCGGCGTCCTGGACCTGGTGTGCGTCAACTACCGGCAGCGCCGCACCGGGGCGATCACCCGGACGCGGGGCGAGCGCCACTTCGACGTGTTCGCGCAGTGGCACCGGGTGTTCCGCCTGATGGACGAGTGGGGACCGGCCGTCGACGAACTGCGGCCCGTCGTCTTCGAGCGGATGATCTGGCACTACCTGACCGTGCTCGGCAACGGGGAGCGCATCGCCCCGGAGCTGCGACCCCGGTTCTTCGCCCGGATCACCGACGACTACCGGCGCTGGCTGCCACCGCAGGGCCATCCGGTCCCGCCCGGTGTGGACGGCCTCAAGCACCGGCTGGTCGCCGCGGGCCGGTGGCGGACGTTCAGCGCGCTGCGCAACGCGTACCTCGCCCGGGACGCCGCCGGGCGACGGGCCCGGCGCGTCACGCGGCGGGTGACCCCGGCGGCGCGGCGGACCGCCCGGCGGGCCCGGGACGTGGTGCTGCACGAGTACTACCGGACCGAACTGCGGCGACCCGTCGATCCGACGCTGGCCGTCTACGCCGCCTACTGGTACCGCGGCTACGCCTGCAACCCGGCGGCGATCTACGAGGCCGCCCGCCGGCTGGCCCCCCGCGTGCGGGGTGTGTGGATCGTGCGGCGGGACCGGGTGGACACCCTCCCCGAGGGCGTCGAGTACGTGGTGGCGGGGACGCCGGCCGCGTACCGGACGCTGGCGCGGGCCCGCTGGCTGGTCAACAACGTCAACTTCCCGGACGCCGTCCGCAAGAGGCCCGGCACCGTGCACGTGCAGACCCACCACGGCACCCCGGTCAAGGTGATGGGACTGGACCAGCAGCGCTACCCGGTGGGCGCGGTGGGCATGGACTTCGCCGGGCTGCTGCGCCGGGTGGACCGGTGGGACTACAGCATCACCTCGAACAGCTTCTCCACCCAGATGTGGGACCGGGCGTACCCGGCCGCGTACACCACCCTGGAGGTCGGCTACCCGCGCAACGACCGGCTGGTCACCGCCACCGGTGCGGAGGTGCGCCGGATCCGCGCCGAGCTGGGCGTCGGTGTCGGCGAGCAGGTCGTCCTGTACGCGCCGACGCACCGCGAGCACCTGCCGGGCTACCGGCCGCCGTTCGACCCGGACTGCCTTCTCGACGTGCTCGGCCCGTCGGGTCGCCTGCTCATGCGCAGCCACTACTTCCACGACCGGGACCGGCGGACACTCCGCGCGGTCGACCGGGACCGGGTCCACGACGTCAGCGCCCACCCGCGCGTCGAGGACCTCTACCTCGCCGCCGACCTGCTGGTCACCGACTACTCGTCGGCCATGTTCGACTACGCGGTCCTGGACCGGCCGATCGTGCTCTACGCACCGGACTGGGAGGCGTACCGCCTGGCGCGCGGCGTCTACTTCGACGTGACCGCAGAGCCGCCCGGTGTGGTCGCCCGGACCTTCGCCGGCCTGCTCGAGGCGTTCCGGTCGGGTGCGGTGCGCGGGGAGGCGGCCGAACGGGCCCGTCAGCGGTTCCGGGACCGGTTCTGCTCGCTGGACGACGGGCGCGCCGCCGAGCGGGTGGTCCGCCGCGTCTTCATCGAAGGCGCTTAATAGGACTGTTACGAGTCGAATATGGCACGTTCACCCGATGTGCCAATTGAATGATGCTCGTCACAGTCATTGCCGGGGTCTGACCGGCGAACTGGGGGAGGAGACGGTGACCACCGTCGCGCTCAAGGATGTCACAAAGGTGTTCAAGGACGGCACGCTCGCCGTCGACACCGTCAACCTGGACGTCGAGGACGGCGAGTTCATGGTGCTGCTCGGCCCGTCCGGATGCGGCAAGTCGACCGTCCTCCGGATGGTCGCCGGCCTGGAGGACCCGACCTCCGGCGCGGTGCTGCTGAACGGCGAACTCGCCAACGACCTGCCGCCCCGGGAACGCGGCGTCGCGATGGTCTTCCAGGACTTCGCCCTGTACCCGCACATGTCCGTGAACGACAACATCGCGTTCCCGCTCCGGCTGGCCGGTCTGGAGCCGGAGCGCCGCGGCGAGCGGGTCACCGACGTGGCCAGCGCGCTGGGCATCGGCGACGTGCTCGCCCGCAAACCCAGCCAGCTCTCCGGCGGGCAGCGCCAGCGCGTCGCCATGGGCCGCGCGATCGTCCGCCGTCCGGGGCTCTTTCTGATGGACGAGCCGCTGTCCAACCTGGACAGCGGCCTCCGCGCCGAGCTGCGTGCGGAGATCTCCGGTCTGACGCGGGAACTGGGCGTCACCACCATCTACGTGACCCACGACCAGGCCGAGGCGCTCACCATGGCCGACCGGGTCGCCATCATGCGCAAGGGTGTCCTCCAGGACGTCGGCACCCCCACCCAGGTGTACGGCCGGCCGGCCACCCTCTACGTGGCCGCGTTCCTCGGCAGCCCCCGGATGAACCTGCTGGAGGCGTCGGTCTACGTCCACCTCGACCGGTACGTCACCCTCACCCTCGGCGACCAGGCGCTCTACCTGCCGTGGAACGACATCCGCACCCGGGCCGTGGCGCACTACCACGGGGAGCGGATCGTCGTGGGCATGCGCGCGGAGGCGCTCACCCCGGTCGCTCCGGACAGCCCCGGCGACGTCCTCCAGGGCCGCATCCGCTACCTGGAGCACCACGGGCACGAGTCCCTCGCCTTCCTCGACATCGGCGCCACCGCCGTCGTCGTCGACGAGATGAGCAGCGGCCCGGTCGAGACGCCGGCCGGTGGCCAGCGCGGGCTGCGCCTCTTCGGTCAGGTCGTGCAGCGGTTCGCCGGGCGCTCCGCCGACCAGGAGGACCCGGCCGAGCCGGGCTCCGGCTCGCGGACCAGCGTGCTCCACGACCCGGGCCGTCACCACCGCCGCCCGGCGGAACTCGCCGTACGGCTCGCGCCGTACCCCGCGGTCACCTCCGGTCACCCCATGGCGGTCCAGGTACGCATGGACGCCCTGCACTTCTTCGACGAACGCGGCGACCGCATCGACGTCGGCTGGCGCTGAGTGGTAAGGAAGGGCACCCTATTAACGCCTGGTGTAGAGGAAGGGCCCCTCCTTAACGCCTTGTCGACCGTGTGCCGGTCGCGGTGCGTGCCGGCTCGGGATAATGAGCGGCAACCGTGGCGGCGCACCGGAGGCGGGACCGATGGACTGGGTGTCGACGGTGGTGGGCATCGGCGTCGTCGTCATCGTGCTCCGGGACGTGTTCCACACGCTGCTGCACCCCGCCGGCCGGGGCACCCTCGCCCGACTGGTGATGCGGCTGGTGTGGCGCTCCACCAGCCGGGGCGGCCGGAAGGGGCGCATCTCCGGCCTGGCCGGACCGCTCGGCATGGCGGCGGTGGCCCTGCTCTGGAGCCTGGCGACCATCGTCGGCTGGGCCCTGGTCTACCTCGCGGACATGCCGGAGGGTTTCGCCTTCTCCGTCGAGTCGCACGAGCGCAACAGCCTGCTCGACGCGGTCTACCTGTCGCTGGTGACGGTCACGACGCTCGGCTTCGGCGACATCGCGCCGACCTCCATCTGGATGCGCCTCGCCACGCCGATCGAGGCGTTGATCGGCTTCTCGCTGCTCACCGCCGTGGTCGCGTGGGTCGTGGAGATCTACCCGGCGCTGACCCGGCGTCGCGTCCTGGCGCTGCGCCTGTCGGTGCTGCGCCGGGCCCGCAACCACCCGGAGGACGAGCCGCCCGAGCACCTTCCGCCGGACCTGCTGGCCGACCTGGCGGCGGCGGTGGCCGAGGTCAGGGTCGACCTGACCCAGTTCCCCACGAGCTACTACTTCCGGGAACAGACCGAGGAGACCGCCCTGCCGGCCATGCTCCGGTACGCGCTGGACCTGGTGGACCTGGCCGCCGAGTCGACCGACCCGCATGTCCGTACGGCGGGCCGGATGCTGGGCTGCGCGCTGGACGACCTCGCCACGGTGCTCGACGACGACTTCCTGCGGGTCGGCGGCGACACCCGGGCGGTGCTGCGGGAGTACGCGCGGGACCAGCGGCACCACGCCGAGACCGCGTGGAGCGGCTCCTAACCCGGCGGGTGGGGCCGACGGTACGGGCCCCAGGCCACGAACCTGGTGAAGAGGTCCCGAGGGCTGGGGCCGTCGTCGGGGTTGAGCCGGTACAGGTCGCGGGCCGCCTCGTAGAGCAGCCCACAGAGGTAGATCGACAGGCCGACGGCGTTGTCCTCGTACTCGATCTTGAGCAGCAGCCGGGCGTGCGCGCACGGCCAGGGCTGACCGCAGGCCCGGCAGCACCACATCGGGCGGAGCGGGGTGTGCGGCGTGGCGTGCGACGGGTGCGGCCGGGGACGGTCCGGCGGGGGACCGTAGGGCGGCTGCGGAAGCTGGTGGCGGATCACGAGTGACAGTCTGGTGAGGGCGCGACTACTGTCGGAAGGCGTTCGTGCCCTACCAGCTCGGTCGTGCAATCGGCTGTCGCTCGCGTGCAGAGGTGTGCAGATGTCGGGAATGCCGATGCTGGAGTTGTTCGCCGGTGAGCTGCGCCGGTTGCGGACCGACGCCGGGATGTCCCAGGAGGCGCTCGGCGAACGACTCAACTACTCCGCCTCGCTGGTGGCGGCGGTGGAACAGTCTCGTCGCCCGCCCCGCGAGGAGTTCACCCAGCGATGCGACGAGGTCCTGGCCGCGGGTGGTCTGCTGGTCCGGATCCGGGAGGCGATCCTGCGGGAGAGCCTGATGCCGTGGTTCCGCGAGTGGGTGACGATCGAGCAGGAGGCGTTGACACTGCGGAGCTTCCAGCCGCTGGTCGTGCCGGGCCTGCTCCAGACGGAGGCGTACGCGCGGGCGCTCTACGAGGGCGCGGCGCAGCTCGTGGGTGAGGAGGTCGAGCAGCCGCTCGCGGCCCGGCTCGCTCGGCAGGGGGTGTTGAACCGACCGTCGCCGCCGCAGTTCGTGGTGGTGCTCGATCGCACCGTGCTGGAACGGCCGGTCGGCGGACCGCAGGTGATGCGCGACCAGCTCCGTCACCTGGTCGAGGTGGGTCGTCGACCCCGGGTGCATCTGCACCTGGTGCCGCGTGACGTCGGGGCGTACCCGGGGCTGAACGGCGCGTTCGTCGTCGCCACTCCACCCGAGGGCGACGACATCGTCTACCTCGACAACCAAATGCGGGGGACCATTGTGGAGCGCGCGGTCGACGTAAACTCCCTGCGGCAGACCTGGGAGTCCGTGCGGGCGGAGGCGTTGCCCCACGGGGCCACGCTCAGGATGATCTCGGAGGCGGCAGAGGCATGGACCTGACCGGCGCGATCTGGCGCAAGAGCACTCGGAGCAGCGGCAACCAAGGCGACTGCGTAGAGGTGGCCGACAACCTGCCCGGTGTGGTCGGCGTGCGGGACAGCAAGCATCGGCAGGGGCCGGTGCTGATCTTCGGCCCGGCGACCTGGCGAGCGTTCGTGAGGTTCGCCAAGCGCCACTGAGGCTCCGGCCGGCAGCACCGCCATGGTCGACTCGATATCACTGACATCGCGGTGTCCTCGGCCGTTCGACAGCCCGACTTCACTGACGTCGAGTTGACCTTGCCGGTCGCGCTGCCGACGGCTCTTGCCCGGGAAGTTACTCGCGGGTAACGTGCGGGCATGACCATCGACTCGCGCCAGGTGGCGGCCGGCATGCTCGACGCGGTGCCCTTCGCCCGTACGCTCGGCTTCGAATTCGTCGAGGTGGCTCCGGAGGGCGACGGCGGCGTCCGCGCCGTCGTCCGGCTGCCCGACTCGCCGGCCACCCACAACCACGTCGGCGGCCCGCACGCGGGCGCGATGTTCACCCTCGGCGAGACCGCGTCCGGCGCGGTCGTGCTCGCCGCGTTCGGTCACCTCCTCGACCGGGCGACGCCGCTTGCGGTGCGCGCCGACATCGCGTACCGCAAGCTCGCCATGGGTTCGGTGCGCGCGACGGCCCGGCTGGGGCGCACGGCGGCCGAGGTGATCGCGGAGCTGGACGCCGGTCAGCGGCCGGAATTTTCGGTACGCGTGGAGATCGCCACCGAGGAGGGCAAGCCGACCTCGGAGATGACCGTGGTCTGGACGCTGCGCCCGAACTGAGCGGTCGTCGTCGGGTGATGGGGCCGCGTTCGCCGCGACCCCATCGCCGCACGTCGTCGCGACCGGCTCAGCGACGACGATGGCTCGATGCCTTCGCGTTCCGGACCTCGTTGTCGGGGACTGGTCCACGACAAAGGAGGTGGTGAAACTCTGATCGCTCGTGAGGTGCTCCTTCATTCGAGATGTGCGCGGAGGGCGGCCAGCGGGCCGTCCCAGTCGCGGGCCAGGGCGGCGAGGAACTGCTGCGCCACCCGCATCGGGCCGGACTGGAGGCGGTAGCGGACCCGGCGCCGCTCGCCGGGCTCGGCGGCGACCAGCCCCGCTTCGGCCAGCAGTGCGAGGTGCTTGGCGATCCCCTGCCGGGTGATCGGCAGTCGGGTGGCGAGGTCCGTCGCGGTGGCCGGCCCCTTCTCGGCGAGGGCCGCGAGAATGGCGCGCCGGTTCGGGTCGGCCAGCGCCACGAACACGGCCTCCGCGACGGATTCCGAAGCCTGGTCAGCCATGGAGATAGGCGACCAACTCGTCGAGCTCGGCGGCCCAGCCCTTGGTGTTGCCCTCGAACGCGTGGGCGTAGGCGTCCGGGCTCAACTGGGCGAAGCCCGACTCGACCACGGTCACGCTGGTGCCGTCGCCGTCCGGGGTGAGCGTGAACTCGACGTACGTCCGGCGCGGGTCGTCCTCGGGCAGGCCGTTGATGCCCCAGGTGTAGCCGAGGACCGTCTTCGGGTCGAGTCGTTCGATCCGCAACCGTGCCGTGTCGCCGCTGTCCCACCGCAGCGTCGCGGTGCCGCCGACGCGCAGGTCGATCTCGGCGCTGTTGCCGAACCACGTGCCGAGCCCCTCGGCCGTCGTGATCGCGTCCCACACCCGCTCCAGCGGTCGGTCGATGCGGACGGTGCGTTCGATCCGATCCGGGAACCCCATCGGGGCACCTCCTCAAGTAGCAACCGTTCAGTTGCCATAAACGTATGGCAACCGAAAGGTTGCGTCAACACCTTCGCCCGAACGCGGTTTGCCGGCGCGGAGGTCTGGATAGATTCGTACCGTGCTGGGCCTGCCTGCTCATGTGACCGCCTGTCTCTTCGACCTGGACGGTGTGCTGACGCAGACCGCCCGCGTCCACAACGCCGCGTGGACAGCCACCTTCGACGACTTCCTCCGGCGGCACGCCGCCGCCACCGGGGAACCCTTCCGGCCGTTCGACCCCGGAGACGACTACAACCGGTACGTCGACGGGCGACCCCGCGCCGACGGCGTACGTACCTTCCTCGCCTCCCGCGGGATCGTCCTCCCCGAGGGGCAGCCGGACGACCCGTCGGACGCGGAGACCGTCAACGGTGTCGGCAACCGCAAGAACGTGCTCCTACTGGAGCACCTGCGCACCCACGGGGTTGACGTGTATCCCGGCTCGGTCGCGTACCTGGAGGCGGCCACCGCCGCCGGCCTGCGCCGCGCGGTCGTCACGGCCAGCGCCAACGGCCGGGAGGTGCTCGCCGCCGCCGGGCTGGAGCCGTTCATCGAGGCCCGGGTGGACGGGCTCGTCACCCGCGCGCGCGGCCTGCGCGGCAAACCCGCACCCGACACGTTCCTGGCCGGCGCGGAACTGCTCGGCGTCGACCCCGCCAACGCCGTCGTCTTCGAGGACGCCCTCGCCGGGGTCGCCGCCGGCCGGGCCGGCGGATTCGGGTACGTGGTCGGCGTCGACCGGGTCGGCCAGGCCGCCGAACTGCGGGAACACGGCGCGGACGTGGTGGTCACCGACCTCGCGGACCTGCTGCACACCGGGGAGACCGCGTGATCCGGGAACGGGCGTATCCCGTCGAGCCGTGGCACGTCCGGGAGACCCGGCTCGACATGGACGTCCTGGCCCAGTCCGAGTCGGTCTTCGCGCTCTCCAACGGACACATCGGCCTGCGCGGCAACCTCGACGAGGGCGAGCCGCACGGCCTCCCCGGCACCTACCTCAACTCCTTCTTCGAACTGCGCCCCCTGCCGTACGCGGAGGCCGGCTTCGGCTTCCCCGAGTCCGGGCAGACCGTCGTCAACGTCACCAACGGCAAGCTGATCCGGCTGCTCGTCGACGACGAGCCGCTCGACGTCCGGTACGGCGAACTCCTCGGCCACGAACGCATCCTCGACATGCGCGCCGGCACCCTCCACCGCGAGCTGCACTGGCGCTCCCCGGCCGGCCGGGAGGTGAAGGTCCGCAGCACCCGCATGGTGTCGTTCCGCCAGCGGGCGGTCGCGGCGATCAACTACGAGGTCGAGGCGGTCGACGTCCCGCTGCGCCTCATCGTGCAGTCCGAGCTGGTCGCCAACGAGACGCTGCCACCGCAGAGCCGCGACCCCCGGGTGGCGGCCGTGCTGGAGTCTCCGCTGCTGGCCGAGGAGGAGTTGACCACCGACGACGGCGGTCTGCTCATCCACCGGACGAAGGTCTCCGGGCTGCGGGTCGCCGCCGCGATGGACCACGAGGTCGACACCACCGTCCGGACGACCGTGGAGTCCGAGGGGTACGAGGACTGGGTCCGCACCACCATCGCCTGCGTGCTCAAACCGGGCGAGAAGCTGCGCGTGGTCAAGTACCTCACGTACGGCTGGTCCAGTCGCCGGTCACTGCCGGCGCTGCGCGACCAGGTCGGCGCCGCGCTGGCCGGGGCGAAGCTGGACGGCTGGGAGGGGCTGCTGCGGGAGCAGCGCGAATACCTGGGCGAGTTCTGGGACGCCGCCGACGTGGTAGTGGAGGGCGACCCGGAGGTCCAGCAGGCGGTCCGGTTCGGTCTCTTCCACGTTCTCCAGGCCGGCGCGCGGACCGAACGCCGGGCCATCTCCTCGAAGGGCCTCACCGGACCGGGGTACGACGGCCACGCGTTCTGGGACACCGAGATGTTCGTGCTGCCGGTGCTCACGTACACCCATCCCGACGCCGTGCGGGACGCGCTGCACTGGCGGCACCGCACCCTCGACACCGCGCGGGAGCGGGCCCGGACGCTCAACCTCAAGGGCGCGGCCTTCCCGTGGCGGACCATCGAGGGCGCGGAGTCCTCCGGCTACTGGCCGGCCGGCACCGCCGCGTTCCACATCGCCGCCGACGTCGCCGACGCGCTGCGGCGGTACGTGCTGGTCACCCAGGACACCGCGCTGGAACGGGAGATCGGCCTGGAGCTGCTGGTCGAGACCGCCCGGCTCTGGCGGTCGCTCGGCCACCACGACCGGCACGGCCAGTTCCACATCGACGGGGTCACCGGCCCCGACGAGTACACCGCCGTGAAGAACGACAACATCTACACCAACCTGATGGCGCAGCGGAACCTCGTCACCGCCGCCAACGCCGTGATGCGGTACCGGGACGAGGCCTTCCACCTCGGCGTCACCGACGAGGAGGCCGCCGCCTGGCGGGACGCCGCCGCGTCCATGCACATCCCGTACGACGAGGAGATCGACGTCCACGAGCAGGTGGAGGGCTTCACGCGCCTCCAGGAGTGGGACTTCGAGCACACGCCGCCGGAGAAGTACCCGCTGCTGCTGCACTACCCGTACTTCGACCTGTACCGCAAGCAGGTCATCAAGCAGGCCGACCTGGTGCTCGCCATGCACTGGCGGGGCGACGCCTTCACCCCCGACCAGAAACTGCGCAACTTCCTCTACTACGAGCGGCGTACCGTCCGGGACTCGTCGTTGTCGGCGTGCACCCAGGCCGTCCTCGCCGCCGAGGTCGGCCACCCCGAGCTGGCGCACAGCTACCTGCGCGAGGCCGCGCTGATGGACCTGCACGACCTCAACGAGAACACCCGCGACGGCGTGCACATGGCGTCGCTCGCGGGGGCGTGGATCGCCCTGGTCTCCGGGTTCGGCGGGCTGCGCGACCACGACGGCACCCTCTCCTTCGCGCCCCGGCTCTCCAGCCGCCTCGCCCGGCTGGAGTTCCACCTCCAGTGGCGCGGGATGCGGCTGCGGGTCGACGTACGGCCGCACGAGACCACGTACGCGCTCCGGCACGCCGAGCCGGACAAGGAGTTGGAGCTGCGGCACTACGGCACGCTGGTCACGGTCACCGGCACCGAACCGGTGACGGTGCCGATCCCGGCGGCCGAGGTGACCGGCCCGCGCCCGGAGCAGGCCCCCGGCCGCGCCCCCCTCCTCCGCCTCCCCGAACGGGACGAGTAGGTGTAAGGAAGGGCCCCCCGTTAACGCCTGGCGTTGTACGGGGGGCCCTTCTTAACATCCGTCGCCGCTCGGGCGACGCCTACTCAGAGTGCGCGACCCTGGGAGGGCCGGCCGGCGGCGTCGCGCGGAGCCATCGCCCGCGGATCGTCGGCGGTACGCGCCTGGGCGGCGTCGTCCGCCCAGTCCCGGTTGCGTTCGGCGTCCTGTTCCTGTCGGTCCCGCTCGGCGGTCTGCTGCCGGGACCCTCGCTGCTGCTGCGCCATGGCGATCCTCGCGATCCGTCGGGGCGCTGGTCGCGCCGGTACGGTCTGCGGTCCCCCGTCGCCTACCCGACGCCCCCCACGACAAACACCCACCGCCCTCAGGAAGCGCCCCGCCGCCGGGGGGTTGAGCCCCCTGCTTAACGCCCGCCGCCGGGGCGTTAAGCAGGGGGCCCTGGCGAAGGGGCCGGCGGCGCATGCTGCGCCGGAGCGCCCCCGGCCCCTTCGTCCTCTACCGGAGGCGTTAAGAAGGTGCCCTTCCTTACCGGTGTGCGCGGGGGTTCGAGGGGAAGTCGGAGGGGGAGTGGAGGTGGGCAACGTGGACGTACGCAGCCGTGAGGTGACGATCCCGGCCGGCGAGGTGGACCTCGCCGCCGACCTGCTGGTGCCGGAGGAGACGGCCGGTGTGGTGCTGTTCGCGCACGGCAGCGGCAGTTCCCGGCACAGCCCGCGCAACGTGGCGGTGGCGCACGTACTCAACCGCAGCGCGCTGGGTACCGTCCTGGTCGACCTGCTGACTCCCAGCGAGAACGAGGTGGACGAGCGGACCGCCGAGCTGCGCTTCGACATCGGGCTGCTCGCGCGACGGTTGGCGGGGATCGTCGACTGGCTCGCCGGCGAGCAGCCCTTCGGCCCGGCCCCGACCGGCGCGGCCGGGGGGTTGCCGATCGGTCTCTTCGGTGCGAGCACCGGGGCCGCCGCCGCGCTGGTCGCCGCCGCCGAACGACCTGACCTGGTCCGGGCGGTGGTGTCCCGGGGCGGGCGGCCCGACCTGGCCGGCCCGGCCCTCGGTCACGTACGCGCCCCGACGCTCCTGCTCGTCGGCGGCCTCGACGAGCAGGTCATCACGCTCAACGAGCAGGCCCAGGACGCCCTGCCCGACACCGCCGAGCTGACCGTCATCCCGGACGCCACCCACCTCTTCGAGGAGCCCGGCACCCTGGAGCAGGTGTCCCACGAAGCAGCCACCTGGTTCACGACCCACCTACGCTGACGCCGCCCCCACCGGACCGGCCGCGCCCGTCGCCGGCCCCGCCCGCCGATCATGAAGTTGTTGCCGGGACACGCCGAGGCGCGTGGCAACAACTTCATGATCAACGTAACGCAACGCAGCGTGCCCCGCGCCGCGCAGACGCGGCACCGCGTCAGCGTGCTTCGGCGGGGGTGGCCTCCGGGGGCGGTGGTGGAGCGGCGGGGGGCGGTGGGGCGCCCTCGCGCCGGCGTTGGACCGTGTCGATGACGCGCCAGGCCACCGCCGTGATCGGGACCGAGACGAAGGCGCCCGCGATGCCGGCGATGAGCGTGCCGGCGGTGACCGCGACCAGGATGACGGCCGGGTGCAGGCGTACCTGCCGCTTCATAATCAGTGGCTCCAGCAGGTTGCCCTCGATCTGCTGCACGGCGATGACGGCGGCCAGCACGAACAGCGCGGTCACCGGCCCCTTCGCGGCGAGCGCCACCAGCACGGCCACCCCACCGGCGACCGTCGCACCGACGATCGGGATGAAGCCGCCGAAGAACGTGATCAGCGCCAGCGGGAACGCCAGCGGCACCCGCAGCACCAGCAACGCGATCCCGATGCCGATCGCGTCGATGGCCGCGATCATCATCGTGCCCCGGCTGTACGCGCCGAGCGTGCGCCAGCCGTTGCGCCCCGCCTCGGCGGTGACGCCCCGGCGCGGGCCCGTCATCCGGTCCAGCACCCAGTGCCACATCGTGCGGCCGTCCTTGAGCAGGAAGAACAGCAGCACCAGTGCGAGCAGCGTCGAGCCGACCACCTCGGCGGCGGTCCGCGCGCCGGCCAGCGGGTCGAGCCCCCCGCCCTGGCTGAGGCCCGAGCGCGCCTGCTGGACGATCCGGTCGAGCTGCTGGTCGGTCACCGGCAGCGTGGAGGTCACGAAGTCGCGGGTCCGCTCGACGCCCGCGATCAGTTCCTCACTCAGCTCGCTGAACTGGGCCGCGGTCAGGTTCCACACGATCGCGCCGACGCCGACCAGGATGCCGAGCAGCAGCAGGACCGTGAGCAGGGCGGCCAGCGAGCCGGGCAGCCGCAGCCGGCGCAACGCCAGCTGCACCGGGTCGAGCAGCGCGGCCAGGAAGAGGGTCACCGCGACCGCGATGGCCAGCGGCGCGAGCAGCACCGCGACCCTTCCCAGCAGGTACAGCGCGATCACGAACACGATCAGGCACGCGCTCCACACCACTGCGGAGCGGACCAGCCAGGGCAGCCCCGCCCAGGTCTGCCGGGGGGCCGCGCCCCCGACCGCCTTCACATCGGGCGTTTGCCCGGCACCATCGTCGACCACGTCGGCCCTCCTCGATCTCCGGCGAGTCGGTACCCGGTGGGCGCACCTCCGAACCCCACGCGGGGTACGCCGTGTGCGGCGAGGCGGATCAGGGCAGCCCGGGCCACGCGACGACGTAGCCGCCCCCGTCGCCGGACTGCACGGCACGGGCGCGGTGGAACGGCCCCTTGTCGACCTTCGCGACGGCGGCGGCCACCCCGGACGCGGCGGCCACCCCCCGGACCGCGCCGGCGCCGCCGTCGGTGAAGACCACCCAGGAGGTACGTCGCTTCAGGTCCGCCGACAGCACCAGCACCCACGCGTCACCACCGGCGTACGGGGCGAGGCGGCGGCCGCCGAGGGTGATCCGGGAGCGGTCGGCGATCTGGTACGCGGACACCCCGCCGGCGTAGACGCGGCCCGACTCGTCGGCGGTGACCGCGTACGGCTTGATGGTGTTGCCCTTGTCGCCCTTGCTGTCGATGCGGCTGATCACGACCTGCCCGGCGAGCTGCCGCCCGGTGGCCGGGTCGAGGCGGGCCAGGTAGGTGTAGTGCGCGTTCGAGGTGTTGAACGCCTGGGTGAACTTGTCGATGACGACGTTCGGCGCCGGGCGGGACGGGTCGGCGGCCGAGCGGGCGAAGATGGTGTTGCCGCCGGCGGTCTCACCGGCCAGATAGAGCTTCCCGTCGCGGCCCATCGCCACCCGGTCGGCCCGGCTGTCCGCGCAGAGGTCGCCGAGCCGGTCGGCCGCATGGTCGTACGCGCGCCAGCGCAGCGCGCCCCGCCGGTCGTAGGCGTGCACGTACGCGATCTGCACGGGCACGCACGGACCGGCATTGACCTGCCGGAATCCGCTGACGAAGACGAGGCCGCTGCGGTCGTCGACGGCGACGTCGCTGACGGCGCGCCCCTCGGGGCGGATGGTGGCGAGGGTCGCGCCCTTGAGGTCGTACACGGTGACGGTCGTGCCGGAGAGGGCCGCGACCGTGCCGGCGGCGCCGACCGCGACGCGCGTCGCGCCCTTGCCGCGCTGCCAGCGGGCGGTGGACGCCTTCGGGTCGAGCAGCCACACTCCACGGTCGGTGGCGACGGCGATCTCGCCGCCGTCGCGCCGGACCTCCAGGTCCTCGACCGTGCCGGCGAGCCGCGTGGTGCCGAGCAGCTGTCGCCCGGTGCCGTCGAGCCGCAGCACCGCGCCCGCACCGCCCCGGCCGAGGGTGGTCGCGGTGCCGCCGCTCAGGCCGGTGAACCGGCCCCCGACGACGACCTCGCAGGTGGGTGAGACGTCCACGGCGTTGGCGACGTCGTCACCGTCGCGTCCGAGGTACGAGGCGGCGGTCGGGTCGAGCGAGCTGGCGGACCTCGGTGCCGGCCGGGCGTCGGGGCAGGCGACGGGGGCGGTGCCGAAGCCGCTGGCGGCCTCCGGCGCGGCGGTCGGTGCGGCGCGCGAACCGGCCGGGGGCGTCGGGGTGGCACCCGAGCCGGACCAGCGGGCCGGCTCGGCGCTCGGATCGGCCTGGCAACCCGCGAGCAGCAGCGCCAGCGCGGTCACGATCGACATCAACCGTCGGCGATGCGGGGTCTCGTGCACGGCAGGGATCGTACGCCGCCCACACCGGTGTCCCACCTCGCGACGCTGGGGCGTTGTGCGGCGTTGTGTCCGGTCGGCGGGTGTTTGCCGTCCCCAACCGAGGGAACGCAGTAGATCGAACCCCGATGCGAGGAGGAACGTCGTGAGCGACTTTCTGAAGAAGGCCGACGAGTTCGCCGACAAGCACGACAAGCAGGTCGACCAGGGCATGGACAAGGCCGGCGACATGGCCGACAAGCGCACCGGCGGCAAGTACGACGAGCAGATCGACAAGGGCGTCGACATGGCGCAGGCGCGTACGGGCGAGGGCGACACGTCCCCCCGCTGACGAAAAGATCGGACGCTCCCGGGCCACCGCGACGGCGGTGACCCGGGAGCGTCCGTCTCTACCGGTCAGCTCTCCTTCTTGCGGAGTTCCTCCATCGAGGTGGGGCGACCGCTGATGGCGTCGCGGACCCGGTCCACCAGGCCGGTGCCGGGGGCGAGCATCTTGTTCGCCGGCGGGCGGTCCGGGGCCGCCGGGTGCGGGCGGGTCGGCGCGGACTTCTTCGCGGCCTGCACCTTGCCGGCCAGCTCGACCA
Organism: Micromonospora sp. BQ11; assembly: GCF_052068135.1. Classification (NCBI taxonomy): domain Bacteria; kingdom Bacillati; phylum Actinomycetota; class Actinomycetes; order Micromonosporales; family Micromonosporaceae; genus Micromonospora; species Micromonospora sp. BQ11. The sequence continues at coordinate 117,919 of NZ_JBQHDB010000007.1, read as the reverse complement.
TCTCCTCGCGCGCCACCGCGGCCCGCAGGCGGGGGAACAGGTCCGACTCCTCGTCCTGCACGTGGTGCCGGATCGTGCTGGTCAGGTGGGCCAGCAACTCGTCGAAGCGGGCGTCGGACGGGTCGAGCGACTCCAGGTCCTTCATCGTGCGCTCGGCGTCGGAGTGTTCGGAGATCTCGTGCTCGGCGATCTGGTCGCCGTCCGGCAGCGCCTTGCGGGCGGTCGGGTAGACGTACATCTCCTCGGCGATGGCGTGGCGGACCAGCTCGGCGATCACCACGTCGGCCAGGTGGCGGCGGTGCTCCGGGGTGCCCTGCCGGCTCTCCAGCTCGACGAAGAGGACCTCGACCTCGCGGTGGTCGGCGGTGAGGACGTCGACGACGTCCTGTTCAGTGGTCTGTGATGTGGTCATGGTGGCCCCTTACCGGTTGCGGACGGTCGGCTGAGGGCCTCGTACCCATCCGTCGCCGACCGAATCCACCTACCTCGCTCCCAGCCCGTTGTCGCTGTGCATGTTGTGCCGTACGCTCACCTCGGCCCGCCCTCACGGTCTCCAGTGAGGAGCAGTCATGCCCTTGAACCGCCTGCTGACCCTCGGGGTCGGCGCGTGTACGGCGGTCGCGTTGAGCGTCCCCCTCGCCGCGGCTCCGGCCTCGGCCACCCCGTCCCACCACCGCTCGGGTGGCAGCCTCGTGCTGGTCGGCGGTGCACTCGCCGACGACAACGCCACCATCTACGGCGACATCGTCCGGCTCGCCGGTGGCACCGGAAAGGCCCGGATCGGCATCTTCACCGCGGGGGCCCCGACGCCGTCGGAGGACCCGGACGCCGACACCCCGGACTGCAACAACAGCGTCTGCAACGGCGAGTACTACGCGAACCTGTTCAAGAAGTACGGCGTGGCCGACGCGCAGTGGATCCCGATCGACGTGGACCAGCCCGAGAAGGCCGACGACCCGGCCGTGGTCGCGCAGATCAACTCGATGACCGGCTTCTTCTTCGGCGGCGGCGACCAGTACCGGTACGTCACGACGATGACCCGGGGCGAGGCGCAGCGCGACTCGGCCGCGCTGGCCGCGGTCCGTCGCAAGCTCCGCCAGGGCGCGGTCGTCTCCGGCACCAGCGCGGGCGCGCAGATCATGGCCGGCCGCGACATGATCACCGGCGGGTCGGTCGACCCCGGCCTGCGGGACGGGTCGAAGCCCGGCTACTTCGACGACTCCACCGTTCTCGGCTACCTGCCCAAGGGCGGGTTCGGGTTCTTCCGCGACGGCCTGCTGGACACCCACTTCTCCCGGCGCGGCCGGGAGGCCCGGTCCATCCGGCTCGCCTCGGACACCGGCAACAAGCGGGTCTTCGGCCTGGACGAGAACACCGCGCTGGAGGTCACCAACGTGGGCTCGCGGCACCAGAAGCTGCGGGTGATCGGCCAGCGCGGCGTGACCGTGCTCGACCTGCGCTGGGCGCGGACCACCGATACCCCGGTCTGGGGCATCGAGGGCGTGCGCTGGACCCGGCTGACCGAGGGCGACCGGTACCGGTCGGACCGCTGGCAGCCGGTCTTCGCCCCGGGCAAGGAGCGCGTCACCGGCGCCCCGGGCTGCAACGTGACGCCGACCAAGGACGTGTTCTGGAACTACGGCCTGGTCACCAACGCGGAGGCGCTGATCGCCAACGCGGACTGCGCCTCGGTCTCGGACGTCTCGTACGAGGACGACCCGCAGTGGGAGGCGACGTTGACCCGGGGCCGGGGCTTCGCCGCGTACCGGAGCGGCGAGTCGACCTCGTTCACCGGCGTCGTGATCGGCATCAACGCGAAGTGAGGTGAAAGGAAGGGCCCCTTGTTAACGCCTGGCGTTGTACAAGGGGCCCTTCTTAACGCTCGTGCAGGATCGCGTCCAGCGTGTGGCGGGCTGTGGCGGACATGACCGGGTTGGTGTCCACGTAGTACGCCAGGCAGCCGATCGCCTGGGCGAGCGCCCAGCCGCGCCCGCGCGCCCACGTCGCGTCGTCGACGTCGAGCGCCCTCCGGTACCGGTCCCGGCCCTCGGCCGGTAGCAGGTTCCACGCCGGCATCAGGTCGACCGCCGGGTCTCCGACGCCGACCGCCCCCAGGTCGATCACCGCGGCGAGCCGGCCGTCGCGGACCAGCAGGTTGCCCGGCATCAGGTCGGCGTGCAGCCACACGTCCGGCCCGTCGTGCGCGGGCGCGTCCCGGCACTCCGCCCAGATCCGGGCCAGCGCGACCGTGTCGGTCAGGTGTGCGCCCGCGGACAGCCACCCGGCCACGTGCCCGTCCATCCCGGCCAGTGGACCGCCGCGCCCGCGGCCGTTCCAGCGCAGGCCGGCGGCGTCCGTCGCGTGCAGCGCCCGCACGAAGCCGGCCAGGTCGTCGGCGAACTCCACCACATCGCGTACGCGGGCGGTGCCCGCCGTCTCGCCGGGGATCCAGCGGTACGCCGCCCACGGCCCGGGGTAGCCGGGACCGGACTCGCCCAGCGCCAGCGGCTCGGGCACCGGCAGGGGCAGGAGCGGGGCGAGGCGGCGGGCGTTCTCCTGCTCCCGGACGAGGTCGGCGTGCCGCTCGGGGTCACCGGGCTGGAGCGGGAAGCGCAGCACCACGTCGTCGCCGAGGCGGAACAGCGCGTTCACCGTGCCGTGCGAGACGACCGGGCGTACCGGAAGGTCCCGCCAGTGCGGGAACTGGTCCGCGACGAGGGCGGAGACGACGTCCACGGTGATGTCGACCTGGTCGGCGTGCATGGGCATCGACCGATTCTGGCAACCCGGCCACCGGCTTGGCGAGCGGGTTTCGCTGCTGCGGGCCGACTCGGGTGTGGACGACCGGGGTCGTCATCAAGATGTAACAGAGGTTACGTATTGAGCAGTCAAGTTAATAGATGTAACTTCTGTTTCATCGATCCGTGGCCCCTCGGAGGTGCCCATGTTCCCTGTCCGCAACCCCCTGCGTACCCGCCTCGCGGTCCTCACCGCCGCCAGCCTCGTCGCCACCGTGGCCCCGATCGGGGTGACCGCCGCCCAGGCCCAGGTCATCCGCGACCGGCAGGGCAGCACGACCGACGTGAGCCGGACGACCTGGTCCGGCCCGGCGTACACCATGAACGGCTCAGGCGGCGTCGTGTCCGCCACCATGACGCAGGCGATCAACGCCATCCGCGGCGGCAGCGGCACGATCGACGTGGCCGTCATCGCCGCGACCGACGGCGGCACGCCCGAGTGCGACGACATCATGGGCCTGGCAGGAGTCAACTCCTGCACCACGCTGACGCTGACAAACGCCAACGACGGCAACAACAGCCAGGTGAACACCGACATCCGCAACGCGGAGTTCGTCTACTTCGCCGGCGGCAACCAGTGCAACTACGCCGCCTGGAAGGGCACCTCGCTGGAGGCGTCCGTCGAGTCCGTCGTGGCCAAGGGCGGCGGCGTCGGCGGCGGCAGCGCCGGCCACCACATCAACAGCGACATCGTGTACGACGCCTGCGCGGCCAGCGCCACCTCGGCGATCGCCCTGGACGACCCGTACGACCGGTCGATGACCTTCACCACCGGCATGTTCCGCTGGGCGAACTACGCCAACACCATCAACGACTCGCACTTCCAGGAGCGCGACCGGATGGGCCGCACGATGGCGTTCGTGGCGCGGGCGATCAAGGACGGCCGCACCAGCGGCGGCGCGGCCTGGGGCGTCGGCGTCAACGAGGGCGCGTCGCTGTTCATCGACAAGACCGGGCTCGCCACGCTGAGCGGGTCGAACGCGTACGTCGTCCTCGGTGACCACCAGCCCGAGGTGGCCGTGTCGGGGCAGCCGCTCACGTACTCCAACTTCAAGATCTGGAAGCTCGCCAACGGCCAGACCTACAACTTCGCCAACCGGCCCACCTGCGGGTACTACCTGAAGAGCGTCACCAACGGAGTGCCGAGCAGCAGCCTGTACAGCGGCACGACGGTCACCGACTGCTCGACCACGCCGCCGCCGACCGGTGGCGGGTCCTCGTACGCCGAGGTCGAGTCGAACGACACCCGCAACGCCGCCAACGACGTCACCGGCAACAGCTACCCGCTGACCCTCACCGGCGACATGAAGAGCACCAGCGACCGGGACTACTTCAAGGTGAGCGTCGCCAGTGGACAGACCCTGACCGTGAACTGCGCGATCCCGACCGCCTACGACGCCGACCTCTACCTGCTCAACTCCAACGGCAGCACGGTCACCCGTTCGGTCAACAGCGGGGCGGGCACCGACGAGTCGGCCTCGCTGACGAGGACGTCGTCCGGATCGGCCACCTACTACGTCGAGCTGGAGGCGTACTCCGGCTCCGGCACCGCCGACTACTCCTGCACCGTCGCCAAGTCCTGATTCCACCCGAGCCGGAAGGCGCGTCCTCCTCGTCCCCCCGGGAGGACGCGCCTTCCGCGCACTCACCGACGGCTACGCTCAGCGCGTGTCGACCTCCGATCCTGCCGGCGAGCCGGGCGTGGGCCCTGATCCGGCGCACGACGACCATGCCGCCGGATCCCACGAGTCAACGGCTGTGGGTGTGGCGGCGCTGATCCGCCAACGGCTCGGCGAGTGCAGTCCGGCCGAGCGTCGGGTGGCCCGCGCCCTGCTGGCCTCGTACCCCGCCGCCGGGCTGGGCACGGTCGCCGCACTGGCCGAGCGGGCGGAGGTGAGCGCACCGACCGTGCTGCGGTTCCTCAGCCGGCTCGGGTTCGGCGGGTACCCGGAGTTCCAGCGGGCGCTGCGCGACGAGCTGGCCGAGCGGGAGACGTCACCGCTGACCGCGTACCGGGCGGCGGAGCTCACCGGGGTCCCACCGGAGGGCGCGTTGCCCCGCGCGGCGGCGACCCTGCCGGAGGCGGTCGCCGGGACGTTGGCGGAGCTGCCCCAGGGGGAGCTGGACGCGGCGGTCCGCCTCTTCGCCGATCAGCAGCTGCGGGTGACGGCGGCGGGCGGCCGGTTCTCCGGCCTGCTGGCGCACTACCTGGTGCTGCACCTGATGCAGGTGCGCGGGGGAAGCCGCCTGCTACCGGCGACCCCGGTGGAGCGCACGGACATGCTCGTCGACGTGGGTCGGCGGGATCTCTTCGCCCTCTTCGACTTCCGTCGGTACGAGGAGCCCACGCTGGCCCTGGCCCGGGAGGTCACCGCGCGGGGCGCCCGGGTGGTCCTGTTCACCGACCGGTGGCTCTCCCCGGTGGCCGGTCTGGCCGAGGTGGTGCTGCCCAGCCGGGTCGAGTCGCCCTCGCCGTACGACAGCTTCGTGCCCACGTTGGCGCTGGTGGAGACGCTGGTGGCGGCGTTGATCGATCGGCTCGGGCCGGTGGCCGGGAAGCGCCTCAAGGCGATGGAACAGGCCCAGCAGACCTTCGGAGGAAGCTGAGGCGGCGTTACAGAAAACTGTAACCCCATCGAAATCGTAATGTGCGTTACAGTCCGGGGGCTGGTTCGACTGGCACCCGGAAGGACACCCCATGCGCATCCGTCACCTTGCCCTGACCGCCACCGCCACGGCCCTCCTCGCCGTCACCGCCGGCTGCGGCGGCGACTCCTCCACCGCCGCCGGCTCCGGCAGCGACGAGGTCAAGACCGTCTCCGTCACCATCGAGGGCGTCGGTGCGGTCACCACCGACGCCAACCTCGCCAAGAAGGTCCCTGGCGACATCCGGGGCCGCGGCACCCTGACCGTGGCGACCAACGCCCCGTACGAGCCCTTCATCGACTTCAAGACCGAGGGCCGTACCGACGAGTTCAAGGGCCTGGACTACGACCTGTTCATGGCCGCCTCCGCCCGGCTGGGCATCAAGGCGACCTTCAGCCAGCAGCCCTTCGACGGCCTCGTGCCGGGCCTGCAGGCCGCGAAGTACGACGCCATCGCCGGCGGCATCACCGACAAGAAGGAGCGCCAGCAGGTTGCCACCTTCGTCGACTACTCCGCCTCCGGCACCGGCTTCCTGGTCAAGACCGGCAACCCGCTCGCCGTGAAGACCGTCGCCGACCTGTGCGGGCGCAAGGTGGCCGTGCAGAAGGCCAGCAACCAGGCCAAGAACCTCGCCGACTACAGCAAGTCCAGCTGCGCCGGCAAGGCCATCGAGGTCAAGGAGTACCCGGAGAACCCGCAGGCGGTGCAGGCGCTGATCGCCGGCAACGTCGAGGTCGTCGCCGCCACCAAGGTCAACCTGGTGGACATCGCCCCCACCCTGACCGGCAAGGCCGACCTGGTCGAGGACCCGACCGCCCCGAACGGCTGGCTGGCCAGCCCGAACGGCTTCGGTTTCCTCAAGGCCCAGAAGGAACTGGCCCAGGCGTACCAGGCCGCGGTGCAGTCGCTGATCGACGACGGCACCTACACCAAGATCCTCGCCCAGTGGAAGCAGGAGCCGATCGCCGTCAAGACGGCCACCATCGACCAGGCCATCGACTGACCTCGGCGGAGGCGACTCCCTGAACCGCGGTCGCCGGGCGTCCTTCCGAAACCGTGAGGGCGGGCCCGGAAGGCGCCCGGCGACCGCCGCACCACACCGTCTTTCGTTCGCGACTGCGGGGCTCCGCTGCGCTGTATTCCTCACGCTCACCCGGTCCCGCCGCTGGAGGCACTCAATGACGAGCGACACCGAGACCGTACGGGTGGTTCCCGTCCGGCACTACGGGCGCTGGCTGACCGCGATCCTCGTGGCCGGCGTGGCGGCCCTCTTCCTCCGGGCGCTGCTGGACAGCCCCAACCTCGAACCCGCCACCATCGGCGAGTACCTGTTCAAGGACTACATCCTCGACGGTGTGGTCACCACGCTCTGGCTGACCCTGCTGGCGATGGTGCTCGGCACCGTCGGCGGCGTCCTGCTCGCCGTCATGCGCCTGTCCGCCAACCCGGTGCTGCGTGCCGTCTCCTGGGCCTTCATCTGGGTCTTCCGGGGCACCCCACTGCTGGTGCAGATCATCTTCTTCGGCTTCCTCGGCGCCCTGTTTCCCCGGATCACGTTCAGCCTGCCCTTCACCGACCTGGTCCTGTTCGACAAGCCGACCAGCGTCGTGGTCACCGGCACGGTGGCCGCCGTGCTCGCCCTGTCGCTCAACGAGATGGCGTACGCCGCCGAGGTCATCCGCGGCGGCATCCTGGCCGTGGACACCGGACAGACCGAGGCCGCGGCCGCGCTCGGCATGAGCCCGACGCTCACCCTGCGCCGGATCGTCCTGCCCCAGGCGATGCGGGTCATCATCCCGCCGATGGGCAACGAGACCATCACCATGCTCAAGTCCACCGCACTGGTGTCGATCATCGCCGGTCGTGACCTGATGACCGCCGTGCAGACCGTCTACCAGGGCAACTACAAGGTGATCCCGCTGCTCGTCGTAGCGGCGATCTGGTACCTGGCGCTGGTGAGCCTGCTGTCCGCCGGCCAGTGGGCGATCGAGCGCCGTTTCGGCCGCGGTTTCGCCCGGGGAGGAGTCCGATGACCACGCAAGCCACCACCACCGGTGCGGCGCAGACCCCCGTCCAGACGCGGCCGATGGTGCGCGCCGAGAGCGTCACCAAGAGGTTCGGGCCGGTCGAGGTCCTCAAGGGCATCGACATGACCGTCGCCCCCGGCGAGGTCGCCTGCCTGCTTGGGCCGTCCGGCTCCGGCAAGTCCACCTTCCTGCGCTGCATCAACCACCTGGAACGCATCGACGGTGGCCAGCTCTGGGTCGACGGCGACCTGGTCGGCTACCGCCGCCAGGGCGACAAGCTCTACGAGCTGAAGGCCCGCGAGGTCGCCCGCCGTCGCCGCGACATCGGCATGGTCTTCCAGCGGTTCAACCTCTTTCCGCACCTCACCGCGCTCGGCAACGTCATCGAGGCGCCCCTGCGGGTGCTCGGGACGCCCCGCGACCGGGCCCGCGCCGAGGCGATGACGCTGCTGGAGCGGGTGGGCCTCGCCGAGAAGGCGAACAACTACCCCGCCCAGCTCTCCGGCGGGCAGCAGCAACGGGTCGCCATCGCCCGCGCGCTCGCCATGCACCCCAAGCTGATGCTCTTCGACGAGCCGACCTCGGCGCTCGACCCGGAACTCGTCGGCGACGTGCTGGACGTCATGAAGGCGCTCGCCGCCGACGGTATGACGATGGTCGTGGTCACCCACGAGATGGGCTTCGCCCGCGAGGTCGGCGACACCGTCGCCTTCCTCGACGGCGGTGTCGTCGTCGAGGCCGGCCCGCCGAGCGAGGTGCTCGGCAACCCGAAGCACGACCGCACCCGCGCGTTCCTGGACAAGGTCCTGTGAGCGTGGAAGTGGTGCCGGTGGAGAGCGCGGACCTGCTCGCCGCGGCGGGGGACCGGCTCGCCCCGTACCACGAGCGCCTGTCCCGGCTGGTCGGTGTCGACTCCGGGTCCGGGCAGGTGGACGGGCTGCGGCAGGTCGCCGACCTCGTGCAGACGTGGTGCCTGGAAGCCGGCATGTCCGTCGAGCGGGAACCGGTCGCCGACCCGTCCGGCACGCCGCTCGGCGACGTGCTCATCGGGCGGCGGCGGGGCCGGGGCCGCCGGCGGATCCTGCTCGCCGGCCACCTGGACACCGTCTTCCCGCCCGGCACGGCCGCCGCCCGACCGTTCCGCGTGCAGGGCGGCCGGGCGTACGGGCCGGGTGTCAGCGACGACAAGGGCGGCGTACTCGCCGGCCTGGCCGCCGTCGAGGTCCTGGCCGCGCTCGACCGCGCCGAGTACGGCGAGCTGGTGCTGGTCTGCACCCCGGACGAGGAGATCGGCTCGACGGGCAGCCGGCCGCTGCTGCGTACCCTCGGGGGCGAGGCCGACGTGGCCCTCTGTCTGGAGTGCGCCCGCGACAACGGTGACCTGGTGTCGGCCCGCAAGGGCGTCGCGGACCTGGAGGTGACGCTGCGCGGTCGGGCCGCGCACGCCGGCATCGAGCCGGAGCGCGGGGCGAACGCCCTGCTCGCCGCCGCCCGGCTGACCGTCGCCCTGGACGGGCTCAACGGCCGGTGGCCCGGCGTGACCGTCAACGTCGGCCACCTGACCTCCGGTGACCGGCCCAACGTGGTCCCCGACCGGGCCCGCATGCTCGTGGACCTGCGTGCCTGGCACGCCCGGGAGTACGAGGCCGCGCTCACCGAGATCCGCCGGCTGGTCGGCGAGCCGATGGTCCCCGGGGTACGCGGCGAGCTGGCCGTGCACGCCCCCACCCCGCCCTGGGAGCTGGACCCGGCCGGTCAGCGGCTCACGGAGCTGGCCGCGAAGGTCGGCGCCGGACTCGGCATACCCGTGTCACACACCGCCACCGGCGGCTGCGCCGACGCGAACCTGCTGGCCGAGGCCGGTGCCGCGGTGCTCGACGGGCTCGGCCCGGTGGGCGGCGCCGACCACAGCCCGTCGGAGTGGCTGGACCTGGACTCCGTCGTACCCCGGACCGCACTGCTCGCCGGCCTGATCGACGAGGTCAGCCGGGCGGACCGGGGTTGATCCCGGCGTACGCCGACCGCCGGGACAGCCGAGGGCCGGTCCCCCCGTCGTGGGGGGACCGGCCCTCGTTCGTCGTCTCCGATCAGGCGGAGTAGCCGCGCTCGGCGATCCAGTTGGCGACCTTCTCCAGGGTCATCCAGTACTCGCCCTGCGGCGCGGCCGGGTCGGCGATCCGGATCAGGTCACCGCCGTCGCGGTAACCCACCAGGGTCAGGTAGTGGCCGCCCTCGTACGAGTGCGGTGCACCGTCGGTGTCGACCGCGGTGCCCTTGATGTTGGCCACCACCGGACGGCCGGCGTCCAGCGCGTCGAGCACGTCGGCGCGCAGCCGGTCCACCTCCTCCGGCTTGGCGACCGGACCCGGGATCTCGCGGGTCTCGTACCCGGCACCGGTCAGCTCGTTGAGCACCCGGGTGGTGTCCAGGGCCGAGTCGGTGCCGGCCTCGGTGGTGCCGAGCTTCGCGGCCAGGTCGTCCTGGGACAGGGACCTGCCCTGCGCGGTCAGGGCGATCCGCGTCGCCGCCGGGCCGCAGTAGAAGAAGTTGGGCTGCGCCTGGTACTCGATGCCCACCATGCGCTCGGCCCGGCGGTCCCGGACCTTGTCCGCCCGGTCGCTCTTGCGGTCCTTGTCGGCCCGGTCGCCCTTGTCGGCGCCCCGGTCGGACATGTCGACGCCGATGGCGCCGAACGGGGCGGTGCTCAGCGGAGTCGCCTCGGCGGAGGCCGCGCCGGCGACGCCGGCGATGCACCCACCGGCCACCAGCAGGCCGGCGACGGACAGGCAGCTCTTCTGCACGATCGGATTCATCAGTCGGGCTCCGTTCGGGGGGTCTGACGCCTCCGGCCACCGGAGACGGCAAGCACCGGGAAAGGCGCTCGGCTCACGTATCCGACGGGCGCACGGAGCGGCCCGCCGGCTCACCGGGGGTGCAACCGCTCTGCTGCCGCCGGCATTCCGCCCTGTCCTGACGGTGGAGGCGGTCCGGCCCCGGCGTACCGGCGGGGTGGACCGTGCCATGATCGGGGTCGCACCGCGAGACAGGGGACAGGACATGCCGGGCGACCATCGGTTGGACCCGTACGACGAGCAGGTCACCGCGTTCTGCCGGGAACGGCACCTCGCGACGCTGACCACCCTGCGCGCGGACGGTACCCCGCACGTCGTACCGGTGGGGGTCACCTTCGACGCCGACGCGAACCTCGCACGGGTGATCACCAGCCGCACCTCGCGCAAGGCCCGACACGTCGCCGAGGCCGGGCCCGAGGGCGCGGCGGTGGCGGTGTGCCACGTCGACGGGCGGCGCTGGTTGACGATCGAGGGCCGGGCCGTCGTGCGGTCCGACCGGCCGGCGGTGGCGGAGGCCGAGCGCCGGTACGCCGAGCGGTACCGCACCCCCCGCCCGAACCCGGACCGGGTCGTCATCGAGATCACCCTGACGCGCCTGCTGGGCAGTCTCTGACGCTTTGCGTCGTCTGTCCGGGTCGTCATCCAGGACGAGGGCTAGATCACCTCGATGTCATTGGAATCGGGTTGTCCGGACGCCTCGGACACCCCGACATCTTCGACATCGAGTGGATCTCCGGCCAGCGGCCTTTTTCGTGTCGAAGGGCTGGTCAGCGGGTGGGGCGGTGGGGAGTCGGTGTGGTCGGGGTGCGGGGCGCCTCGACGGCGGCGGCGCGGCGTCGCCGGACCAGCCGGCCCAGGACGACCAGCGCCACGGCCAGCACGCCCATGTCGTCGAGGTAGATCGGGTCCGGAAGCAGGTCGACCGGGAGCACGGTGTAGACCAGCGCCCCGTAGAAGGCGACCTTGCCGCTCACCCCGAGCGAGCCGAGCAGCCGGCGGGTACGGATCACCCGGATCGCGAGCAGCACCGCACCGATCAGCGTCGCGACCGCCACGACGCCGACGAGGATCCACACCTCCCGGGACACACCGTCACGCTAGCCCAGCGCCGCCCGGTCCGCCCGCTTCGCCACCCGTACGGGGGACGGTGGTGGTCAGTAGGCGGGAACGGCGGCCCGCCCCCGAGCCGTGGCGGTGCGCTCGCGGGCCGGAACGGCCGGCATCTCCCCGGTCTGCTCGGTCGTCGGGGCAGCCGCGCCGAGCAGGGTCAGCACCGAGGGCGCCTCCTCCTCCGGGCGGCGTCCGGTGGCCGCGTACGCCTCCTGGCGCAGGCTGCGGGCGGCCTCGGCGGCGCGCTCGGCGGCCCGCCACGTCTCCTGCTCGCGCTCCCGGGCGGCCTGCTGTCGCGCGAAGAGATGGTCGCGGACGGCCCGGCGGAGCACGAGTTCCTGCTCGACCGGGTGCAGCCGCGGGTCCCACCCGGCCCGGTGGGAGAAGATGTCGGTCAACTGCTCCACCGACAGCTCCCGCCGCCAGTACGCGGTCAGCGCGGTCCGGTGCAGGTAACGCTCGCGGTCGACGTACTCGGCGGGGGTGCGGGCGGTGCGCGGCAGAGGCATGGCGGCGGCGGCGTCCAGCCGACGGACGTGCGCCTCGGCGGCCTCGTACGCCGTCCAGGCGGCCTCGACGTCGTCCTGCGCGGCCAGCCACTCGGTGCGGAGCCGCTGCGCCGTGGTGGCGGCCCGGTCGGCGGCCACCGAGACCTCCTCGACGTACCGGGTCTGCTCGCGCTTCTCCTGGACCCGCTCCAGCTCGCTCGGCATGGCTGCCCGGCGGATCCGGGTGCCGGCGTCGAAGCGGAACCGCCCCGGCCGCACCAGCAGGGCGGCGACGGCGACGGCCACGACGGCCAGCAGGCTGAGCCAGATCGCGGCGGCCTGGGGCACGTCGGGGAGGACGGAGTAGAGAGCGGTCTGCAACTTCAACACCTCGCGGTCGAAGAACGGATATCGACTGTGGTGGGGTTCGTCCGCGCCGCCCGGAGGCGGTCGTAGCCGCCCGCGGGGCGGGCGAGGGCGGTCCGCGTGTGCGGGACCGGTGGCGGACGGGTCAGGCGCGGGGTGGGCCGCGCCGGGTGAGGGCGTCCCGACCCGGCTCGCCGGCCGGTGCGTCCGGACCGGTGGCGACCCTGACCGTGGCGACGGGCCGGAGGTCGTCGGACGCCGGCGCGGGCGGCCGTGCGGCGAGCGGTGCGGTCACGTACCCGGCCGGGGCGGCGCCGATCGGCTCGACCCGGGCCACGGCGACCGACGGGACCGGGGCGACGTGGACGGCCGGCGCGACGTGCACGACCGGGGCCGGCGGCGGGGCCGCGACGGCGGCGGTCGTGCCGCCCAGGCCGACGGCGAGCGCCACCGCGGTCACCGCGAGGCGGGTCAGGTCGCGCAGCGATCGCAGCGTGATCCCCCACAACGGGTGGGAGGACGCTACGGACGGCACCGGACCAACCTATCGTCGGATCTCCACCGGCGCACTCGCTGCGGCGGTGACCGGTGCCACTGAGATGCGTGTGGACAGTCGCGCCCCGATGGGGAAACGACCAGGCCCGACCCGGTGGATGCATCGACGACGATGACGTGGCGGGTGGGCCGTCGTCGTGTCGTGGTCTCTCAGCCGCCGAGCACCGGGGGCGCGGCCTCGTCGCCGTCCCGCCACACGATGTCGTCCTCGGTGAGCCAGGTCAGGCGGCCGTCGGCCGGGTCCTCGTCCGAGATGCCCCGCCCGGCGCCCAGGACGCCGAGCCGGTTGGCCTGGCCGGCGCCCAGGACGCCGAGCCGGTTGGCCTGGCCGGCGCCCGTGGCACCGCCTCGACCGCCGGCCGGGCCGGTCGCCGCGCGACCCGCGTCCGTACGTCCCGCGCCCGTGGCCGGGCGGTCTCCGGCGGCGGCCACCCGGCTGCCGGTCGCGGCCTGGCGCGGCGTCGCCGCGTCCCGGGCCGTGCCGTCCGGACGGCGGCCGTCGAGCCCGCGCCCGACTCCGGTGGCCGACCGGTTGTCCACCGGTGGCGTGCCGGTCGCCGGCCGGGACGCCGGGGCCGGCGTGCCGCCCGACGAGGCGGCCAGGGAGCCGGTGCGCAGCACGCCGCCGGCCGGCGTGCCGCCAGATGCGCCGAAGGACAGGCCCGGGCCGGTGGCTCCGGACGTGGGAGTGCCACCCGCCGGCCGGCCCAGCCCGGCCACACCGGCCACCGCGCCGCCGAGCAGCGCGCCGCCCAGCAGCGGACCCGCCCCGGCGAGCGACGTGCCCGTGGTGCCGCCGGTGACCGGCGCGGGCCCGAGGACACCCGTGCCCGTCGTGCCGACGCCGCCCGTGCCCGGGACACCTGCCCCGGAGCCCGTGCCCGCCAAGGAACCCGTGCCCGGCCCGGAGGCGGGTCGGTCGGGTGCCGCCACCGTGGCGCCACCCGTCCGCGCGACGCCACCGCCGCCCACCGGTGCGGCCGTCGGCGAGTCCACACCGGGACCGCCGCGCGGTGCCGACGGGGTGGAGCCCACCCCGCCCGGCGTCTCCGGGTCCGGCGGCGGCGGGGGGACCAGGTGGTCGTACGCCGAGAAGTCGTAGCCGGCGGCCAGATCGGCCACGACCTTGACCATCCGCTGGTGCGCCTTCTCCCGCTCGGCCTCGTCCTGCTGGTGCCCGAGCACGGCGCCCACCACGGCGCCCGGGACGCCGAAGATCGCGCCCTTGGCGGCGCCGGACAGCGCCTGGTCGTGGTCGTCGGTCTCGGCCGGGCTCTCCGCCTGCGCGCGGGCGGTGCGCAGGTCCTCGGCCATCATCGTCAGGCCCCGGCCGACGTACGCCATGCCGGTGCCGAGCGAGTCGGCGTAGGTCACGATGTGGGCCAGCCGGGCCTGGAACTCCTGCCCCGCCGTGCCGCTCCACGTGTTGGCGAGCTTGCCGAGGTCGGCGTCGAGTTGGCGGCCGAGGTCGTCGACGATGCCCTTGAGTGCCGTCCACTGCGCCGCCACGCCGTCGATCTGGCCCGGCTCGCCGGCCATCACGCCGTCGTAGAGCACCTGGTGGCTGACGCCCTGGTACTTGTGCGTGTAGTCAGACACGAGGGTCCTCCTCGCGGGGCAGCGCCTCGTCCACGCCGCGCAGGGCGGCGGCGATGTCGGCGGCGTTGGCCGCGTTCCGCGCCTCGGTGGTGCGGTAGCTGGCCAGGATGGTGGCCGTGGCGGTGCGCGCCGCCTGCACGGCGGTGCGCAGCCGGTCGACGTGGTCGACGTAGACCTGGTGGATCTCCGAGTACCGGCGGGCGTTGTCGGTCGCGTCGGCGAACGAGCCGAGAGCCGGGGGCCGGCACTGCATCTCGCTGTTGAGCTTCCGCAGGGCGCGCTCCGCCTCGGCCAGCCGATGGGTCAGGGTCCGATGGAAGTCCTCAAGGGACAGCAGGTCCACTGTGGTGCGCCCGGTCATGGCAGCATCCCCGTACGTCGATCCGTCAACGGTTGGCGAGGCACAGGTTAGTCGACCGCCGCCACCCCCGGCGACCCTCCGTCGCTCCGGGTGGGACGCTCGGTGCACGCGTTCAGCCGCCCGACGTGGGAGTGGCGGTGGTGCTCGGTGCCGCACCGCCCGGCTCGAAGTGCGCCAGCGCCTCGTCGCGGCCCAGGGTGGGCCCGGTCGGGACGAGCGCCAGCAACGACGCCGGTACGGCCAGCGGGGCGACCCCCTCGTAGCCGAGTGCGGTCAGCGCCCCGGGGCCGAGCGGGTGACGGACGCCGTCCGCGCCGATCAGGTACACGGTCGTGCCCGGTGCGGCCACCCCGCTGCCACCGGCTCCCGGCGCGGCCTGGGCGAGCACCCCCTTGCCGCCGGGCAGCAGCACCGCCTCGACGGTACGGACGCCGTCCCGGGCGGACTGGCGGACCGGGACCGGGCCGGACGCGTCGGAGGTCAGCTCGGCCGGGGCCCGGTCGAACACCTCCAGCGTGGTGGTGGGTGGGCCGCCGTCGGCGCCGGCCCGGTAGCTCGCGCAGAGCGCCGTCGCACCCGGGTCCACCGGGTGCAGGGCGGGCAGGGCCTGCGGCAGGCCGGGCTCCTCCACGCGCTCGTCGGTGAGGACCCGACCCGCCTGCTCCGGCGTGATGTCGCTGACCGTTCCGCCGTCCCGCAGCAGGAGCAGCGCGCTGACCTCGCCGACGGACACGAGCCCCTCGCGGGTGAGCACGTAGTGCTGGCCGGCGGCCCGGAACACCTGGCCGATCCGGGCCTCGCCGTCACCGACGCGTACGGCGCTGCGCTCGCCGTCGTCGGGAACGCGGGGTTCCCGCAGGGCCGGGCCGGCCGGCACCGCGTTGAGCAGTTGCTGGCCGAGACCGAGGACGGGTGCCCCGGCCATCTTCAACGCGGCGATCGTGGCGTCGCCGCCCACCACCTGCAGCCGGGAGTCGCCGGTGAGCAGGTGCCGCTCGCCGTCGACCTGCACCAGTACGGCGCGGTCGCCGAGCGGCCGGCCGCCGGGAAGCGGCCGGTCGATCACCACGCGGGTCCGGGAGCGGCGGGGATCGGCCGGGTCCGGGATGTCGCAGACCGACCACGGGAGCCCGGTGAGGGACTTCCGGTCCGGCAGCGCGTCCGGCGCGCCGACGATGCCGACCGTCCGGCCGCGCGGCCGGTCCCGGATCGACGCCTGGGACATCGTCCGGACCTCCGGGTCGGCGACGTTCAGGATCAGCCGGGCGGAGGCGTAGTTCAACGTCGGGTGCAGCCGTCCCTCGACGAACACGTACGTCGCCCCGGTCTCCCGTTCGATGACGAGGGTGTTCTCCTCCAGCGGGGCGGTGTTGCCGGTGAGCTGCCCGTACGCGCCGACGACGCCGAGCACCACCGCCGCGGCGAGCGCGCTGCCGAAGACCGCCATGCCGAGCCGCCGCATCGGCAGGTTGCTGGTCTCGGGGTCGCCCGAGAGCAGCGCCGAGACGATGCGGCGGGTGACGAAGCGGTACGCCTGCACCTGGTCGCGGCGGGTCCGCATGACTTACCTCCGGCGGGGGTGGGTGCGCGGCGAGCAGGTCGTACCGGCGCCGCGGGCTTCCCTACGATAAGGGGCCGGCGACGGCCCGGCGGGACCGCGCCCGCGGCCGGCCGCGCCACCCGACGGCCCAACCGTCCAGAAGGGACAGGCACCGATGACGCAGGTTGAGGCGCCACCCGGTCGTCCGACGGCGCAGTCGTCCGGTCGGCCGGCACCGCAGCCGCCCACCGGTACGGAGCGGCCGGTCGCCCCGGCGGACCCGGTCAGCCGGCGAGGCCGGCTCGGCCCGCTGGTGGTGGGGCAGCTCGTCGTCCTGGAGCTGTGCGTCCTGGCCGTCTGGGCGTCCACCGCCGGTCCGGCCTGGCTGCTGGCCGGCGTCGCCACGGCCGCCGTGCTCGTCGCGGTCGCCGTGTTCGCCCGCCGGGGCGGCCGCTGGTGGTACGAGGACCTGCTGCTACGCCGGCGGCTGCGCCGCCGACGGGACCGGGCGAAGCGGGGACTGGCAGCCGGGACGATCGCCGACCCCCGACTCGCGCCGCTGGCCCCCGAGCTGACGGTGACCGAGCTGACCGACCGGGGCACCCGGCTCGGCATCGGGCAGGACGTCCACGGTTGGTTCGCGGCGGTGGCCCTGCACGGGGCCACCGGGGCAGCCGCCGGCCCCGTCGAGTCCACGGTGGTCGACCGGGCGCTGCGGGTGCTGATGGAGTTCAACGGGCCGGTCACCCGATCCCAGGTGGTGTCGCACACGCTGGTCTGGTTCCCCGCCCCGGGTGCGCCGCCGGCCGCCCACCGGACGGTCTGGATCGCCCTGCGGCTGTCGGTCCGCGACGCCCGGGTCGAGGCGGTCACCCGGGGTGGTGGCCTGCCGGGCGTGCACCGCACGCTCTCGGCCGGCATCGGGCGACTCGGCAAGGCGCTGACCGTCGCCGGCCTGGCACACCGGCCGCTCAGCCGCGACGAGCTGCGCGGGGCCGTGCTGTCCGCCACCGGCCTGGACCTGGTCGCCATGCCCCCGTCCGAGACGTGGACCGGCTTGCGCGGCGGCGGCTGGACCCACCGCTGCCTCGCCCTGCGGGCCAGATCCGGCGCGGCGTTCGGTGCCCTCGTCGACGCCGTCACCGCGACCGCGGCACCGTCGCACACCCTCGCCGCCGTGGTGCTCCCCGGCGGCCGGGTCGTCGCACCGCTGCTGCGGGTCGGTGCGACGGACAACCACGTGGAGGCCCTGGTCAAGGTGGTACGCGACGTCGCCGGCCGGTGCGGTGCGCCCGCCCGCCCGGTCGACGGCGAGCACGCGCCCGGCGTCTACGCCACCGCGCCGGTGGGCACCACGGTGGGTGGCTGACGCCCGACGGCGTCAGGGGCGGAGGTTGACGATCCAGTCGTAGAGGCCGACCACCCACACGGCCAGCGGCACCAGCGCGATGATCAGCAGGATCTCCACGATGTCCAGCAACCGGCCCCACACCGGGGAGATCCGCTTGCCCGCCACGGTCAGCCCGTAGACCAGGCTGACCACGGCCACCAGCAGCAGCCCGCCGACGATGGCACCGAGGCGTACGACCGTCGAACCGCCGGCGAACGTGGCGGCGGCGGTGAGACCCAGCCCGGCGGTGCCGGTGAACAGCACCGGGGTGCGTTGCGCTCGGCCGAGGAACGGGCGGGCCCGCAGCAGCGACAGCAGCGCCAGCACGAGGCACAGCAGCACCGCCGCGAGCCGGCCGTCGAGCGCCAGCACCACCTGGGCACCGAACACCAGCAGCGACACCGTCCACAGCAGACCGGTGAGGAACTCGTCGGCACGCTCGCTGAGCTGGAGCACCCGTCGGCCGTCCACCGACTCGGTGTCGGTCTTCAGGTCGTCCGGGCCGGTGGGGATGGACGGCACGGGCAGCCGGGCCAGCCGGTACGCGGCCATCGGCAGGGCCGGTACGGCGCCGAAGGCCACCGCCGCCACCACCGCCGCGGCGGCCGGCGCGCCGATCCCGAACGCGATGGACAGCAGAGCGCCGAAGCCGGTGGCACCCGCCACCGCCACCGCGCAGAAGAACACCGGCAGGCGGTCGCCGACGGCCAGGGCGGACACCGCCCCGGCGACGACCACCGCCGTGGCGGCCAGCAGCACGTGCGGGGCGGCCAACCCGGTCAGCTCCCGGTCGCCGGCGAGCAGCAGCAGGCCACCGACCCCCGCGTACGCCAGACCCGCCAGAGCCAGCACGGACCCGGTGGCGCTGTCACCGGCGGCCCGGGACAGCACCGCCGCGCCGACCACCAGCGCGACCGCGATGAGCAGCGCGGCCAGCGCGGCGGGCAGCTGCGGCGGCCCGACGAACAGCGCGGCCAGCGCGCCGGCGCCCAACGCCACCGCGGCGAAGAGGACCGCGAAGGAGCGGGTGGTGGCGACCTGCCAGGCGCCCGGACGCTGGTTGGTGGCGGTGGCCACGGCGTCGACCACGTCGTCGAAGACGATCTCCGGTGCCGTCGCGGCCCGGGGCTGGAAGTGGAGCACCTCGCCGTCGCGGACGCCGAGCTGCGCGGCGGTGAGGCCGCCGTCCAGCGGCGCGCCACCGAGTCGGGCCAGGCTCCACCCGCCGTGCCGGACCCCGTCGTCGGCCAGGTCCTCGCCGGCGTAGCGCAGCAGCGCGGGCAGCAGGTCTGCGAGCGGCACATCGGACGGTAGCGCGAGATCCATCCGGGTACGCGGGGCCACGATGGTGATCCGGCTCAGTCCACCGGTCGCCGTCTTCGTCGCCACAGTGGCCTCCTCGCCTCTCACCGAACGGCCCCGTCGGTGCACGCCCGGTCGGACCCCGACGCCCACGGGAGATTACCTACGATGGCGAGCACGTACGATGCCCACCCGACGAGAGCGGCCGCCCGCAAGACTCCGTCACGGCCGCCGAACGGGGAGGAGAAGCCGTGAGCACGGTGGTGTTCCGCCGCCCTCCACGCCAGCCGGGGCCTGCGCTTCCCCGAGGTGAGCTGCTGCTGGAATCGCCGCCCGAGCTGCCCGAGCCGACGCCGCGCGGCATGGGGCAACTGCTGATGATCCTGCCGATGGTGTGCGGCGTCGGCGCGATGGCGTTCCTCTACGCGGGCCGGGGCGGCGGCATGATGACGTACGTCGCCGGTGGCCTTTTCGGCGTCTCGATGCTCGGGATGGCGGTCGGCACGCTCTTCAACGGCAACAACGACAAAGCGGAACTGAACGCGGACCGCCGGGACTACATGCGGTACCTGGCGCAGATGCGCAAGCGCACCCGGCGCGCGGCGGAGCAGCAGCACGCGGCGATGGCCTGGCGGCACCCCGAGCCGGACGCCCTGTGGTCGATCGCCGCCTCCCGTCGGCTCTGGGAGCGGCGGGTCACCGAGGACGACTTCGGCGAGACCCGGATCGCCACCGGTCCGCAGCGCCTCGCCGTCGAGATCGTCCCGCCGGAGACGAAGCCGGTGGAGGACCTGGAGCCGATGAGCGCCATCGCGCTGCGGCGCTTCGTCCGGGCCCACTCGACCGTGCCGCACCTGCCCACCGCCCTGTCGGTACGGGCGTTCAGCCGGGTGGTGCTGCGCGGCGACCGGGAGCCCGTGCTCGACCTGGTCCGGGCCGCCCTCGGGCAGCTCACCACGTTCCATGCCCCGGACGACCTGGTGGTCGCGGTGGTCGCCGCCCCGGACCGGCAGGCGGCCTGGGACTGGGTCAAGTGGCTGCCGCACGCGCACCACCCCGGCCGCGCCGACGCGGCGGGTCCCCGGCGGTTGGTCTTCGCGAGCCTCGTCGAGGCCGAGGACGCGCTCGCCGGGGAACTGGCCGGACGGCCCCGCTTCGCCCCCGAGGCGAAGCCGCTGACCACCGCCGCGCACCTGGTCGTCGTGGTCGACGGCGGCGAGGTGGCGGCCACCTGCCAGCTGATGGGCCAGGGCCTGCTCGGCGCCACCGTCATCGACCTCTCCGGCACCGTGCCCCGCGACGCCGGTCGCTGGCTGCTCTGCCTCGACGTGGGCGACGGCACCTCCCTCGACCTGGTCCGCGGCACCTCGTCGTCCACGCTGGGCACGCCGGACCGGCTCAGCGAGGCCGCGGCCGTCGGGCTGGCCCGGCAGCTCGCGCCGTTCCGTCTCTCCCAGCAGCAGGCCACCGCCGAGGAGCCGCTGGCCCGCAGTACCGAACTGCCCGACCTGCTCGGCGTCGGCGACGCCGCCGCCGTCGACGTACGCCAGACCTGGCGGCCCCGCAGCCACCGCGACCGGCTGCGCATCCCGCTCGGCGTCGGGCCCGACGGCAACGTGGTCGAGCTGGACTTCAAGGAGTCCGCGCACGAGGGCATGGGCCCGCACGGCCTGGTGATCGGCGCGACCGGTTCCGGCAAGAGCGAGCTGCTGCGCACCATCGTCGGCGCGCTGGCGGTCACGCACTCCTCGGAGGAGCTCAACTTCGTCCTGGTCGACTTCAAGGGCGGTGCCACGTTCGCCTCGCTGGAGGCGTTGCCGCACACCAGCGCGGTGATCACCAACCTCGCCGACGAGCTGCCGCTGGTGGACCGCATGCGGGACGCGCTCGCCGGGGAGATGACCCGTCGGCAGGAGGTCCTGCGGGCCGCCGGCAACTACGTATCGCGGTTCGACTACGAGAAGGCCCGGACCGCCGGCGAGCAGCTGGAGCCGATGCCCAGCCTGCTCATCATCTGCGACGAGTTCAGCGAGCTGCTGGCCGCCAAGCCCGACTTCATCGACCTGTTCGTCATGATCGGCCGGCTCGGCCGCTCGCTCGGGGTGCACCTCCTGCTGGCCAGCCAGCGCCTGGAGGAGG
The DNA here is from genome assembly GCF_052068135.1 of Micromonospora sp. BQ11. Taxonomy (NCBI): domain Bacteria; kingdom Bacillati; phylum Actinomycetota; class Actinomycetes; order Micromonosporales; family Micromonosporaceae; genus Micromonospora; species Micromonospora sp. BQ11. Next base: position 96,746 of record NZ_JBQHDB010000007.1, on the reverse strand, counting down.
GGAAGCTGCGCGGCCTGGACACACACCTGTCGTACCGGATCGGCCTGCGGACCTTCTCCGCCGTGGAGAGCCGGATCGTGCTCGGCGTGCCCGACGCGTACGAACTGCCGAACGCCCCGGGCCACGGCTACCTGAAGACCGACACGAGCACGATGCTGCGGTTCCGCGCCGCCTACGTGTCCGGGCCGTACCGGGCGCCGGGGCAGGTCGCCGCGACCTCCCAGGCAGCGGTGCAGCGCCGGATCGTGCCGTACGGCGTGGACGTCGTCCCGGTGCAGGACCCGCAGCTGCCGGTGACCGCGGTGCCGGAGCCGGCACCGGCGGCCGAGGGCCGGACGGTGGCGATGCTGGACGTGCTGATCGACCGGCTCAGGGGGCAGGGGCGGCCGGCGCACCAGGTGTGGCTGCCGCCGCTGGCCGAGCCGCCGGGCCTGTCGGACCTGCTGCCCCCGCTGAGCGTGCACCCGTCGTTCGGCCTGTGCACCGCCAACTGGCCGGGTCGCGGGCAGCTCGCCGTGCCGGTGGGGGTGGTGGACCGCCCGTACGAGCAGCGCCGCGACGCGATGCTGGTGGAGCTGGGCGGCGCGGGCGGCAACGTGGTGATCGTCGGCGCGTCGCTGAGCGGCAAGAGCACGATGCTCCGTTCGCTGCTGGCCTCGCTGGCCCTCACCCACACCCCACGGGAGGTGCAGTTCTTCTTCCTCGACTTCGGTGGTGGGGCGCTGCGCAGCCTGGACGGTCTGCCGCACACCGCCGGCGTGGCCGGTCGCCGGGACACCGAGGCGGTCCGCCGTACGGTGGCCGAGGTGGTGGGCGTCCTCGACGATCGGGAGACGCGGTTCGCCCAGCACGGCATCGACTCGGTGGCGAGCTACCGCCGCCGACGGGCGGCCGGTGAGTTCGCCGACGACCCGTTCGGCGACGTGTTCCTGGTGGTGGACGGGTGGAACACCCTGCGCCAGGAGTACGAGGAGCTGGAGCAGACCGTCACCAACCTGGCCAACCGGGGGCTCGGCTTCGGGGTGCACGTGGTGGTGACCGCCGTGCGGTGGGCGGAGATCCGGATCAACATGCGGGACCTGCTCGGCACGAAGCTCGAGCTGCGCCTGGGCGACCCGAACGAGTCGGAGATCGACCGGCGGGCCGCGGCGAACGTGCCGACCGGTTCGCCCGGTCGTGGTCTGACCCGCGACAAGCTGCACTTCCTCACGGCGATCTCGCGGATCGACGGCCGAAGGGACATCGAGGACCTGACCGAGGCGTCGGTCGCCCTGGCGAAGCACGTCGCGACCTCCTGGCCCGGCCGGCCGGCCCCGAAGGTGCGCCTGCTGCCCCGTCGGCTGCCCGTCACCGAGCTGGCCCGGGTCATCGACCGGTCGGCGCCGGGCGTGCCGATCGGCGTCAACGAGGCGGCCCTCGCCCCGGTCTACCTCGACCTGGCCAACGAGCCGCACCTCACCGTCTTCGGCGACGCCGAGTGCGGCAAGACCAACGTGCTGCGGCTGATCGCCCGGGGGATCACCGAGCGGTACACGCCGGCGCAGGCGCGGCTGGTCATCGCCGACTACCGGCGCGGCCTGCTCGGTGCGGTCGAGGGGGACCACCTGCTCGACTACGCGCCGTCCAACCAGGCCTTCGCGAAGGGGCTCGCCTCGATCCGCAGTGCGCTGTCCAACCGGTTGCCGGGCCCGGACGTCACCACCGCCCAGCTGCGCGACCGCAGTTGGTGGAAGGGGCCGGACCTGTACATCCTGGTCGACGACTACGACCTGGTGGCCTCGGGCGGGTCCAACCCGCTCGGCGCGCTGCTGGAGCTGTTGCCGCAGGCCCGCGACATCGGCCTGCACCTGATCGTGACCCGCCGGGTCGGCGGTGTGGCCCGGGCGTTGTACGAGCCGGTGCTGCAACGGCTGCGCGAGCTGGACTCGCCCGGTCTGCTGATGTCCGGCAACCGGGAGGAGGGTGCCGTCTTCGGCACCCTGCGGCCCAGCCCGCAGCCGCCCGGCCGGGGGACGCTGGTGCGTCGTCGCGACGGTCAGCAGCTCATCCAGACCGCGTGGTCCGAGCCGTCCTGAGTCGACTGTCAGCAGCGTCCGACGGGCCGCCGACGTCACGTCGTCGCGTTGCGGAGGGGCTGCGCTGCGTTGCCGCCGTCCGCTACCGTCTTTGATGGAGTGTCCGTCGATGGGGTCGTGTGCCCGCGGCGGGGGAGGGCGCGGCGGATCCGCCGCCACAACAGGACGGAAGGGTGTGAGCATGGCGTTCGAGGTCGAAGCAGCGACTCTGCATACCGCCGCGAGTGACGTGCGGTCCACGCGCAGCGAGGTCGACGGTGAGCTGAAGAAGCTGTGGAACGTGGTCGACGACCTGGCCATCGCCTGGCAGGGGCAGGCGTCCACGGGCTTCCAGACGCTCATGCAGCGCTGGAGCGAAGACACGACCAAGCTGCTGACGGCGATGGACAGCATCGCCGACCTGCTCGACAAGTCGGGGACCACGCACCAGGTCAACGACGAGGAGCAGCAGCAGATGCTGGACAAGTTCCACTCTGCACTCAACCCGTGATCCGCCGACACCCGCAGGGGAGGAACTCATGAGCATCAAGGTCGACTACGCGGTCCTCGAGAGCAGCAACCAGCAGATGCAGGCCATCTCGCGGACCATCGACGAGAAGCTGGACACGCTGCGCTCCATGCTCTCGAAGCTGCAGTGGGACGGGCAGGACCGCGCCGCGTACGAGCAGCACCAGGCGCAGTGGGACGCCGCCGTCCGGGACATCAACAAGATCCTGAACGAGATCGGTGGCGCGGTGGGCGTCGCCCGCGAGAACTACGTCAACACCGAGATGAGCAACGCCCAGGTGTGGGGCTGACAGAATCGCACCGGTGGCTCCGGCCCGGCTCGGCCGGACCGGAGCCGCACCGTGTGACGAGCGTCGAGGTCCGGGGAGTGCGATGACCGAGAACAGGCCGGGTCGTCCGATGTGGAAGGCGGCCGTCGCGGCCCTCGCGGTGGGCCTCCTGTCGGGTCCGGTGTTCGTCGCTCCCGCGCCGGCCGCGGCCGCCGACACCGTACGCGGCCTCCAGTGGCACCTCGACGCGCTGAAGATCCCCCAGGCGCACAAGATCACCCGTGGTCGTGGCGTGACGGTGGCGGTGATCGACGGCGGGGTGCACGCCGCGCACCAGGATCTGCGCGGCCAGGTGTTGCCCGGCTTCGGCACGGGCCCCGACACGGTCCCGGACGGCCGCACCGACCCGGACCGGGAAAACGCGCACGGCACCGGTATGGCGGGCATCATCGCGGCGCGTGGCGGTGGCGCCATGCGCAGCCTTGGCATCGCTCCCGAGGCCAGGATCCTTCCGATCAGTCTCGGCGAACGTCTGGACAACGTCGAACTGGCGACCGGCATCCGGTGGGCCACCGACCACGGCGCCACGGTCGTCAGCATGTCCCTCGGCGAGGCCGGTCCCGAATCGCCGGCCGTCGCAGAGGCGGTCCGCTACGCCCAGAGCAAAGACGTCGTCGTGGTGGCGTCCGTGGGTAATGTCTCGAAGACCGGGCGCGACGTCACCACGCCGGCTCGGCTGTCCGGAGTCGTCGCGGTCGCGGCGACCGACAAGCTCGGCGCTCGGTGGGACGAGTCGGCGACGGGCCCGGAGGTGGTGGTCGCGGCTCCGGGCGCGCGCATCATCTCGCCGGCCTCCCCTGCCGTCTCACCGAACGGCTACGGAGTCGGGGACGGGACCAGTCCCGCGGCGGCCGTGGTCTCGGGTGTGGTGGCGCTGATCCGGTCCCGCTATCCCGACGCCGACGCGGCGAACGTCGTCAACCGCCTGATCCGGACCGCCCGCGACGAGGGGACGTCCGGCCGGGACCCCGAGTTCGGGTTCGGGTCCGTGGACGTGCTGGCGGCGTTGACCGCCCGGGTGGACCCGGTCGAGGCCAATCCGCTCGCCTCCGGGACCCGGTCCGCCGCGCCGTCCGCCCGGTCGGCGGCGGACGAGAGCGACGACGGTCCGGCCGTCGCGTTCAAGGTCAAGAACGAGGCCGGCCTGATCGTGGTCAGTGGGCTCTGCCTGGCGGCCGTGCTCGTCGGGATGGTCCTGCTGGTGGTGGCCCTGCGCCGGTCGCGCCGTCGTCGCCGCGCGCGCGGCGGGCCGGTTCCCCCGACCGGCGCCCACGGCCCGTACCCGCCGGTCGGCCCTCCCCCCGGGTATCCGGCTCCGCCGCCTCCGGGCTGGCCCGCGCCGATGCCGCACCAGGGCCCACCGCACCAGGGCCCACCGCACCCCGGTCCGCCGCACCCGGTGCCCGGCCCACCCGGGCCCGGAGCGCCGGCGGCCCATCCGTATCCGTACCAGCCATACCCGTCGGGCCAGTCGTCGCCGCACCCGCCCACCGGCCCGTCGGGCCCACCGGCCGGCCCGCCCGCGTGATCCGACGCGAACCGCAGTGACTGACATCGGCCCAGCGCCACGGGGAGGACAGGAATGAGCGAGGACACGACCGGCCCCGACCGGATCGAGAAGTCGGTGCCGATCCCGGTGGTCCTTCCACCGGTCGCCGGCCCGACCGGCGCCTTTCCGACCGTGCTGGACAGTCCGTTCCGGTACGGCGTCCGGCACGACGACGTGGGGTTGAGCCAGGCCCGCACGCCGGAGGAGCTGGTCGCCGGGCCGAACGAGCGGGGTGTGCAGACCGTCTGGGACGCCACCAGCCTCGACTCGGCCATCGACTGGCTGGAGACGCACGCGAACTACCTGCGCCGGCTCTCGTACGACATGGCGTCGATCAAGGAGCGTCTCGGCGGTGACGACCCGACGAAGAGCCCCTTGGGCGGCTTCCCGTACGCGCAGCAGCTCGCCCGCACCCACTCGAAGGTGCACGGCACGACGGAGCAGGGGCTCAAGCAGCTGTCGGAGAGCCTCTACGCGGCGGCCCGGGCCTTGGAGACGGTGAAGCGCAACTACGAGACCGCCGAGCAGGCCAATGCGATGTCGGCCGACGAGATGCGGCAGGCGTTCAGCAACGCGGCCCGCGGTGGCGGCGCGACGGACGGGGGTCAGCGGTGAGCGGCAAGAGCTGGGAGGACATGGCCCGCGAGGTGCTCGTGCAGGGGCGCCCGGCGGACATCGGCAGCGCCGCCCTGGGGTGGCAGGAGCTGATCCGCAACGTGGGCCAGGTCCAGGAGAGCCTGGAGCAGAACGTCAAGGACCTCGGCGCGGCCTGGAAGGGCCCGGCGTACGAGGCGTTCAAGGAGAAGATCGAGGCTCTCGCCCGCGACGCCGGCACGCTCGTCGACGCGGTCGAGCGGCCCGGCAGCGACCGGCGGAGCATCGTGACGGTCCTGGAGGCCGCCGCCCGCAACCTGGAGGATGCCCAGGTCGCCATGCCGGTACCGGCGTCGTGCGTCGGTGACGTGCTGGCCGCGCGCAACGGCGAGACCACCCTCGACACCGGCCTCTTCGAGATGAGCCTCAAGGCCGACTGGATGGGCAGCTGGCCGGTCGAGCAGATCGGCAAGTTCGGCGACTGGCTCACCGAGTTCGTCTTCGACAACACCGAGAAGGCGCGCGAGGCGTACGAGACGGTCGACGGGCAGTTCCAGCAGCGCGACATGGAAGCTCCGCAGGGAGCAACTGTCATCTCGGGGGTCGACACACCGGAGATCCCGAACCTCGCCGGGGGGCCGGGCGCCGGCAGTGTCGGCGGCGTGCCCGGTCTCGGCGGCGGCGCACCCTCCACGGGCGGCATCGGCGGTGGCGTCCCCTCGGTGGGTGCCGGCGGCCTGCCCGGCACCGGCACCGGCTCGGGCGGGGGCCTGGGCTCCGGCGTCCACCCGGACCTGACCCCCGGCGGTCTCGGCACCGGCACCGGCACCACGCCGGGCACCGGGTCGCTCGCCGGTGTGGGACCGGGCACCGGCGCCAGTCTGGCCGAGGACTACGGCAGCGGCCTGGCCGGTGTCGGCACCGGAACGGCTCCCGGGCTCGGGTCCGGGTTCGGGGGTGGAGGCGTACCGGGGACCACCGGGCTCGGTGGTGGAGCCAGCGGCGCCGGCCTCGCGGGTGCCGGCGGCGGGATGATCCCCGGCGGCGGCGCGCTGGGCCGCGCGGTCTCGCCGACCCTGCCACCGATGATGGGCGGCGGCGCGGCCGGCGCGGGTCGCGGCGGCGGTGGCCGTGGTGCCGGCGGCCGGCTCGGCGCGGCGGGCAAGCTCGGCGCGGGCGCCGGCATGATGCCCGCCATGGGCGGCATGGCCGGCGGCGGGGCCGCCGGTCGTGGCGCCGGCCGGGCAGGTGGCGTCGGTGCCGGTGCGGCCGGGGTACGCGGCGGCGGTGCCGCCGGAACGGGCGCGCGGGGTGCCGGTGCCGGTGCGGGTGCTGCTGGTGTGGGTGCCGCCGGTGCGGGGGCCCGGGGTGCCGGTGCGGGCGGTGCGGGTGCCCGGGGCGCCGGTGGTGTGGCCGGAATGGGGCCGGTCGGCGGAGCCGGCTACCGCGAGGAGGAAGCCCCCCGTAACACGTGGCTGGAGGAGGACGAGGACGTCTGGGGCGCGGACGGCGACGCCGCGCCGGGCGTGCTCCGCTGACGACGACCGGGGAGCCGTCCGGAGCCTGAGGTCGGCGAGGGTCAGGTGGTCGGTGTGGGGTCGACGCCCGACGGGCGGCGGCGGCCCGGGCGCCAGCCACGCCGCCGTCCGCGGGCCAGGATCGGCTTGACGGCGAGCAGCACACCGGCGAGCAGCGCGCCCACCGCAGCGGCCCAGAGCGCCACGGTGCGCTGCCCGGCGAGCGGGTCGGTGGGTGCCGGCGGGGCTGCCAGCGCACCGGCCGGCGGGTCGGCGCGCGTGCCCAGCAGGTCGGCCACCGCCCGGTACGGGTTCACCACCCCGTACCCGACCTGGGGGTCCACCCCGGAGGGCGGGGCATCGGCGGTGCGGACCAGCCGGTCGGCGACCTGTTCCGGAGAGAGATCGGGGTGGGCGGCGCGGACCAGCGCGACGACGCCGGAGACGTACGCGGTGGCGAAGCTGGTGCCTTCCCCGGCGGCGAGGTACCCCTCTCCGCCGGGGGCGGGGCCGACGATGTTCTGGCCCGGCGCCGCGACGTCGACGTAGTTGCCGCTGACCGAGGACCCGACGTGGCTCCCCTGCTCGTCGACGCCCGCGACCGCGATGACACCCGGGTACGCGGCCGGGTACGCCGGCAGGTCCTGCTGGTTCTCCGAGCGGTTGCCGGCGGCGGCCACCACGACGACACCCTCGTCGAGGGCCGCACGGACGGCGTCGGCCAGCACCGGCCGGTCCAGGGTCACCAGGGACAGGTTGATCACGTCGGCGTCGTTCTCCACCGCCCACCGGATCGCCTCGGCGATCTCGGCGGGGAGCGCCTCGTCCATGCGGGTCTCGTTGTCCGGCAGGACGCGTACCGGCAGGATCCGGGCCTCCGGCGCGACGCCGCTGAACGGCACGCCGGTGTCGTCGCGGCCGGCGATCAGCCCGGCCACCACGGTGCCGTGCCCGGCCAGGTCGCAGCGACCCTGCTGCGAGGGCAGGCCGTTGAAGTCGCGCCCCTCGAGGACCTGCCCGCGCAGGGTCGGGTGGGTGGCCGAGACACCGGAGTCGATCACCGCCACGGTGACGCCGGCTCCCCGGGAGAGCGGCCAGGCCGACGTTGGCTCCAGCCGGCGAAGCGGCCACGGTGTCGCGGCGGGCGTGCTGTCTCCGGGCGGGCCGCACCGCGGTGCCGCCACGGCTGCCGGAACCGGCGCGACGACCGCGGCACCGAGGAGAACGGTCCCCGCTCCACAGAGGACCATTCCGATCCGGCGTCCGGTACGGCGGGCGGGGCCGGCCCCGCCCGGGCGGATGCTTGCGCGCACGCGGTGAGACTACCGCCCGGAGGGCGCGGAACGGGTGTCGCTGCCGGCCGGCTCGTCGGTGAAGAGGGCGACCAGGTCGCCCACCTGCCGGTCGGCCTCCGCCGGATGCCGGAAGTGCCCCGCCGGGTTCAACGTGTACTCGTTGCGCCGGCCCACCCGGGTGCGGTGCAGGTAGCCACCGGCCTCCAGGTCGGCGACGATCGCCTGGGCGGCGCGTTCGGTGACACCGACCTCGTCGGCGACGTCCCGCAGTCGGGCGGTGGGATTGCGGGCGATGGCGAGCAGCACGTGCGCGTGGTTGGTGAGGAAGGTCCAGTTCCGGGTGCTCCCGGGCTCCCCTGTCGTCGCCATGTCGCCATCGTATGACCTGGCGTTCGGGTTTCGGGTCCCACCCCTGGTTGGAAGGACCACGAACGCCCGTTGTCAAACACATGAAGTGCATATCACGCATACCTTGACGCGCCTTGGCGTGCGTGTGACGGTGGAGGCGGCCCGTGTCCACCGACGGCCGGGGTCCGACCAGGTCCGTCTCGTGAGTACGAGGTGAGCGAATGAGTCGCGTCGAACCGCCCGGCGACCAGCCGATCCCGACAACCCCGCGGCAGGCGCTCGCGGAACTGAAGGCCGGCAACCGGCGCTTCGTGACCGGCGCGCCCCGCCATCCGAACCAGGACGCCGGTCACCGCGCGGCGGTCGCCGACGGGCAGCACCCGTTCGCGGTGGTCGTCGGCTGCTCCGACTCGCGGCTCGCCGCCGAGATCATCTTCGACCGGGGCCTCGGCGACCTCTTCGTGGTACGCACCGCCGGGCACACCCTCGGAGCCGAGGTGCTGGGCAGCGTCGAGTACGCGGTGGCCGTCCTGCGTACGCCGCTGGTGGTGGTGCTGGGGCACGACTCCTGCGGTGCGGTGCAGGCGGCGCGTACGGCGGTGTCGACCGGCACCCCACCCGCCGGGCACCTGCGTGCCGTGGTGGACGGCGTCGTGCCGAGCCTCCGGCGGGCGGAGGCCGTGGGCGTGTCCGACCTCGACGGGATCATCGACATCCACATCGCGCAGACCGTCGAGGCGATGCTGGCCAGCTCCGACGCGCTCGCCGCCGAGGTCGACGCCGGCCGCTGCGCGGTGGTCGGCATGTCGTACCGGCTCACCGCCGGCGAGGTCCGCACGGTGGCTGAAATGTCGGCGGACGGCCCACCGGCCGCGTCGGTCGACGTGCCGGCCGCCGCGACCGCCGCCTGACCGCTACGACGAGAGGGGCGCCCCCGACCGGGGGCGGCCCTCTCGTGCTGTCCGGTGGTCGTCAGAGCAGCGACACGTGGACGTGGTCGGTGTGGTTCGAGGGACCGCTGTACGACTTCCAGCCGGTCGCCGGGAACCAGATCTGCCGGTTCCAGATCACGTAGTAGATGCCGAGCCGGTCGGCGTTGCGGACCAGGAAGGCGGTCAGGTTGTTGCCGTACTTCCGGGTGTCGGTGTTGTGCCAGGGGCTGAAGCCGCTGTTCTGGAGCGACCAGTCGCAGGCGCGGCCCTTGGGATGCTCGTACGGCCCACCCGACCGGTGGCAGCCGACGAACCGGGTGAAGCCGGCCCGCTTGACCTCCTTGTACATGTGCAGCGTCCGGGGAGTGACGCAGCCGGAGGTGGTGGGGTCGTTCTCGCTGCACGACTCGGGCCGCCAGTCGCCGTCCCCCGTCCGGCCCGGTGCGATCTTCGCGACGGGTGAGGTGGCGTTGACCAGGCCGCCGGTCAGGCCGTTGCCGCCGACCAGGTCGAGGGCCTTCTCGGCCGCGACCCGGTCCCGGTTGAGGTCGTTGGTCAGGCGCTGCTGCGCCCGGACTTCGGTGTCGAGCGCCAGCTTCGCCTGTTCCACCCGGGCCTTGACCGCGTTGACCTCGGCGAGCTGCTTGGCGTTGACCATGTTCAGCTCGTCCAGGGCGCCCGCGCGCTGCACGAAGGAGTCGGGGGTCTGGGCCCCCAGCAGCATGGACACGGCGCCGATCCGCCCGGTCCGGTACGACTGGGCGGCGATCTCGTTGACCTGCGGCGCGAGCGCGTCCAGCTCGCGCTGGACCCGCTTGAACTCCTGCTGCAGCTCCAGCTGGCGCTTCTCCGACTTCCTCAGGGCCGCCTGGGCCTTCACGAACTCACGGTTCTTCGTCTCGATGACGTCGTTGAGCAACGTCGGCTGGGCGTCGTGGCCCGAGGGCTTCGGGGGTGTCGGTGCGGCGGACGCCGGGAGGGGCCCGGCGAACACGGCCAGCGCGGCGAGCACGGCCACCACAGGTGTCGACCAGCGGCGTAGGGGTGCCGTCACAATGTTCCCTTCCGTCGACCGCCGACCGGGTTAGCTGACGGGTTCGGGACGGAAGTGGCCCCTACCGCGTGCGCGGATTCACCCCAGGTACCTGGGTCCCCGGTTCGCCTCGCGGCGATTGGGCGGCGGCACCGCAGGCGCCGCTGCGCGCCTTCGGCGGTGACCGGCAGCGAGGTTACCCGACAGTCGTCCTGGGGATCTACGTCCGGAAGCCGACTAAACGAGCTATTTCGAAGCCAAAGCCGATGACCAGTGACGCGACTATCAGGCGGGTGGGTCCGCGTGATCACGCTACGCAGTTTCACCATGCGGTGTCCGTGCTCCTTCCTCGGTCGGGCCACCTGCCGGGGGTGGCGGGCGCGGTGTCCGTCGCGCGGGGGGCGCTGAGCGCCTCCAGCGCCTCCGCCCGTACCGCCGCGCGGGGGATCGGCGGTTCGGCGGGTGCGTCGCCGGCGGTGGCCGTACCGCCCCGTCGGCCGGCCGTGGTGACCACGGCCGCCAGCGCGGTGGTGAGCGGCACCGCGGCGATCAGGCCCAGGGTGGCGACCGCGCTCCGGACGATCTCCTGGGCCAGGAACTCGCTGGTGAGGATCTGGGTCACCGCCCGCGAGTCGGCGGTGAGCAGGAGCAGCACGGGCAGGGAGGCGCCCGCGTACGCCAGCACGATCGTGTTCACCGTGGAGGCGATGTGTGCGCGGCCGACCCGGGTCGCCGCCCGGTAGAGCTGCAACCGGCTCAGCCCGGGGTTGGCGTGCGCCAATTCGGTGACGGTGGCGGCCTGGGTGACCGTGACGTCGTCGAGCACGCCGAGCGAGCCGATGATGATGCCGGCCAGCAGCAGCCCGTGCAGGTCGACGTCGGCCTGGTACATCGACAGCGTCGTGGCGTCCTCGCTGCCGTACCCGGTCAGGTGGGCGGCCGCGGTGGCGAGGGTGCCGAGAACGCCGGTCAGCACCAGGCTGCCGAGTGTCCCGAGCACCGCCACGGACGTCTGCGCGGTCACCCCGTGGGTCAGATAGAGCACCACGAACATGATCAACGCGGCGCCGACGACCGCGACCAGCAGCGGCGACTGCCCGGCGCTGATCCCGGGCAGCACGAAGGTGAGCAGGATGGCGAAGCTCGCCGCGAGGCCGGCGAGCGCGGCCAGCCCGCGCCACCGCCCGAACGCGACGATGGCGGCGGCGAAGAGGGCCACGAGCCAGACCAACGGTGCGCCGCGCTGATGCTCCGCGATGTTGTAGGCGCTGGCCGTCGGGTCGGCCGGGTCGATCAGCTCCACCAGGATGATCTCGTCGCCCGCCTCGACGGTCGGTGCGCCCGGCCCGGCCGGGATCGGCGTCTCGACCTGCTGCCCGGCGTCCGGCCCCTCGTCGACGCGCACGGTCACCCGGCCGCACGGTCCGTCCGCGGCGCCCGGCGACCCCTCCGGGGTGTCGGGTCGCGGCGGGCAGGCTTCGCTGACGACTCTCGTCACGGTGCCGTGGTAGCGGGGTGGCTCGGTGCCCTGGTCCGTCTCGGGGGCGTTGCGGGGCCAGAGCACCAGGGCGGCGACCAGGGTGGCGACGAAGAGGGGGACCACCGTCGCGACGAGGATCCGCCGCACCCCGGGTGGGGTGGACGGAGCGGGACGGGTGTGGTCGGCGCCCATTGCGTGTCTCCCAACGAATCCTCAGACGGGTACGTGCCGGCGAGCCGGTCGGTTCAGAGTTCCGTGAGCCGGAGAGCCATCGGCCGAATGGTAGCCACCGCCACCTCCCGACACCGGTCGCAAGGCCCGGTGTCGGCCGTCGCACGTAAGGAAGGGCCCCCCGTTAACGCCTGCGGTAGAGGAAGGGCCCCCGCTTAACACCGGCCCCCGTCGGCCGGTCGGCACGCTAGCGTGGGCGTGTGCGGACGACGGCAACCGTGACGGCCGGGCGGTGGACCTGGCGGCTCCCGAAAGGTGCAACCGTGAACCCTCGTACCATCGCGCGCCGTGCCGTCCTGGCCGGCGTCACCGTCACCGCCGCCGTCGTGCTGACCGCCTGCGGCGGCGCTGACCACTCGTCCGGCGGGAACCACGGCATGCCCGCCGCCCCCTCGTCGGGCGCGAGCGCGGCGACCGTCGACGACGCGGACGTCATGTTCGCCCAGATGATGATTCCGCACCACCGGCAGGCCGTGGAGATGGCCGACCTGGCCACCGCCCGGGCCGGCGACCCGGAGGTCAAGCGGCTCGCCGGGCAGATCAAAGGTGCGCAGGGGCCGGAGATCGCCACCATGAGCGGCTGGCTGGCCGAGTGGGGTCGGCCGGTGCCGTCGCCCGGGGCCGAGATGCCGCACATGGGCCACGGCATGCCCGGGATGATGTCCGAGGCTGACATGTCGGGGCTGGCGGCCGCATCCGGCCGCGAGTTCGACCGACAGTTCCTGACCATGATGATCGCCCACCACGATGGGGCGGTGACGATGGCCCAGACCGAGCTGTCCGAGGGCGCCGACGCGCGCGCCAAGGACCTCGCGCAGCAGATCATCACGTCCCAGCAGGCGGAGATCGCCACGATGCGCAAGATCCTCGACCGGCTCTGAGCGGAACCGGCCCGCCGGGCGGCACCAGCCCTCGCCGGCCGCCGCCCTCGGGGCCGTGCAGCTTCGGGGAAAGTGCGTCCATCCCGCGTCGGATGGCCACACTTTCCGCGAAGTTGCGAGCGGGGAGCGGGGAGCGGGGAGGGTCAGCCGCGCTTCATGAGGCGGCCGACGGCGGCCATCATCTCGGTGGCCATCTCGTCGGCCCGGCCCTCCGCTGCGCCCTCGTGCATGCAGTGCCGGGCGTGCCCGTCGAGCAGGCCGAGGGCGACCTTGTCGAGGGCGGCCTGGATCGCCGAGATCTGGGTGAGGACGTCGATGCAGTAGCGGTCCTCGTCCACCATCTTCTCGATCCCGCGGACCTGACCCTCCACCCGGCGCAGCCGTGCGAGCAGCTGGTCCTTCGTCGCGGTGTAGCCCCGGACCGGGGCGGGCGTCGGTGTGGTCATGGCGACGAGTCTACCGTACCCCTCGGGGGTATGGTACGTTCTCGGTGTTGATACCCCTGAGGGGTATGATGGGCAGCGGCGAGAGGAGACTTCCGATGGTCACCAGCACGTACCAGGTCACGGGCATGACCTGCGGGCACTGTGTCAACGCGGTCAGCAGCGAGGTGGGCGCCATCCCCGGCGTCACCGACGTCCAGGTCGAACTGGCCACCGGCCAGGTCACCGTCACGAGTGAAGCCCCGTTGGACACCGACACCGTGCGCGCCGCCGTCGACGAGGCCGGGTACGACCTCGCCGGTGCGTGACGGGTCCATCCGACCCGGAGAAACCGAGGTAGCACGATGAACACGGCGATCAAGCTGAGCGGCTTCGCTCTCGGTCTCGCGGCGGTGTTCGGCACGGCGTACGGGGTCGGTCAGGTCGCCGGCCCCGTCGCCCCCGCCGCCGAAGCCGACCACGACGGCGACAGCGGTCATGGCGACGACAGCCACGGCGACAGCGGCGGTGCGGCGGACGACGCTCACCTGCCGGGCGGGTTGCTCGTCTCCGACCGCGGCTACACCTTCGAGCCGGTGGGCGCCCCGAGCGGGGAGTTCGCCTTCCGGGTCACCGGCCCCGACGGGCGGCCGGTGACCGCGTACGACGTCGCGCACGACAAGCGCATGCACCTGATCGTGGCCCGCCGGGACCTGTCCGGCTTCCGCCACGTGCACCCCGAGATGGCTCCCGACGGCACCTGGCGCGTCGACTCCCCCCTGGCCGGGCCGGGGGTGTGGCGGGCGTTCGCCGACTTCACCCCGACCGGCGGGGAGGCGTTGACCCTGGGCGCCGACGTGACCGTCCCCGGGGCGCTGGTCGAGCGGCCACTGCCCGCCCCGGCCACCAGCACCACGGTCGACGGCTACACCGTCACCCTGAGCGGCGCGCTCCAGCCCGGCCGCACCTCCGAGCTGACCCTCGCGGTGAGCCGGAACGGCGCGCCGGTCACCGACCTGGAGCCCTACCTCGGTGCGTACGGGCACCTGGTGGCGTTGCGGCGGGGTGACCTGGCGTACCTGCACGTGCACCCGGACGGGACGCCCGGTGACGGGCGGACCCGGCCCGGCCCGGAGGTGACCTTCTTCGCCGAGGTGCCGTCGGCCGGCACGTACCGGCTCTACCTGGACTTCCAGCACGGGGGTCGGGTGCGCACCGCCGAGTTCACCGTCACCGCGGGCACCCCGTCGGCGACGAGCGCCCCGGCGGCCACGAGCACCCCGGCCGTGCCGGCGCCGCCCACTCCGAGCCCGGGCGCCGACCACGGCACCCCCGGCCACGGACACGACTGACGGGAGCGCGCGATGACGACGACACGCGGGTCACTACCGGTGGCCCCGAACCTGGTCGAGCTGTCGATCGGCGGCATGACCTGCGCCTCCTGCGCGGCCCGGATCGAGAAGAAGCTGAACCGGATGGACGGGGTGACCGCCACGGTCAACTACGCCACCGAGAAGGCCACCGTCCGGTACGCCGACGAGATCACCCCGGCCGACCTGATCGCCACGGTGGAGAAGACCGGCTACACCGCCGTTCTCCCGCCGCCGCCCGCCGCCGCCGGTGCGGAGTCGACCGGCGAGCCGGTCGACGAGCTGCGTGGCCTGCGTACGCGGCTGTGGGTCTCGGCGGCCCTGACCCTGCCGGTGATCGTGCTGGCGATGGTGCCGGCCTGGCAGTTCGAGTACTGGCAGTGGCTGTCGCTGACCCTGGCCGCCCCGGTCGTGGTCTACGGCGGGCTGCCCTTCCACCGGGCCGCCTGGATCAACCTGCGGCACGGCGCGGCGACGATGGACACGCTGGTGTCGCTGGGCACCCTGGCGGCGTTCGGCTGGTCGCTCTGGGCGCTGTTCCTCGGCACGGCCGGCGTGCCGGGGATGACCCACCCGTTCAGCCTGGACATTGCCCGGGGTGACGGCGCCGGCAACATCTACCTGGAGGCGGCGGCCGGGGTGACGGTGTTCATCCTCGCCGGCCGCTGGTTCGAGGCGCGGTCGAAGCGGACCGCCGGGGCGGCCCTGCGTGCCCTGCTGGAGTTGGGTGCCAAGGACGTGGCGGTCCTGCGCGGCGACACCGAGACCCGGATCCCGGTCGACCAGCTCGCGGTGGGGGACCGGTTCGTGGTCCGCCCCGGCGAGAAGATCGCCACCGACGGGGTGGTGGCCGAGGGCAGCTCGGCGGTGGACGTCAGCATGCTGACCGGCGAGTCGGTGCCGGTGGAGGTCGGCCCGGGCGACACCGTGGTCGGCGCGACGGTGAACGCCGGCGGCCGGCTGGTGGTCACCGCCACCCGCATCGGCGGGGACACCCAGCTCGCGCAGATGGCACGGCTGGTCGAGGCGGCGCAGACCGGCAAGGCGGCCGTGCAGCGGCTCGCCGACCGGATCTCGGGCGTCTTCGTACCGATCGTGATCGCCCTCGCGGTGGGGACGCTGGGCTGGTGGCTCGGTACGGGGGCGGGCGCGACCGCCGCGTTCACCGCCGCCGTGGCGGTGCTGATCATCGCCTGCCCGTGTGCCCTCGGTCTGGCCACGCCGACCGCTCTGCTGGTCGGCACCGGTCGGGGCGCCCAGCTCGGCGTCCTGATCAAGGGGCCGGAGGTGCTGGAGTCCACCAAGCGGGTGGACACCGTGGTGCTGGACAAGACCGGCACCGTCACCACCGGCCGGATGACTCTGGTGGACGTGCGGCCGGCGGCCGGCGGTGACCGGGCCGAGCTGCTCCGGCTGGCCGGGGCGCTGGAGTCCGCGTCCGAGCACCCGATCGCCCAGGCCGTCGCGGCCGGTGCGGCGGAGGCCGGCACGTTGCCGGCGGTGACCGGCTTCGCCAACGTCGAGGGCCTGGGCGTGACCGGGTCGGTCGAGGGCCGTGAGGTGGTGGTCGGCCGGCTCCGCCTGCTGCGGGAGCGGGGTCTCGACGTACCGGAGGAGGTCGTGCGGGCGGCGACCGGCGCGGAGGCCGCGGGACGGACGGCGGTCCTGGCCGGGTGGGACGGCCGGGCGCGCGGGATCCTCGCGGTCGCGGACGTGGTGAAGCCGACCAGCCGCGCGGCGGTGGCGCGGCTCCGCGACCTGGGGCTGACCCCGGTGCTGCTGACCGGCGACAACACCACCGTCGCGAGGGCGGTCGCGGCCGAGGTCGGCATCGACGAGGTGATCGCCGAGGTGCTGCCGGCCGACAAGGTCGACGTCGTGAAGCGGCTCCAGGGTGAGGGGAAGGTCGTGGCGATGGTCGGCGACGGCATCAACGACGCCGCCGCGCTCGCCCAGGCCGACCTGGGGTTGGCCATGGGCACCGGGACGGACGTGGCGATCGAGGCCTCCGACCTGACCCTGGTGCGGGGTGACCTGATGGCCGCGGTGGACGCGATCCGGCTCTCCCGGCGGACCCTCGGCATCATCAAGGGCAACCTGTTCTGGGCGTTCGCCTACAACGTGGCGGCCCTGCCGCTGGCCGCCGCCGGCCTGCTCAACCCGATGATCGCCGGGGCCGCGATGGCGTTCTCGTCGGTCTTCGTGGTGGCCAACAGCTTGCGGCTGCGAGGGTTCCGGCCGGTCGCCTGAGCCCGCTGCGCGCCGCCGGTCCTCATTGCGCGAGGGCCGGCGGCGACGCTCGGTGACCGGTGACGGTTCAACCGGGTGGGTCTGGGTACATCAGAGGTGTACCGGCACCAATGATCCGGAGGTTGACATGGGTTTCGACGACAAGATCAACAACACGACCGAGGACGCCGCCGGCAAGCTCAAGGAGGGCGCGGGTCGCGCCACCGACAACGAGCGGCTCGAGGCCGAGGGCCGCAACGACCAGGCCGGCGCCAAGCTCAAGCAGGCCGGCGAGAAGATCAAGGACGCCTTCAAGAGCTGATCCGCGTACGCGTACCGCCGGGCCGACCACGTCGGCCCGGCGGTCCGTGTCCCGCCGACCAGCCCACTCGTTGCCAGGACGGTGCCCTCGTGGTGCCGATCCGGCCCGCACGGTCCCAACTGGACAAGCATCCGTCCCACATGGACAAGTGGTACCCGAACGGGGGTGACCGGTGTCCCGGTCTGTCGTCGTCGCCCGGCGCGCTGCCGCCGTGCTCGCCCTGATCGTGATCGCGCTCGGCAGCCACGAGGCCCGAGGTGACGGGCCGCAGGCGCCGCCCGCCCCGGGCCCGAGCCCCTCCGCGACTCCCTGAGCCGCCGGCCGGCGCGCGCCCCCGTGCCGCACGCCGACCGCCCCGTCGTCAGCGACGCACCCGGTAGGTCACGTGGGTGACCGTCGGGCCGGCCACCACGCGTACCTGCTCCAGGTCCGGCTCGCCGACGTCGACGAAGAGCCGCTCCCCGGCGCCCAGCACGATCGGCACGACGTGGAGCTGGAGCGTGTCGATCAGGCCGGCGGCGAGGTACTGCCGGACGGTGCTCGCCCCGCCCGCGATCGACACCGCCCGGCCGCCGGCCGCCTTTCGCGCCTGGTCCAGCGCCGAGCGGATGCCGTCGGTGACGAACCGGAACTCGGTGCCGCCGGCCATCGGCAGCGGTGACCGCGGGTGGTGGGTGAGCACGAAGACCGGCGTCCGGAACGGCGGATCGTCACCCCACCAGCCCCGCCAGCTCTCGTCCCACGGTCCGTCACCGCCGCCGAACATCCGGCGCCCCATCACGTACGCCCCGACGTCGCGGATCATGTCCTCGACCACGTCGGCGTCCACGCCGGGCCCGCCCCCGTCGACGCCGTGCCCCTCCCGCCACCGGTCGGTGGCGAACATCCACTCGTGCAGGCGCAGGCCGCCCCGACCGACCGGGTCCTGGAGGCTCTGGTCCGGGCCGGCCACGAAGCCGTCGAGGGACATCGAGATCTGACAGGTCACCATGCTCATGCAGGATCGACGTCCACGCCGGCCGGAACTCATCGGTGGCGCGGGAACTTTTCGGGGTCGGTCCACTTGTGACGGTCGTACACACCCGCTAACTTCTATTTGCATGTGCAAGGGGCAGTTGTGACGGGCGATCCTCCGGTCACCGGTGACGAGCTGGTACGGGTGCTGGCGACGCTGGCCAACCCGCACCGGCTCCGGGTGATCGGCGTGCTGGCGCGTCGCCGTGCCTACGTCAGTCAGTTGGCGCGCGATCTGGGCATCAGCCGGGCGCTGGTGCAGGTCCACCTGCGCAAGCTCGCCGCGGCCGGCCTGGTGTCGGCGCACCTGGAGTTGTCGGAGGACGGGAAGGCCATGAAGTACTACGAGGTGAATCCGTTCGCGTTCACGCTCACCCCTGAGACGGTCGCGGTGGCGGCCGAGACGGTGAGCGCAACGGGCGACCAACCGGTGGACGGAGGTCCGGAGTGACCTACATGAGCGAGCACGACTGGACCGAGGTGATCGGCGCGGTCGGCATCTTCACCCTGCTGATCAGCGTGATCACCGTGACGATCGTGCAGGTCGCCAAGACCCGTCGCGCCCGGGCCGCGGGGGCCCGGGAGGACGGGTACCGGCGGCTCGCCGAGATGTCCGTGCAGGCGCAGGAGAGCAACGCCCAACTGCTGGCGGCACTCAACGGCCGCCTCACCGGGATGGAGTCCCGACTGGAGTCCCTGGAACGCGTCCTCAAGGACGTGGACTGAGCCCACCGAGGGCCCCGGGCCGTCGAGCGCCAACTCGACGGCCCGGGTGGAAGAAGCACCACCTCGCCCGAGGGCGAGTTCTCATCGCACTGCTCCTTCGAGGAAAGGACAGCATCTCGTGCTGCGTACGAGCAAATCCGCCCGTCCGGGCGGCAACGCACCCCGGTCGTGTCTGGTCCGGGCCCTCGCGGCCGGCGTCGTTCTCGCGCTCTCCGCTCCCGGCCCGCCGGCGGTCGCCGCGGCCCGGCCGGCCCCCACGGCCCCGACGATCGCCTGGTCGCCCTGCCCCACCCAGCCCGCCGCCGAGTGCGGCGTCCTCTCCCTGCCGGTCGACTGGAGCCAC
Source organism: Micromonospora sp. BQ11 (assembly GCF_052068135.1). Taxonomy (NCBI): domain Bacteria; kingdom Bacillati; phylum Actinomycetota; class Actinomycetes; order Micromonosporales; family Micromonosporaceae; genus Micromonospora; species Micromonospora sp. BQ11. The sequence goes on along the minus strand of NZ_JBQHDB010000007.1, from coordinate 77,549 downwards.
CCGGAGGGGGAGCGGTTCGAGCTGGCAGTGGCCCGGCGGAAGGCCACCGATCCGGAGGCCCGGATCGGGTCGCTGGTGTTCGGGCCGGGCGGCCCGGGCGACTCGGGCGTCGACCGGATCCTCTCCGACGACCGGTTCAGCGCCGAGATGCGCCGCCGGTTCGACGTGGTCAGCTTCGACCCGCGCGGCATCGGCCGGAGCAATCCGGTGGTCTGCTCGGCGGCGCTGCTCGGGCTGCAACCTCAGGTCATCCGTGACCAGGTGGAGTTCGACCGGACGCTGGCCGACAACGCCCGCCTGCGCGAGGACTGCCGTGCGCGCACCGGGCCGCTGTTCGACCACGTCGACTCCGGGAGCGCCGCCCGGGACCTGGACGCGCTCCGCGCCGCACTCGGCGAGTCGCGGCTCACCTTCCACGGCAGCTCGTACGGGACCCTGCTCGGCGCGCTCTACGCGGAGCTGTTCCCGGACCGGGTCCGGGCGATCGTGCTGGAGAGCGTGGTCGACCACAGCCTCGACACCCGCGCCTTCCTCGACACCCAGGCCGCCACCGCGGAGGACTCCTTCGACGAGTTCGTCGCCGCCTGCGAGCGGACGCCGACCTGCCCCCTGCACGGCCGGGACGTCCGGGCCGTGTGGGCGGACCTCCTCGACCGCGCCGATCGGGGCGGGTTGTCCGACGGGTCCGGGGTGGCACTGAGCCCGTCCGCCCTGAGCACGCTCGCGCAGCGCCGGCTGAAGGGCCCGGACTGGCACGGGCTCGCGACCCTGATCGACACGCTGGACCGGAGCGTGTCGCCGACCCGCCCCGCCCCGGCCGGCACGGCCGGACCCGAGGCGGTGGCGAAGAACCCCTTCGCGGTGTTTTGCGCCGACTGGCACCTGCCGGTACGCACCCACCGGGAGTACGACCGGCACCTGCGCCGACTCGCGCGGATCGCGCCCGACGTGCGCTATCCACAGGCCCTCGCCGCGATCGGTGTCTGCCTCGGCACGTCCGCGCCGGTGGCCAACCCGCAACACCGGCTCCGGGTGGACACGGACACGCCGCTGCTGGTCGTCAACAGCCGCCACGACCCGGTCAGCGGGTACGGCTGGGCGACCAACGTGACCCGGCAGCTCGGCCGCAGCGGTGTGCTGCTCACCTACGACGGCTGGGGGCACGGCACCTACACGCGGAGTCCCTGCGTCGGGTCGGCGGTAGACAGCTATCTGATCGCACTCCAGGTGCCGGCGCCCCGCACCCACTGTCCGCCCGTCCCACCGACCGCCTTCTGACGGGCGCGCCCTGAACAACTTCGGGGAAAGAGTGGCCATTCCGCGTCGGATGGCCACTCTTTCCCCGAAGTTGCGCGCTCGCTGGTCAGCGCGGACCGCGTCGGGCGCCGCGGATTTGGCGGGTGGGGCGGGACGGCCCGGCGGCGAGTGACGCTCGGTCGGCGGCGGAGGTGCCGGACGACCAGCCCTCCTCGTCGTGCACGGTGAGCCGGGCCCGGGTCACGCCGGGGAAGAGGGTGTCCAGGTGTTCCCGGACCGCCTCGGTGCGGGCGGCGAGCACCGGCAGCAACCGGTCCGGGCCGGTCTCCTCGACGGCCTGCCGGTTCGCCTCCTCGGTCGCGGCGCGCAACCGTTCCCCGATCCGCACCGCGAACGCGTTGAGGAAGGACTCGTCGTAGGTGCGGGTCCGCCGGGCACTTCCGCCGCGCCGCTCGCCCCGGCCGCGCAGCATCGCGGCGGTGGCCTGGACCAGCAGCGAGGTGTAGAGCAGCTCGACCGCCTCCAGGTCCGCCGGCCAGCCGAGCACGGTGGTGAACCCGAGGTCGTCGGACCACACCGCCTCGCACCGGTTGGCCGCCGCCACCTCCTGCACCAGCAGGGCCTTCGCCCCCGCGTACGGCGGGTCGGTGCCGAGGCGCACACCGTCGGGCAGGTCGCCGCGTTCCGCGCCGGGAGCGAGCAGCGCCTGGTCGATGCTGTGGCGGGCCATCAGCTCCTGCGCCTTTCCGGTCAGCGCCTCGGCCTCGGCGGGGAAGGTCGTCGACTCCGCCTTGGCCAGCAGGGCCCGCACCCGGTCGAGCATCCGGGAGCCGGACCGGGCGGGCCTGGACACCGCTCCGGCCGTTCCCGCCACGCCGGGCGGCGGGCGGAGCACGGCGATCGGGGGCAGCCCCTCGACCAGGGCGAGCACGTCCACCGCCGTCCGCAGCGCCGTGAACCGGTCCAGGCCGTGCCGGCTCGACCAGGCGGCGAGGTGCCGGTCGTCGTCGTCCCACCAGACCCGCGCGTCCAGGTCGCGCAGTTGGGCGTCCCACCACGGCGGGACCGGGTCGGGCAGGTCGCGGCGCTGCGCGGCCAGGGCGTCCACCACCAGCGCGGCGGAGGCGGCGCCGAGCCGGCGGAGGGCGATCCGGGCCAGGTCCGCCGGCTGCCAGCCGCGCGGGGCCAGCCGCGCCACGTTCGTCACCAGCCTCCGGACCAGCGCGGCATCCACCGCCACCCCGTCGTCCGTCGCGCCGGCGATCATCAGCCGGTCGAGCTGGCGCTCCGCCAGGCGTACGTCGGTGCCGCGTACCGCCGCCAGGGCGTCGTTGATCAGGTCCTCGACGTCCGGCACGGCCGCGTCCCTCCCGCTGAAGTGTGGGCGTGCCAGGGGAACCCGTGCCCGCCCGCCGACCGTACCCCCGGAACCGGCCGCTCCCCGTCCGGTCGTGACAGTTCCCACCCGAGTCGGGGTGGGCGCGGGGGCATGGTTCCTCCCGCGCTGGGTACGGCGACGGGCGTGAGGTGAGGCGGTGGGGATGGCGGGATCGGCGTGGCGTCGCTCGGCGCTGGCGGCGGGAGTGATCGGTGTCGCCGTGATGGCGGCGGTGGACGAGATCGTCTTCCACCAGCTCCTCGGCTGGCACCACTTCTACGACCGGTCCACGCCGTCGATCGGCCTGCTCTCCGACGGGCTGTTGCACGCGGCGGAGCTGCTGGCCCTGGTCGGTGGGTTCTTCTGGTACGCCGACCTGCGCCGCCGGGGCGCGCTGCTGCCCCGGGCCGCCTGGGGTGGGTTCCTGCTCGGCGCCGGTGCGTTCCAGCTCTTCGACGGCATCGTCGACCACAAGGTGCTCCGGCTGCACCAGATCCGGTACGGCGTGCACCTGCTGCCGTACGACGTGGTGTGGAACGTGTCCGCCGCCGTGCTGCTGCTGGCCGGTGCCGTGGTGCTGTGGCGGGCCCGTCCCCGGTCCGACGGCCGGCCGTGACGGTCCTCGCGCACGCCGGCTCCTCCGGCGAGGAGCAGCTGCTGCCGCTGGTTCCGGTCGCCCTGCTGGCCGGCGCGTACCTGCTCGCGGTGTCCCGGGACCGGCGGGGCTGGCGACCGGGACGTACCGCGGCCTGGTTGGCGGGGTGTGCGGCGCTCGCGGTGGCCCTCGGGCCACTGGCGGACGGCCCGGGTGATCCCCGCGCGCACATGGCGCAGCATCTCCTGCTCGGCATGGTCGCGCCGCTCGGCCTGGCCCTGGGCGCGCCGGTGACCCTGCTGTTGCGGGTCGCGTCGCCGCCCGTACGGCACCGCGTCGGGCGTGTCCTGCGGGCCCGGCCGCTGCACCTGCTCGGCCACCCGGTGAGCGCCGCCCTGCTCACCACGGGCGGGTTGGCGCTGGTACTGCTCACCCCGCTGTACGCCGCGGCGGAACGGCATCCCGCGCTGCACCACGGCGTCCACCTGCACTACCTCGCCGCCGGTTACCTCTTCGCCTGGTCGGTGGCCGGACCGGATCCGGCACCGCGCCGGCCCGGCCTGGCCGTACGGGTTGGTGCGCTGCTCGGCGCGGCGGCCGGTCACGCCGTGCTCGCCAAGTACCTGTACGCCCACGCCGCGGCCCTGCCGCCCGGCCTCACCGACCGGGACGTGGGCGCTCTCCAGGACGCCGCCCGGCTCATGTGGTACGGCGGCGACGTGGCGGAACTGCTGCTGGCCACCGCCCTCTTCGCGACCTGGTACGCGCGCACCCGCCCGCGGAAGGTTGATCGTCTGTTTCAAGGGGAACCGCCGGGGCAGAGAAGCTGCCAGTTGTCCTTCGATGAGAGGTTGACGTGATGGTGAACAGGGCTGGCACCACCACCGGGAAGCACCCGGTGCGCACGGCGGCGCAGGTCGTCGGGGCGGTCTTCGTGCTGGTGGGCATCCTGGGGTTCATCCCCGGCATCACCAGCAACTACGACACGATGCAGTTCGCCGGGCACGAGTCCGAGGCGAAGCTGCTCGGGCTCTTCCAGGTGTCGATCCTGCACAATCTCGTGCACCTGGCGTTCGGCGTCGCCGGGCTCGCCCTCGCCCGGACGATCTCCGGCGCCCGCACCTACCTGATCGGTGGCGGGGCCATCTACCTCGTCCTCTGGCTCTACGGCCTGGTGATCGACCACGAGAGCGGAGCCAACTTCGTCCCGCTCAACGGGGCCGACAACTGGCTGCACCTGTTCCTCGGGCTCGGCATGATCGGCCTCGGCGTGGCCCTGACCCGCCGGCCGGCCGACCGCCGTTGATCCACCGTGACCGCACGTTCAGCGGTCAGCCGGGGTTCCCGGCGGTCAGCCGCAGGGTGAAGCCGTCGGGACCCCGGCGCAGGGAGACATGGCTGCAGGACTGGTAGGTGATCCACAGGCCCAGCCCGCCGGGTGCGCCGTGGGAAGCGGGGAGCAGCCCGGCGTACGGGTCCAAGGGGCCGGGGCCGGCGTCACTGACCGAGACGACGATGCGGTCTTCGCCGGCCCAGAGCCGCAGGCAAACGGGGGCCCGGCCGTGCCGCAGCGCGTTGGTGACGATCTCGCTGACGGCCACGACGAGGTCCTCGACGTCGTCCTCCTTGAGCTGCCCCCGGTCGGCGTCGTACACGGCGCTGCGGGCCTGCGCCGGCGTGGGCTCGACCAGCACGACGGTCGGGGGCGTCTCCTGGATGGGGTCCGGCGGGATCGGCCGGTCCTCGCGGAGGAAGGTCTCCGGCGGCGTCCAGTCGTCGCTGGGCACGTGCCGGCCGTCGGCGGCGGCGAACCGGGGATGGGTCCGGGCCACGTCCGCCAGCACCGCCGCCGGAGTGGTCCGCGTGTCGTATGCGCACATGCTCCAGAGCGGGAAGTCGTCGTACGCGTGGTTGATCGCCGACTCGTACCGGGCCCACCAGTCCCACGTCACGCCGAACGCGGTGGCCGGCAACTCGCCGATGATCCGGATCTGCGCGGCGCCGGCCGCCACCTGCTCGGCCAGCAGCTCACGGTAGGAGCGGATGGCGGCGGCCGGTCGGGCGTACACGTCACCGCCGGGCAGGAAACGCACCCCGGAGTCGGGCGGCAGCGCCGCGCGGACCAGGCCGCCGGTGCGCTCGCCCAACGCCACGAAGGTCGGCTCGCCCGCCTCGACACCGCTGAGCAGGAACGGCACCACCACGGCGAGCAGTTCGTCGTCGGTGTCGTAGCGCAGGCCCACGTGGTAGTAGCCCCGATGCTGGGCGGCGGCTCCGGTCCTCACGGGCCCACCTCGACCCGCACCGACGACAGGGACAGGAGGGAGACCAGACGGGCGACGGCGGAACGGGACGTCCGGAGGACGGCGACGGCCGCGCGGCGGCGCGCGTACTCGTCCAGGGCCACCAGCGCCCGGTGGTCCAGGAAGCTCAGGTCGGTCGCCTGGAGGACCAGTTCACCGTCGTCGGGCTGCAGGTCCGCGCGGTCCAGCGCGGTGCGGAACAGGTGGCGGTTGTCCGAGTCCAGCGCGCCCGCGACCCCGGCGTGACCTACGCCGGGCGGGGCGGCGAACAGGCGGAACTGCGGCTCGGTGATGTTGGCCGCCGGGTGCAGGCAGGCGAGCTCCGCGACCGCCGGACCGAGCTGCGTCCGGTCGTACGCGCACATCGCCCGGAACGGCCGGGTGAGCATCCAGCGGTCGATCCGGTGTTCGTAGCGGGCGAACGCGTCGAGCTGCGCCGGGGTCCGCACCAGCTCGGTCGCGTCGGCGACGACGCGCAGCCCGCGGTGGCCGGCGGCCAGGGCCGCGGCGGTGGCGTCGTCGTACGCGGCGATCTGTGCGGACGCCGTGACGAGCGCGCCGGAGGCGTAGGCCGAGGACAGCGGGACGACCTCGGCCGCGCCCCGGGCCACGGCGTCGGCGAAGGCGGGCAGACGGAGCAGCCGCGTGGTCGACGCGTCGTCCGGCCGGGCCGTCACGTACCAGACCCGCTCACCGGCGGCCAGGCCGTCGAGGAGGTGACGCTCCGCCTCGGCGGCGAAGGCCCCCTGGTCGTCGTACGCCCAGCAGACATGGCGGAGCGCTGGTTCGCCGGTCCGGGGGCTCCTCACGCCGCCCAGCATAGGGCGCCTGCGGGAGCTCACCGTCCGGGCGGCTGCTCAGGCCCGCGGGAAGGAGGCCCAGATGTTCTTGGTGTCCTCCGTGGCGTACCAGCCGACGTCGAGGGAGACCGCCTGGGCGATCTGGAGGCCGCGCCCCCCGGTGTCGGCCGGCCGGACCTCGTCGAGGTCCGGCATGTGGGCCAGGTCGTGGTCGGCCACGTCCAGGATCAGGCAGTCGTCGGTGGCGAGCAGCCGGACGATGGTGGGCGGGATGCCGTGCCGCAGCGCGTTGGTGGACAGTTCGGTGGCGATCAGCACCATCACCTCGGGCACCTCGTCGAGGGATCCCCCCTCGGCGAGCACGTTGCCGGTCAGCTCCTCGTGCAGGGAGGCGCGGAGACCGCGCAGCTGCGCGGCGTCCGACAGCGTCCACCGTCGCAACTCGGTGGCCTGCGGCGGAGGCGGTGAGGTGCTGATTCTGGCCATGGCCCGGGTTGTACCCGGTCGGCACGCCGCCCAAGCCCGCCGGCGGCCGGTTGTCGGTTGGCCGACCGTGGGTCACCCGCGCGGCGGACCGCCGGGGCCGGGAAGGTGGACGGTGACCGTGGCGGCCAGACCGCCGGGCCGGCGCTGGAGGACCAGCGTTCCGGTCAGGTGGTGGGCCAGCCAGAGGCCCCGCCCGCCGGGCACGTCGGATTCCGGGAGGTCGACGGCCACGTCGTCCTGACCGGTGCCGTGGTCGGTCACCGTGCAGTGGATGACGTCGCCGTTACAGGCGAGCTGAAGATGGCCGGTTCCGCCGCCGTGCCGTACCGCGTTGGTCACCAGCTCGTGCACGGCGAGGACGAAGTCGTCCGCCGGATCGCCGGCCAGTCCGGCGGCCGCGACGCGGACGGCGAGCAGGTGGCGCAGCTCGGTCACCGTGGCCGCGGTGAAGGACCGGGCCAGCAGGACCGGGTCGCGCGGGACGGCGAGGGGAGGACGGTACGGGCGACTCCGCCCCGGCTCCCCCGCATCGCTCATGTCCGCAGGTTACGGGGTTTTCCGGAGCGCGCGACCTTTGCTCGACGGCAAGCACCCCGGCGGCCCCGACCACGCCCGCTCGGAACGGGGTGCCGCACGGCTCGCCGGGAGACCTGCCGACGGGTACGTTCAGGCGCAGGGTCGGGTCCGCCCGCCCACCGGCGAAGGGGGGTGCGGTGGTACCGGAGCAGGCGATGCGACCCCAGCTGCCGGACACCGCCTCACGGCGGTCTCCGACCAGCGCCGGCGGGTTCCGGGGCATCGACCTGGCCCTGCTGGAGACGGTGCTCGTGCACCTGCCGGTGGCGGTCAGCGTGCTCGATGCCGACCTGCGGTTCGTCCTGGTCAACCAGCGCGCGGCGGACATCAACGGCCACACCCCCGCCGAGCACGTCGGGCGTCTGGTCGCCGACCTCCTGCCGGGCATCCCGGAGTCGATCGGCGCGGTCGTCCGACGCGTCCTGGCCACCGGCGAGCCGGCGATCGACGTCGACATCGTCGGCCCTACCCCGGCTCGTCCCGGCGCCCCCCGCTGGCGCGGCAGCTACTACCCGGTCTACGGTGCCGCCGCCGCGGCGCCGACCTCGGTGGCCGTCATCTTCGACGAGGTCGACAGCCCGGACGCCCACGTGGGGGTCGGCGAACTGGCGGCCGACCGGGCCACCAGCCTCGGGGTTCTCGACACCCTGATCGACAACGCGCCGGTCGGCATCGCCGTCCTCGACACCGAGCTGCGTTACCTGCGGATCAACCCGATCCTCGCCGCCTGGAACGAGAAGCCCGTCGCCGCGCACCTCGGCCGTCGGCTGCGCGAGGTCCTGCCGAATGTGGCCGATCTGCTCGAAGGCGTCCTGAACGAGGTGGCCACCACCGGCCGGACGGTCCGGGACATGGAGATGTCGTACGCCGGCAACACCTGGCTGAGCAGCTACTTCGCGGTGCCCGGCGCGTCCGGCGAGATCGCCGCGCTGGCAATCCTCGTCACCGACGTCACCGCCCGCCGCCGTGGTGAAGGAAGGGCCCGTCGCCTGCAACGCTTCACCGCGGCGCTCGCGCAGGCCCTCACCGTCGCCGACGTCGTCGAGGCCGTCGTCGCCACCGGAGTCCGGGCCGCCGGTGCCGACGTGGCGGGCGTGGCCCTGCTCGACGAGCGCGGCACCCGCATCGACTTCCTGCCCAGCACGGCGACCACCGGTGGGCCGCCGTCGCGCTGGGCCGGCGTCGACCGCGATGCCGACCATCCCATCGCCGAGGCACTGCGTACCGGCGAAGCGATCTTCTACCCCGCAGTGGACGCCCTGGTTTCCCGCTACCCGCACCTCACCGCTACCCGCGACCAGACGGGGGACCGCGCCCTCGCCGTCATCCCCCTGCGGGGACGCGGCACCGCCACCGGAGCGCTGACCTTCGCCTTCCGCCGGGAGCAGCCCTTCGACGCCGAGCACCGGGACGTCCTCACCGCCGTCTCCGGTCTGGCCGGGCAGGCGCTGGCCCGCGCCCAGCTCTACCAGCGGGAGCACGAGACCGCCGTACGCCTGCAACGCAGCCTGCTGCCCACCCGGCTACCCCGCATTCCGGGCGTCGACGTCGCCGCCGCGTACGTGACCGGCGACGCGGCGGAGGTGGGTGGCGACTTCTACGACGTCTTCCCGGTCGGCGCCGGGGCGGACACCGAGTGGGTGGCAGTCATCGGCGACGTCGCGGGCCGTGGGGTCAACGCCGCCTCGGTCACCGGGCTGGCTCGGCACACGCTGCGCGTCACCGCGGCGCTGGCCCCGCCGGCGGAGGCCCTGCGCGCGTTGCACGAGCGGCTCACCGCCGACCCGGACGTGGACCGGTTCGTCACCGTCGCCTGTGCCCGGCTGCGGCAGCGGGACGGTGCCGCCACCGTCGACCTCGCCTCCGGCGGGCACCCGCCGGCCCTGGTGCGCCGCGCCGACGGGCACGTCGACGTGATCTCCGTACGCGGCGTCATCCTCGGCGCCTTCCCGGAGGTGCGACTCGGACAGTCCACCGTCGAGCTGCGCCCGGGCGACACCCTCGTCCTCTACACCGACGGCGTCATCGAGGCACGCGGCCCGGAGGGCCTCTTCGGTCAGGAACGCCTCGTGCGTCTGCTGGAGGACCTGCCCGGCGGTGACCCGACCACGGTGGTCGGCCGGATCCGCGAGGAGGTGGCCGCGTACCAGCGCGGTCCGCAGGCCGACGACCTCGCGGTCCTCGCCCTGCGACTGACCGGCGAGCGCCCCTGACCGGCCGGTGTCCGCCGGTCGTTCGCGACGTGGGCGCTCTGGCATGATGTCCGACGTGCTCGCGTCGTCCGATCCCGAGCCGACCGTGCGTACGGCGGCAGCGACTCCGACGGTGGCCGCCGGCCGGAGCCGGCACCGTGCCGCCGACGACGGCAGCCGGACGATGTGGATCGCCGTGGCGGGCGCGGCCGTCGTGGTCGTGGTCGCCGGGCTGATGGTCGCGGTCTCCGGTGACGTCGGCGGGGGCGGGACGGTCCCCGGAGCTGCCTTCGCCTCCCCCGTCGGCACCGGGACGCCGGTGGCGACCGAGGAGCCGGTGTCCGAGGAGCCGGTCGCCTCCCCGACGACGTCGAGCACACCCACGGCCGCACCGACACGGTCACCGTCACCACCGCCGCGGGTGCGTCCCGCCGATGTCGTCGCACAGCTTCAGTCGACGCTCGACCGTCTCGTCCGGCAGGATCAGCTGCCCCGCAATGCCGGCCGTGAGCTGCGCAAACGCCTGCACGACGTGGAGGAGAAACTTGCCGACGGCGACGTCGGCGGGGCGCTCGAGAAGCTGCGCGAGTTCGCCGAGAAACTGGTCGACCTGCGCCGGGAGGGCAAGATCGGCGAGGACGGCTACGCGGTCCTCGCCGCGGGCGCGACGCAACTGGCGCAGGCGCTTCCCGCCCGCTGATCCCGTGAGGGGTGCCGTATGGGTCGACGTTTTCTCCTCCGGCCGGCAGGGCATGGTTGTCGGTGATGAACACCGGGGACCTGATGGACGGGCGCTACCGGCTGCGGGACCGGCTCGGCGCTGGCGGCATGTCGGTGGTCTGGCGTGCGCACGACGAGGTGCTCGAGCGGGACGTCGCGGTCAAGGTGCTGTCGCCGGACCTGGCCGACGATCCGCTGCTGCTCGACCGTGTGCGGTCCGAGGCGCGCGCGGCCGCCCGGCTGCGCCACCCCAACATCGTCGAGGTCTACGACTACGCCGAGGCGGCCGGTCCCGCCGGGCGTCCGCTGCCGTACGTGGTGATGGAGCTCATCGAGGGCCGGACACTGTCGCAGTTGCTCACCGCGGGGCCGCTGCCCTGGCGGGTGGCGGTGCTGATCTCCGCGCAGGTGGCCGCCGCGCTGGCCGCCGCACACGAGCGCGGGGTGGTGCACCGGGACGTCAAGCCGGGCAACGTGGTGGTGGCCGGCGCCGGGGTGAAGCTGGTCGACTTCGGCATCTCGGCCACCTCGGGGGAGAACGACCGCGCGGCCGGGCAGCTGCTCGGGACGCCGGCGTACCTGGCGCCGGAGCGGTTGGAGACGGGCCTGGTACGGCCGGCCACCGACGTGTACGCGTTGGGCCTGCTGCTGTACCGCACCCTGGCGGGGCAGCTTCCCTGGCGCGCCTCCACGACGACCCAGATGCTCGCTGCCCATCGCTACCAGGAGCCCGCCGCGCTGCCCGCGCTCGCCGACCTGCCGGCTGAGGTCGCCGACCTGTGCCGGCGGTGCCTCGACAAGGACCCGGGCCGTCGACCGGCCGCTGCCGAGGCGGCGGTGCTCCTGGGCGCGGCGGCCGGACTCGCACCGGCTGTGCTCCTGCTGCCCGACGGCGACGCCACCGGGGCCCGGTCCACGACCACGGCGACCCGTACGGCCCTGCTCGCCGGTGGCACGGCCGCCGCGGTCCGAGCGGTGGCGTCCGGCCCGCTCGCCGCACCGCTGCGCCGGTGGCGGCGGCTGCCGCGCCGCGGGCGCGTCGTCGTCGGCACGGGTGCCGCCGCGGTGCTGCTCGCCGGTGCCGCCGTGGCGGGCACGCTGAGCGAGAGCCCGCCCGGCGACCGTGCGCGGGCCGGTGTCCCGGCCGCGGTCAGCGGGCTGGGGGAACGCCAGCCGTCGTGCACCGTCCGCTACACCGTCGGTCCGGCCGTCGACGGCCGGTTGTCGACCACCCTCAGCGTCGCCAACACCGGGACCGTCGCGGTCCCGGCCGGACGGCTGACCTTCACCCTGCCCGGTGACCAGCGGCTGGTCGGCGGCTCGCCCGGCACCTGGCGGCAGGACGGCCGTACGGTCTCCGCGCAGATCGGCACCCTGCCGCCGGGACGGACGCTCACCGCCGCGATGCGCGCGACGTACCGGGGGGTGAACGTTCTGCCGGACCGGTTCCAGCTCAACGAGACCGCGTGCCAGGCCGTGCTCTCCCTGCAGGGCGGGACCACCCGACCGGTCCCCGCACCGGACGGCGCACGGCGGGACGGAGGCGACAAGAAGAAGGACCAGGGCAAGGACGAGAAGAAGAAGAACGAGGGCCGGGGCGACGACGAGGACGACGACGGCCGGGGCGACGACTAGTCACGCCCGTCGAGGAACTCCTCGACCATCGGGGCCAGCCACTCCGCGCGCTGCGGCACGGTCACGTGGGTGGTGCCGGGCAGGACGGCCAGCCGGGAGGCCGGCAGGCCCGCCAGGTCGCCGACCACCCCGCCGCCCAGCAGCCGGAACATCTCGACCGCGTGTTCCGGCCGGACGATGTCCGAGTCGGCGAGGACGAGCAGCGTCGGGGCGGTCATCGCCCGGATGGCCGACGGCGGCCACCGCGGCGGGTCCGCGTCCAGGTCCTTGACCTTGCGTACGAGGGTGGGCCACGCCGTCGGCTCGGGGGCGGTACGCACGTACTCCTCGTGGAACTCCGAGCCGTGCAGGTGCTCCGGTCGCAGGTGTTGGATTCCGTCCAGCACACCCGGATGTATGCCGGACCCGTCGAAGCTCACCGAGGCCAGTACCAGCCGGCCGACACGGTGTGCGTGGTCGGTGCCGAGCCGCAGGCCCACCGCCGCGCCCAGGCTCCAGCCGAACACGTCGGCGACGGCGACGCCCAGGTGGTCGAGGAGGGCGACGACGTCGGCCGCGAGGCCGTCCACCGTCAACGGGCGGTCCACGTCCGGTGTGCGCCCGTGGGCCTGGAACTCGACCGCGATCACCCGACGGTTCCTCGCCAGCAGCGGCAGCACCGTGCCGAACGAGGTGCCGATGCCGGAGAGGGCCCCGTGCAGGAGCACGAGCGGCCGGCCCGGCCCGGCGCCGTGCGACTCGTAGTAGACGGTCAGGTCGTTCACCGATGCGTATGCCATGACCTCACCCTGCGCCGGGCCGCTTACGACCCGCTTACCGCAGGTAGGGTGGCCGGCATGCGTTTCGGCGTCCTCGGACCGCTCGCCGTCGTCACCGACGCGGGCGTCCCGGTGACGGTGCCCGGGGCCAAGGTCCGGGCGCTGCTGGCCGACCTGCTCGTGCACCGCAACCGGGTCGTGTCGACCGGCCGGCTGATCGACGACCTGTGGGGTGACGACCCACCGGCGAACGCCGCCGGGGCGTTGCAGGTCCGCGTGTCCCAGCTGCGCAAGGCCCTCGACGACGCCGAACCCGGCGCGCGCGACCTGGTCGGGTCGCGGGCACCCGGGTACGTGCTGCGGACCGACGCGGTGGACGCCGAGCGGTTCGTCGAGCTGGCCGCCGAGGACGACGTGGACAGCCTCACCGAGGCGCTGGCGCTGTGGCGGGGCGACCCGTACGCGGACGTCGCCGACGAGGAGTGGGTCCGCGCGGAGGTCGCGCGGCTCGACGAGGCCCGGTTGGTGGTGGTCGAGAAGCTGGCCGCGGCCCGGCTGGCCCGGGGTGAGCACGCGCTGGTCGCCGCCGACCTGGCCGAGCTGGTCGACCGGCATCCGCTGCGCGAGGGCCTGCGGGCGCTCCAGATGCGGGCCCTGTACGCGACCGGCCGCCAGTCCGACGCCCTGGACAGCTACGCCGACCTGCGGCACCGCCTCGCCGAGGAGCTGGGTCTCGACCCCGGTCCGGACCTGGTCGCGTTGCACCGGCGGATCCTGGCGCAGGACACGGCGCTGAGCCCGCCGCCGGCCGCCGCGCGGATCCGCAACAGCATGCCCGCCCGGCTCGACGAGCTGGTCGGCCGCGCCGAGGTCCTCGCCGAGCTGCGCGCCCTCGTGCCGCAGCGGCGGCTCGTCACGCTGGTCGGCCCGGGCGGCGTCGGCAAGACCCGGCTGGCCACGGAGGTCGCCCGCGAGCAGTCGTTCCCCGACGGCGTGCACCTGGTCGATCTGACCGTGCTGCGCCCCGGCGAGACCGCCGCCGCGGACCTGGTGCTGGCCGCGCTCGACGTCCGCGAGGTCGCGGGCGCCAGTGTCACCGCCGACGACCACCTGGTGGCGGCGCTGCGGCACCGGCGGACGCTGCTGGTCCTGGACAACTGCGAGCACGTCGTCGAACCGGCCGCCGCCCTGGTCGCCCGGCTGTTGCGGGAGGCGCCGGAGGTGACCGTGCTGGCGACCAGCCGGGAACCGCTCGGCCTCGCCGGGGAGGTGCTGTGGGAGGTGCGGCCGCTGCCCGTACCCGGGGACTCCGCGGACCTCGACGCGATCCGGCGGTCGGCGGCGGCCCGGCTGTTCGCGGCCCGGGTCGGCGCGCAGCAGCGCGGCTTCCAACTGGACGAGCGGACCGCGCCGGCGGTCGCGCAGCTCTGTCGGCGGCTGGACGGCCTGCCGCTGGCGTTGGAGCTGGCCGCGAAGCGGGTACGCGCCCTGGGCCTGGACGGTGTCGTCGCGCGCCTCGACGACCGGTTCCGCCTGCTCGGCACGACGCAGCGGGACGTGCCGGCACGCCAGCGCACCCTGACCGCCGTCATCGGCTGGAGCTGGGACCTGCTGGGAGACGACGAACGGGTGGTGCTGTCCCGCCTCGCCGTGCACCCCGACGGCTGCCCGGCCGAGGCCGCCGAGGCGGTCTGCGGCGCCGACCTCGACGTCCTGGCCGCACTGGTCGACCGGTCGCTGGTGGTGCTGGACACCTCCGGCGTGGTGCCGCGGTACCGGCTGCTGGAGTCGGTCGCCGCGTACGCCCTGGAGCGCCTGGACCCGGCCGACCCGGTCCGGGCACGGCACGCGGCGTACTGGACGGAGTGGGCCGAGCGCGCCGACCCGCTGCTGCGCGGGCCGGGCCAGCGCGAGTGGCTCGCCCGTCTGGACGCCGAGACGCCGAACCTGCGCGCCGCCCTCGCGTTCGGCGGCGGTTTGCGCCTGGCCAACGCTCTGACCTGGTACTGGTTCTTGCGCGGGCGGCTCACCGAGGCCCGCCGTGCGCTGGCCCTCGACGGTGACGCCGGCGCGCGCGCCGAGGCGGCCGTGTGGCGGGCGGGGTTCACGCTCCTTCAGGGCGGGTCCGTTCCGGACGGCGACATCGACGCCGCCCTCGCCGGGCACACCGACGGCCGCGCCACCTGGTTCCTGGCCGCGGCGCTGCTCGGCAGCAACGACCGCGTGCGCAGCGCCGAGCTGCTGGACCGGGCCCTGGCGGCCGGCGACGGCCCGTGGGTCGAGGCGGCCGTGTGCGTGACCCGGGCGATGCTGGCCCATGCCGCCAGTGACATCGTCGGGCTGGAACGCGCCGCCACCCGCGCCGCCGCGCTGTTCGCGGAGCTAAGCGACGACTGGGGGCGGTTGCAGGCGACCGACTGGCTCGGTGGCCTGGCCGAGCTGACCGGCGACCACGAGCGGGCCGTCGCCCTGCACCGCGAGGGCCTGCGCTGGGCCGAGGAACTGGCGCTGTGGCCGGAGGTCGGCAGCAAGCTGTCCTGGCTGGCCTGGCTCGCCGTGCAGACCCGGGACCACGGTCACGCGCGGGAGCTGGCCGAACGCGCGTACCGGCTGGCGGTGGAGCAGGACGCGCCGGCCGCGCGGGTCTTCGCCGAGCTGAGCCTCGGCATCGCCGCCCGCCGGGACGGGAGGCTCGACGTCGCCACCACCCACCTGGAGCGCCTGGTGGAGCAGGGCGGGGAAGACGCCCTGTTCCTGCCGATGGTGCTGGGCGAGCTGGCGTACGCGGTGGCGGAGGAGGGGGACCGCGACCGTGCGCTGGCGCTGCACGCCCGCGCCTTCGACGTGGCCGTGGCGATCGACGCGCCCCGGGACGCGTGTGGTGCCCTCGACGGGCTGGCGTCCGCGGCGCCGACCCCGGAGGTCGCGGCGCGGATCCTCGGCGCCGCGCACGCCCTCCGGGTCGCGTCGGAGGTGCCGGCCGCGCCGGCGGAGCAGGACGAGATCGACCGTACGACGACACGGCTGGTCGCGGCGCTCGGCCCGGACGGGTTCGCCGCCGCCTACCGGGCGGGACGCGACCTGGGCCCGGGTGAGGCCCGGGCCCTGGTCCGACCGACGTCCGTCTACCCGGCGGCAGCCGGCGTGTAGGTCGCGATGATCACGCCGTTCTTCATGACCCTGGTGTCGGCAAGCGTGAGCGTGGTCCGCGCGTCGGGCAGTGGCGCCGAGACCGACGGCCCGCCGACGAACACCGGGTGGATCCAGAACCGCACCTCGTCCACCAGGCCGGCCCGGACCAGCGTGTCGGTGAGGACGCCGTAGCCGTACATCAGGATGTCCCCGCCGGCGGAGGCCTTGAGCTTGGTGACGGCCTGGACCACGTCCCCCTGGAGCACCTCGCTGTTCTTCCACTCCGGGTCGGTGAGCGTGGTGGAGGCGACCCACTTCTTGACGTTGTTGAAGTAGGCGGCGCCGGTGCTCGGGTCGCTCTCGTCCATGTTGGGCCAGGCGCTGGCGAAGCCCTCGTAGGTCTTCCGACCCAGGAGCAGCGCGTCGGCCGCGTCGGTCTGCGAACCGGCGAAGGCGGCGGCCTCGTCGTCGAAGTACGGCATCGTCCACGCCGGGTCCTCGATGACGCCGTCGAGGGTGATGTAGGTCGAGTTGATGATCCTGCGCATCGCGGGCTCCTCCTGGTCGTGTCCGTCTCTGTTCGACGAGCACCACTCTGCGGGATGCCGCTTACGGTTCGCTTCAGGTGCCCTTACGGCTGCCCCGGCATTGCCGTTCCCGCCTTTGTTGCCAACGACCCGGCGCGTCTACGCAAACCAGGCAAGACTGGCGTCTCGCCACGACTTTCCCGGTATGTCGTCGGCACCATAGCCAGATGGATACCCGTCACTCGCCGGCCTGCTCAGGCTCGCGCCGATCGGGTATAGCCACACGAGCCGTGCCGCTCTGACCACGGAGCGCAATAGAGTTGTCCCATGGCGCACGCCGCGGCCCTCGTCGCCGACGCGATTGCGTTCCATTCGATGTGGCAATTCGGAATCTTGGGGGAGAGGACGTCTGGGGGGACATCTGCATCGACCCGTACCCGTCGACCATAGAGCGGATATCGCCGATCACCGACGCTGACGAATTCGATGTCGGGTCCCGCAGTGAACTGGTCATTCGCCCGAGCGAGTTCCGGGCGGGTGCGCCCTGCGGCGAGTCGGGGTGATATTGCGATGGCCGTCGCCTGGAAACGGTCCGCGGCTCATTGGCACTATCCAACGGTCTATACCTGCCCACAGGTAGAAACTCGGCAGTAAAGGGTGTCTGATTCGCAATGAGCGAGGAAATCGTCGAAGCATGCTACCCGATGACTCCCACCCAACAGGGAATCATGTTTCAGAGCGCCTTCGGGGGCAGGTCCGGGCTCTTCCACGTCCAGGTGGAGTTCCGCATCGAGCGTGATCTCCACGTCGAGGCGTTCCGCCAGAGCTGGTCGCATGTCATGGAGCGGCACCCCGCGCTGCGAACGGTCTTCCGTGACCTGCAGGGCCAGACGCCGCAGCAGACGGTCCTCAAGTGGATCGACGTCCCCTTCACGGTCGAGGACTGGCGTGGGCTGAGCGCCGACGAGCAGCGGAGCCGGCTGCGCTCCTACCGGCAGCAGGACCTCGCCGCCGGCTTCTCCCTGCACGAGCCGCCGCTCTGGCGGATCCACGTCGCTCGACTCGACGAGGCGTGCTACCAGGTCGTCTGGAGTCTCCACTACATCATCCTCGACGGGTGGAGCCAGACGACCGTCCTCCGCGAGGTCGAGGCGTACTACGGCCACCTGACGGCTCAGCACGCGCTGGAGCTCGCCCCCGCGACGCCCTACCAGGAATACGTGGAGTGGTTGGGCCGCCAGGACATCGACCGGGCCGAGCAGTACTGGCGCACCGAGCTGGCGTCGGTCGCCCCGGCGGCACCGCTGCCGGTGGAGCGGAGGACCCCGCCGCACGAGGAGCCGGGCACCGAGCCTTCGCCGGCCGCGTACGACCAGATGCGCCTCCTGCTGGACGAGGAGGAGACGGCCCGCCTGGTCGCGGTGGGCGAGGGGCACGGTCTGTCGCCCGAGGCGCTCCTCCGGGGCTGCTGGGCTCTGGTGCTGAGCCGGTACACCGGGGGCGGCGAGACCGTCCTCGGTGTGACCGTCTCCGGCCGCTCCGGTGATCTGCCGGGAGTCGAGCAGGTGGTGGGCCTGCTCATCAACACGCTCCCGCTGCGTGTCGAGGTGCCGGGATCGATGCCGTGGGCCGAGTGGATGCACGGTCTGCAACGCCGGTACGCCGACATCCAACGGTACGAGCACAGCCCGTTGCTGCTGATCCAGCAGTGGAGCGACATCGGCTCCGGCAACGCGTTGTTCGACAACGTCTTCTCCGTGGAGCACGGGACCGAGCAGGGCTCCGGCACGGTGCTGCCGATGACCGGGCGGCGCGAGGAGACCCGCGTCCCCTACCCGCTCAGTGTCGTCGTCACGCCCGGGAGCCGGTTGGCGATCACGATCCACTTCGACACCCAGCGCTTCGACGGCCGGGCGATCGAGGCGATGCTGGGTCACCTGCGCCGGACCTGCTCGGAACTGGTGCGCCTGCCCCAGGCCCGCCTGGCCGACATCTCACTGCTCACGCCCGAGGAACACACCCGACTCGTCCACGAGTGGAACGACACCCGGGTGCCGTACGCCCGGGAGCTCTGCATCCATCAGCTGTTCGAGCAGCAGGTGAAGCGGTCCCCCGACGCGACCGCCCTGCTCTTCCAGGACCGCAGCTGGACCTACGCGGAGATCAACAAGCAGGCGAACCAGATCGCGCACCACCTCAAGGGACTGGGCGTCGGACCCGGCACCCACGTCGCGATCCTGATGGAACGCTCCGCGGAGATGATCCCGGCCCTGCTGGGAATCCTGAAGGCGGGCGGAATCTACGTCCCGCTCGAACCGAACGCCCCGGTCAAGCGCTGGCACGGGATCCTCGACTCCCTGGCAGCTCCCTGCATCATCACCCAGCGCGCCCTGGTGCCCTCGATCCTCCGGGCGGATCCACTGCCCGCGCTCGCTCACCTCGTGTGCGTCGACGACCCCGACGACGATTCCGAACCCCTGTCGCCCGGCCCCTACCGACTGCACGCGTGGGCCGACATCGCCCGGATGCCCCAGGACGACCTGCCGCTGCAGGGAAGCTCACAGGACCTCGCGTACATCATCTTCACGTCCGGCTCGACCGGTACCCCCAAGGGGGTCATGGTCCAGCACGACCCCGTCATCAATCTGATCGAGTGGGTCAACACCACGTTCGCGGTGGGCCCCGACGACCGACTGCTCTTCATCACGTCGCTGAGCTTCGACCTGTCCGTCTACGACATCTTCGGCATCCTGGCCGCCGGTGGCTCCATCCGGCTGGCGTCGCGGCAGGACATCCAGGAGCCGACCCGGCTGCTGGACATCATGTCCAGGGAGCCGATCACCTTCTGGGACTCGGCGCCCGCCGCCCTCATGCAGCTCGTGCCCTTCCTGCCCTCCGGCGACGACGCGACGGCTGCGACGGTCTCGACCTCGCTACGCCTGATCTTCATGAGCGGGGACTGGATCCCGGTCAATTCGCCGGCCATCATGCGGGCCGCGTTCCCCAACGTCCAGGTCGTCGGCCTGGGCGGCGCGACGGAAGCGACCGTCTGGTCGAACTTCTTCCCGATCCGCGAGGTCGACCCCTCCTGGACGAGCATCCCGTACGGCAAGCCGATCCAGAACTCCTGCTACTACGTCCTCGACGAGAACCTGCGGCCCTGTCCCGTCGACGTACCGGGCGACCTCTACATCGGGGGCACCTGCCTGAGCCTCGGCTATGCCGGGGATCCGCAGCTCACCGCCGGCAAGTACGTCGCCTCGCCGTTCAGCGCCGAGCCCGGCGCGCGCATCTACAAGACGGGCGACATGGCCCGGTGGCGTCCCGACGGGAACATGGAGTTCCTGGGACGTACCGACTCGCAGGTCAAGATCCGGGGCTACCGCATCGAGCTCGGCGAGATCGACACGGTCATGAGCAGCCACCCCGTGGTGCAGATCGCCGCGACGCTGGTGCGCCACGACCAGCCCGGCGGCGCCTCGCTCATCTCGTACGTGGTGCTGGATCCCCTACGCGCCCAGGCCGCCGTCCAGGGTGAGGAAGCGGCACTGCTCGACGATCGGCTGCACCACTGGCAGCAGGTCTACGAGAGCTTCGACCAGTTGGAGGCCGCGCCGACCGAGGACGGTGCCGACTACTCGGGCTGGACGAGCAGCTACACGGGTCAGGCCATCCCGCTGGACGAGATGGAGGCCTGGCGGCAGGACACGCTGGCCCTGGTGCGCGCCTACCAGCCGCGGAACCTGTTGGAGATCGGCTGCGGCACCGGCCTGCTGCTCTTCCCCCTCGCCGCCCAGTGCCGCCGCTACTACGGAACCGACTTCTCGGCGGCGGTGCTGCAGTCCGTCCGCCGGCGTCTCGACACGATGCCGGAGATCCGCGACTCCGTCACGCTGCTGCAGCGGCCCGCCGACGATCTCCGGGACCTGCCCACCGAGGACGTCGACACGGTCCTCGTCAACTCGGTCATCCAGTACTTCCCGGACGTCAACTATCTCCTGCGCGTCCTGGACGGCGCCCTCGACCGGGTCGGTCCCGGCGGGCGCATCATCGTAGGTGACGTGCGCAGCCTCCCCCTGCTGGAGGCGTTCCACGCCAGCGTCGAACTGAGCCGCGCATCGGAGACGGCGTCCCGTCAGCAGCTCTGGCAGCGGGTGCAGCAGCGCGTACAGCAGGAGAAGGAGCTGACGCTCGACCCGGCCTTCTTCCGGCACTGGGCGGCGAGCACCGGCCGCATCTCCCGGGTCGAGGTACGGCCCAAGCGCGGACGCCACCTCAACGAGTTGACGCGGTTCCGCTACCAGGTGGTGCTGCACGTCGACGGGGCGCCCACCGCCACCCCGGCCCCGGAGCCGCCCGCCATCCCGGAACACGACTGGTCCGCCGCCGGCCTGACCCTCTCCGGCCTGCGCGAGACGTTGGTGCGTGAGCGACCTGACCGGTTGCGAGTCCGCCACGTGCCGAACGCCCGCGTCACGGCGGCCGCGGCCGACCTGCGCTGGCTCAGGGGCGACTCGAACCTGGAGACGGTCGAGGCGTGGCGGGCCCAGGCGCCGCCGTCCACCGGCGTGGACCCGGAGGACGTCTGGGAGCTGGCCGAGCAGGTCGGCTACCACGCGACCGTCGACTGGGGACGCCACGGCGCGGACGGCAGCTACACGGTCCTGTTCCGGCGTGCCGATGTCGAGCACGGCGAGGTGGACGAGGAGGAGCGCATCGACCCCGCGGCGGCGGGCGAAGGCGACCGCGACTGGCAACGCTACGCCAACCACCCGCTCCGGGCCGAGATCGAGGACCTCCTGGTCCCGCAGATCAGGGCGTACCTCCAGGAACGGCTGCCCGAGTACATGGTGCCGTCCGACCTCGTCGTCCTCGACGCCCTGCCGGTCACCTCGAGCGGCAAGCTCGACCGCCGGGCCCTTCCGCTCGCGCAGGCCGGCCAGTCGACGGGGTCCTCCACGTACGCACCGTCGCGCAACACGACCGAGGCCCTGCTCGTCTCCATCTACGAACAGGTCCTCTCGCGCAGTCCGATCGGCATCCGGGACGACTTCTTCGACCTCGGTGGTCACTCCCTTCTCGCGGTCCAGCTGGTCGCCCGCATCCGTCAGGTGTTCTCCGTAGAGCTGCCGGTGCACAGCTTCTTCGATCTGCCGACGATCGCCCAGCTCGCCCCGGAGCTGCAACGACTCCAGGCGGAGCTGCAACCGCTGCGACTGCCGCCGCTGCTTCCCGCTCCGCGGAACGCTCCGCTGCCCGCGAGCTTCGACCAGCAACGCCTCTGGTTCCTGGACCGTCTGCATCCCGGCAGCAACTTCTACACCGTCAACTGGCTGGTCCCCTGGTCACCGGAGGTGTCCCGGAGCGTCCTCGAGGCCGGCCTGCACGAGATGCTCCGCCGCCACGAGAGCCTGCGCACCACCTTCCGCGAGGAGGACGGACAGGTCTGGCAGGTCATCTCGGACGACTGGCGCGTCGACCTCCCGGTGGTCGACCTCTCCACGGTCCCCGCGGACCTTCGGGAGACGCGGGCGCAGGACGAGATCCGTGAGTGGTGGGGAAAGCCGTTCGACCTGGTCGCGGGCCCCCTGCTGCGTACCGTGCTGATCAACCTCTCGGACACCGAGCAGGTCCTGGTCTTCAGCGCCCACCACACGGTGTTCGACGGCTACTCGATCGGCCTGTTCGGTCAGGAGCTCCTCCAGCTGTGTCACGCGCTGGCGGGTGATGCGCCCAGCCCCCTGCCGGAGCTGGCCGTCCAGTACGCGGACTACGCCGTGTGGCAGCGGAACTGGCTGGGCGAGGAGTGGCTCCAGTTCCATCTCGCCTACTGGAAGGAGCAGTTGGCCGAGGCGCCCGAGCTGCTCACCCTGCCCACCGACTTTCCACGGCCGGAGGTGCAGAGGTACCAGGGATCGTTCCTGAGGCGACAGCTGTCTCCCGACCTGACCGAGGACATCACGCGCGTCAGCGGCGAGGCGCAGGTGACGAACTACATCACGATGCTCGCCGCCGCCGCCGTGCTCCTGTCCCGCTACAGCCGGCAGGACGTGGTCGTCATCGGTGTGCCCATCGCCAATCGTCATCGCGTCGAGCTGGAGCCGATGATCGGCTTCCTGGTCAACACGGTGGCTCTCCGCGTGGACCTGCGCGGCAACCCCAGCTTCGCCACCGTCCTGCTCCAGGTTCGCAAGCAGTTGTTCGACGCCCAGAGTCACCAGGAGATCCCCTTCGACCGGGTCGTCGAGGCCCTGAGCCCCGAGCGCAACCTGAGTTACAACCCGGTCTTCCAGGTCATGGTCGCGGACGAGAGCCTGCCACTGCTCGAACATGTATCGGACTCCGTGCAGGCGAAGCCGTGGATGCACAGGATGATCGAAGAGGGTATGAGTCTCCGCGTCGCGCGCTTCGACCTCGTGCTCATGGTCCAGGAGGACGCCGAAGGGCTTCGGCTCGGCCTGGAATACAACACGGATCTCTTCCAGGAGCGCACGGTCGCCCGGATGGCCGACCACTTCGAGGCGCTCCTCGAATCCGCGCTGGCGCAGCCCGGTCAGCCTGTCCAGCGCCTGTCGATGCTCCCCGAGGCCGAACGTGCGCAGGTGGTCGACCAGTGGAACACCTCCACGACGACGGAGACCGCGCCGGAGTACCTGCACGAGTTGTTCGAGGCGCGGGCGTCGGAGACGCCGGACGCGGTGGCGGTGGTGTATGAGGACGAGCAGCTCAGCTACGGCGAGTTGAATTCTCGGGTCAACCAGTTGGCGCGTGCGTTGCAGACCCGCGGCGTGGGGCCGGACGTGCTGGTCGGTCTGTGTCTGGATCGGTCGGTCGAGGTGCTGGTGGGCCTGCTCGGCATCCTCAAGGCCGGTGGGGCGTACGTGCCGCTGGACCCGGGGTATCCGGCGGACCGGCTGGCGTTCCTGGTGGAGGATGCGAGCCTGCGGCTGGTCCTGACGCAGTCGCATCTGAAGACGAAGTTCGCGACGGACGGTGTGCCGACGATCTGCCTGGACACCGAGTGGGTGTCACTTGTGTCGGGAGAGTCGACGCAGGCGCCGATGGCGGGGCTCGCTCCGGACAACGTGGCGTACATCCTCTACACGTCGGGGTCGACGGGCCGGCCCAAGGGCGTGATGGTGACGCATCGGGGTCTGAACCAGGTGTTGCCATGGCAGCGCGAACACGACTGTCTTGCCCGGCCGCAGCGTGTGTCGCAGATCGCGTCGTACAGCTTCGATTTCTCGGTGTGGGAGATCCTCATGCCGATGGTGGCCGGTGGGACGCTGCACATTCCGGCGCGCGGCGTGCACATGATCGGTGCGGATCTGCGTGACGTGCTGGTCGAGCGGGCGATCGAGAACCTGTGCGTCACGCCGGGGGCGTTGGCGACGTTGCCGGCCGGTGAGCTTCCGCATCTGCGGACGGTGATGGTCGGTGGGGAGGCCTGCTCGCCGGATCTGGTTCGTACGTGGGCGCCGACGCGGACGTTCTTCAACCTGTACGGGCCGACGGAGACGACGATCTTCGTTACCGGCACGGTGATCGACGAACACCTGGACGCGGTGCACCTGGGTCGGCCGATCACGAACGCGGAACTGTACATTCTCGACGCCCATCTGCAGCCGGTGCCGGTGGGGGTTCCGGGTGAGCTGTACATCGGCGGTGTGGGTGTCTCACGTGGTTATCTGAACCGCCCGGAGTTGACTGCCGAGTACTTCGTGGCGAATCCGTTCGGTGCGCCGGGCAGCCGCCTGTATCGCAGTGGTGACCTGGTGCGGTATCTGCCCGACGGCACCATCGAATTCATCGGTCGGGTCGACCACCAGGTCAAGATCCGCGGCTTCCGCATCGAACTGGGCGAGATCGAGAACGCCCTGATGCAGCACCCCCAGGTGCAGCATGCCACCGTGCTCGTGCACGAGCAGGGGAACACCAAGCGGCTGGTCGCCTATCTCGATGCGCGCGAGGCTCCGTCTCCCGACGCTCTCCAGCTCTTCCTCAGCGATCGGCTGCCCAGCTACATGGTGCCGAGCGTCTTCGTTCCCCTGGACGGTCTGCCACTCAATTCCAGCGGCAAGGTGGACCGGCGGGCCCTGGCTGCGATTCCCTGGCAGCAGTACGCCGCCACCCCCAGGACGAACTACGTCGCCCCCCGCAATCACGTCGAGGAGCAGTTGGCGGAGATCTGGGGAACGGTGTTGGGTGTCGCCGAACCGGTGAGCATCCACGACAACTTCTTCGCGCTGGGTGGCGACTCGATCGTCAGTCTGCAGGTCATCTTCCGTGCGAAGCAGCTCGGCCTGCATTTCTCCGTGAAGCAGCTCTTCCAGTACCAGACCATCGCCGAGTTGGGGCCGTTGGTGGTGCGGCAGGACGTGTCGGTCGTGCGGGCGGAGCAGGGCGTGGTCGCCGGTGCGGTGGAGTTGACGCCGATCCAGCGGTGGTTCTTCGCCCAGGGGTTCGCTCAGGCGGAGCACTTCAACCAGGCGCTTCTGCTGTCGGTGCCGGCGGAGGTGTCGGCGGAGCAGTGGCAGCGGGTTCTGCTGCGTCTGTTGGCGCACCATGACGGGCTGCGCGCCCGCTACGTCCGGGCCGAGGGCGGTTGGCGGGCTGAGCTGGCCGGCCCGCCGGAGGTGGCGCCGTGGCAGGTGCACGACCTGTCGTCGTTGCCACCGGCGCAACGGGCGGACCAGCTGGCGGCCGTGGCCGAGGGAGTCCAGGCGAGTCTGGAACTGTCCGAGGCGCCGTTGTTCAGGTCGGTCCTGTTCACCGGTCTGGACGAGGGGCCCCGGCTGCTTCTGGTGGCGCACCACCTGGTGGTCGACGTCGTCTCCTGGCGGATCCTGCTGGAGGACCTCGCGGCCCTGATCGAGCAGGTGCGGCAGGGGCAGGAGTTCGTCCTCCCGGCCAAGTCCAGTTCCTGGCAGCAGTGGGCGGAGCGCCTGGGTCAGGAGGCGCTGAGCGACACCACCGCGCAGGAGCTCGCGTACTGGCTGGAGCACGTCGAGCCGACGCGGCCGCTCCCCGTGGACGGGCCCGACCACGAGAACACGACCGGCCGCAGCCGTGTGTACGAGGCGAGTCTCAGCCGGGAGGAGACCCAGGGCCTCTTGCAGGCCGTTCCGGCCGCCTTCGACACCCGGGTGAACGACGTGCTGCTGACGGCTGTCGCGTCGGCGGTCGGGTCGTGGACGGGTGACTCGCATGTCCGGGTCGACGTCGAGGGTCATGGTCGGGAGGACCTGTTCGACGATGTGGACCTCTCCCGCACGGTCGGCTGGTTCACCACGATCTCGCCGGTGCGGCTTCCGGTCCCGTCCCTGGCCGCGATGGGCGAGGGACTGAAGGAGATCAAGGAACTGCTCCGCCGCCGGCCCCGACAGGGCATCGGCTACGGCCTTCTCCTGGACACCGAGGCCGGCGCCCGGCTCCGACAGGCCCCGGCTGCCCAGGTCAGCTTCAACCACCTCGGCGCATTCGAGGGCGACGACAGCTTCGCCGCCGCGTACGAGGCCATTGATTCGGACATCGGGCCGGACAATCACCGTCCCTACCTGATCGACATCGTGAGCCGTATCCAGGACGGCGAACTGCGGATGCAGTGGACCTACGACGGGTCGGCCCACCAGCGGCAGACCGTCGAACGTGTCGCCCGGCAGGCGCTGGAGGTGTTGAACCACCTCGCCGGCGAGGCCCGGCGTCCCGAGGTCAGCGGCTACAGCCCGTCGGACCTGCCGGTGAGTGACCTGACCCAGCCGGAGATCAACGACCTGGTCGGGCAACTGCGCCCGCTTCCGGTCTGGCAGGACAGCGACCGGGTCCGCCCGCTGGAGGACTGCTACCCGCAGACCCCACTGCAACAGGGCCTGTGGTTCCAGAGCCAGTACGCGCAGGGTCAGGGCCTCTACCACGTCCAGCTGATCCACGACCTTCAGCAGGAGCTGCGGGTCGACCTCTTCCGGCAAGCCTGGGCCGAGGTCATGCGACGCCACCCCATCCTGCGCACCAGCTTCTGGGCCCTGCCGGAACACGAGCCCCTGCAACTGGTCTGGCGCCAGATACCCGTACCACTGGACGTGCGGGACTGGCGCGACGAGAGCCCCACGCGGCAGCAGCAGCTTCTGGACGCCTATCTCGAGACCGACCGTGTGCGGGGGTTCGATCCCTACGAAATTCCCCAGTGGCGCATGCTGCTCGCCCGCACCGCCGACGACAACCACCAGTTCGTCCTGAGCATGCACCACGCCATCCTCGACGGCTGGAGCTACGCCCTGCTCCTGGCCGAGGTCGTGCAGACCTACGACGCGCTCGTCCACGGGGCCCGGGAGGCCCTGCATCCGACGCGCCCCTACCGCGACTACGTGGCCTGGTTCAAAGAGCAGGACATGCAGCAGGCCGAGCGCTACTGGCGCGAGACCCTGCACGGGGTCGAGGAGGCAACCCCGTTCAGTATCGAACGCCATGACGTGACCCCGCCCCCGTCGTCGGGACCGGGCCGTCATGCCGAAGCGAGTCTGCTCTTCGGTGTGGAGGAGAGCATCCGCCTGCAGGAACTCGCCCAACGGCACCGGCTGACGCTCAACACCATCCTCCAGGGCTGCTGGGCCCTCCTGCTCGGCCGCTACGAGGACACGGACGACGTCGTGTTCGGTGTGGTGGTCTCCGGGCGGCCCGCGGAGATCCCGGACATCGAGCGGACAGCCGGCCTCTTCATCAACACACTGCCGCTCCGCGTCCGCCTGCCGGCCGGGATGCCCTGGCTGGACTGGGTGCGCGGTCTGCAGGAGCAGAACCTCCAGATGCGGCAGTACGAGTACAGCCCTCTCGACCGGGTGCAGCGCTGGAGTGGGCTGCCGTCCGGCTCCCCATTGTTCAACAGCCTCTTCGTGTTCGAGAACTATCCGGTGGAACAGGCGCCGGCAGCGGCCCTACGTCTGGAGAAGCCGCGTTCCGAGGAGCGGATCCATTACCCGTTGGGCGTCGTCGCGACGCTCCAGGGTCAGCAACTGCACTTCATCGTCCAGTACGACCCGCGGCGTTTCGACCCCGAGACGATCGAACGCGTACTGGCCCATGTCCAGTACATCTGCGCCCAGGCGGTCGAGTCGCCCGAAGCGCGACTGGCGCAGTTCTCGATCCTCACGCAGCAGGAACATCTCCAG
This sequence comes from Micromonospora sp. BQ11, assembly GCF_052068135.1. Classification (NCBI taxonomy): domain Bacteria; kingdom Bacillati; phylum Actinomycetota; class Actinomycetes; order Micromonosporales; family Micromonosporaceae; genus Micromonospora; species Micromonospora sp. BQ11. Next base: position 50,025 of record NZ_JBQHDB010000007.1, on the reverse strand, counting down.
GTACTTCAGGGGTGGAACACGCCGCCAGACGACGCCACAGATCCGTCGACCGATGAACAGGAACTCCTGGCGCAACTCGTCGCGGAGATCCAGCAGCTCTCGTCCGAGGACCTGATCGCACAGCTCCACGATTCTTCGCCTGCTGCAGAGAAGAGTGATCCGAATGAATGAGCGTCTCCCTCAGCAAATATCGCAGCTCTCCGAGGAGCAGCAGAAGTTGCTGCGCCTGCGCCTCCAGCAGATGAAGCAGAAGGCGGAGCACCCGGCGTGTTTCCATGAGATGTTCGAGACGCAGGTCCGTCGGTTCCCCGACCGTGTGGCGTTGGTGTCCGGGAATTCCCAGTTGAGCTACGCCGCCCTCGACGAACTGTCGAACCGGCTCGCCCATCTTCTCCGCGGCGAGGGTGTCGGCCCCGAGACGCTGGTCGGGCTGTGCGTCCCGCGGTCGACGGAGATGGTGGTCGGCCTGCTGGCCATCCTGAAGGCCGGCGGCGCCTACGTGCCACTCGACTCCACGTACCCCCGCGAGCGTCTGGCGTACATGGCCACCGATGCCCGGTTGAGTGTCCTGCTGACGCGGCAGTCCCTGGTCGACCTGCTGCCGGACTGCGACGCGACGGTGCTGGACATCGACGCCCTGTGGTCCCGGTTGCCCGACTGGCCCGCCGAAGCTCCGGTTGCCGGAGTCACCGCGGACAACCTGGCCTACGTGATCTACACGTCCGGCTCCACCGGACAGCCCAAGGGGGTCCAGGTCCCTCATCGGGGAATCCGCTCCCTCGTCCAGTGGCAGCGGGACAACTTCCACCTCGACACGCCTCAACGAGTGCTGCAGAGCACCCCGCTCAGCTTCGACATCTCGGTCTGGGAGGTGTCCACGGCCCTGCTCTCCGGCAGCACCCTCGTCCTGGCGCCGCCCGACCTGAAGATGATCGGTACCGATCTCGCCGACTTCCTCGACGAGCAGGCGATCGAGAACATCGGCCTCACCCCCTCCGCGCTGGCTACGCTGCCGGCGGCCTCCCTGCCCTCGCTGCGGTACATCGGCGTCGGCGGCGAAGCCTGCCCCCTCGACCTCGTCCGGGTGTGGGCGGCGGACCGCGGCTTCTTCAACGGGTACGGCCCCACCGAGACCACCGTCGCCGTGTGCCTCGCCCGCTTCGGGCCCGACCTGCAACGCGTCCACATCGGTCGGCCGGTCCCCGGCGCCCAGGTCTACATCCTCGACTCGCGCCTCCAGCCGGTGCCCGTCGGCGTCGCGGGTGAGCTCTACATCGGCGGCAGCACGGTGACGCGCGGTTACCTGGGGCGGCCCGATCTGACTGCCGAGGTCTTCATCGCCGACCCGTTCGGTCAGCACCCGGGCGGCCGTCTCTACAAGACCGGCGATCGCGTCCGCTACCTGGCCGACGGCACGATCGAGTTCCTGGGACGGATCGACGCCCAGGTCAAGATCCGTGGTTTCCGCGTCGAGCTGGGTGAGATCGAGAGTGCGCTGACCGAGCATCCCCGGGTGCGGAGTGCCGCCGTGCTGCTGCACGAGGAGACGAGCACCAAACGGCTGGTGGCCTATGTCGTGTCCCGCGAGCCGCTGACTCCCGAGGCCCTGCAGGCCTTCCTGGCTGATCGACTGCCCAGCCACATGGTGCCGAGTGTCTTCGTCGCTCTGGACGCTCTGCCCCTCGACCCCAACGGCAAGCTCGACCGGCGGGCCCTGGCCGCGCTGCCCTGGGAGCAGCACGCCTCCACGCCGAAGGGGGAGTACGTCGCTCCCCGCAACCTGGTCGAGGAGCAGCTCGCCGAGATCTGGCGGGCGGTGCTGGGCGCTGCCGACCCGGTGAGCATCCACGACAACTTCTTCGGCCTCGGCGGCGACTCGATCCTGAGTCTGCAGGTCATCTTCCGCGCGAAGCAGCTCGGCCTGCACCTGACCGTCAAGCAGCTCTTCGAGCACCCGACGATCGCCGAGTTGGGGTCGGTGGTGGTGCGGCGGGATGCGGCGGTCGTGCGGGCGGAGCAGGGCGTGGTGACCGGTGCGGTGGGGTTGACCCCGATCCAGCGGTGGTTCTTCGCCCAGGGGTTCGCGCAGGCGGAGCACTTCAACCAGGCGCTTCTGCTGACGGTGTCGGCAGAGGTGACGGCGGAGCAGTGGCAGCGGGTCCTGCTGCGCCTGCTGGAGCACCATGACGGGCTGCGCGCCCGGTACCTCCGCACCGGGGACGGGCGGCAGGCGGAACTGACCGGCCCGCCGGAGGCGGCGCCGTGGCAGGTGCACGACCTGTCGTCCCTGCCGTCTGAGGCGCGCGAAGAGCGGCTGATGCAGGTGGCGCAGCAGGCGCAGACGAGTTTCGACCTGGCCGAGGCGCCGTTGTTCCGGGCTGTTCTCTTCACCGGGCTGGACGACGGGCCCCGTCTGCTGCTGGTGGCGCATCACCTGGTGGTCGACGTCGTGTCCTGGCGGATCCTGCTGGAGGATCTGGCGGCCCTGACCGAGCAGGTGCGGCAGGGGCGGGAGTTGGTGCTTCCGGCCAAGTCCACGTCCTGGCAGCAGTGGGCGGAACGCCTGGGTCAGGAGGCGCGCAGCGACATCACGATGCAGGAGCTCCCGTACTGGCTGGAGCAGAGCGAGGTCACCGAGCCGCTTCCGCTCGACGGGTCCGACCGCGACAACACGACCGCCTCCCGCCGCGTGCAGGAGGTGAATCTGACCCGGGAGGAGACGAAGGCCCTTCTGCAGGCCGTTCCGGCGGCGTTCGACACCCGGGTCAACGACGTGCTGCTGACCGCCGTGGCGTCGGCGGTGGGGTCGTGGACGGGTAACTCGCACGTGCGGATCGACGTCGAGGGGCACGGTCGGGAGGACCTGTTCGACGACGTGGACCTGTCCCGCACGGTCGGGTGGTTCACGACGATCTCACCGGTGCGACTTCCGGTGCCGTCCTCGACGGCGCTGGGCGAGGGGCTGAAGGAGATCAAGGAACTGCTCCGCCGCCGGCCGCGGCAGGGCATCGGCTACGGCCTGCTCCGCGACAGCGACACCGAAGCCGGCGTCCAGCTCCGGCAGGCCCCCGCCGCCCAGATCAGCTTCAACCACCTCGGCGAGTTCGACGGGACCTTCGCCGGCGACTTCGCTGCCGCCCCCGAAGCCATCGGCCCGGACGTCGGGCCGGCGAACCAGCGTCTCTACCTGATCGACATCGTGAGCCGGATCCAGGACGGCGAGCTGCGGATGCAGTGGTCCTTCAACGAGTCGGCCCACCACCGGCAGACCGTCGAACGTGTCGCCCAGCAGACACGGGACGTTCTCCAACAGCTCATCCGTGAGGCCCAGCGCCCCGACGTGAGCGGCTACAGCCCGTCGGACCTGCCGGCGAGTGGCCTGACCCAGCCGGAGATCAACGACCTGGTCGGGCAACTGCGTACGTTTCCGGTCTGGCAGGACAGCGACCGTGTCCGCCCGCTGGAGGACTGCTACCCGCAGACCCCGCTCCAGCAGGGCCTCTGGTTCCAGAGCCAGTACGCCCAGGGCCAGGGCCTCTACCACGTCCAGGTGGTCCTGAAGATCGAGCAGGACCTGCGTGTCGACCTCTTCCGGCAAGCCTGGGCCGAGGTCATGCGGCGCCACCCCATTCTGCGCACCAGCTTCCGGGCGATGCAGGAACACGAGCCCCTGCAACTGGTCTGGCGGCACATACCCGTACCACTGGACGTGCGGGACTGGCGCGACGAGAGCCCCGCGCGGCAACAGGAACGCCTCGACGACTATCTCCAGCACGAGCGCAGCCGGGGATTCGACCCGCACGAGGTGCCCCAGTGGCGGATGCTGCTCGCCCGCACCGCCGACGACAACTACCAGTTCGTCCTGAGCGCCCACCACGCCATCCTCGACGGCTGGAGCAACAGCGTGCTCCTGGCCGAGGTCGTGCAGACCTACGACGCGCTCGTCCGTGGCCGCCAGGAGGCACTGCCGCTGACCCGCCCGTACCGCGACTACGTGGCCTGGCTGAAGGAGCAGGACATGCAGCAGGCCGAACGCTACTGGCGCGAGACCCTGCACGGGGTCGACCAGGCCGCCCCCCTCAGCGTGGAGCGCAAGAAGGAGTCCCAGGGCCCGGCGGAGCCGGCCGTGTCGGCGATGGTCAGCGCGTTCCTGGACGAGGAGGAGACCGCCCGGCTGCAGGAGCTGGCCCAGGCTCACCACCTGACCTTGAACACGGTGATGCAGGGCTGCTGGGCCCTGCTGTTGAGCCGTTACAGCCGCAGCGAAGACGTCATCTTCGGCTCCGTGGTGTCCGGGCGTCCTCCGGAGTTCGAGGGCGCGGAACGGATGATCGGCCTCTTCATCAACACCCTGCCGGTACGCGTGCAGGTTCCCGGTCGGACGACCGGGCTCGAATGGCTGCGGCAGCTCCAAGAGCAGAACATGCGGATGCGGCAGTACGAGTACAGCCCGCTGATCCAGGTGCAGCAGTGGAGTGAGATCCCCGCCGACGGTCAGCTCTTCGAGAGCCTCTTCGTCTTCGAGAACTACCCGCTCGAAGCGACTGCCGACAGCGCCCTGCGTTTCACGGTGGTCGACGCGGAGGAGCGGACCCACTTCCCGCTCAACGTCGTGATCAACCCCGGCGAGCAGCTCGGGATCAGCATCCTGTACGACACGCAGCGCTTCGACAGCCGCACCGTCGACGGCATGCTCGCGCACATGCGGCAGACCTGCCGCGCGCTGATCAGCGCGCCGCAGACGAGACTGGCCGAGCTCACGATGCTCACCGACAGCGAGCGCGTCCGGATCCTCGAGGAGTGGAACACCTCCACCACGACGGACACCGCGCCGGAGTACCTGCACGAGTTGTTCGAGGCGCAGGCGTTGCGGACGCCCGACGCGGTGGCGTTGGTGCACGGGGAGGAGCAGCTCAGCTATGGCGAGTTGAACCGCCGGGCGAACCAGCTCGCGCGATTCCTCCAGGCCCGGGGCGTCGGGCCCGAGGTGCTGGTCGGTCTGTGCCTGGAGCGGTCGGTCGAGGTGCTGGTGGGTCTGCTCGGCATTCTCAAGGCCGGCGGGGCGTACGTGCCCCTGGACCCGGGGTACCCGGAGGACCGGCTGGCCTTCCTCATCGAGGACGCCGGTCTGCGCCTGATCCTCACCCAGGCCCACCTGGCACCGAAGCTGTCGACGGGTGACGTGCCGACGGTGTGTCTCGACACCGGTTGGGCGGAGGTCTCCGGTGAGTCGGCGGAGGCTCCGGTGGTGGTGGGGCTGGGTCCGGAGAATCTGGCTTACATCATCTACACGTCGGGGTCGACGGGTCGGCCCAAGGGTGTGATGGTGGCGCATCGGTGCCTGAATCATGTGGTGCCGTGGCAGCGGGAGTACGAGTGTCTGGCCCGGCCGCAGCGGGTTCTGCAGGTGGCGTCGTACAGTTTCGATTTTTCGGTGTGGGAGATTCTCATGCCGTTGTTGGTCGGTGGGACGCTGCATGTTCCGCGGCGTGGTGTGCACATGATCGGCTCGGATCTGCGTGAGGTGCTGGTCGAGCGGGCAATCGAGAATTTGAGTTTCACGCCGGGTGCGTTGGCGACGTTGCCGACGGGTGGGTTGCCGCATCTTCGGACGTTGGTGGTCGGTGGTGAGGCGTACTCGCCGGATCTGATCCGGTCGTGGGCGCCGGGGCGGACGTTCTTCAACGTGTACGGGCCGACGGAGACGACGATCTTCGCTACCGGAACGGTGATCGACGAGCACCTGGACGTGCTGCACATGGGGCGGCCGATCACGAATGTGGAGGTGTACGTCCTCGACGCGTATCTGCAGCCGGTGCCGGTGGGTGTGCCGGGTGAGTTGTACATCGGAGGCGTGGGTGTCACCCGGGGCTATCTGAATCGTCCGGAGTTGACCGCGGAGTATTTCGTGGCGAATCCGTTCGGGGAGCCGGGTAGTCGTCTGTATCGCAGTGGTGACCTGGTGCGGTATCTACCCGAGGGCGCCATCGAGTTCGTGGGTCGGGTCGACCACCAGGTGAAGATTCGCGGCTTCCGCATCGAACTCGGCGAGATCGAGAACGCCCTCCTGCAACACCCCCAGGTACGCACCTGCGCCGTGCTGGTCCTGCCGGACGGTTCGGGGCAGCGTCTGGTCGCCTACGTCGAGCCGGAGCAGGGAGCCGGCGATCTCGGCGAGGCACTGCGTACGTACCTGGGCGAGAAGCTGCCCCGGCACATGGTGCCGTCGGCCTTCGTCTGTCTGGAGACGTTGCCGCTCAACCGGAACGGCAAGCTGAACCGCCGGGCGCTCCCGCTGCCCGAGGAGACCTCGGCGGCGCCCCTCGCCGAGGGGGCACTCCCGCGTACGAAGACAGAGGCCCTGCTGGCGACCATCTTCGAGCAGGTCCTCGGTCGTACCCCCATCGGCATCTTCGACGACTTCTTCACCCTCGGCGGGCACTCGCTGCTCGCGGTCCAGGTCGTCGCGCGCATCCGCCACACCTTCGACATCGAGGTGCCGGTCCGGGTGATCTTCGAGCAGCCGACCATCGCCCAGGTGGCCGTCGAGCTGGAGCGCCTGCAGCAGAACCAGCAGGCGCAGCCGACCGCGCCGCTGGTGCCCGTACCGCGGGACCGGCCGTTGCCCGCGACCTTCGACCAGCAACGGCTCTGGTTCATGGACCGGCTCAACCCCGACAGCGCCTTCTACACGGTCGGCTGGCTGCTCTTCTGGCCCGAGGCGTTGGACTCGGACGTGCTCAGGGCCGGTCTGCGCAGTCTGATCGAGCGCCACGAGACGTTGCGTACCACCTTCCACCAGCGCGACAGCCGCGTCTGGCAGGTCGTCGCCGACGAGGCTGAGGTCGCGTTGTCCGAGGTGGACATCTCGGACGTGCCCCAGGACCAACGGGAAGCGGCGAAGCGGCTCATCGTCGACTGGTGGAGCCGCCCCCTGGACCTGGCGCAGGGGCCGCTCCTGCGGACGTTGGTCATCCGTTTGTCCGCCACCGAGGCGGTCCTGGCGTTCACCGCCCACCACACCGTCGTCGACGGGTACTCGATCCGGCTCTTCAACCGCGAGCTGCGGCAGCTCTACCAGGCGGCCGCGGCCGGTGAGCCCTCGCCCCTGCCGGCGCTCCCCGTCCAGTACGCGGACTACGCCGTCTGGCAGCAGCAGTGGCTCGAGGAAGAGCGCCTGCGCCCGCACCTGGACTACTGGAAGGAGCAGCTGGCCGACGCCCCGGTGTTGATCACGCTGCCCCTCGACCGGCCGCGGCCGGCGGTGCAGACCTTCCGCGGCGCGACTCTCACCGGTTCGCTCTCACCCGCCGTGACGCACCAGGTGAAGCAGATCAGCCTCGACAACCAGACGACACAGTTCATCACCGTGCTGAGTGCCTTCGCCGTGCTCCTGTCGCGGTACAGCGGCCAGCAGAAGGTGGTCATCGGCGTGCCGATCGCCAACCGGAACCGCATCGAGACCGAACCTCTGATCGGATTCCTGGTCAACACGGTCGCCCTCTGTGTGGATCTCGACGGCGATCCGGAGTTCGGAAAGGTGCTCGAGCAGGTCCGTTGGAAGCTGTTGGACGCGCAGAGCCACCAGGAGATTCCCTTCGAGCGCATCGTCGAGGAGCTGAAGCCGGAGCGCAGCTCCAGCTACAGCCCCATCTTCCAGGTGATGTTCACCGGCCTGGACAAGATCTTCGAGGAGCTGCCGGAGGAGCCGGAGGAACCGGCCTGGATGCAGGACGTCACGAACGACGGGGTGGGAGTCGCGAAGTTCGACGTCGGACTCAGCCTCCAGGAGAAGGCCGGCGCGCTGCAGTACACCTTCGAGTACGCCACCGACCTGTTCGACGAGAGCACGATCGCCCGGATGGCCGGGCACTTCGAAACCCTGATCGAGGGGGCGTTGTCCGCGCCCGGTACGCCGGTGACCAGCCTGCCGCTCCTCAGCGACGCGGAGAGCGTCCAGAGGATCGAGACGTGGAACGCGACGCGGGATGATGACCTGCTGCAGCCGGGCTGCCTGCACGAACTGGTCGAGGCACAGGCCCGACGTACTCCCGATCGCGTCGCCCTGTCGTACGAGGATCAGCAGCTCAGTTACGCGGAGCTGGACCGCCGGGCCAACCAGGTGGGCCGGGCCCTGCGGGCGGCGGGCGTCGGACCCGAGACCCGGGTGGGCATCTGCGCGGAGCGTTCCCTGGAGATGGTCATCGGCCTGGTGGGCATCCTCAAGGCCGGCGGCGCCTATGTTCCCCTCGACCCCGCTTACCCGACGGACCGCCTCGCCTTCATGGTCGAGGATGCCCAGATCCAGGCGATCCTGGTGCAACCCCAGACCCGGGAACGGATCGAGGCCCTGGACGCCTCCGCGATCCCGCTGCTCCCGCTCAGCGGTTGCGGAGCCGTCTGGCGGGGGGAGAGCACCGAGCCGCTGGTGAGTGGCGTGGGGCCGGACAACCTGGCCTACGTCATCTACACGTCGGGCTCGACCGGCAAGCCCAAGGGCGCGATGCTGTCGCACCGCGGCATCGGTAACCGACTGCTGTGGATGCAGGACGCCTACGTCCTGCGGGACCAGGACCGCGTCCTGCAGAAGACTCCCTACAGCTTCGACGTCTCGGTCTGGGAGTTCTTCTGGCCCCTGATCGCCGGCGCCCAGCTGCACGTCGCGCGCCCCGAGGGACACCGCGATCCGGGGTACCTGGCCGAGACGATCCAGCGGCAGGGCATCGGCGTGCTGCACTTCGTTCCGTCGATGCTGCAGGCGTTCCTGGACCAGCCGTCCGTCACCGAGCACTGCGACAGCATCAAGCACGTGGTGTGCAGTGGCGAGGCGCTGCCGCTGGACCTCCAGGAGCGCTTCCTCCGCCACCTGCCGGGCGTGCGCCTGCACAACCTCTACGGGCCGACCGAGGCCTCGGTCGACGTGAGCTTCTGGGAGTGCCACCACGTCGAGGGCGCGAGCACCGTACCCATCGGTCGCCCGGTCGCCAACACCCAGCTCCATGTCCTGAACCCGGCCATGGCTCCGGTGCCGGACGGCGTCATCGGTGAACTGTTCATCGGTGGCGTGCAGCTCGCCCGTGGCTACCTGGGGCGCCCGGACCTGACCGCGCAGCACTTCGTGGCCAACCCCTTCGGCGAGGGCCGGCTGTACGCGACGGGCGACCTGGCCCGCTATCGGCGTGACGGTGTCATCGAGTACGTCGGGCGCAAGGACCACCAGATCAAGATCCGCGGTCACCGGATCGAGGTGGGCGAGATCGAGTCCGTGCTGGCGCAGCACTCCGCGATCCAGTCCTGCCTGCTCACGGTGCACGAGGTCACGGCGACCGACAAGCGGCTGGCGGCCTTCTACACCATGCACGAGGGGAAGACGGCGACCGTCGACGAGCTGAAGGAGTACCTGCACCAGCAGCTCCCGGAATACATGATCCCGACCTACTTCGTCGCACTGCCGGAGTTCCCGCTCACCTCCAACGGGAAGGTCGACCGCAAGGCGCTGCCCTCGCTCACCACGATCGTGCGTCAGGCGCAGGAACGGGAGAGCTTCGTCGCGCCCCGGACGGAGACCGAGCGGGCGCTGGCCGAGATCTGGACGAAGCTGCTGAACGTCGAACGGGTGGGCGTCCACGACGACTTCTTCGTCCTCGGCGGTCATTCCCTGCTGGTGGCATCCCTGGCGACCGAGGTGCAGGCGGCATGGGACGTGTCGCTGATGCTGCCGATGGTCTTCCAGAACCGGACGTTGGAGACGCTCGCGCAGGTCATCGACGAGAGCCTCGCCGACGTCGACGGCGAGGAAATGGACGCGGACGAGCTGTTCCAGCTGCCCTGACGTCATCTCGACGATTCGCCCGACCATGACGATGCGCCGAACCGGCGCTAGGAGAATCCGATGATCGTTCCCACGAAGACCCAAACGGATCACCGCATCGTTCAACTGAAAGAGGCCGTCGCTGCCGGCGACGACGGGGCGCTCGACACCTTCTGGAAAACCGTCTCGGCCGACGGATCTCCGTTGATGGAGCCGATCGAAGGAGACGACACCAGAACCCTGGTGACCTTCGTGTGGCGCGATCCGGGCGACACCCGCAACGTGCTGGTGCTCTTCTACAGCGCGCCGACGCAGAACGGTTTCGACGAGTACCTGATGGAGCAGGTTCCCTCGACCGACCTCTGGTACAAGACCTACATCCTGCCGTCGGACCTGCGCACGACCTACCTGCTGTCGGTCAACGATTCGCTCGTCCCGTACGAGACCTACGCGGACGTGCTGGCCCGCATCCCGGCGTACCGGCCCGATCCGCTGAACCCCCGCGAGGTCACGGTCCTCGACGACCTCCGGGTGTCGGTGCTGGAGCTGCCCCAGGCGCCCAAGCAGCCGTGGAACATCGCACGGCGCGGCGTCCCCAAGGGGAAGAACCACATGCACCTCGTCGACAGCGAGGTCCTGCAGACCAAGCACCACATCACGGTGCACGTGCCTCCCGGCTACCGGACCGACGGCGAGGAGTACCCCCTCTTCGTCCTCTTCGACGGGTGGGCCTACTTCAACTTCGCAGCCACACCCACCGTGCTGGACAACCTGCTGTACGCCGGCCGGATCCCGCCGTTCGTCCTGGTGATGCACAGCAACATGGACCAGGCGGTCCGTGCCCGGGAACTGACGTGCCACGAACCGTTCAGCGACTTTCTGGCGCAGGAACTGATGCCCTTCCTCCGCGAGAACTACCACGTCACCTCCGATCCCTCGAAGACGTATGTCGGCGGCTCCTGCTTCGGAGGACTCGCCGCGGCCTACGTCGCGTTCAAACTGCCCCATATCTTCGGCAACGTGATCTCCCAGTCGGGCTCCTTCTGGTGGCCCGAGCGGGAAACTCCGGAGACCGAGATGGAGTGGCTGACCCGGCAGTTCGCGCTCAGTCCCAAGCTGCCCATCCGCTTCTCCATGGAGGTCGGCTCACTCGAGGCCGCAATTGTCGAGTTCGATCAGTTGAAGACCAACCGGAACCTGCGCGACGTCCTTCTCGGCAAGGGCTACGAGGTGGACTACTCGGAGTACTCCGGTGGGCACGACATGATCACGTGGCGCGGCACGCTGGTCAATCGCCTACTCGCCCTGGCGGCCAAGAAATAGTCGTCACCCGCACACGTCGAAAAGGGTGCCAAAATGGGAAACCACGCGATAACCGTACTGCCCGGCGATGGTGTGGGGCCGGAGGTCACGGAGCAGGCCGTCGAGGTGCTGCTCACCGTCGCGGACCTCTATGAGCACGACCTGACCATCCACCACCGTCTGGCCGGACTCGCCGCCATCGCCGGCGAGGGGGTGGCGATCTCCGATGCCACGCTCGAACTCTGCGAACAGAGCGACGCCATCCTGTTCGGCGCGATCGGCAGCCTGCCGGCCCACGAGCGCCAGCACGCCTCCGTCAAGCCGGAACAGGCCCTGTTCCGGCTGCGCAAGAGCTTCCAGTTCTTCGCGAACCTGCGGCCCATCCGGCCGTCGCGAAGCCTCTACCACGCCTCGCCGCTCAAGCCCCGCTACGTCGAGGGCACGGATCTGATGTTCGTCCGCGAGTTGTCCGCGGGCCTCTACTACGGGCATCTGGAGTCGATCCCGGGCAAGCCCAGCGAGATCCGGCGCACCGAACGGGGCGAGGAGGCCGTCGACACCCTCCTCTACACCGAGCAGGAGATCGAGCGCGTCGTGCGGGCCGCGTTCGACATCGCCGTCGCCCGTCGTGGAGTGGTCACGTCGGTCGACAAGGCGAACGTGCTCAGCTCGTCGATCCTCTGGCGGCGGGTCGTGGAGCGGGTCGCGGTGGACTATCCCGCGGTCACCTACGAGCACCTCCTCGTCGACGCCTGTGCGATGTACCTCCTTCGCGAGCCGTCCCGCTTCGACGTCATCGTGACGGAGAACCTCTTCGGCGACATCCTCACCGACGAAGCCTCCATGCTGACCGGCTCCATCGGCATGATCCCGTCGGCGAGCCTGGGCGTCCGCCGGACCCGGTCCGGCACCTTCGGCCTGTACGAACCCATTCACGGCTCTGCTCCCGACATCGAGGGGCAGGACAAGGCAAATCCCATTGCCGCGATTCTTTCGGCTGCCCTTCTTCTGCGGCATTCGCTCGGTCTGCAGCAGGAGGCCCTCGCGGTGGAGGCGGCCGTGGAGGAGGTGATTCAGGACGGTTATCGCACGGTCGACATCAAGGAGGAGGGAACCAAGGTGATCGGAACCCGCGAAATGGGGAAGCGCATCGCGGCGGCCCTGCGCCGGACATGATTCCGGCCGGTTCTGGTCCTGCGTCTTTTCTATCCGCGAACGGAGGCCGTCACCGATGGCACTGCAAACTGAGGTAATCAGGTCCGAGGCTCGTCTGCAGGACCAACGCCTGCTCGTCCGGCAGGTCCGCAAGGAGCTGGTGCACAAGTACCGCACCCGCCTGCAGACCAGCAACGAGCCACCGATCCGCATGATGGCGTCCATCGTCCAGGCTCTCGAGCGCGAGTGCGCCGAGCGTCAACTCGACCCGATCGCCACGCGCATGGAGATCGTGAACCGGACGATCGGTGACGTCAACGTGCGCCTCATCTCCGAGTGCGTCGGAGAAGAGGGCGGCCCGGGCGACTACCGGCGGCTCGCCGACGAGCTGGGGATCGCGCTGCCGGGCGAGAACCTCCAGGGATACGTGGCCACCGGCACGGTGTACCGGTGGCTACGTGACCAGATGCTCGACCTGGAGCGTCAGCTCATGCGGGTCGGCTTCGACCCCCGCATCTACGACCTCGCGAGCATCGGGAACTCGATGCTGCGGGGGTGGCTGGCCGACGACATGCGGCAGTGGGGCCTGCCCGTCACCGCGCGACACATCGCACTCGGGCTGGGCGCGACCGACTGCATGGACAAGGTGCTCCGCGGCCTGGGTGCCCTCGCCCGACTCCGCTCGCGAGCCGCCGGCGCGGTGCTCCTGCCGGCCCCGGGCTTCAACGTCCTCGAGTCGCAGGCCGCGGCCAACGGCTACCGCATCCACCGGGTGCAGACCCGGCCCGACGACTGCTTCAAGCTGACGGCAGACCAGCTCGCCCAGGCGCTGGACGCGAACCCGGCCATCACGATCGTCTATCTCATGGTCACCAGCAATCCGGCCACGTTCGCCTACGAGCCCGACGAACTCCGCGACCTGCTGGACGTGCTGCGTCGGCAGCGTCAGCGCGGACGTGTGGTCCACCTCCTGGCCGACCTGGCCTACGTCGGCACCGGAATCCCCGCCGAGGACGAGGCCCGCATGGGCGCCCTGACCGCTGCCTCCGACCTCCGTGACCAGGTCATCTATGTGAGCAGCTTCTCCAAGACCCACACGCTCACCGGCGAACGGTTCGGGTGGGTCACCTTTGGCGACGCGGACCTCGCCGCCAGCATGGTCGGCAGCTGGATCAACAGCGTGGCCTCGATGCCGGGTGAGTGGCAACTGCGCTTCATGGCCTATCACCGTCTCTTCCAGGAGAACCCGCATCTGATCGGCAAGATTCGCAGACTGTACGACCTTCGGCGTGCGCAGTTGAGGGCCCAGCTCCAGCGTCTCGACGAGCAGTTGGGCCTCTTCGAGCGCATTTATCTCGACGACGACGCGACCATCTACAACTGGAGCAAGCTGCGTAAGGGAGAAGACTGCTTCTCCGTTCTCGAGAAGACCGGTATCGCGGGAATTCCTGGTTCGACGTTCGGCTACTCCGACCAGTACGTCCGCTTCTCGGTTGGAATCCTGCCGGTATCGGCCGAATGATCAGTCGCCTTCGAAAAAAGCAAGCGAACGCTTCACGTCAGGAGGCTCCAATGACAAACCCGACACGTTCCGGCGACGTGCCCGTCGACTTCAACTGGAACACGGAACCCGACCCGCTCTCGCCGCTGCCCGAGTCCCTTCCCTGTGAGCCGACCCCGCTCCAGGCGTCCCGGGCCGAGGTCCTGTCCGAGTGCCTGCGGGACGGACTTCAGGGTGTGAGCAGGTACCCGTCCATCGACGCGATGCTCCAGTACGTTGAACTGCTGAACAACTTCGGCATCACGTCCGCCACGGTGGGGATCCACACCGGGGCCGGCGCACTCGACTCGACGATGAAGGAACTCCTCGCCGGTATGCGCGAACAGTTCCCCGCCATCGTCCCGTCGGTGCTCTCGGTCTGCACGCCGGCCTCGCTGAAGTGGACGGCGGAGTGCAAGGAGATCCACCCGGCCCTGGAGTCGGTCGTCTTCATGGGCAGCTCACCGTCGCGCCGGATGGTTCAGGGCTGGGACCTGGACTTCGTCCTGCGAAAGCTGGAGACGACCATCAAGCAGACCGTCGACCTGGGTATTCCGGTCATCGGCGGTACCGAACACACGACGCAGACCTCGCCGGAGGACGTCCGCCAGATCACCCGGGTCCAGGTGGAGAACGGTGCCTACCGCGTGGCGGTCGCCGACACGATCGGCGTCGCCCGGCCGGCGGGTGCCTACCGGCTCTGCCGCTTCATCCGGCAGTTGCTCGACGAGCTGGGCACGCCGGACATGAAGCTGGACTGGCACGGGCACCGCGACACGGGCAACGCGCTGGGCAACGCCATGATGGCCATCTCGGCCGGCGCCAACCGCATCCATGTCGTGTCGCGCGGTGTCGGCGAGCGCTCGGGCAACGCCTCGCTGGAAGAGGTCGTGCTGAACCTGGCCGCCATTCAGCAGGAGGGTGGCCTGCCGGTTTCCTGGAACATGTCCGAGCTGCTCGGCCTGATCTCCTTCTACCAGGAGATGGTCGGTGTCGTCACTCCGGACCACGGCGTGCTGGGCAAGCGCTACAGCTACACGAGCTCGGGCATCCACACCGACGCCATCCTCAAGGCCAACGCCCTCGCGGACAACGCGCGGAAGGCGCAGGACTTCCCGCTGGAGGCGAAGCTGCGCACGATGGCCCGCACCGTGTACTCGGCCATCGACCCGGCCACCGTCGGTGGGACCTACTCGGTGGGTGTCAGCCAGTGGAGCGGAACGAGCTCGGTGAAGCTCGCCTGCCTGCAGAGCGGCCGCGACCCCGAGAAGCTCTCCCCGGAGCGCATCGACGAAATTCTCTCCCACGCCAAGGGGCTGGGCCGTGAGCTGGAGGGCGAGGAACTGGAGGCCTGGTTCTCGCAGTCCTGAGCCCGCCTCGGCACGCAGATGGAGGGGAAGTGCCCGATGTCCCCCCGGATTGGAGTTGCGCCATGAGTCCACGAACCATGTTCGACAAGATCTGGGACGCCCACGTCGTGCGGGACGAGCCCGGCGAGGTGCCCGTCCTGTACATCGATCGCCACCTCACCCACGAGGCCACCTCTCCTCAGGCCTTCGCCGGCCTCCGGACCCGCGGACTGGCGGTCCACCGCACCGACGCCACCATCGCCGTCCTCGACCACAACGTCCCGACGGTTCCCGGTCGCCGGATGGTCGACGTCGTCGACGCCGCCAGCGTGACCTGCATCGAGACGATGGAGGAGAACGCCCGCGACTTCGGGGTCACGCTCTTCGACATGACGGACGAGTACCAGGGGATCGTCCACGTCATCGGGCCCGAGCTCGGTCTCTCCCTTCCCGGTATGACGGTCGTCTGCGGTGACTCGCACACCTCCACGCACGGTGCCCTGGGGATCTTCGCCATCGGCATCGGCACCAGCGAGGTGGAGCACGTACTGGCCACCCAGTGCCTGCTGCAGCAGAAGCCCAGGACGATGAACATCCGCGTCGAGGGGGCCCTCTCGCCGGGGGTCACCGCGAAGGACGTGGCACTGGCGGTCATCCGGAAGTTCGGCACGAACGTCGGCTCCAACCACGTCATCGAGTTCAGCGGCTCCGCCATCCGGTCGCTCTCGGTGGAAGGACGGATGACCCTGTGCAACATGGCGATCGAGGCCGGTGCGCGCGCCGGCATGGTCGCCCCCGACGACGTCACGATCGAGTACGTGCGGGGCCGTCCGTACGCCCCCGAGGGCGACCTCTTCGACCTGGCGGCGGCCCAGTGGAGGGAGCTGGGCAGCGACCCGGGCGCCCACTTCGACGCCGTCCTCGACATCGACGTCGACGATCTGGTGCCCCAGGTCACCTGGGGCACGGATCCGGGCATGGTCGCCGACATCACCGGCACGGTGCCCGACCCGGCGGCGCAGGCCGACAGCGTCACACGCCAGGGCTACGAACGGGCTCTGGAGTACATGGGGCTGACGCCCGGTCAGAAGATCGAGGACATCGAGATCCAGACGGTGTTCATCGGCTCCTGCACCAACTCGCGTCTGGAAGACCTGCGCATGGCCGCCTCGTTCGTCGCGGGGCGGCAGGTCGCACCGAACGTCCGCGCGATCGTCGTGCCCGGCTCGATGCTCGTCAGTCGACAGGCCGAGAAGGAGGGCCTGGCCGAGATCTTCCGTGCGGCCGGCTTCGAGTGGCGCGAGGCGGGATGCAGCATGTGCATCGCGATGAACGGCGACCGGCTGTCCGCCGGCGAGCGGTGCGCCTCGACCAGCAACCGCAACTTCGAGGGCCGGCAGGGCCGCGGAGGCCGCACCCACCTCGTCAGTCCGATCATGGCCGCCGGTGCCGCCATAGCCGGGCACTTCGTCGACGTTCGCAACCTGTAGGAAGAGGAACGCCCTCCATGGAGAAGTTCGTTACCCACCGCGGCGTGGCCGTGCCGCTGCCTCGGTCCAACGTCAACACCGACGACATCGTGCCGGCCCGTTTCCTGAAGACGATCCGCCGCACCGGGTTCGCCGACGCCCTCTTCGCCAACTGGCGCTACCTCGGGGACGGCAGGGCGCCGAATCCCGAGTTCGAGCTGAACCAGCCGGCCTACGCGGGCGCGAGTGTCCTGGTCGCCGGCCCGAACTTCGGGTGCGGATCCTCGCGTGAGCACGCCCCCTGGTCGCTGCGCGAATACGGTTTCCGCTGCATCATCGCGCCGAGCTTCGCGGACATCTTCTACAACAACTGCTTCAACAGCAGCATCCTCCCCGTGGTGCTCGACGCATCCACGGTCGAGGACATCCTGGCGAGTCTCGGACGCGAGGAGCAGTGCCAGGTCCACATCGACCTGCCGGCCCAGACCGTCACGATGCCGGACGGGCGGACCTTCCACTTCGAGGTCGACGCGTTCAAGAAGAACGCACTCCTCGAGGGCCTGGACAGCATCGACTGGACCCTGTCCCGCAAGAGCGAAATCCTCGCGTACGAGGAGCGACGTCGCCAGGAGGCCCCCTGGCTTTTTATTCGGGAGGGCGCGGACCCGAGAAGCGGAGCATCCGCCGCAACTCGCTGATCCCGTCGGAAAGAGAAGCACCCAAATAAGAGATAGGACATGACTCCCATGGAAGACGCTGGCGTGAAGGTTCTCGTCAACCACGAGGAACAGTACTCCCTCTGGCCGCAGTTCCTGGACGTGCCTTCCGGCTGGAAGGACACCGGGGTTTCCGGCACCAAGGAGGAGTGCCTCACCTATGTCAAGGAAGTCTGGACCGACATGCGTCCGCTGAGTCTGCGCAAGAAGATGGAGGAATCGTCTTCGGGGGCCTAGGGGCCACGTGAAACGGGGCAAGCAACTGTTGCGCGCCCGGGCGGGAAACTGTCCGGGCGCATGAGACAGGAAAGAGAAGACGTTGTTTCTGAAGGCTAGCAGAGCCATCATCGCCGGTCGCTGGCTGTCTGTCGTGCTGTGGGTCGTCCTCGCGGCGGTCCTCGTACAAGTTGCCCCCAATCTGCAGGAGGAAGCCAACACCAGCCAGCAGGAAGCCAGGTCGCAGTCGAGCCTGGAGGCTTTCAAGGCCGGCGAGCTGATCGCACAGAAGTTCCCGGACGTCCAGGAGGTGATGAACAACCAGGTCACCGTCACCCTGTACCGGGCCAGCGGGTTGACCCCCGAGGACGAGGCGTACGGCAGGGCCCTGGAGCAGTTCCTCGCCACCAGGAAGGACGACATCCGTCTCAAGTCGAGCAACTCGCCGTTCTCGGATCCGCAGTACGCGAGCACGCTGCTCAGCGAGGACCGGAAAGCGGCACTCCTGGCGCTGAACCTCGACATGGAGTACGCGACCCGGGACAACAACGCGTGGCTGGAGCAGACGAAGGACGTCATCCCGCAGATCAGGGACCACCTGTCCGCCGACGCGGGCGCGCGGGACGGGGCGCCGGCGCCCCCGGCCGGCCTGGACGTGCACCTGACGGGTGGCAACGCCATCTGGGGTGATGTGATCACCCTCCAGGAGGAGAGCCTCGCGCGGACGCTGGTGATGACCCTGCTCTTCATCCTCATCGTCCTGCTGATCATCTATCGTTCGCCGATCGCCGCGATCTTCCCGCTGATCTCGGTCGGCCTCGCCCTGACCATCTCGCAGGGTGTGCTCGGGTTCGCGGCCGACGCGGGGCTCCCGGTCTCGCCCAACGCGCTGGTGTTCCTGATCATCGTGCTCTTCGGTCTCGGCACCGACCACTCGCTGCTGATGTTCTCCCGCTTCCGGGACAACCTGGTGGCCGGCAAGGAGAAGCGGGAGGCGCTGCGCAGCGCGGTCGGCTACGGCGGTGAGGCCATCTTCGCGAGCGTCTGCGCCGTGATCGTGGCCTTCGGTGGCATGGTGTTCGCCCAGGACGCGAACTTCAAGGGGATCGGGCCGCCGCTCGCGATCGCGGTGTTCGTCGAGTTCCTCGTGATCATGACGCTCATCCCGGCGGCGATGGCGATCCTGGGGGAGAAGGTCTTCTGGCCGTTCCCGCCGTCGAAGGTTCGCGCACGGCGTCTCCGGGAAGGGGCCGAGGGGAAGGCCGCGAAGGCCGGCGTCTGGGAGCGGATCTCGGCGTCCGTCACGGGCCGACCGACCCGGTTCATCGTGATCACCCTGGTGGCTCTGGTTCCCTTCATCGGTCTGCTGGCCGGCTTCCGCTTCGACAACAACGAACTGCGGGCCCTGCTGCCCACCTCGACCGACTCCTACCAGGGGCTGACCGTGCTGCGGGAGAACTTCGGCCAGGCGGCCGGAGCGGAGAACGCGGTGTCGATCATCATCGAGTCCGATCAGGCCGGCTGGGACGGCGACAAGCTGCGCACGATCGAGAAGGTGGGCGGCGACCTCGACGCGCTGCCCGGCGTCGACCGGGTGACGACACCCACCCCGGCGTCGAGCGCGGAGTACATCTCCCCGGACGGGACGAGCATCAACCTGAGCGCGACCCTGAGTTACGACCCGTACTCGGAGGAGGCGCTCGACACCATCACCGAGATCCGGAGCACGTTGAAGGAGTCCCTGGAAGGGACGAACCTCGAGAACGCGACCGCGTACGTCGGCGGTGTCAGCGCCGAGGTGCGGGACAACCTCGAGACCCAGAAGAGGGACTCCGTCGTCATCGCCCTCGTGGTGCTCCTCGGCATCTTCACCATCCTGGCGGTGCTCCTGAGGAGCCTGGTGGCGCCCGTCTACATGGTGGCGACCATCGTCGTGGCGTACGCGGCGACGATGGGGCTGACGGTCGCGTTCTTCCAGTACGGCCTGGGCTACTCCGGACTGTGGATCGACGCTCCGATCGCGGCCTTCGTCATCCTGGTCGCCCTCGGAATCGACTACAGCATCTTCCTGATGACACGGGTGAAGGAGGAGTACCACACACACCAGCGGTCGAACACGGAAGCCGTCCGGACCGCTCTCGCCCGTACCGGCTCGGTCATCACCTCGTGCGGCATCATCCTGGCCGGCACCTTCACGCCGCTCCTGTTCTCGGGGATCAAGTCGTACCTCGAGATGGGCTTCGCGATCGTCGTCGGCCTGCTGCTGGACACCTTCGTGATCCGCACCCTGCTCGTGCCGGCCATCGCCGTCAAGGTCGGCGAACGCAACTGGTGGCCGGGGAGACGGCGGCCCCACGACGAGGACGTTACGGCCGAACCCAAGGAAGCCCTGCCCGTCGCATGACAGATTTGGAGGATCTCCCTGTGAACGATCTTATCGAGCGCCTCTCGGTGGAAGGCCGGAGTGTCGTGGTCGGCGGCCCCGATCCGTCCCTCGAAGAACTCCGGAAGCGGGTCACCGACATCGGCTACGTCTTCGTCAAGTTCGTGGACACGCGCGGCGGCACCGACCTGGGCGTACGTGTCGACGAGACCGCCACCGACCTGAGCCGGGCGGATTTCGCCAACGGGACCGGTACCGCCCACATCGAGGGAACCCTGACGCTGGACTACGTGAAGGTCCGGTGCGTCGCCGACATCGACCTGGCGTCGCTCAGTGGTACCGGTCGTCTCGTCAAGCTCGAAGAGGCCCGGGCGGTCTAGTTACCGACGGCGGTGCGTCGCATCGCGGTTCCACGAGAACCGTGCTGCGACGCACCGCCGTGCGATTCAGGAATCGCCCTTCGCCGGGACGGGCAACGGTTCGACGACCGCTTCCTCGCCCGGGATGCCCGACTCCCTGACCTGGAACTGCCGCGCACCGCGAGACCATTCGCGGAAATGCCGGAAGGCGATCGGAATGCCGCGCGCGACGGTCAGATCCGCGCTGTCCATGACCTGCACGTGTACGTGCGGCTGGGTCGAGTTGCCGGAGTTTCCGCAGTCCGCGAGCGGCTGTCCCGTCGTCACCCTGTCGCCGACGCGCACGCGAATCGAGCCGGCCCGTAGATGGGCGAGGCCGACGAATGCGTCGCTGTTCCGCAAGGCGATGATCAGATGGTTGCCGGCTATCGCACCCACTCCCTGCCGGAGCCGACCCATCTGACCCAACACGTACGGCACGAGGGCCAGCTGTGACCGCCGTCCGGCATGGTCGAGCTCGCCGTCGTGCACCGCGACGACGGTGCCCTCGGCCGGTGCCAGGATCGGTCGCCCGAAGGCGAAGAAGCGCTCCGGCGGTTCGGTGGCGAGGACGGTCCGCCAGTCACGGCGGTCCGCGGTCCGGCGGTGATCGTCGACGCCGATGAAGTCGATGGCATAGCGCTCGCCCAGCAGGTCGATCCCGTGACTCGGCACTCGTCGGGCGGGGCTGTTCCGTGCCAGCCAGCGGCCTGTGAACGGTAGCGAGATCTCGATTTCCTGGCTCATCGGACTCTGCGGAGGCAGCTTCTCGCCCATCGACCCAGTATAGGGATGATCACAGTTACCGGCGTGGATCCGATCGTCGGCGCCGCGGCCGTCCCGACGATCGAGACCATCCCGCACCGTCGAGATTCTCGAATGTGAGTGCCGATCACGCCGACGCGCGCCGGAGGCGGACGTCCGCGCCGCGCTCGGCACCGTGCCGCCACGCCGTCCCCTCCTTCCGGGCCGTGCCACTCGATAGTTCATTTCGGCATGCTCCCGCCGAAACCGCCGGAGCTGTCAAATCCGTCAAATCAGTCAACGCCGCCGGGTTCCTGTGTCGTAACGCCGACTCGATGGAGAGCAATTTCGGGAATTCGTCCCATTGGCCTGAATCGCAGTTTCGGCCGGCTTCGTCGCCATCCGGCGTTCACCGGGATGACTGGATCATGAAAAGTCCTCCGGTAACCGCACTGACCTGCTCGATGCCGCCCCGACCTGGTGTCGGTATGGTCCTGGGCCCGGTTCCCCTTGCGATGCAGGAGATGTGATGCTATCGGTTAGCGTCACTGGTTAATCTGCCGGTAGCGACCTGCTCGCATGGGATTTGGCCCACTGTGGATTCCTGTCGTACTCTGTCACGGGCAAGACACACTTCGTTCTTCACGTGGTTGCGCCGGGGGGAGAGCTGATCGACGTGGAGCGATTCGAAAACCCGTTCGACCAGGGTCAGGACGGTTACAGTGTCCTCGTTCTGGCCGACAACGAGTTGGCGCGGCGTGGGCTCAGCGATATGCTGAGCTCGCTTGACCTAGTGACAGAGGTCAATACGTTCGTGACGACCCACCCCGACCATGTCCCTTTTTGTCGCCACAGCCCTGTTGACATCCTGGTCGTGGCGTGCGAGGACCTCGCGGGAAAGGGCGTCAACCTGGTGGCCGACGCGGCGCTCCGGTACGGCACCAAGATCCTGCTTCTGATCGGCCGCCGTTCGGACTGCCTCGACACGGTGACGCGGTTCCCGAGCAACGGCTTCCTGATCAAGGACGACGTGACGGAGGACGCGCTGGCTCAGGCCCTCAACCGCATGATCGTCGGTGAGGTGCCGATGCCGGCCGTCCTGGCCAATCGTCTGCTGGAGCGTGCCCGGGGCGAAGTGGTGCCCCGGGTGCGGACCGACTGCGCCGCCAAGCTGACGCCGCGGGAGCGCGAGACGCTGGTCCTGCTCGCCGAGGGGCTCAGCAACAAGCAGATCGCCCGCCGCATGCTGATCAGCCAGCACGGGGTGAAGCGCCTGGTGGCCAACGTCCTGTCGAAGCTCAACTGCTCCAACCGGACGCTCGCCGCGGCGGTGGCCATCAAGCAGGGCCTGCTCGAGGAGTTGTGAGGACACCTTTCCGGTCGCGGTGACGCCCGTCGCACCGTCGACCAGGGCGATCGTGTCGCCCTGGTCGACGGTGCGGGCCTGGACCAGGTGGGCCAGGCTGTCCGGGCCGGCGAACCGGTGGGTCTCGCCCTGCCGGGACAGCGTCACCAGGCCCCGTTCGGCCTGGTCGAGCAGCGGAAGGTCGACCGCCGGGCGGCCGGGGCCGGCGGTGGTCGACGTGGTGAGCCCACGGACACTCCCTACAAATCGAGAAGCTTGTCGAGATTGACGGCGATGGCGTCGAGGGGATCGATCACCGCAGGCGCGTCGGGACGGGCTCGCAGCGGGCGGGTGAGCAGGTGCGCCTCCGTGCAGCCGGCGACGATGCCACCGCAACCGTGCTCGCGGGCCAACACCTCCACCTCCCGGAGCAGTGATTCGGGCACCGTGCCCTGCTTGAGGCGGTACAACAGCCGGTGCACGTCCGCCTGCGCGGCGGCCTCCGGCATGACGATTCGTCCGGCCACCGACGGCCACCGGGGAGAGCGGTCGAAGACCCGGGCGGTGCGCGTCCCGCTGGTGGCCAGCATCAGGAAAGGCCCGTCGTCCTCGTCGAGCGCCTGCAACTGGTCGATGACGGTGTCCACCAGCGAGATCAGCGGTCGCCGCAGTTCGGGTTCGAGAGCGGCGGCGAAGTGGTGGGCGGTGATGCAGGTCAGCACCACCCGGGACGCGCCCTGGCCCAGCACCCCGCGGATCCGGGAGCGTAGGCGGTCGGTCATCTCCGCGTGGCGGCCGTGACGGATCGCCTCCGTCCGGTCGGGGAAGGTCGGATCGGAGTCGAGCAGGCACCGCGGCAGCGCCTGCTCGACCCCACTCGTGCTCCGCAGTGAGGCCTCCCGGTAGACGGACAGCAGGAACTCGACCGAGGCGTACGGGCCCATCCCGCCCACGATCCCCAGCACCGCACCGTCGGTCCCCGTGCTCACCCGGACCTCGGTCCGTCCTGGATCCGGTGCCCCGTGTCGGGCGCGCAGCCCTGACGCGCGCGCGTCACGACCGGTCCCCCCGGTCGGCGGCGTGCCGCTGACGCAGGCTCAGCGGCCGCAGGCCCGTCCACACCTGCCGGACGTACGCCAGGCAGTCGTCCTTGACGCCGGTGTGCCCGGCGTCGCGCCACCCCGCCGGTAGGTCGTAGTCGACCGGCCAGATCGAGTACCGCTCGTCGTGGTTGACCACCACCCGGTACGGGCGGATGAGCTCGTCGTCGTCGATCAGCACGCTGCTGCTCCTCGGTGCGGGGCGGGCCGGCTGCCGGCCGGGCCGACGGTTCGCCGGACGTCGAGGGTCCGGAACACCACGTCGCGGTGCTGCAGAAGGGCGAAGTGTCCGCCGTGCAGGACGTGACGGTCGAAGGCGCCGCTGGTCAGCCCGCGCCATTCGTTGACGGCGGACACCGGCACCCCGGCGTCGTCGCTGCCGACGAGGGCCGTCACCGGACAGTCGAGCACCGGCCCCGCCTCCGGGCGGTACGACTCCACGGCGGCGATGTCGGACCGCAACGTCGGCAGGTACTCCTGCAGGTACTCGGGATTGTTGAGGATCAGGTCGGGAATGCCCCCGTAGCGACGCTGCAGCTCACCGGCGAACTCCCGGTCGGGCAGGGCGCTCAGCGGCGTCCGCCGGGCACCCGTGCCGGGTGCCGCCGCGGCGGCGACCACCAGACGCACGGGTACCGGCAGGCCGTGGGCCTGCAGGTACCGCGCGGTCTCGAACGCCACCAGCGCCCCGAGGCTGTTGCCGAGCAGCGCGAACGGCTCGGTCAGCAGCGGCAGTGCCGCCCGGACGAAGTCGGCGGCGAGGTCCTCGACGCGGCCCAGCGCCGGCTCGGACCAGCGTCCCTCCCGGCCCGGTGGCTGCACCGGACACACCTGGATCCCGTGTCGGCGGCCGTCATCCAGCCAGGGCCGGAACGTCGAGGCGCCGCCGCCGGCGTGCGGGAAGCAGAACAGTCGCAGGGTCGACTGCCGGCCGGTCGTGTCGGCCAGCCACGGCAGCGCGGTGCGTGTCGGCTCATGCATCGTCGTCAACCTCCGCCGCGGCACGGACGTCCGTCCCGGCCAGCTCGCATCCCTGAATGCCCCCACGGCTCACCTCTCGTGATGCAACTCGAACTGAGCGCGGTTCCCCGGGCTCAGACCGTCCCACGGGCGAGAGGGCGGTAACAACCGGTCCAAACGGGGGGGTCCAATCGGGTACGGGTCACGCTGCGTCAGGGGCGGACCGCTCCGGCACCCTGCCCGCGGCGGTAGGTCGCCCGCGCCGCCTGCGGTGTTCGTCCGCCGCGTGACGTTCGCGCCGTCCGGCCCGGGGTAACGGCGTGTCATGGCGCGGTACACGAAACCGGAACTCCGGGATCAGATCAAAGAAGAGATCAAGGCCTCCGACAGGGGCGGTAGGCCGGGGCAGTGGTCGGCGCGCAAGTCGCAGCTGCTCACCAAGGAGTACCAGAAGCGCGGGGGAGGCTACGAGGGGCCGAAGGACGAGCGACAGAAGTCGCTGCAGCGGTGGGGCGACGAGGACTGGCAGACCAAGGAGGGTACGACCCGGGCGCGTCGGAACGGCGAGACGAGCCGCTATCTGCCCAAGCGTGCCTGGAACGAGCTTTCCGAGAAGGAGAAGCGCGCGACCGACACCAGAAAGCGCGAGGCATCCCGGTCCGGCAAGCAGTTCGTCTCCAACACCGGACCGGCCAAACGCGCGCGCAAGGAGGCGATCTCGGTCGGGCGGCTGTCGGACCTGACGGTTGCCGAGGCCGCGAAACTCGTCCACGGCCTCGACACGGGCCAGCTCAAGGCGGCACTCAAGACCGAACGCGCGGGGAAGGCCCGCAAGACGCTCATCCAGCGGCTGGAGTCGGAACTCGACCGGCGTTGATCAGGGCCGCCCGCGACCGCTCGCCGTCGTTCCGCCGGCGCCGCCGAGCCGCGGGCCCAGCTCCGTCCCGCCGAGCCGCGGGCGCAGCAACTCGCGGAGGAGGGCGCCTCCTCCCGCCAGGGCTACGGCAAGGGGAATCGCCAGGCTGGTCAGTGCCAGGGCGGCGATGGTCCAGCCGGGCAGCCCGGCGGCGAGCGCGACGACCGTCAGCGTGGCGAACACCGCCAGCTTGCGCCGGGTACGGGGAATCGGGACCGGGCCGGGCGTGGCGAGGGAGGGCATCGGAGGCTCCTTTCGTGGGTCACAGGAGGACGAGCAGTGCGGCGCCGACCACCGCCGCCGGAATCGTGGTGATGACGGTGGCCACCGCGGCTGACTGTCGGCGCAACGCGGCGAGCGGGATCAGCGCGTCTCCGTCCTGACTGATCGCGTTGGCGACGAGGGTCGGCAGCGGCAGGCCGCCGCTCACGTAGAGGCCGGTGAAGACGATCTGGACGGCGCATCCCGGTATGAGGCCGATCGCGGCGCCGACCAGCACACCGACGATGCCGGTCAGGGCCAGTTGTGAGCCGTCGAAGCCGGTGGTGGTGGTCAGCACCTGCCAACCGAGATAGGCCACGGCGACCCAGACGGTGACGAAGGACGCCTCGTGGGCGCTGTGCCGCAGCGTGGCGCCGATCGAGCGGGCGTGCGCGGTTTCCAGGGTGTCGTCGGCGAGCCGGCCCCGTCCGGCGGCGAAGATGAGCAGCGCGGTCAGGGTGCCCAGCACGCCGAGTGCCAGGTACGGGTCCACCCCGCCGAGCGCGCGGGTCAGCGCGGCCGGGTCGACGAGCTGGAACACGACCGGAACGGACACGACGAAGGCCGGTGTGGTCAGGCCCCAGAACGCGGTCGATGCAGGGACCTGCGGTGCCAGTCCGCCGAGCAGACGCCGGGAAGCGGTGAGGTCGGGCCCACCGGCGGCGGCGAGGCCGACCGGCGTGCCGGCCGGCGCGAGTCTGGCGCGCCGCGGGACGGCACGGGCGGGATCGATCCCGAGGGCGTCGACGACGTACCCGGTGACCAGGCCGACGCCGAACAGCAGGGCGTGCAGCTGGAGGGCGAAGACCGGGTTCCAGGCGAGCACCACCCAGGACGAGTCGCCCATGGTGGCGACCAGGGCGGCGACGACGGTGCCGAAGGAGACCTTGCCACGGGCGTACAGCGGCATCAGGACGATCGCGCCGCCGCACCCGGGGCTGACGCCGAGCAGCGCGCCGACCAGCGGACCGAGCCGTCGGCGCCGGCTCAGCCCGTCGGTGATCCGGTCCCCGTACCGCCAGCGCAGCGCGCCGAAGAGCGCCACCATGACGGCGACGTACACACCCACCTGCATGAACGCGTCCGCCAGCGGACGAAGCACGAGTTCGGTCACTGCGCACCTCCTGCGTCGGGGCCGGGCGCCGGGCCGCCCACCGCACCTGGGCGGCCCGGCACGGTGGAGTCAGGTGATCTTGCTCTTGACCTTGTTGACGACGCCCTGCGTCATGCCCGGGTTGGTGCCGTACAGACGCGGGTCGCCCGGCGGGAGGACCGGCTCGGGGGCGTGCGCGCGCGGGCTGTGGTCGTAGCGGAACTCGCCCTTGCCGTCCGGGGTCGGCCCGGACGCCCACCGGCCCTCGGCCGCGTCCTGGCCGGGCGAGAAGTCCAGGTACGTGTAGCTGAACTGCTCGGTGAACTCCTTCGAGTCGGGGAAGGCGTCCGGCACCGGCATCTCCTCCAGGCCGTCCTCCTTGAGCTGCTCGATGGCGGCCATCCACATGTTCTGGTGCATCGTGTCGCGGGCGAGCAGGAAGCGGAGCATCTGCTTGACGCCCGGGTCGTCGGTCATGTTGAACAGGCGGGACACCTGGAGCCGGCCCTGGGCCTCGGCGGTGACGTTGAGCTGGAAGTCGGCCATCAGGTTGCCGCTGGCCGTGATGAACGCGGCGTTCCACGGCACCCCGTTGCAGTCGGTCGGCAGCGCCCCGCCGCCGCCGTGGATGAAGTGCGCCGGGTTCGACCCCCCGTAGATCGCGCCGACCATCGGGTTGTCGTCGGCGGCCTCCTGCAGTGACAGCGGCGCGTTCTCCAGCAGGCGCGTGATCATCGTGGCGATCATCTCGACGTGGCCCATCTCCTCGGTGCCGACGTCGAGCAGCAGGTCCTTGTACTTGCCGGGCAGCCGGCAGTTCCAGCCCTGGTAGAGGTACTGGTTGGCGACGGTCATCTCGCCCCACTTACCGCCCAGGATCTCCTGGAGCCGGCGGGCGAACGCCGCGTCGGGGCCGTCCGGCTTGGCCTCGAACTGCAGGTCCTTGATGTGGCTGAACATCGGTCCTCCTCGGTGCCGTTGGCTGGTGCCGAGGAGACTTCCCGCTGCGCTGGCCCGCCCGGGCCAACCGGCGGCCCCGCCGGGTCAACCCGCCGTGGGCGGACCGGGGAGCAGCACCTCGAGCGCCACCCCCTGCGGCCGCAGCCGGTGCAGGCACACCCGCCCGCCGTCGGCGGCGACCAGTTGGCGGGCGATCCACAGCCCGAGACCGGACATCCCGGCGGTCGGCGCCGGTCGACGCAGCGCCTCCACCAGGGTGTCCTCGACGCGCCCCTCGTCGGTGACGGTGACGCTGAGCCCGGATCGGCGCCGCGCCGCGTAGATGCCGACCTGGCCTCCGGGCGGACCGTGCCGCAACGCGTTCTCGACCAGGTTTCCCAAGACCTGCCGGGTGCGGCGCTCCGACACCTCACACACCGCGGCCCGCCGGGTCACCCGGATCCGCCGTCGGTCCGGCGGTACCACGACCGTGACGGCGGAGAGGACCTGCGCCAGGGGCACCCTCTGCTCGTCCTGGCGCCCCACCAGCGTCAGGGAGCTGGTGTTGGCCGCCGCCGCACCGAGCAGGCCCTGCAGGTGCGCCGCCTGGTCGCGGGCGAGTGCGGCGATGGCGCGACGCTCGTCGCCGCTCAGCGGCCTCCGCTCCTCGGCGAGCGCCTGCGTCAGGGCGGCCAGGGTGTTGACGGGCGTACGGAACTCGTGGCAGAACGTCCGCACGAGGAGGCCGGAGGAGTCACTCGGGCCCGGGGCCCCGCCGGGCGCGGCACCGGAGGGGTCGGGTCGGCGGAAAGCTCGCAGTAGTCGTCCCCACCCGTGTCCTTCGCACATACGCCCGACTCCTCCCGTTTGACGTGTACGGCATGATCGGTACCCGCTCGGGAAGGGAACAGGCATGCGCCCGTCCCCCACCATCCGGATGGCCGTTGTCGATGACCACCCGCTCTTCGCCCGCGGCCTCGAACTGCTGCTGCCCGCGGCCACCGATGGACGGGCGTGCGTGGTGGGTTCCACCGGGGACGCGGCGGCGGCCGCCTCGTTGATGAGTCGATGTCTACCCGACCTGGCTCTGGTCGACCTGCACATGCCCGCGCCGGGCGGCATCCGCGCCGTCGCGGCGATCCGGCGGACCACGCCACGGGTGCGGGTCGTGGCGATGTCCGGCGACGAGGATCCGGCACCCGCCCTGGAGGCGCTGCGCGCCGGCGCGGAGGCGTTCCTGCCCAAGAGCGCCGAGCCGGAGGAACTGCTGCCCCCGCTGCTGGCCGTCCTCGAGGGTTGGGCGGTCCTGCCGGCACCACTGCTGCGCGCGCTGCTGCGCCCCGGTCGGGTCGCACCGGTCGACCTCGACACCGACGAACGCGCCCTGCTCCGGTCGATCGCCGCCGGCCGCAGCACCCTGGACATCGCCGACCAGATGCACGTGTCCGAGCGCACCGTGAAACGGATGACCGCCGCGCTGCTGCGCAAGCTGCGGGTGTCCAGTCGGGCGGAAGCCGCAGCCCTCGCCGGGCATGCCGGGCTGCTGCACGACTAGACCACGCCCGCCCTCCGACCCGCATGGTTGGTCGTCCGAGGGGTACGGGGAGGACACCAGGGGCGGAGAGAGGTGACGATGGCAGGGTCGTGGCTGTTGGGAACGGGGGTCGGCACGCCCGGTGAGCGTCCGACAGCGGTGCTGGTGGCGGTGCGCGGGGAGGAGGGCGACGGTGCCGGTGGACCCGGGACCGAGACGTCGCTGACCGAGCTGCGGCGCCTCGCCGACACCGACGGCCTGCGCGTCGCCGACGCCGTCGTGCAGAGTCGCTCCCGGCCGGATCCGGCGACCTACGTCGGCTCCGGCAAGGTCGACGAACTGGCCGCGTTGGCCGAGCGGACACACGCGGACCTGGTCATCGCCGACGGGGACCTCAGCCCTGGCCAGGTGCGCAACCTGGAGCAGCGGGTGGGTGTGCGCGTGGTGGACCGCACCGCGTTGATCCTGGACATCTTCGCCGAGCACGCCCGCACGAGCGAGGGCCGGGTGCAGGTGGAGCTGGCCCAGATCGCGTACCAGTTGCCGAGGTTGCGGGGCGACGGCCGGTCGATGTCCCGCGTGGGTGGCGGCCGGATGGCCGGCGGAGCGGGTATGGGTGTCCGTGGTCCGGGTGAGATGCGCCTGGAGACCCAGCGGCGTACGTTGCGACAGCGGGCCACCCGGCTGCGCCGCAACGCCTCCCAGTTGGCCGAGCGCCGTGAGCGCACCCGGATCAGGCGGGCGCGCAACCAGATACCGTCGGTGGCGATCACCGGATACACCAACGCCGGCAAGTCGGCACTCCTCAACCGGTTGACCGGCGCGGACGCGCAGGTCCAGGACGTCCTGTTCGCCACGCTGGATCCGACGGTCCGGCGGATCAGCACGGGCGAGTCCACCTACACGCTGACCGACACCGTAGGCTTCGTCCGCCACCTGCCCCACCAGCTCGTGGACGCGTTCCGCTCGACCCTCGACGAGGTCACCCGCAGCGACCTGGCTCTGCACGTGGTGGACGCCTCCGCGCCCGACGCGCTGGACCAGATCACCACCGTGCACGGCGTGTTGCACGAGATCGGGGCCGGGCACGTCCCGGAACTGCTCGTACTCAACAAGATCGACACCGCGCCGCCCGAGTGGGTCGACGCGCTGCGGCGCGCGTACCCGGATGCCGTGGCGGTGTCGGCACTGACGGGAGCCGGCATCGACGACCTGCGGGCCACCCTTGCCCACCGGCTGAGCGCACCTCGCGCCCAGCCCTGACCTCGAAAGGTCAGGCCCGGGCGGCGGAGGGGCCGTCCTCGGACAGCTCGCCGCGGAGCTTGCCCAGCGCCCGGGTGATGAGCCGGGAGACGTGCATCTGCGAGACGCCGATCTGATCGGCGATCTCGGCCTGGGTGAGGTTGCCGTGGAAGCGCAGGCTCAGGATCCTGCGTTCGCGTTCCGGCAGCGTGGCGAGCGCCGGGCCGAGGGCGACGCGGAGCTCGACCAGCTCGAAGTCGTGGTCGGTGGTACCGAGGGTGTCGCCGAGTTCCTGGACGCCGTCGACGCCGGTCGGGGTGGACAGCGAGGTGGCCCGGTACGCCCGCGCCCCTTCGAGTCCTTCCAGGACGGTCTCCTCCGACACGTTCAGGTAGGACGCGATGTCCGCCACGGTCGGCGAACGCCCCAGCGTGTGGGTGAGGGTGCTGTTCGCCTCGGTGATCGTCAGGCGGAGTTCCTGCAGGCGACGGGGTACCCGTACCGCCCAGGTGCGATCGCGGAAGTACCGCTTGATCTCCCCGATGACGGTCGGGATGGCGTACCCGGTGAAGTCGACGCCCCGGGTGGGGTCGAAGTGGTCCACGGCCTTGATCAGCCCGACCGCCGCGGTCTGGGTCAGATCCTCGTCCTGGACTCCGCGGCCTGAGTAGCGGCGCGCCAGGTGACGGGCGAGCGGCAACCACGCCTCGATGGTGCGTTCCCGCAGCGCCGGCCGGCGGGGGTCGTCGTCCGGGGTCGCGGCCAGCGCGGCCAGGAGATCGTCCGGGCGGTCGGCGCCGTACGTGCGGTTGCTGGTCGTCGATGCAAAGGTCATGACCATGGGAGTGGTCCTTCCCGTGCCCGTGGATCGGATCGACCGGAAGATCTCCGAACCGGCTTTCGCCGGGAGCGCACGTACGGGCGTATGCGCTGTCGCAAGGCCACGACCACGGGCCTCGCCACCGCGTCATGTCGTTCAGGTAGTGACGCGAACCTTACCTGAAAGACTGACTGATTACTAGCCGAAAGTATGAGTAGGCGCAGCTTGATGCCGAGTGGGGTCAGTCGCGCAGGACCGAGCCTTCGCCGGTCAGCGCCGTCGTCCCGGGCGCGGGAGCGGTCGGGCTCACCGCGAACGGGTGACGCAGCCGCCGCATGGCCTCCTCGCTGCCGTCGAACCTCACGTCGGCGCCGTCGAGCCCGTCGAGGGTGGGGACGGCGAGGAACAACGCCGATACGTGGGTGCCGTTCGATGTCATGCAGAATCCTTCTTGAGGAGCGGAGCGCATCGGGTAGCGGGAGAAGACCTGCCGCGTCGTCGTGAAGCCCGGCGTGCGCACTGGGACCCGATCCGGTGTCCCGGTCGCGGGCGAGTGCCCGTCGACACCGACCATACCCGCCTCGGGCATCCGTCATGCGCTTCGGACGGCTCCGTCCGTCTTTTCTGCGGCCGGGTAGCGGTCCCGACGCTCGTCCGTCTGGTGGCCGCACGGACGCCCCGGTAGTTTCAGCGGTCGAACACCTTCACTGTCTTCGATCGGAAAGTCGGCTCCGTGTCGCACATCGAGAAGATCACCGGTGAACTGCACGCGCTGATGACGGGCGTCGAGCGCGCGCAGCGGTTGGCGGCGGCCGCCGACGGTCAGGCTCAGGAGGTGGCGCTGCGGGCCGTCGGGTCCGGCTTCCTGGCCGTGGCCGCGGGAATGACCCGGGTGCGCAGCACGATCACCGCGATCCAGGGGGGCCTGGGCAGCCTGTCCGGCTCGATCGGCGAGGCGACGAAGGCGACCGCAGCCGTCCCGCACGAAGCCACCGCCCAGGAGACGATCTCCGGGCTGACACCCGTCCACGCCGCGGTGGAGAGCGCACGGGACGCGACGGCCGGGACCATCAGCCAGATCGGCGAGGTGCAGCAACTCGTCACCATGATCCTGCAGGGTGGGCAGCCCGGGCCGCTGCTACAGGCCCTGGACAGCATCAAGCAGGTCCTGGTGCTGGTCGTCCAGCGCACCGGCATCGCCCGTCAGTCCATCGAAGCGGCGATCGCCGACGCGCGACAGCTCGGATCCTCGGGAAACTGATCGAGGCTTGCCGGGACGTGACACACCCGGCTCCGCCGTCGACGGCTGCCGTCGGCGCACCCCGGCTCGTCCTCAGGCGACGAAGATGCAGAAAGGGTGTCCCGCCCGCCGGGTCGGCGTAGACCCGGAACGGTTCGTCGGGGCCGTTCTCCTGGTCGGACAGCAGCCGGCCGCCGAGAGCCAGCACGCGCTCATGCTGCGCCCTCAGCTGCGCGACCGAGGTCACGCTGAGATCCAGATGCAGCTGTCGCGGCACCGGACCGTCCGGCCACGTCGGTGCCGGCAACTGGTCCACCCTGCTGAAAGGCTGCGCCGACCCTTGACGGCCGGCGGCTGGGCCGATCGGTCACCGGTGCCGTCTGACCGTCCCTATCCGAGAAGCGGATCTCGTCGATATCGGCCGGCTGTGTGATCCTTCCTCCGCGGGCAACTCGTCATGATGCCCGCCTTCATCACGGGGAGGAACGGCATGCGTGCCCACGCGCGCGCTTCTCGACGCTTTCTGTCAACTGCCATGGCCCTGGCGATCGGCTGCGCGACGGTGGTCGGCGCGATCGCCACCCCGGCCGCCGCCGATGTCGGCGGGCCGACCGAGCTGACCACCGCCGGCCAGGCGTGCGCCACGCAGGCACCCGGGCCCTACCTCAGCCCGGACCGTCTCAACGACGCCCACGCCGTGGTGCTACAGGGCTCCTGGACCGATGCACCTCAGAGCGCCGACCCGCAGGCCGACTTCCAGGTGTGGGACGTCACCAGGCCGGACGAGCCGCAGCAGTGGCGCGACGCGGTCGACCAGCGCAACAACCGCGTCTACATCCAGCTCGAGGATCCCGCCCGCCAGCTCGACGGCGTCACGTACGCGTGGCGGGTCCGCGTCCTCGATGGTGCGGCCACGTCGCCGTGGAGCGACACCTGCTATTTCACGCTCGACCGAACCGGCGGTCCGGCAACGGCCGTCGCCTCGACGACGTACCCGTCCGGGAGCTGGGAGAACGCCGGCGGTGCGGTCGGCGCCGCCGGCAACTTCGTCTTCACCTCCGCCTCCGACGACACCGTGAGCTACCGCTACCGGTTCTACTCCGGGGAGACCGGTGGCGACGACGACTACTCGACCGTGCCGGCGACCAGCCTCGGTGGCTCGGCGACCGTCACCTGGACGCCGAAGGGCGCCAGCTACCACGCGGTGACCGTGTACGCCGTCGACCGCGCCGGAAACTGGTCCGACCAGGCGGTCTACGAGTTCTGGGTACGGGAGACGCGGCCCTCCATCTTCTCCAGCGCGTATCCGGACTGGAGTACCAACCTGGACTACGGCGTCGGCGTACCCGGAGGGTTCGAGTTCACCGCCAACGTCCCGGGCACGGAGTCGTTCGCCTGGCGCATCGACGGCGACGGCCCGTCCGGCTCGGTCGCGGCCAACGCCGACGGCAAGGCCACCGCGATGATCGCCCCGACCCGGGCCGGCCGGCAGACCTTGTACGTCCGCAGCGTCACCAGCGACGGCGCGACGCATCCGGAGCGGGCCTACACCTTCGTCGTCGACAACGCGCCCAGGGTCACCGGCGATGTCGACCGGAGCGTCATCATCGGGTCGTCCCTCCGGTTCCACCTGGCCCCGCGCATGCCCGACGTCGAGTCCTACCTCTACTGGCGACGCGACTACAGCGGGAACGAGCCCGACCAGAAGACCGTCCTGCCGGCTGGCGCGGACGGTACCGCGGACCTGACCTGGACCGCCACCAACGAGAACATGAATACGCAGGCGCTTCTCGTGCAGAGCCGCAGCGCCGACGGCACCCTGTCGGAGCCCCGGTACATCTCCATCTCGGTTTCACCCGCCAGCCCGTACGTGACCCGCAGCGGGGGCGACGTGCTGGGGTCGACGGCCACCTTCACGGCGCGCACCGAGATGGCGAACGTCGCGGAGTACGAGGTGCTCCTCAACCGCGACCCCGCCACCCGGCAGGTGCTGCCGGCGGCCGCCGACGGCACGGTCACGTTCCAGTACACGCTCACCAAGCGCGGCTACACCTACGTCACCGTGGTCGCCCGCAACGCGGCCGGCGTACGGACGGGCGAGGGCGGCACCTCCTGGTCGGTCACCGATTCCCCGGTGGTCGTCTCCACCGACTTCCCCTCGTCGGGCTCCGGCAGGATCGCGCCGGGCACCTTCACCTTCAAGCCGCGGCAGCCCGCCGCGGTGAAGTACACGTACCAGGTCGCCGGAACCGAGGACACCGTCGCGGCGGCGGACGGCACGGCGACGATCACCTGGACGCCGCCGGACTCCGGCTACCACACGCTGTACGTGAAGAGCCTGACGGCGGACGGCGTCGAGTCGTTGCAGACCTCCTACTCCTTCTACGTGGCACCCGACCCGCTCACCGTGACATCGGTGTCGCCGGCGTCGGTCGCGGCCGGCGCCGTACGCACGATCACCGTCACCGGCGCCGGATTCCACCAGGAGGACCAGGTCACGGTCACCCCGACGGGCGGCGTGGCACTGACCGCGACGGTGCTGAGCGTCTCCGCCGACCATCGGACCCTCACCGCCGAGGTGGACCTGACGTCCGCCGCCGTAGGCAAGGCGTCCGTCTCGGTGCGGCCCAACGACTGGAGCGACGCGGTGTCGCTCGCCGACGCCTTCTCGATCACCGGTGCACAGGCCATCCGGTCGGTCACCGCGCCGACCATCAGCGGCTCGGTGACCGTGGGGGCGACGGTCCGCGCCTCGACCGGGCAGTGGAGTCCGGCGGCCACGGCGTACACCTACCAGTGGGCGGCCGACGGCACCGCGATCAGTGGGGCGACCGGCTCCACGTACGTGATCCCAGCGCCCCTGCTGGGCAAGCGGCTGACGGTGACGGTCACCGCGACCAAGCCCGGCTACTCGCCGGCGCAGGCGACATCGAAGGCCACCGTGCCGGTCGCCAAGGGCGCGGCGCTGCGGGCCACGGTGAAGCCGACCATCACCGGCGTGGCACGGGTCGGCCAGACCGTGCAGGCGACCACCGGTACCTGGACGCCGGCCGCCGACTCCTACCGTTACGAGTGGCGGGTGGGCGGCGTGCTGTCAGGCACGACGAAGACGCTGAAGCTGACAGCCGCGATGCGCGACAAGGCGGTCACCGTGACCGTGGTGGCGGTGAAGGCGGGCCACGTGGACGGCCGCGCCACCAGCGCACCGGTGACCGTCCGCGCCTAGCACGGCAGACCGGCCGGTGCGCCTTCTCGCCGACCCGTTCCGCGGGACGGCGAGAAGGCGCGCCGGCCCGGTCCGGGTGAAGTCCTTCGCGGCGGCGCGCAGAGCGGTTCAGGCGGGCTTCGACGGCGTGGAACTGCACGGCGCGAACGGGTACCTGATCGGGCAGTTCCTCGCCGGGAACGCCAACCTCCGCACGGACCGCTACGGCGGGTCCGTCTCCGGGCGCATCCGGTTCGCGGTGGAGGCGGTCGCGGCCACGGAGCTTCTTGATCATGGTCTGATGGCCGTGGGCCGATGAGCTACGTCAGCGCGCTGTGCGCTTGTATCGCGAGTCGGACCGAGGAACGCACGGTGACCCGCTGACCACGACCGGAGGCCACGGCGACGGGTGCACCCTCACGTCACCCATCACTCTCTCAGGCGGGGCGCAGTGCGGCGGACGGGCGGGCCCGGAGGTGGAACAGCCCGGTCCCGAGGGCCAGGAGCGCCAAGGCTACCGCCAACGAATTGGCGTGGGCCGGTCCCCGTACCACCGCCCACCACTCCGCCGACCCGTCCGGCCGACCGCCGACCACACTGGCCACGAAGAAGTACGCGATGGGCGCCACGACCGCGGCCGACTGCCCGAACACGCTGAGCAGCAGCAGTGCGGCGCCGACGAAGAACAGGGCGTTGCGGACGGCGCCGGCACCGCTGGCGCCGTCCCCCGTCCACGTGGCCGCCGCGCCGACGACGGCCACCGGAGCGAGCACGAGTCCCACCAGCAGCAGGTCCGGGCCGAGGAGCCGGCGGCGCGAGGCGTGCTCCAAGTGGAGGGTCACTCCGCCGAAGCCGTGGGCGACCAGCGGCGCGTAGAGCGCCCCCAGCAGCATCTCGATGGCGACGGGCGCGGTGCGGCCCTGCAAGAGCTGCGGTACGGGAAGGGTGGTGCCTGCCAGCCACCAGCCCACGACCATCAGCAGTGCGCTCCCCGCCACGAGCGGCACCGCCCGGTGCGATCGGAGGTAGAGCGTCATCCGGGGCACCTGCCGATCTCTTGCCAGAGCCGCTGCGCGAGGGCCGGCGTGGAGGCTGGCGAACCGGTAGGGAGGGGAGCGGCGAGCTGGTCCTCCACCCCCAGGTCGCGTGCGAGCAGCATGCTCAACGAGTCGAGCCGCTCGCCCTGGGCGGCGTCGTCGAATTCCGTGAGGCACCCGCTCAGCGCGCGGGGCAGCAGTTGCGCCATCGTCGCCTTCGCCGCCTGGACATCGCGGGAGGCGGTCGTGAGCGGCAGCATCCCGTCCGCCTGGATCGGCCCGACGCGGTCCACCGTCGGCGCGGGCAGCCCCAGCCGGGCCCACGAGGCGCGAACGGCGTCCCACGCGGCGGTGTTCGCGTCGCGGGCGACCGAGTCCTCCGGCCATAGGCACACCGTCCCGCGGCAGACGAGGTCGGCGATGGGGCGGGGCCGGGCCGGTGAGGCGCCGAGGCCGGTCACCGCGCCCGCGGCGGCGACCCCGGCGACCACCGCGGCGACCGCCGTGACCAGGGGGACCCACGGCCGGTCCTGGCTCGGCGCCAGCCGCACCCGGACGAGGCAGAGCGACACCACGAGGATCGCGCCGAGGACGCCTACCGACCCGATCGTCACCCGCGGGTCGAGCAGCTCACTCGTCGAACAGCAGTCGAACGGGCTCCCGTTGAGATGACGCAGCCAGAGCGGCTCCCAACCGGCGGGCAGCGTCAGCAGCAGATACGGCGCCAGCAGCGCCACGGTGAGGGCGAGCACGCGACCCAGCACCAGCGCGACGGCGGCGCCGAAGATCGTCCACGTCACCGTGCCGAGGACGGAGAGGAGGGGAAGCTGCCACCCGGGCCAGCCGAGCCGGGAGGAGGTCAGCAGCACGTCGGCGTACAGGACCGCCTGCACCAGCAGGCCGGCCACGAGCACCGGGGCCAGCCGGCCCAGCAGCACCCGCCACCAAGGCCGGTCGACGGTGAGCAGGCCCCAGAGCGCGCGGAGGGTCAACGCCTCCCACGCCGCGCAGGCCGCGAGCAGCGGGGCGATGATGCTCATCGTCCCGGCGACGGCTGCCGCGCCTGCGGGAGCGTACGCGGCGACTGGCGGGTTGGCCGAGAGGAACAGGTGCCCGAGCACGATGCACGGCACGGCGAGCAGAGCGGCCGGCGTTCGCAGGAGTGAGCGGTCACCTCGGCGGCGTGGTAGGGCCCGCATCCGGAAAGACATTGGGGCGGCGTCAGTCGTCACGGAGCGCCTGCGCCAGGTCCGCCACGACACCGCTGCCGTGCCGCAGCCGGAAGAACTCCTCGACCGAGCCGTCGAACTCGAGCCGGCCGCGGTGCAGCACCAGCAGCCGCTCGAACGGTGGACCGACGTCGGTGGCGGTGTGCGACGAGACGAAAAGACCGGTGCCCTGGTTGGCCAGCCCCTGCAGGACCGCGGTGACCGACCGGCGGGCCAGCGGGTCGAGCGCCGCCGTCGGCTCGTCGAGCACCAGGAAGTCGGGCGCCGACGCCAACGCGCACGCGATGCCCATCCGCGCCCGCTCCCCTCCGCTGAGCTGGGTCGCCGGGCGGTCTGCCAGGTCGGTCAGGTGAGTCTTGCCGAGCGCCCGGGTGGCCTCGTCCACCGCCTCGGCACGGCCGAGACCGGCGAGCCAGCTGGCGTACTGCACCTGCTCTGCAACGGTGAAGCCGGGCAGGGCGACCGTGTGCTGAGCGGCCCACCCACACGCCCCTTTCGGGTGACGGAACCGCTGCTCGGCTTGAGCTGACCGGTGAGCAGACGCATGAGCGTCGACTTGCCCGCACCGTTGGGGCCGATAAGCACCGTCGGGCGGGCGTCCAGAGCGAGACTGACACTTTTCAGCACCTCACTTGCCCCGCGCCTCCCATAGCGGAAGAAGACGTCGTCGCCGCGGACGTGAAATGACTCGCTGATGATGGTGGCGCTTTCTCTCGGGCGAATACGAATCCGTCGCTATTTCGAGTGGCCGTGAGCGGCATGAACTCCGCTCACGGCCATCCCGATCAGAAGTAGGTCTTCACGCTGGTCGCGGAGACCGTGCCAAAGGTGTAGTGCCCGAACTGGAGGAAGTAGGTGCCGGAGGTCTGGTCGCCCCAGGTGCCGGTGCCCGTTCCACCCTTGCAGGCCGAGACGTCCATGATGCCGTAGGACACATCGGGCGAGAGGCTGCGCTCACGGCGGAGGTCGACCGTCAGCGTGAAGTTGGCGCCGTCGGACCGGGAGCACCCGGACAACACCGTCTTCGTGATGACACTGTCGTTGTTGTTGTCGGTCCAGGTCCGGGAAATGTAGCCATTGCGGATTCCGCTCAGGCTGCTGCTCCAACTGCCCTCGGCGAGGGCCGGCATCGGGGCGGCCAGGATCGCGCCGATGACGGCGAGACCGACCAGGCCCTTGGAGCGGCGAAGGTTGAGGGAGCCGACGCCTCGCTGGTCGTCCCCGCGTCGATCACTGAGTGACAGGCTCGATTCATGCTCCATGCAGACGGGCCGTACGCACGAAGAAACGACCCGTCGCCTTGGCCGTTCCCCCGTTTGTCGCGGCGATGTGGCGACGGTCGATACTTGCATCCGGTGACAAACGCCCGCAACCCTCGTCACACTCCGCACTGGTCGTGACCGCAGTATCCACCTGCCGTCCGCGTACGACACCAGCACCGGCATCGTGCCCGCCCAGGTGGGGCAGTGGTGGCGCTCCTGAGCGAAGAGACTCAGTGGCGAAGGGTTGCCGCCGAGCCGCGCTCCTGCAGCCCCGCCGGGCGCTCGGTCACCCCCTCCAGCCGTCGCGGCAGCGGCCGGGCCGCCCCGGCTGACGCGCGAACTCGTCGATCAGCCGGCGGGTCACCGCCGGCGCGAGCATCCCATCGCCAGCGGCCACCACCCGGACACCGGTCGTCGGAGTCGGTTCGTCGCCGGGATCACGGCTCGCGTCTGCCGCTGGTCGGCAACCATCACTTGGTGCGGAGAAGGACCGGCGCAATGGCGTAGGGTGGGCGGCGTAACGGCCGCCCTGGTCCCTGGTGGTGCCCCAGCCGCAGGCACACCACCAGGAGCATCGGATGCGTGTTCCCCCCGCCTATGTCCTCCCTGGCCGGGAGTCCGTGGATGACCTCGTCAAGCGGATCGCCGACCGT
The DNA here is from genome assembly GCF_052068135.1 of Micromonospora sp. BQ11. Taxonomy (NCBI): domain Bacteria; kingdom Bacillati; phylum Actinomycetota; class Actinomycetes; order Micromonosporales; family Micromonosporaceae; genus Micromonospora; species Micromonospora sp. BQ11. The sequence continues at coordinate 10,106 of NZ_JBQHDB010000007.1, read as the reverse complement.
GACCGGGCCGCCTTCGGTCGGCTCTACCGCCGCCTCGTCCGTGCGGTCTTCATCCAGGTGCGTGAGGGTGTGGGCAGCCCGTCGGCCGCCGTCGCGGTGACCCGGGCGGTGTTCGTCGAGGTCTGGCACCTTGCGCCGAGGTGCGCCGCCGATCAGGTCGACGGTCTCGCGTGGGTGACGGCCATCGCCGTCCGTCGGGTTGGGGAGCGGCTCCGCGAGATCGATGGCCGCCGTCCGCCCCTCATCAGCGGATACGACGAGTTCCTCGGTCGCGAACTGACCGCCGTGCTGGGCGAGCCGCCGGCATCGCATCGGGCCGACCAGCGGTTCTTGTCGGTCAGCCCACCGGCACCGCAGCCGTCTGCCGGCTCCACTTGAAACTGAATTCAGGCGACACCGTCGTGGGCTCGAACTCGGTGAGGATCCGCGCCGATCAGCGAGGTTCTGCCACCTTCGTCGTCCCACACCGCGTACGTGTCGGAGCCGATCGCCGCCGCAGCCCTGGGCCGAGCCGGTGTGCTGGCCAGGATGTCGGGCGCCCGCCTGAGGTTGGTTGGGTCGGCGGCGGTCGCCATCGCCCACTCGGCCGCCGCGGTCGGGGTGGCGGGCGGTACCACCAGCAGATCGACCTGGAGGTCGCGGCCGGTGGTGGCGACCAGCAGGGCGGGGTCGAGGGTGTCGAACCAGCCGATCCGGATCAGGTCCGGCCCGACGGTCAACCGGCGGATCCGGCTTTCCCAGGTGTGGATGTTGAGCATGAGATGCCGGATCCGGCCGTGGCGTTCGGACAGGGCGAGGACCAGGCCGGGGAGTTCGGTGGCCGGGTCCAGGACCGCGGCCACCACCCGCCGTCCAGAACCGCCCGGTCGTGGGGGAGGGCGAGGGCGAGCCGGGGTGCGGCGATGGTCGATGCGGAGATCGTGGTGGCTGGCGTGGTGACGGAGATGGCTCAGCCGCCCTGATTCTCTGGGCGGGGCGGCAGCGGAACGATGGCGATGCCCGGCGCCGGCGGGGTAGTCGCACGATGCTCGGCCGCGCCGGCTTCCTGCGTGACGCGCCGGCGGCCCAGCATTTCGAGTTGCACGATCCGGGCGGTGCCGGGGAGGGCGACGAGCAGGACCCCGGAAACCGCGGCCAGCAGCAGTGCCACCCCCATCGGCAGGGTGCCGTGCGCGCCGAGGAACGACACCTCAGCGGGTTGCCCGTTCTGCAGTACGAAGACGAGCAGCAGCAGGAGTACGACCGCGAACGCCACGGCAGCGACCCACAGACCTCCGACCCGCGAGCGCTTCACCGCCGGCCGCGGAGGCATCGGACGAGAAGCATCGGTGCCGCGGTGACCGTCGCGCGGGAAGAATCGAACATGACTGTTCCGGGGTGCGGTCATCACGAACCGCCGCCTTCCGAGGAGCATCTGGCCGGCCTGAGCGCGATGGTGCGCCGGCGCGTCCGGTTGATTGCGGACCTGTGACAGACCGTCGCGGTCCGACATGCGGTGGAAGGTGCCTTGCCAGGAACGCGAGGAGGCCCGGTGACCTGACCGGTGGGGATGGCGGGGCGAGTGGTCAACACGGTGACCTCGATCGGTGGGGGGCGTCCGCCAGCGGCGACTGTCAGCCACCGGGGTCCCGAGCGACACTTTCAGCGTACGCTTCCGCGCCTGGATCGGCTCGGCAGCCGTCGGCGCCGTCACGGTCCGGTGAGCCGCCGGTCGCGTGGCGGCGTCATGCGGAGTATGGTTTGGCCTTCGCCCGGGACCTCAGCGCCGTACCGTAACGTCCGCTTCGAACGATCCGGGTCGGAGTCAGCAGTGGGCAAGGACAACCCGGGGCGCGGCGATCCGAGGACCTCCGATCGTCGGCTGCGACTGTGGGCCGCTCTCGGTGATGCGGCGCGAGGTGGCGCGGTCACTGTCGATCATGTCTGCGCGGCGGCAGTCTCGGTCGCGGGCGTCGACTCCGCCGCCGTCGCCGTCGTCCTCGATGCCACGCCGCGCGAACTCGTGTACGCCACGGACCGGACCGCCCTGGAGCTGGAAGACCTGACCCTCACTCTCGGTGAGGGACCGTGCGTGGACGCCACCACCGGTGGACCTGTCCTGGTCGCCGACCTGACTGTGCCGGAGTGCCGAAACCGCTGGCCGGTGTTCGCGCCGGCCGCGGTCCTCGCCGGGGCCTGCGCGGTGTTCGCGTTGCCACTACGGGTGGGCGGGATCAACCTCGGTGTCCTGGACCTCTACCGGGCCCGCGCCGATGACCTCGCGGCAGAGGAACTGGCCGACGTGCTGGTCCTGGCGGACACGGCATGCGCGGTGCTGCTGAACGGCGCGGCGCGCCACGGGGTGGACCGGGACGATCAGTGGCCCGAGGGGACCGGCCTGCACCACCCCGAGGTGCACCAGGCGACCGGGATGATCATGGTCCAGTTGGAAGTGCCCGCGGCGGTGGCGCTCGTCCGGTTGCGCGCCCATGCGTACTCCCAGGACCGGCAGTTGCGGGACGTGGCAACTGACGTCGTCGCCCGGCGCCTGCGTCTCGGCCCGGCCAGGACACGTGGTGACCGGCATGGGTGAACAGGGGATCGGCGCCAGGACGGCGCCTTACGGACCATCCCGTCGGGTGACCGGTGGAACCAGTGATTGACGAGGTGACTGAGATGGCCGAGACCCAGCTGGCCGACGTATTCGTGGAGATGGCCGACACTCTCGTCGACGACTTCGACGTAATCGAGTTCCTGCACGTGCTGACCGAGAGGTGTGTCGATCTGCTGGGTGTGTCGGCGGCCGGGCTGCTCCTGACCGACCAGCGGGACACGCTGCAGGTGGTAGCCGCCTCCTCCGAACGCACCCGGTTGCTGGAGCTGTTCCAGCTTCAGACCGACCAGGGGCCGTGCCTCGACTGCTTCCGTACGGGCCAACCGGTGTCGGTCGCCGACTTGAACCTGACCCCTGCCCGATGGCCGAGGTTCGCCGCCGCGGCGGCCGAGGTCGGCTTCGCCGCGGTGCACGCCCTGCCCATGCGCCTGCGTTCCGAGGTCATCGGCGCGCTGAACCTCTTCGAGGTCCGGCCGGGAGCCCTCGACGAGGGTAAGCTCCGCATCGGTCAGGCACTCGCCGACGTGGCCACCATCGGACTGCTGCAACAGCGCGCCATCCATCGACGCGACATGCTCACCGAACAGCTGCAGACCGCGCTGAACAGCCGCGTTCTGATCGAGCAGGCCAAGGGAATCCTCGCCGAACGCCTCCAGGTGGACGTGGGTCAGGCCTTCGCGTTACTGCGCGACGGCGCCCGCAGCCACAACCGGCGACTGTCCGAACTGTCCCAGGCGATCGTCGACGGCTCCGAGCAGTTCGCGCCGGCGCCGGTCACCCACGGCTCCGACTGACGACCGGTTCGGCACCCGGAACCCGTCCGAGTGTCGGTCGGGGAGATGAAGGCGTACGGTGACGGTGTCGCCCGGGTCCCCGGTGGCCGCCAGTCTCGCCGCCACCAGCCCGTTAGGGGCGTTGGAACAATGGTCACCTCCGCCTTGACACCCACAGCCGTCTCCTTCCCTTCGACGTTGAGCCCGGCTACGGGGAACAGCGAACAGCTGTTGCGCCAACGCGCGGCCCTGAACGTCGATGATCCCGACCGCGCACGGCTGCGGAACCGGATCATCGAGGCGAACCTGCCCATGGCGGCTCGACTGGCCCGCAGGTACACCGGCCGCGGGGAGTCCTACGACGACCTGGCACAGGTCGGCGCGCTCGGCCTGATCAAGGCCGTCGACGGATACGACAGCAGTCGAGGCGTGCCGTTCGCCGCCTACGCCGTCCCGACCATCCTCGGCGGCATCCGGAAGCACTTCCGCGACACGGCCTGGGCGATCCGGGTCCCGCGGGCGGCCCAGGAACTGGGTGCACAGGTGCCCGAGGCCCGGGGCAGGCTGGCGCAGCAACGCGGTCGCCAACCGACGGATCTAGAGCTCGCCGAAGCCCTGGAGGTGACCGTCGCCCAACTCCTGGCCGCCGTCGCCGCCCTCGGTGTCTATCGCCTGGCGCCGCTGAACGAGCCACGGCCCGCGGCCGACGGCATCGATCGCCACGCGCTCAGCGGCGCCGCCGATGCCGGATACACCGCCGTTGACGATCATCTCACCCTCGAGCTGCTCCTCGCGACGCTTCCCCTACGCGAACGCCGGATCCTGACCATGCGGTTCTCCGGTGATCTGACCCAGGCGGAGATCGCCGCCCGGGTCGGGCTGTCCCAGATGCACGTCTCCCGGCTGCTGAAGCGCTCGCTGGCCCAACTGAGAACCGGGATGCTCCGCTGACCCGGCGCCGGCAAGGAACCGCTCGGGCACCCGGGCCGAGCCGTCGGGATCACCAGGAGGAAGTCATGGCCGCTCGTCCGATCACCGCCGCTGGACCTTCGCCACCGGTCATACCGCCACCGGTACGCACGACCATCCCGAACGGCTTCTCAAGGGGGCAGACGATGAGGATCGCCAGGTACAGGATCGTTACGGCTCTGCGCGAGCGCGGCCAGCACGCCAGGGCCGACTGGGTCGAGCGCGAACTACCGGAGCGGGTCGACCCCGCCAAGCACGTGGGGCTGCTCGCCACCCTGCGTCTCGACGCGGCCGATCTCGCCGACGCGTCCCCGTGAGGGTTGCCCTGCTCGGGCCGGTCGCCTGGCGGACACCCCCAGACCACTACGGTCCCTGGGAGCAGGTGACCGGGCTGCTCGCTGAAGGGCTGGTCACCCGTGGCGTGGACGTGACCCTCTTCGCGACGTTGGATTCCGTCACCTCGGCGGCCCTCGACGGCGTGTGTCCCCGGGGGTACGCCGACGATCCGGACCTGGACGGCCGGGTGTGGGAGGCGATGCACGTGTCCCACGCGATGGCCCGCTCCGGGGAGTTCGACCTGGTCCACAGCCACCTCGACTGGCTACCGCTCGCCTTCGCCGAACACTGCCGCGCTCCGCTCCTCACCACCGTCCACGGCTTCTCCGGTCCGGGGATCCTCCCCGCGTACGCCCGGGCCCGCTCGTCCTACGTGTCGATCTCCGACGCCGACCGGAGCGCCGACCTCGACTACGTCGCCACGGTGCACCACGGCGTCGATCTCACCGGGCTGCCGTTCACCCGCGACGCCGGTACCGGACTGGCCGCCTTCGGCCGGATCCATCCCGACAAGGGCACCCACACCGCCATCGCGATCGCCCGCCGCGCCGGCCGGCCGCTGACCATCTGCGGCATCGTGCAGGACGAGCGGTACTTCGCCGAACACGTGGCCCCCCACATCGACGGCGACCAGGTCGTCTTCCTCGGATCGGTCGGCCCTCGACGGCGTGCGGAGGTGCTGGGCGCGAGCACCGCCCTGCTGCACCCGATCGCCTTCGACGAGCCGTTCGGACTGTCAGTGGTGGAGTCGATGGTCTGCGGCACGCCCGTCGTCGCGTACGCGCGGGGATCGATGCCGGAGGTCGTCGACGAAGGGGTGACGGGGTTCCTGGTGCACACCGTCGAGCAGGCCGTCGACGCCGTCACTCGGGTCGCTGGGCTGGACCGGGCCGGCTGCCGTGCCCGAGCCGGGCAGCGCTTCGGCGCGGACCGGATGGTCACCGACTATCTGGCGGTCTACGACCACCTCACCCGCCGATCGCACCGCTGAACCCGGTCATCGCCTACGCATCCGTTTCGCTGGCCACACACGCTGGCCGGCGTGCGCCGATACCGCGTGAGGTTCGCCCCCGTACCCCGGAGGCGGCCGGCAAACGGAAGGCCCGACACCCATGCCCAGCTACGGATTCCTCAGCACGCACCCGCCGACCCGGTGTGGACTGGCCACCTTCAACTCCGCCCTCGCCGCCCACCTGACCGCCGACGGTACGCGTGGCGGCATCGTCCGGGTCACCGACCGCGGCGACGACCTGCGGGCCGGACCCGGGGTCGTGCACACCTGGTCGACGCGTACCCAGGCCGGATGGCGGGACGGCGCGACGGCCCTCAACACCTTTGACGTGGCCGTCGTCCAGCACGAGTACGGCATCTACCCCGGCGCCGACGGCGAGGACGTCCTGCCGTTGCTGCGCCGGCTGACCGTGCCGAGCATCGTGGTCCTGCACACCGTGCTCCGCCGGCCCTCGGCCCGGCAGAGGTCCCTGCTGGAGCAGATCGTGACCGCCGCCGGAGCGGTTGTCACGATGACCGACACGGCTCGCGACCGGCTGCTGGTCGGCTACAACGTACGTCCGGGCAAGGTCACGGTCATCCCGCACGGCGCCGCCGAGCACGTCGGCCTACCCGCCGACCGGCGTACCAGGCCGCACCTGCTGACCTGGGGACTGCTCGGTCCCGGCAAGGGCGTCGAGTGGTCGTTGCGGGCCCTCGCGCAGTTGCAGGACCTCGACCCGACACCCACCTACACCGTCGCGGGTCGGACCCATCCGAAGGTGGTCGAGCACCAGGGGGAGGCGTACCGGTCGGGGCTGCACCGGCTCGGCGCGCAACTCGGCGTCGCACACGCCGTGGACTACCAGGACGTCTACCACGACCAGGCCACCCTCGGCCGGCTGATCCGCTCCGCCGACGTGGTCGTGCTGCCGTACGACTCCCGCGAACAGGTCACCTCTGGGGTGCTCATCGAGGCGGTGGCCGCCGGGGTGCCCGTCGTGGCGACGGCCTTCCCGCACGCCGTCGAGCTGCTCACCGGAGGTCCCGGTCTGGTCGTACCCCATCAGGATCCGGCGGCGTTGGCCGTCGCGATCCGGCGGATCCTGACCGAACCGGGCCTGGGCGCGCGGCTGGCCGGCCGTGTCCGGCCGCTGGCCGCGGACCTGCGCTGGCCGGCGGTGGCGGCCCGCTACAGTACGCTCGCCGAGCGGCTCGTCGCCGCCCGTCGTCCCGCGGTCAGCGCGGCGTCGGCGTGACCGCGACCACCGGTCTGTCCAGCATGCCGGGCAGCGGCCGCCGGCATCCGACGCCCCGGCCGAGCTTCGCGCACCTGAGCCGGTTGAGCGACGACACCGGGCTGTTCGAGCACGCCCGGCACGCCATCGTCCGCCGCGAGCACGGCTACTGCACCGACGACGTCGCGCGCGGCCTGGTCGTCACCAGCCGCGAGCCGGAGCCGACCGAGGAGGTGCTCCGGCTCGCCGAGTGCTACCTCGCCTTCCTGACCCACGCGCAGGACGCCGCCGGCGCCTTCCGCAACCGGCTCGGCCACGACCGGCGCTGGACCGACGAGCCCGGCCTCGGCGACTGGTGGGGCCGTGCGCTGTGGGGGCTGGGCACCGCCGCGGCCCGCAGCCCGGCCCCCTGGATCCGGGAGGAGGCGCTCGTCGCCTTCAGCCGCGGCGCCACCCGGCGCTCCCCGGCCCCGCACGCGATGGCCTTCGCCGGGCTCGGCGCCGCCGAGGTACTGCGCCGCCACCCGGCCCACGCCGCCGCGGCTGCGCTTCTGACGGACGCCGCCACGACGATCGGCGGTCCCGGAGCCGATCCACGGTGGCCCTGGCCCTGGCCGCGGCTGACCTACGCCTCGGCGGCCCTTGCGGAGGTCGTCATCCTCGCCAGCCAACTGCGCCACGACGGCCCGCCCCTCGACAACGGCCTGCGGATGCTGGCCTGGCTGCGCGACATCCAGCTCCGCGACGGGCACCTGTCCGTCGTACCGGCCGGCGGGTGGCAGCGCGGCGCGGCGCGGCTGCGCCACGACCAGCAACCGATCGAGGTCGCCGCCTTCGCCGACGCCTGCGCCACCGCCGCCACGGTCACCGGCGACTCCGGCTGGGAAGCCGGGGTGCGGCAGGCGGTGGGGTGGTTCCTCGGTGAGAACGACGTCGGCACGCGGATGTGGGATCCGGCGACCGGCGGCGGCTACGACGGGCTGACCGCGCACGGACCCAACTTCAACCAGGGCGCCGAATCGACCCTCGCGCTGATCTCCACCTTGCAGCACGCCCGGCGGTGGTCGTGACCGAGGCCCTGGCCGTCCGGCACGGCGCCACCCTCGCCCCGGATCCACGCCGGGTCGTCGTCAAGCTCTTCGTCCCGGGTGAGGACGCCGCCCTGGTACGCAGCCGCGCGAGGGCGCTCATCGACCGTGTCGCGCACCTCGACGACGAGGAGACCGGCCGGCTGCTCAGGGAGACCTTCGACCGCTTCGGCACCCGACACCGGAACCTGGACGACACGTTCCACCACCACCACGACCTCGTCCGGCACCGCATCGCCCGGGCCCGGGACCTACCCCCCACCACCCGACTTCTGATCGGCGCCTACTTCAGCCACGAGTACGCGGTCGAGGCGGCGGCCCTGTGCAACCCGTCGATGGTGGTCCACCCGGACCAGGGCGGTCTGGGCGCCGGGCAGCTGCGCGTCGCGATCAGCCTGCGCCAGATCGGCGAGGGCCACCTGTCGTCCATCGGGTTCGCCACCGCCGTCCTCGGAGCCGGACGCCGGCTCACCGTCGCCGACCGCTCGGGCCCGCTGGTCGTCGGGCAGCGGACGGCCGTACGGCACCGCCGGGACCTGCTCGCCGCCGGCCTGGCCGAGGAGGACTGCGACAACGAGGTCACCGCGTCCGTGCTGGACGCCCTGCCCGACCGGTACGACGAGGCGACCTTCGAGCGGGTGCTCGGCGATCTGCCACCGGACCTGCTTTCCCGCAGCACCGGACCGGACACCCTCGAACACGTACGCCGCACCAACGCCGCCAGTTACGCCATGACCTTCCCCGCCGACACCGGGCTGCACCAACGGGTGCTCTGGCCGGCTGTTCCGGCGGAGAGCAACGGCATGGAGGACGCCCGGTTCGTCCGGTTCATCGACGAGTCCGGACCGGTGTACCGGGCCACCTACACCGCCTACGACGGCCGGAGCATCGCCACCCGCGCCCTGGCCAGCAACGACCTGCGCCGCTTCGAGATCACCCCGATGCGCGGGCCGGGCGTCCGCAACAAGGGCGTCGCGCTGTTCCCCCGTACCGTCGGCGGCCGGCACCTCGCCCTGTGCCGCGCCGACGGCGAGACCATCGGCCTGACCCGCCTCGACGGTGAGAACCGGTGGCAGGAGCCGGTGCCGCTGCACGCCCCCCGGGACAGCTGGGAACTGATCCAGGTCGGCAACTGCGGATCGCCCATCGAGACCGGCGCCGGCTGGCTCGTACTCACCCACGGCGTCGGCCCGATGCGTCGGTACGCCATCGGTGCGCTCCTGCTCGACCTGCGCCGACCGGAACGGGTGATCGCGAGGCTGCCGAGTGCGCTCCTGGCGCCCGACGAGGCCGAGCAGGACGGTTACGTCCCCAACGTCGTCTACTCCTGCGGAGGGCTCGTCCACGACGGTGAGCTGTGGCTGCCGTACGGGGCCAGCGACAACCGGGTCGGGTTCGCCACCGTGCCGGTGGCCGACCTCCTCGCCGCGATGGTGGAGTCCCCGCCGCCGCTCGGCCGGGACGGTTGAGCACCGACCGCCACTCTTACGTGGATCGGTCGCGCTGCTGGTGCCAATGTGGGTCAATCGGGTCAACGATCATGGTGACTGGCCCGCCCGGTGTGGTCGACGTGCGGTCGTCGGCCGAGCCGGTCGACTGGGGGAACGCAGGTCAACGCGGCGCCACCAAGCGGGCCATGCTGGCGCACATTTTGTACTCCTGAGGGCGCGCCTGTTCTGGCCGGGCCGTTCGTGACCACCACGACCCACCGCCACCTCGGAAGGATCACGGCTAAGTCGAGACGGGCGGTGTTTCGCCCGGTGACTGAAGGGCATCTCTGTATCGGGGTCATCGACTCCAACGTTGCGCCGGCAACGCGGTGCCTTCTACCGCAAAGCCAGCGGACGGCTGCCCAGACCTCGCGGCCTTCCCCTCGTCAGTCCTCCAGTTCGGGATCACACGCTGGAGCGCTCCGCAGCGGGCGTACGTGATCATCGGGCCGGTCCCGGAAGGTATGTAGCGATGAGCGTAGAATTGTCCGCCGTCCGCGCGAGTACGCCCCGTCTGGCGCCGAAGCCGCTGATCGAGGGCACTCAGCCGGTCGGCTCCCTGGTGATGTTGTGGGTATTCCTGGTGCTGCCGGTCGCGGCGCTGATCGCGGCGGTGCCGCTGGCCTGGG